>CAKVLH010000001.1 GCA_934757245.1 uncultured Candidatus Melainabacteria bacterium
AGTCATTCTTTCTTTAACGATTCTTTCGATTCTTGATAAACCTACTCTGAATTGGTTTTGAAGAAGTTCGCCAACTGAACGAATTCTTCTGTTTCCTAAGTGGTCGATATCATCCAATGAACCTTCATCGTAAGTTAAGTTGATTAAGTATTCGATTGAAGCAACGATATCTTGAACTGTCAATGTTCTTTGGTTCTTAGGAATGTTCAAGTTTAATTTTTTGTTTAATTTATAACGACCTACACGACCAATATCGTATTTCTTATCATCAAAGAATCTTGATTCTAAGATTTGACGTCCGCCTTGAGCAGAAGCAGGGTCTCCAGGTCTTAATTTTTTGTACAAATCAATTAAAGCGTCATCAGTTGTTTCAGTTGTATCTTTATCCAATGTTTTCTTCAAGAATTCAAAGTGAGTGAACAAAGATTCCATTTCAGAAACAGTGATACCCATTGCTTTAAGTAATGTTGTAGCCAAGATTTTTCTGTTTTTGTCAATCTTAACGTAAATAATATCGTTAGAATCTGTTTCAATCTTCAACCATGCCCCTCTGTTAGGAATCATAGTTGCGTTATAAAGTCTTTTACCTGTTGGAGAAATTTCTCTCTTGAAATAAACACCAGGAGAACGAACGATTTGAGAAACGATAACACGTTCTGCACCGTTAACAATGAAAGTACCTTTGTCAGTCATTGTAGGTATATCACCGATGTAAACTTCTTGTTCTTTAATTTCACCGCTATCACGGTTTACAAGTCTAACCATTACACGAAGCTGTTTAGCATAAGTTGCGTCATGAATACGAGCTTCTTCAACTGTGTATTTTGCATTATCGAACGTGTAGTTAGGTAGGAAGTGCAATTCTAATCTGCCTGTATAATCTTTTACAGGAGAGAATGCTAATAATTCTTCTTTTAAGCCCTCTTTTAAAAACCATTCAAATGATTTTTTTTGCACGTCAATTAAATCCGGTAAATCGTCCAAACGTGTATTAGGAATACCCATTGGCGTTACTCTTTTTGCATATTCTGTCGACATTAATTCACCTCATCTATTCTAGTGATTACTATATAAAAATTTACTTTTTATCTACTTTTATTTCGGACATAATTATCCCATATACAGCATGTTAATTAATCGTACTACATCAAAAAGTATCGTCAAGTTAATAAGGGTATAAAGTACAATTTTTCAAGAGGTTTGTTTACAAAAATTTACAAATTATAAAATATAACTGTTACATTAGTCTTACACTTCACAATATCTTTTAAATATGTTATATTATAGGTATTGAGCTTTATATTTATAAATTATAGAAAGGTTTGAGATGAAAAAAGGTTTTACTTTAGCAGAAGTGCTTATTACTCTTGGAATTATCGGCGTAGTTGCAGCATTGGCCGCACCGGCATTAAACAATTCTGCTCAAAAAGCAAAAGTTGGTCCGGCTTTAAGTAAATTTATCAGTACTTTGGAAAATGCGCATCAGCATATTACAGCAGATAATGAAGCTGATTCTTTAACAGCGGTAACAAATGGTGATGTTGATACTTATCTCACAGAGCTTTCTAAGTATGTGAAAGGTGTTAAGGATACAAAAAAAATAGATTCATTTACTCCAAAACCGTCAAATTATGACGGTTTGTCTAAAGCAGATGGTTCTCTTTTAAATGGTGACATGGATTCTACATCTAAAATTTATAAATTTGCTGATGGTAGTGCTATGGTATTAAAGCACTATAACAGAGATTCAAGTCATAGCGCCGGTTCTTATTTGGGTAATGTTGCAAGTCTTTGGTTTGATATAAATGGTTTTGAAAATAAACCTAATAGAACTGGTAAAGATGAGTTTCGTTTTTATATTGATGATAGTGGGGCTGTATATCCTGATGGAGGTTATATAAAAAAGAATATTTATGATCAAGCAGGAATTGATCTGATGGGAAATCTTTGGGATGGAGAGAATGGAACTTGTGATGAAACTGCTGTAAAACGCGGTGGTGTTTATTGCGGGGCTTCTGTTGTAGATAACGGCTTTAAGGTGATTTATAAATATTAGAAACGATTGCGAAATGTAACAAAAATCCTCGAGTGTAAACTTGAGGATTTTTTGCTAGCAAAAAATATTTTTACGGGTTTTTAATGAGTATGGATAATATTAATTTTAAAGGTTTACAAAATGTGGCAATAACCACAGTAAATGGTTCTAGCAGAAGTGGCATGCTAAAAATGAAAGCATATAGATTGAGTGCTAATTTAACTAATGATGAATTGGGAAGTCATTTTAAAGATTTTTATCAAGCATTAGACAAAACAGGACCAAGAACAGCATGGAAATATTTTCCGAGATTTAATCCGGAGGATACCATGATTTTTGACTTGGCTAAGATAGCAGTAGATGATTATACAATTAAGCCACAAGTAACATTTATGCTGAATGGCGAGCACTTGCCATTAGATAATGATAATATTTTACCGATGTTTTCATTTTTAGGTAAAGCTCTTAAGTTTATAGAAAATCATGCAACTCAATCAGAAACAAAAATAGCTGCAAAAGACATGAACTCAATTATGCATAAAGAAGTTATGAACTATATAGGCTAAATTATAAATGCTTTTCAATGTTTGTAATAATTGTGCTTTTTGGCATTAAACCAACCATGCGTTCAACCACTTCACCGTCTTTAAATACTAAAAGTGTAGGAAGACCGCTCACTTGGTATTTTTTTGCTGCTTCGATATTTTCGTCTGTATCAATTTTAGTAAATTTTACGCTACCTTCAATATCGCGTTCAACTTCTTCTAAAATTGGGCCTAATTTTCTGCAAGGTCCGCACCAGTTTGCAAAAAAATCTACTACAGTAACTCCTTCGTGATTTAAGACTTCCGTATCAAACAAATCTGTATTAATTTCTTGAACCATGATTTACCTCTCTTTACCTCTCTTTAGTTAATAAAACCCTCTCCCTAACCCTCCTCCAAGGGAGGGAATGCGTTAAAGTACGTCAAGTAATTGCATTTTATATTCCTCCCCTTTGTTCATTTTACTTGGAGAAGGTTTTATTAAATTTCTCCGTCCTTTAACAAATCTATATTACCATATATAATATTTTCATGCTATTATACTGTTAGGGAGAAACTAAAAGGGATTTAAAATGCCGAGAAAAAAAGAAATAGAAATAGTTTTAGATACTGAAACAACAGGTCTTGATTACACTAGAGAAAGAATTATTGAATTTGCAGCTGTAAGATTAGAAAATGGAAAAATCAAGGATGAATTCCAAACTTTAATCAATCCGCATCAACATATCCGAAAATCAAGTATTGCAGTACATGGAATTACACAAGATATGGTTGAAGATGCGCCTAGTGAAGAAGAAGTGTTACCAAAAATTTTAGAGTTTATTGGTGATTATCCGATTGTTGCTCATAACGTAATTTTTGATTATTCATTTTTAAATGAAGCAAAATTAAGAGTTTTCGGCGAAAAATTGGAAAATCCAAGGATTGATTCACAAGTTATGTTCAAAGAAATTGCACCAGATTTGGAATCTCATGGTCTTGAAGCTTTGACAAAAAGATTTAATGTAGAATTAAACAATCATCATAGAGCAATGGCTGATACAATGGGCTTAGCATTAGCTTATCCGAAGCTTAAGAAATTGTATTTGCAAAGACTTGATTGGCAGAAAAAACAACTTCAAAACGTCGATTATTTATTTGATAGATACTTAAGAATTCAACAAAGTATAGCTACGATGCAATCAGAATTGCAAGATTTAAAATCTGTATTCAAATTGTATTTTGAACTTGGCGGTGAACCGCTAGTTGCTGAAACCGGCGAGATGATGATTTACCAATCAAAACAATCTTTTGGCTACAATTTGGCCGATATTAAAGATGTTTTAGAAGATGTTGGTGCTTTAGAAAAAGCAGTAAAAGTTAATAATGGCTTTATTGATAGACTTTGTAACGGTTTGAGTCTGTCTGATGAATACAAAGACATTATTCATGAAGCACGTCAGGAACTTTCAGAAACTCGTAATATTCAAGTGATTAAGCCATGCAAACAATAAATAAAAAAGATATTCCGCAAGAACTCATCGTAGATATTGAAAAAGTTTCAAATTTAGGTTTTGGAATTGCAAAAGTTGATGGGTATGTGATTTTTGTAGAAGGTGCTTGCCCAAAAGATAAGGTTAAAATCAGACTCGGCAAAAAGAATAAAAATTATGCAAACGCAAAAGTTGTTGAAGTAATTGAGCCTTCTCCATACCGTATAGAACCGTTTTGTCCTATGCAAAAAGTTTGCGGCGCTTGTCAGTTACAATTTGTGGATTATGATTATCAACTTGAAATCAAAAAACAAATTGTAGAAGATGCGATTCATTCTATTTGCGGAACTGAAATTGATATTCGTCCGACTATTGCAAGCCCTAAAAATCGTGAATACAGACATAAAATTCAGTATCCTGTTTCAGAAACAAAAAATTCTAAGAGGATTTTGGCAGGGTATTATAAGCCGGCATCTCACGAGCTTGTAAATATTAAATATTGTCCAATTCAACCGGCTTATTGCGATAAAATTGTTGATTTTATTCGTGATGCAGCGCAAGAATGCGGAATTTCCGGCTACAACGAAAAGAAACATTTAGGCGATTTAAGGCATATTGTTATCAGAACATCTGAATACAATCAAAAAAGCTTGGTTGTTTTGGTTGTAAATTCGACTAAAACGTTTGACAAATTAAAGAAACTTGCAAACCGAATTTATACAGAACTTCCGAATATTGTTGGTGTTGGAGTTAATTTTAATTCTAAAAAAACAAATTTGATTTTAGGTGAAAATACTGAAATTTTAGAAGGCGAAGAATTTATTGAAGAAAAATTATGCAATAAAATCTTTAAAGTTGGCGCAAAAACTTTCTTTCAGGTAAATCCTGCAACGGCGAATAATATTTTTAATTATGTAAAGGATTATGTAAAAACGAATTTTGATTCACCTTTGATATTAGACGCATACGCAGGAATTACCGCCTTTGGAATTTGCTTATCTGATATAGCAAGAAAAGCAGTAAGTGTTGAAGAAGTTAAAGAGTCTGTAGTTTTAGCGGATAAAATAATCAAAGAAAACGGGATTAAAAATGTAGAATTACATAATATGGATGCGTCAAAGTTTTTCGAAAAAGAATTAAATACAAAAGGCAGAAAATTTGATGTAACGGTTCTTGATCCTCCAAGGAAAGGGTGTACGGAAGTCAGTTTGGATTATGCAATGAAATTGACTAAAGGCACGATTATTTATGTAAGCTGCAATCCTGCAACTTTAGCTAGAGATTTAAAATATCTGATTGCTAATGGTTGCAAGGTAGAATATATACAACCGTTTGATATGTTTCCACATACATATCATGTTGAAAGTGTCGCAATAATAAAAAAGTAATTTGACCAATATGAAACTTGAGAATGCATCATTTTTTGACAAATTTATTAGAAATATAAGAAAAGAAAAAAGCTTTACTTTGACAGGTTTAACAACGTTTAGCCGTCTTCTTTTGCTTGATTATATCTGCAAATTATCGGACAAAAAAGTTCTTTTTGTAACTTCAACCGAACAAGCAGCACTAAAATATTCTGCTGATTTAGAACGACTATTTGAAAGAGAAGCTGAAACTATACCATATCAAAATATTTCGCCTTACGAAGTTGTTGTCGGAAATCTTTATGATTATGCAAAGCAGATTGATACTTTGGAAGCTAAACCAAACCTTGTTTTTACGCCTGTCAAAACACTTTTGGAAAAGTTCCCTTCTGAAAAGTTTTTTGATGAAAATTCATTTTCTTTAAAAATTGGCGACAGTATTTCTCAAACAGACTTACTTAATCGCTTGATTAAATTGGGTTATAAACGCTCTACTATGGTTTCTGATATTGGCGAATTCAGTATTAGAGGAGATATTGCAGATATTTATTCGCTGGAAGAAAATCCTATTAGGCTTGAGTTTTGGGGTGATGAAATTGTTGATATAAGATTTTTTAATAATGAAACACAAAAATCAATCAAAAAAATAACTGAACCCGTTAGTATTAGACCGCTTTATAAATTTGTTTTACCTGATAATCCGCCAAATGAATTCCCAAAAGAGCTTAAAGAACAATTTGAAAATGAAGGTTATTTTGAAGGTATAAACGTTTATCAATCATATTTTAATTCTGATTTAGTTAATATTTTGGACTATTTCAAAGATTATATTATTGTATTTGATGAATATGCGGAAGTTTCAGCAAAGTATCAACAAATAGATGATAATTTTATAAATTCTTATAATGAAGCTTTAAAAACTAATCAAATCTACGCATTAAAGGAAATAAATCATTTCACGTGGGAAGAAATTATTAAGAAAACAGCCGGCATGCAAAAAATTTATTTAAACAATTTTTTGTCCGATGAAAATAACGAAGTTATTGATATTGACGCAAGAAATGTTCAGATTTTTGACGCGGATATGCTAGCGGTTGCAAAATTTATCCAAGAACACAAAGGATATCAAATAACTATTGCGACGGATTTTCAAGAACGCGTTAAGGATGTTTTAGCAGAATACGATATTTTTGATATTAATTATATTAGAAATATTACTTCTCAAGGCACAGAACTAAGGGACGGAAAAATACTTCTACTTACTGATAGAGAACTTTTTAACAAACGTCAAAAGGATATTCCGTCAAATCGTAAACGCCACTACAAGGAAAAAGCCGAATACATTGAAAATATTAATGATATCAAAGAAGGTGAATATGTTGTCCACTCTATTCACGGTGTAGGCGTTTATAAAGGACTGACAAAACAGGAATTTGACGGTCAACTCAAAGATTATTTGACAATTGAATACGCTAATAAAGATAAATTGCATATTCCTGCTGAGCAAATCAACATGCTTTGTCGTTATCGAGGTTCAGGTCAGATTAAACCTAAACTTTCACGCATGGGCGGAAGTGATTGGGAAAATACAAAAACTAAGGTTAAAAAGGAAGTTGAAGCTATAGCTTACGATTTATTAAGGTTATACGCAAGACGTAAAATGAAAACCGGAATTGAATTTGCGCCTGATTCACCTTTGCAATTGGAAATGGAGGATACGTTTGAATACATCGAAACTCCTGACCAATTGAAATCTATTAATCAAATTAAAGCTGACATGGAAAGCCCTAATCCAATGGACAGACTTGTTTGCGGAGATGTAGGTTTTGGTAAAACAGAAGTTGCTATGCGCGCGATGTTTAAAGCTGTTACTTCCTTAAAGCAAGTTGCGGTAATTGTTCCGACAACGGTTCTTGCACTACAGCATTTTCAAACTATTTCAGAACGTTTTAAGCCTTTCGGAATTGATGTAGAGCTTCTTTGCCGTTTCAGAAGCCCAAAAGAACGCCACGAAACACTTAAAAATCTTGCGACAGGAAAATGTGATGTGGTTATTGCAACTCACAGTTTATTACAAGATAAAGTTATATTTAAAGATTTGGGCTTGCTTGTAATTGATGAAGAACATCGTTTTGGCGTAAGACACAAAGAAAAATTAAAAGAATTCAGGGAAAATATTGATATTATTTCAATGTCAGCAACTCCGATTCCGAGAACGCTTTATATGTCGTTATCAGGCATTAAAGATATTTCCGTAATTAATACTCCGCCTCAAAACCGTTTGCCAATCAAAACTTTTGTGGGCGAATACAATGAACAAACCGTTAAAAACGCAATTGTAAATGAACTTGATAGAGATGGACAAGTATTTTATCTATATAACAGAGTTGAAACAATTGAAGAATTTAAACTTGAACTTCAAAAACTTGTGCCAAATGCTCGCATAGCTATCGGACATGGACAATTGAGCGAAAAACAACTTGAAGATGTGATTATCGGTTTTGACAACCACGATTACGACATTTTGCTTTGTACAACAATTATCGAAAACGGTATAGATATTCCGAATGCTAATACAATGATTATTCATGAAGCCGATAAACTTGGATTAGCACAGCTTTATCAACTTAGAGGACGTGTTGGAAGAAGTGATAAGCAAGCATATTGTTATTGTTTCTACAAGAAAAGCAAAGAACTTTCGCACGAAGCCTCCGAAAGGTTAAAAGCAATAAAAGAATTCACAACGCTCGGAAGTGGATACAGAATTGCTATGCGCGACGTTGAAATTCGTGGTGTCGGTAATATTTTGGGTACAAAACAGCACGGACACATGGTTAACGTTGGTTTTGATACGTATTGCCAATTGCTTGAAGAAACAGTGAACGAACTTAAAGGCGAAGCTATAAAAGCTAACAAACCAACAATTGTTGATATTAATATTACCGCTTATATTCCTGATGAATGGGTGGGTTCTGGTGAACAAAAAATGATTGAATACAAGCGACTTTCTGATGTTAAAAATGAAATCGAGCTTGATTATATTGTATCTGAATGGAAAGACCGTTTCTCAAGAATTCCAGATGAAGTAGAAAATCTGATTAAATTAATCAAATTGAGATTAATAGCTACAGAATGCGGAATTACAATAATTAGAGAAGCCGGTGATGATATCCGCGTATATTCACCGTTTACGCCTTATGAATGGAATATAATTAAACAAGGTCTGGACAAAGATATTGCAAGAAAAATCAAGTTTACAGTTGCACCTAAAACTTGCGAAGACGGCAAATCAATTTTGCTGGTAAGTAACCGTAACATGACTTTTGAAGAAATGTTTGATACGTTGATGAGTTTATTTTATTACATCAAAGAAACTGCTGAAAAATATAAAGCCGGAAAATAGTTTTAAACTATTGCCCCATGGCTTGCATCTTGCACTGTTCTTGAATATTTGCCCAAATAGCCTTTTGCTTTTGTTATAAATGGTTTTAGATTTTTCTTGCGTTCTTCTAATTCTTTTTCAGACACAAGCAAATCTAATGTTCTATTATTTATATCAATTTTAATTTTATCGCCGTTTTTAATCAAAGCTATTACACCGCCATTAGCAGCTTCCGGACAAATATGACCTACACAAATCCCGCGTGTTCCGCCGGAAAAACGTCCGTCCGTAATCAATGCAGCTTTTGTACCTAAACCTTTTCCCACAAGAAGAGAAGTTGGCGCAAGCATTTCGCGCATGCCGGGGCCACCTTTAGGGCCTTCATAGCGGATAACAATTACATCGCCTTCTTTAATTAAATCGTTTTCCAATGCGTTCATTGCTTCTTCTTCTGAATCAAAAGTTTTTGCTACACCTTCAAATTCGTAACAACTTTCATCAACCGCAGAAATCTTAATTACAGAACCTTCAGGCGCAATATTTCCTCGTAAAATTCCAAGTCCCGGTTTTGTTGTAAACGGTTCTGAATAAGGATGAATAATTGATTTATCAGAATAAACTCCTGCAAATTCTCTTGTAGCTTTAAATTCAGGAACACTTTTTATAAGCTCATCAACTACCGCAGGAATTCCACCGGCTTGATGAAAAGCGGTCATTGTTATGTTTGAAGAAGGTTCAAGTTTAACAAATTGGTGGATTTTGTGAGAAAGCTCATCAAAGTCTTTAAGTGAAACTGTTTGAGAGGTTTCTTGATAAGCCCCCTCCCGTGATGAGGGAATAACCTCTTGAGTTGATTGAGCACATTCAACTCCCTCTCCTTGGAGAGGGGAGAGGGTATTATTAACTTCACCCAATCCTGCCGCATTAGCCAACGCCAAAATATGTAAGAACGAATTTGTAGAACCCCCCATTCCTAAATCCGCAATAATCATATTTCTCAAGCTATCTCTTGTAATGATATCTAAAGGCTTGATATCTTTTCTAACCCAATCAACAATTTGCATTCCACTTTCAAATGCAATTCTGCGTTTTTGAGAAGAAACTGCCGCAGTTGTTGCGCAATAAGGAAGGCTCATTCCTAAAACCTCTGTTAAACAAGCCATTGTATTAGCTGTATACAAACCTTGGCAAGCGCCTGCAGAAGGACAAGACGCTTCTTCTAATTCCAATAAACGCTCTTCTGTAATTTCTCCATTTCGGTATTTGCCGATAGCTTCAAACGCACCTTTAATCATTGTTAATTTTTCACAACGGCTTTCTCCATCAAGCATT
The DNA here is from genome assembly GCA_934757245.1 of uncultured Candidatus Melainabacteria bacterium. GTDB lineage: Bacteria > Cyanobacteriota > Vampirovibrionia > Gastranaerophilales > Gastranaerophilaceae > CAG-196. The sequence goes on from CAKVLH010000001.1 coordinate 10,134, forward strand.
GGACCGGCTGTTACAATGATTGTAGGAATATTTATCCTTGCAGCTGCTATAAGCATCCCCGGAGTAATTTTATCACAATTTGAAAGCAATACTAACCCGTCTAATTGATGCGCATTCGCAACCGTTTCCACACAATCAGCGATTAAATCTCTTGAAGGAAGTGAATATTGCATGCCGGAATGTCCCATTGCGATTCCGTCGCAAACCGCCGGCACTCCAAAAATAAATGCTTGACCGCCATTAGAGTGAATGCCTTTTTCAATCTGACGCTCTAAATCTCGCATTCCAATGTGTCCCGGAACTAAGTCAGAAAACGAACTTGCAATTCCTATAAAAGGAGATTCCATATTCTTCTTTGAAACTCCAGTTGCCATCAAAAGACTTCTGTGCGGAGTTCTAGCAATACCTTTTTTTATATTATCACTTCTCATAATAAAAACCCTTTCGTATTGATTTTATCACGAAAGGGGAGATAAGTTTAAGTTTTTATAAGGTTAGTTAATAAGTAATCTTTTTATTAAGCATAAGCTTGATATACATTGTTCAATGCTTGTGCTACTTTTGGATCAAGTTTGTTGTTCTTTTTATCTTCTTGTGCTTGAGACAAAGTCAATTGAAGTAATTGTTGTTGACCTTGAGCTGTCTTTTTCATATTTTGAACTTCAACTTTAGAACCAACATCTTCACCTACAATTTTGTGAGTCAATTTACCCATTGCCCAAGTACCGATTGAACCACCAATTAAACCTGCTACAGCTCCGATTGCAGTACCTAAGCCAGGACAAACTACTGTTCCAAGTGAAGCACCTAACTTAGCACCTGCTGCTGCACCAACTGCTTCACCAACTGTCCAACCGATTATTGAACCTGCTGCTTTAACAGATGTTTGACCCAATTGTTTAACACCTGTTGTGCTGTCTTTAGAAAATGCTGATCTGATTTTACCGAAATCCATTATGAATTCCATAGCTGCGAAGAATGCACCACCTTTAACTCCTTGAGATTTGAAGCCTTTTTTAATTGCTTCGCCATAGCTTAAAGCGCCTTTTTCTGCGATATTTTTCTTTGCAGCTTCTCTTATTGCGGTATTATTTGCTAATCTGTCAGCTATTGTTGTAACTTTTCCACCTGTTACATAAGACGAAACTTTATTGAAGAACTTGCCAACTGAACCTGTTTTTACGCCGGTTGCTAATCTAATTCTTTCTGTTGCTTCCGCAATTTGTTGTTTATTTCCAGACAACAACGCCATTTCCATTTTATGGCTTAAGTCTTTATAAATAGCTGGGTCTAATCTCTTTTTAAATAATGGAGCGAAACGCCATTTTGAAGCACCTTCCAACTTGTGCATTTTATGATAAGCATCTGTCATTATCTTATGAGTTTCTGGATTTTTCCAAAGTTTATATAATGCACTTCCCTCTTTTTTTACACCTGCAAACATTTTTTCAGTTGCACCTAATGAACTTAAAGAAGCGAATGGGTGAGCAATAAATCTCATATTATTAACCAATGCAAAAGCTGCACCACCACTAGCAGCACCTAATAATGATTCTGTTGGTTCCATTCCTTTCAAATAATAGTTTTCAAGAGTTTTTATATCTTTTGAGCTTGCGCCAAATGAAGCTTGTTGTTGAGCTTGTGAATTAAATACATCACTTGTGCTAGTTGTATTTTGTATTGTTGGTTGAGCTGATTGATTGTTCCAATTGTTCCAAATTGATTGGTTGTTATAACCAAAAGGTGTTTGATAATTCCAAGCGGTATTGTTTGCCATATAACCATTTGAAAAGCTTGGGCAATTAGGATTTACGCCGGAAGCTCCGCCGTATAGCATATATTCCATATTCATTAGTGAATTGATTGGAGATACCATAACCTTACCTACTTAAAATTCTAACCTTATATATATAAAGTTATTCGCTCATAAAAAATTGCCTTTTTAGTTGAGTTTTGTTAAGAATTGTAAACTCATACTTTTCTTCTATAATTTCAAAAAATCCATATTTTTGTATGATTGACTTATTATAAAAAAACATTAAACTAAAATAAGAGTAATTATAACTAAACACAAGGAGATATATTATGAGCAAACGACTAGACGGATCTTCATTGTTTTCCGGCATTAATTCCGGCTTAACAAATTCTTTTTCTTTGCTATCAAGTCAGTATAGCGATGGGCTTACGCTGGAAAATATCAACAAGGCACTTACTAATACTAATGTAACAAATACCGCTTATGGATCTACATTTGCATCATATTTGAGTTCAAATTTTAATAGTGTTGATAAAAATGGCGATGGTACAATATCTGCGGATGAAATTCAAACTTTAATGAATAATATGGCTACGCAAGGTCTTACCAGAGAACAAATTATGTCTTTAGGTGCATCATCCGGCATGAGCACTTCTCTACAAGAAACTGTTTTAAACCACTTTGATGATATAGATGCAAATCATGACGGCAAAGTAACTAATCAAGAAATTAGTGCTTATGGTGTAAATTCTGATATTCAAAAACAAAAAATCGCCGATACAAATAGAGTTATTAACAATATGTCATTGTATTATGGTGATGATTTAACAGAGTATGAAGGAAGTATGCTGGATTATCGTTATTTGAGCGATGATGAAAATTCTTAAATTTATAATGGAAAATGGGAACTAAAAATTTTGAGGATGACCAAAAGTCATCCTCTTATTTTGTATAATTAAATTTGTACTTTTATTATTCTTTACTTGCAACCAATGCTCGATTGAACATTTGCCTATAATAGTCCATATTAATATTCAAATCTTCACCAATCTCAAACAGCATTACAATTAAATCTCTGTCAGCTTGGCAACTAATTTTTTGAATTATTTCTTCCAAATTCGCAACTATTTTTGAGAAATAATAGCTTTGAGCTTCAGCAATATCAACTTTAATCTCAAGTTTTGCGATACAATCCAATAAATCAAGCGTTGCATCAACTTGTTGTAAATCAAGCGCATAAGACAATCTGTTTATGTTCTGAGCAATCTTTTTACTGAAAATCTTTGACGTTGGTGCTTTATCAATTTCAATACCAATTCTTTTAGCTTCAAAGTTTAAATCAGATGCTTGTTGAATAATATCTGCATCCAAAAATCCGCGAGATTCAATAAACAATTCATTAAATTGCTTTGTCAAAACATATTGAGCAGAAATTTTGAACTCTTTAGGAATATCCAAGCCCAATGTCTGCATTTGATAAATAGAACCTTTGCCTTCGTCATACATTGACTCATAAGTATTAGCAAAGATTTGCAACTTGCCTTTAAGCATTGTTTGCAAAATCTTACGTCTTTCTTCAATAAAGATGTCTTTAAGTGTAAAGTATTCTTTGCCGAAATAATTATCAATAGTTCTAATAATTTCCGTTAACGGTGAAACTAAGTAAGTTCTAACAAGCTCTTTTTGTATTGTTTCAAAATCGTCAGAATATTCCTTGATTGCACAATGGAAATCGCCGCCTGAGAATTGAAGAAGGGCGAAAATCATATTTGATTTTTCCAAAGTTACTTTCGATTCGACTTCAATATGCCCGATTACAAGCTTTGAATTACCTTTTGTAACGCTCTTATAAGAATGTTTATCAATCTTGTAGCAATAAACATTTTCTTCATCCTCAATATCAGTATACAAAGATGAAATTGCCCAAAGGCTTACAATTTGTTTAGAGGTTACGATTGAAGGTTTTACAAATTTTTCGTAAACGTCTTTACCTGTACCAAATTCAGGAATGTTACTCTTGGCTTCATTCAAAATTTCCAAGAAAGGAGTTTCTAAATCCTTTTTCATAAAAGATTTTGCAAGTTGCATAACTCTTGCAGCGTATTTCATAATTTGAACGGTTTCAATACCTGAAATTTCAGAGAAAAACCAACCGCAACTTGTATACATAAGCATTGCTTGTCTTTGAATTTCCAAAAGCTCCATAGCTTTAACTTTTTGTTCGTCAGTTAAATCTTCTAAGAAATATTCTTCTTGGTAATTCTTAACACTAATATCGCTTCTGTCCATAATTACGGAAATATAATTTTCACGCGCTTCTTGAGGATCTTTAAAGAATTTTTTACCTTGTTTATGATATAAGACTGTCATTTCATCTCTAAGAAAATCTAGTGCAGCTCTTAGCGGTTTTCTCCATTTTTGGTTCCAACCCGGATGACCGCCTGTTGAACAACCACAGTCATCTGACCATCTGCCAACACCATGAGAACAACTCCAAGAAGAAACAGGTTTAATTTCAACTTCCCAATTGCTTCTGTATTTTTCTAAATATTCTGCGTAATTAGTTACAGTAAATCCGGCATCTTTTACTCTCAATTTCATAGCGTAAGCTAATGCCATATCACCAAATTTAGTATGGTGGCCATAACTTTCACCATCAGTTGCAATATTTACAAGTTGAGGATAATTTCTTAAATCAGAAATACCATCTTTTAATCTGTTTACAAACTTGTTACCGTCGGTTAAAAGTTCATCAAACGCTACAGAACGAGAAATTGCGCCGTCGTAGAAGAACAAATCAATGAACTTACCCGGTGCGGATTTGATGTAATATCTGTAAGAACGTGCAGGATCAATATTTCCCCAACTTACGTCTTGCCAAGTCTTTTCGCCTTCTTTTCTGATTCTTTGTGCTTGATATGGTGAAAGAACTGTAAACTTGATTCCATTTTCTACCAATACTCTTAATGTGTCATCATCACAAGCTGTTTCAGCTAACCAAATTCCTTCAGGTTTTCTGCCAAAACGATATTCAAAATCTTTAATTCCCCATTTTACTTGAGTTTGTTTATCTCTTTCGTTAGCTAAAGGCATAATAATATGGTTATAAACTTGTGCCATTGCGTTACCATGCCCGTTGTGTGCTCGACGAGAATTAATATCCGCTTTAATTACGCGTTCATAAGCCAAAGGCGCAAATTCTTCCATCCAAGATAGAAGTGTTGGACCAAAGTTATAACTTATGTATTCATAGTTATTTACAACATTCAAAATTTGATTTTTTGAATTTACAATCTTAGAAACAGAGTTAGGATTGTAGCATTCGTTATTAATTCTTTCGTTCCAATCATGGAAAGGAAGTGCACTATCCTGCTGTTCTATAGCTTCTAACCAAGGATTTTCTCTTGGTGGTTGGTAAAAGTGTCCATGAACAGTCAAAAATACCTGTTTTTTTATTTGCTTATCTTTATTTTTATCTTTTTCATTGCTTGCAACTTGTGGCATAATTATTTAACTCCGTCTTTCTTATCTTCTGGGGCTTTTTTTGTTACGGTCAATTGTTTAACATCAATCCAAGCATCACCTAGAGCATCTGAAAATACAACGCCTTTTATTTCAATTTCGTCATCCGTTTTTAAATCGATAAATTTCTCTGCTTCAGTACGTTTTAAAAATAATTTCATTTCTGATAGCGGAATATCATGAGCGGAATCATCTCTTCTGATTAAAAAAGAAATATAGTCCTCAGAAGATTTAAAAGCCGGTTTATAATCCAAACCTAAGGTCGAAAATTTATCAAACTTTGCTTTCATTAAAACAGTCTTGTTCAAATAGCTTGAGGGGTGATTTACTACCGTAAGCGGTGCTACTTGGAAAACCTGAGTTGTTGCTGATTGTTCAACTTTAGTCGAGTTCTTTGCCGGAAGCGTAGCCGGTTGAGCTGAAACTTTTTCTATACAAACAGCGCTTGTAGTTAAAATACCTGCTGACAATGCAACAAGCATCATAGATTTTATATATTTTAAATATCTCATAATATTACCCTCTCTTAACAAATATATTGTAGCATGTTTTCTTTAGCTTGTAAATTTTATAAAGTGGGTAATCTTTTATATTAACAAATTTTACAGAGAATTCTCAATATTTTAAAAAAAGTTGAATTCATGTTATAATACGTTTACTTAGATTATGAGGGAGAACTATGAATAAAAATCAATCAGTTGGTATGTACGTTATTCTTGGGATTATGGTTTTAGCATTTATTTCAATGTTGTTTTCCGGCCCTACTTCCAGCACAGAAGAACTTTCATATACAAACTTTTTACAAAAAGTTGAAAACAACGAGATAAAAAGTGTTGATATGGGAAAAGACATGTTAATTGCTTTGCCTGTAAAACAACCTGAAGCAAAGAAAAGCGCATCAAATCCAATTTATGGTGATGTAAGACCTCCAAAATTGCAATATAAAGTTGTTCTTCCGGAAAATTCAGATGTATTAAATAAATTAGAAAATAATAATGTTGAAATTAGTGCAAAGAAGGCTGATTCAGGTTCTGCTTTCGGTTTAGGTTCTTCTTTTATAACTATTTTGCTTGTTCTAGGTTTTATTATGCTAATTATTAAATCTATTCAAGCTGGCGGAGCGCAAGCGATGTCTTTTGGAAAAAGCAGAGCCAAAATGCTTATGGATAGTAAAGTTAAGACAACATTTAAAGATGTTGCAGGTATTGATGAAGAAAGAAAAGAACTTGAAGAAATTGTTGATTTCTTAAAGCATTCAGATAAGTATGTTAAATTAGGCGCAAAAATTCCTAAAGGAGTTCTTCTTGTAGGTTCTCCGGGTACAGGTAAAACACTTATGGCAAAAGCTGTAGCAGGTGAAGCTGGCGTTCCGTTCTTTTCAATAAGCGGTTCTGATTTCGTTGAAATGTTTGTAGGTGTTGGGGCTTCTCGTGTTAGAGATTTGTTTGAACAAGCAAAAAAACATCAACCTTGTATCGTGTTTATTGATGAAATTGATGCCGTTGGTCGCCAAAGAGGTGCCGGCATGGGCGGTGGACACGACGAAAGAGAACAAACTCTTAACCAATTGCTTGTTGAGATGGACGGTTTTGACGAAAATACTAATATAATTATTTTGGCTGCGACGAACAGACCTGATATTTTGGATAACGCACTACTTAGACCTGGTAGATTTGATAGACAAATTGTTATTAACAAACCGGACGTTTTAGGTAGAGAACAAATTTTGAATGTTCATGCGAAAAATAAACCTTTGTCAAAAGAAGTGGATTTAAAAACACTTGCAAAGCGTACTCCGGGGTTTACGGGTGCAGACCTTTCAAACTTGTTGAACGAAGCAGCGCTTCTTGCCGCACGTCATGATAAGTCAGAAATTGAAATGCCTGATTTAGAGGAAGCGATTGATAAAGTTATGGCAGGTCCTGAAAAGAAAAGTAGAATTATCTCTGACGAAGAAAAAGAAAATACTGCTTACCATGAAGTTGGACACGCACTTCTTGCGAAATTGCTTAAAGATTGTGATCCATTGCATAAAGTGTCTATTATTCCTCGTGGAATGGCATTAGGTATTACTTTGACTTTACCTGAAAAAGATCATTTAACTATGCGTAAAAACCAACTGTTGGATAGAATCGCAATGATTCTTGGCGGACGTGTTGCAGAAGAATTGATTTATGGTAAGGATAATATTACAACAGGCGCATCAAATGATTTAGAAAAAGTTTCAAATTTAGCTAGAAGTATGGTTACCACTTACGGTATGAGTGAAAAAATGGGTAATTTAGCTTACGGAAAAGACCAAGAACATATTTTTATGGGCAGAAATTTTGGCAATACAAGAGATTTTTCGGAAGAAATTGCTGCTGATATCGATAAAGAAGTTAAGAAAATTGTTGATGCTCAATACGAACACGCAAAAAATCTTTTGAGCGAAAATAGAGATATGTTGGAATACATCGCTCACAATTTGCTTGAAAAAGAAACTTTGGACGAAAAAGAATTTGAAGCGTTGATGAATGAAGTTAAGGAGAAAAGGGAAAGCGAATTTTAGACAGTAAGGGAATGAGGTAATAAGGTAATAAGAGATTTAAGAAATATTATTAATAAAAACGCGTTAATTAAACGTAATATATAAATGGTAAAATTAAAACCACTTATTCCCTCATTACCTTATTCCCCTATTCCCTTCACATATGAAAGGATGTAGAAAATGGACAGAGAAGAGCTAATATTTAACGAATATAAAACATATTGCGAACAAAAAGAGAATTTTATTGATAGAAACTTTAGAACGAATAAGTTTTATATGACAGCGGTTGTTGTTTTGATTTTTGCAATGATTTATACGGGCAATGTTGTTTTCTTGAACAAAATCAGCGCAACTTTGGTGTTCGCTTTGTTCGGAATTTCTGTAAGCGCTTTATGGTGGATGAATGTTGATTCTTATAATACTTTGATTAAGGTTAAGTACGCTAACGTTATTGAAAAAATCGAAGAAAAATTCCCTGTAAAACCTTTTACAGACGAATATAAAGGTATTGAAGAATTCAGAAACAACAAAGTATTTATGTTCTCTGATATTCAAAAATTAATCGCCGCAGTCGCAGCTTTGTTCTTTTTTGCAGTATGCGTAAGCGAAATTACACCAATCGTAATTAAATTATTTGCAAAATTAGTTGATGCGGTTGTGAAGTTTAAGAGTTGTGGAATTTAATATTATGAGGGAATAGGGGAATAAGGTAATGAGGGAATAAGAGATTTTAGATATTTTTTAATTTATAATTCGTTGTTTTAGCGCAATATGAAAAATAAATTTAAAACCTCTTATTCCCTTATTGCCCTATTCCCTTATTACTTTGAGAGGATTTTTATGAGCAAAAACAAAGAATACGGAATGGCACTTAATTGGAACTATGTTATAGTTTCGCTTGTAGTGCTTGTAATATTAACGCTTATGGTTTTGTATATGCCAAATTTACGCGAAATTGATATGAATATTCTTCATTCAATTCGTTTGGCACTTTCGCCTTATCCAATTTCTTATGCGCAAGTTATATCAGAATTCGGACGCGCAAATCATATGTTGTGGCCTCAAATTGCGGCAGGTAGCGTTTTAATATCAGAAAAAAGATATATGAAGTGCTTTCTTTTGATATTCTTTACTCAAGCTTCATTTGTTGTAACGGATTTCTTTAAAGATTTTGTATGCAGAGAACGCCCAGGAATTATGTGCTATTCAGGCTTTAGTTTTCCTTCTGGTCATTCTTCTACAACAATGTGTTTTTACGGAATTTTAATTTATTTAGTTCTACATTATGCAAAATCAGATTTCTGGAGATATTTCCTAACTTCTCTGTTCGGAATTTTTATTTTCTTGGTTTGCTTATCAAGATTGTGGCTAGGAGTTCATTTCTTGACAGATGTGGTAGCAGGGCTTTTACTAGGATTCTTGTTGGTTAATTTGTATATTATTGTTTCAAAAGCAATGAGCAAATAGATTGTTACAACTTAACGACAGCAAAATGTCTTTTGTCTGTTCCGTTTTCTTTTCTGTATGAATAAAACAAATCATTGTTACAACTTGTGCAGTATGGGCAAATATCTATTTCTTTAACACCAAACTCTCGAAGTTGTTGTGCGTTAATTTGTTTTAAATCAACATTGCGATTTTTATATAGACCTTCTTTTTGATTAACTGTTGCAAGTAATTTATTGCAAACATCTTCAGATACTTCATAACAACACATTCCGATAGCCGGTCCAATTATAGCAATGATGTCTTTTGGATTTGATTGCATTTTTATTAAAGTTTTTGTGCCTATTTTAGCAACAGTTCCACGCCATCCTGCATGAGATATTGCTGCGATTTTTTGTTTTTTATCATAAAAAATTAAGGGAGTGCAATCTGCAAATTTTAATTTAATAGCATCGCTGGTATTTGTTAATATTAATCCGTCGGTATTAGGATATTCATTACGACAATCTACGAATTCTATATTGTCGCTGTGAGTTTGTATTGGTTGAAGTACTCTTTCAGTTTTTAGTTTTGTAAAATCAATTGATTCTCTTGTTGTAAAAAATGCAGTAATTTCTTTTAAATAATCACTTTTTAAAACTTTCTTTCCGTAAAAATCATCAAAATAAAACATAGTATAAATTTAACATAAATAAGTTCTAATTGAAAACTCAAATATTATCTTATTAGTGTGTTATACTTATTCTATGAGGATAAGGAAATTAGGGCTAAAAAATTACAGGAATTTGAGGAGTGTAGAGCTTGATTTTAAGAGTATGAAAACTCTTATTATCGGTAAAAATGCGCAAGGCAAAACTAATATTTTAGAAAGCATTTATTTTTTATCCGATTTGAAAAGTCCTAGAACTTCGACTGTATCAGATTTGATAAAGTTTGGTGAAGAAAAGTTTGAAATTAGTGCCGAAATTGAAAAAAATAATACAGATATAGAACTGGATTTTTCTTATGACAAAGACAAAAAACGTGAACTCAAAATAAACAAAGTAAAATCAAGAGTAAAAGATTTCAAGTCTGTTGTAAAAACGGTCTTATTTTCAACAAAAGACTTACTTTTATTAAGAGGAACTCCACAAGATAGGCGTGATTGGTTAGATAGAGCTATTTCTCAAATTTATCCGGCGTATGATGAAAGACTTTCTAAGTACGAAAAAATTAGAATCCAGAAGAGTAATTTGCTAAAAAATGAAATTGTAGATGAAACTCTTTATGATATTTATAACGAACAATTGGTTATAACCGGTGCGAATATTATATTTTTGCGCAAAAAATTTCTAAAAGAAATTCAAAAAATTGCTTCTGAAAAGCATAAAATAATTAGTGATACGGAAGAATTTGGTTTAAATTATACTTGTCCTGAATCAGAAATTGAATCAATTTGTGAATATTTAAAAAATGAACTCAAAGAACGCAGAAGAGAAGAATTTGCGAGAAAACAGGCTTGTGTTGGGCCACATCGCGATGATATTCAATTTTCTATAAACGGTTTAGATGCAACTAAATTTGCATCTCAAGGACAGCAGAGAACGCTTGTTCTTTCTTTAAAACTTTCAGAACTTGAAATTATAAGAGAAAAAACCGGTTTTTCACCAATTCTTTTGCTAGATGATGTTTTGGCTGAGTTGGACGAAGTAAGACAGAATTATCTGTTGAAATCAATAGAAAAAGACACACAAACAATTATTACGTCTGTTGACACAATTTTGTTTGAAGAAGAATTTTTAAAAGATGTTATAATATATAAAGTTGACGGAGGGAAAATAGTATGATTTTAGTTACCGGAGGAGCAGGATATATAGGAAGTCATCTTGTAATGGCACTTTTAGAAAAAGGTGAAGATGTGATTGTTTTTGACAGCCTTGAATTAGGTCATATTGAAACAATTGAGACTTTAAAACAATACGGAAACTTGAAGTTTGTAAAAGGTAACTTAAAAAATCTCGATGAAATTCGTGGTGTTTTTCTGGTAAACAAAATTGATTCAGTAGTGCATTTTGCCGCGTATTCTCAAGTCGGTGAAAGTGTACAAAATCCGCAAAAATATTATTATAACAATGTATATGGAACTTTGAATTTACTTAACGCAATGCTTGAATTTGGAGTTAAAAATATTGTATTTTCATCAACCGCAGCAACTTATGGGGAACCTGTTTACACTCCGATTGACGAAAAACATCCGCAAAAACCAATTAATCCTTATGGTAACTCAAAATTAATGGTTGAGACGATTATGGATGATTATGACAAAGCCTATGGCTTGAAATCAGTAAGATTGAGATATTTCAATGTTGCCGGTGCAGATTCTAAGGCAAGAATAGGAGAATGGCATGAACCTGAAACACACTTAATCCCGAATGTTCTAAAAGCTAAGGGGGATAAAGTGTTTAAAATGTTTGGAACTGATTATGACACAAAAGACGGAACTTGTGTGAGAGATTATATTAACGTAGAAGATTTGGCGCAAGCTCATATTAAGGCACTAGAATATTTAAAAAATGGCGGAACTACAAATTTCTTCAACCTTGGAACAACAGAAGGTAATAGTGTAAAAGAAGTTTTTAACGCTTGTGAAGAAGTTAAGTGTACAAAAATTCCGGTAGAAATTTGTCCAAGACGTGGCGGAGATCCTGCAACTTTGGTAGCTGATAATAAAAAAGCTAAAGAAGTTTTAGGCTGGAATCCAAACCATGACTTAAAAGATTGTATCGAAACAGCATATAAATGGGAACAAGTAAAGTTTTCTTGATATGAAATCTAACTTGTTTTTAATATGCATGAGTTTTATAATTCAATCAAAGAGAGCAATATCACAATTAAGGAGTAGAGTTTTATGAAAATATTATTTGCAGCTGCTGAAGTTTCACCATTTTCAAAGGCTGGAGGGTTGTCTGATGTTGTTGGAAGTTTACCTAAAGCCTTAGAAAAAGACGCTGAAATCGCAATTTTTACTCCGCTACATGGCTGTATTGATAGAGAAAAATGGGGAATTAAAGAGCTAGAGAATTCAGAAATGTGGATAACTTTTGGCTCATCTCCGCAAAAATTCAAACTCCACATGACAAAACTTCCGAATACAAATATTAATGTGTTTTTTGTGCAAAACGATTGGTATTTCTCTTGTTTTCAAGAAGTTTATCCGCGTTGGCTTGACCCACGTTATGAGCACGAAAGGTATATTGCGTTTTCTCTTGCAACACTAGAATACGCAAAACAACTTAATTTTAGAGCTGATATAATTCATTCAAATGACTGGCATACTGCAATGATTCCTTTGTACATAAAAGCCAATTACAAATTTGATGAATTCTGGTCTAAGACTAAAAATGTTTTTGAAATTCATAATTTGGCTTACCAAGGAGTTTGGTTTGAAGATATTTTAGATTTTGCCAATATGAGAAAAGATATTGTATTCAACGAATGGGGATGCGAACACTATGGTCGCGTTAATTGGATGAAAGGTGCTATTAATTATGCAGACAAAGTTGTCGCAGTTTCTCCAAATTATGCAAAAGAGATTTTAACACCGGAATACGGCGAAGGTATGGATTATACGCTTCGTGGTCATACTGATAAACTAGTGGGTATTGTTAATGGAATTGACTATGATGTTTTCAATCCAAAAACAGACAAAACGCTAGTTAAAAATTATGATGTTAATTCTTTAAAAAACAAGGAAGAAAATAAAAAGAAAATTTTAGAAACGTTTGGTTTGGAATACAACCCCGAAAGACCTCTTATTGCTTTAATTTCAAGATTAGTTGATCAAAAAGGATTGGATTTAATAAGAGCGGAAGAAAATAATTTGCGCAATCTTGATGCAGATTTTATTTTCTTAGGTTCAGGAGACAAATCTTACGAGAACTTGTTTATTTGGCTCTCAAATAATACACCGAATATTAGATCTTATGTGGGTTATAGAGCGGATTTGGCGAACTTGATTTATGCTGGAAGCGATTTCTTCTTGATGCCATCCAAGTTTGAACCTTGCGGACTTTCTCAACTTATTGCAATGCGATTTGGTTCGTTGCCTATAGTTCGCGCTACAGGCGGGTTGGAAGATACTGTAACAGGCTATCCGCTAGATAACTCAAACGGATTCAAATTCTGGGCTTATGATGGCAGTGCGATGAAAGATGCGATTTTATGCGCAATGAATGTTTATAAGGATAAATATACATTTAATGCAATGCGCCAAAGCGCGATGAAAGCGGACTTTAGTTGGAAGGAAAGCGCTAAAAAGTATTTGGATATGTACAAAGAGCTGGTCTAATAATTTAATACCCTCACCCTAACCCTCTCCTTACAGGAGAGGGTTAGGGTGAATTTTGAATGAGTTTTGTAAATAATTGTAACAATATTTTTAAAAACCCTAAAGTTTTTAAAAATTATGCCGATATATAAAATGTAGGCAATACAAAACATAAGGAGTAATTAATATGTACGCTATGTGGCCAGGATGTTACAGTTTTAGAGATGAACTTAAAATGTTCGCATTATGGTTAAAAGAGCAAACAGAAGCTCTTGTGTTAAAAATTTACGAAATTGACCGTTTAATGAACGGATAAGCCGAAATAAATTTTCTCCAAAATTCTCTCTCTTTTCTCAAATATTTAAGCTTGCTAAGTGCAAGCTTTTATTTTTTTTGTAGCTGTAATATTATTTTTTTTGTAATAAAATTAATATGCTGAGGCTAATTTAGGGAGAAATTTATGAAATTACATAACTCTTACACGAATCAAGTTGAAGAATTTAAACCAATTGAAGAAAATAAAGTAAAAATGTATGTTTGCGGTCCAACCGTTTATGACAATGCACACTTAGGACACGCAAGATGTTACATAACTTGGGATGTTTTATACAGATATCTTAAGTTTAAAGGATATGACGTTACTTATTGCAGAAACGTTACGGATGTTGATGATAAAATTCTTAAAAAAGCTGAAAAAGAAGGTAAGACTCCTGAAGAAGTTTCTCAATATTGGTATAAAAAATTTAGCGATAGCATGAAGGCTTTAAACAACTTAAAACCTGATATTGAACCTTTTGCAACAAAAACATTAGGCGAAATGATTGCTATTAACAAAGATTTGATTAACAAAGGTTTTGCTTATGAAGCAAACGGCGATGTTTATTTTAGAGTAAAAAAATTCCCTAAATACGGATATTTATCTAAGCAACCGATAGACCAATTGGAAAGCGGTGCAAGAATTGAAGTTGGCGAACAAAAAGAAGATCCGCTTGATTTTGCATTGTGGAAAAAGGATGAAAAATTCGGCTACAAATCGCCTTGGGGTGTTGGACGTCCCGGGTGGCACATTGAATGTTCAGCCATGAGCAGAAAACATTTAGGCAAAACTATTGATATACACGCAGGTGGTGCAGATTTAATATTCCCACATCACGAGAATGAAATTGCGCAGTCAGAATGTGCGAATGGTTGCAAATTCGTAAACTATTGGTTACATAACGGGTTTGTTACTATTAACAAAGAAAAAATGTCAAAATCTTTAGGTAATTTCTTGACTATTGATGACTTACTCAAAAATTATGACGCAAATACAATCAGATTTTTTATTTTAACAAATCATTACCGCATGCCGGTTGAATTCTCTGATGAAGCGCTTCAAGCAGCAGCAAACGGAGTTAAGAGAATGCTAAACGCAAAAAGAACTCCGATTGATGAAACTTTAGATTTAACTCAATTTGATGAATACAAAGAATTTGTAAACGCAATGGACGATGATTTGAACACATCAAAAGCTTTAGCTGTATTATTTGATTTAACAAACAAAGCAAACAAAGATGTTCCTTATGCATTTACTTTATTGCATAAATTAGCTGAAACACTTGGTTTTACTTTTGCTAAAGCTACTCTATCAGAGGACGAATTAAAAGCTAAACTAGAAGAAATAAGCAAAAAGTTGGGCGAAAATTATGACTCAATGGATGCTATAATTGAAACAAGAAAGCAAGCAAGAGCAGATAAAAATTGGGATTTAGCTGATAAAATACGTGTTGCTCTTGATAAAGTAGGTATTGTACTAAAGGATTCTAAGGAAGGTACAACTTGGGAAGTAAAATAAGAAAGCTTGCTCTAGTATTATTGCTAATTGCAAGTATAGTTGGAGGAGTGAATACGACTTTTGCTGCAAATACAGATGTCGTAAGAGTCGGACTTACGGATAATAAGTTTCAAAACGTATTAAAACAAACTATAACCGTATATGGAACGGCAGATTGCGATATTTGTGATAGAGAAACCAGAAAGGTTGTTTCTAAGATTTCTGCAAACAATGATATCATAATAAGAAACGGCATTACTGGTCTTGATGTAACTATTAATGGACGCAGTGCCACGTTAAGAAATTTTGTTATAATTTGCCCACAAGGAGTTTTGGGTGTCAAAGATTTGACAAGAAAAGGTAAACCTGCACTTTATCACGGCGCATTTGAAGTTATTCAAAAAGATGATAGAAAAGGTTTTTATCTTGTAAATCTTGTAGAAACTCAAGAATACTTAAAAGGGGTAGTTCCTAATGAAATGCCGGTTAGGTTTGGTCTTGAAGCTTTGAAAGCACAGGCAGTTGCGGCGAGAAATTATGTTTTAACTCCAAGAACTCAGGCTTATAAAGAATTTAATGTAGTTGATAGTGTAGCAAGCCAAGTATATTACGGCGTTAATACAGAAGCTGATTTAGCAACGCGCGCGGTTATGGAAACAGACGGCATTGTCGCTTTATATAATAATGAACCGATTTTGGCATTGTACAGTTCAACCGCCGGAGGTTATACAGAAAGCTATTCGCATGCGTTTTCAGATCCGTTAACAAAAATGTTTCCTTCTATAAATAAGCCTTATTTAACTGCAGTCCCTGATAAATCAGAGTTTAAAAGCTTAGAAGATGAAAACGATGCAAAGAAGTTTTATGAAAATAAAGTTCCTTCTTTTGACATTGAATCACCATATTACAGATGGCAAAAACAATGGGCTGTCGGCGAACTTGAAAATGTCTTAAAATCGACAATGGTTGCTCAATCTAAAACAGGATTTATACATCCAGCATTTAAACAGGGGGATGATTTAGGCAAAATTAAAGACATCAAGGTTATGAAGCGCGGTGCGTCTGGAAAAGCGGTCGAAATTGAACTTATGACTACAAAAGGTTGTTATAGAATCGCAAAAGAACTTGTAATCAGAAGAGTTTTTCAAAAAAACGGAGTGTCATTACCTAGCGCAAATATAGTTTTTGAAAAAAATCTTGATAATTACGGTAATGTAACGGATATTACAATTTTTGGCGGAGGCTTCGGGCATGGTGTCGGAATGAGTCAATATGGTGCTGGTTATATGGCAACAAAATTGAATCAACCTTATTATAATATTTTAAGACATTATTATACAGGCATAAATCTTGGAACTATGCCGAAAACTATTTGCGGAGAGGAAGTTAAGGAAACTTTTTGGGCGCCGATTGGTAGAGCGCAGTTAGTTATTACAAATTCAACTGCTGCCAAGATTGCTGTAAAAATTAACGGTAGGACTATGGAATTTCCTGTAACAAAAACGATTTTCCAAAAAGATTATAGAATAGATATTTCAAGATACATTGAGGACGGAGAAAATACAATTGTTTACTACCCTCCGACACTCGGTAGAGCAGTAACTTTATATGTAGAATTGGTTGAAAAATATGGAACATAAAGAAGTTAAGATGGTTAAAGATGAAACCCCGAGCGTGCTGAAAGCTGCATGGCTTATCGCACTTGTAACTATTGCAAGTAAGTTTATGGGGTTTGTGCGAGATATGGTTGTTGCCAATTTTTATGGTGCAACACTTGTTTCAGACGCTTATTTTTACGCATTACAAATTCCATCATTAGCAATAATTATTTTAGGCGGAGTTGGCGGGCCGTTTCATAGTGCTGCGGTTGCAGTATTTTCAAAACTGATTCCTGATTTCGATTCCAAGCCTGATGAGTTTGTAAATAAATTGTATAACACGTTTTTAACTGTTTCATTCTTATTTTTCGCAATTTGTTCAATTTTAGGCTTCTTTTTTGCTGATAAAATAATGGGTATAATTATTTCGGCAGGTTCTCCGGAATTAGTCGCTTTAGCATCTGCTCATTTTAAAATCATGTCTCCAATTATTTTAATTGGTGGAATTATTGGAATTTACTACGGACTTTTGATTTGCCACAAGCAATACATTTTGCCGAATTTGTCGCCTATGATTTTGAGCCTTGTAGTTATTGGCGTAATTTCTGTTGTTCATAACGATAAATCCGGCATGGCATTGGCTTTTGCAACAACGTTGGGTGCTGTATGTCAATTATTAGTTCAGTTTCCTAAATTAAGACAAATAGGATACAGAATTAAACCGAATTTAAACATCAAAAACAATCCGCAATTCAAAAATATCTGCGAACTTCTTTTCCCTGCAATTTTGAGTTCAACAATAGGACAAATAAGTATTTATATTGATATGTTTTTTGCATCAACTCTAGTTGAAGGAGCGTGGACTTCTGTTGTATTTGCAAACAGAATATTCCAATTCCCTGTTGGGATTTTGGTAACTGCATTTTTAGTACCGCTATTCCCGATTTTTTCAAGGCTTGCAGGTGAAGGCGATTTAGAATCTGTAAAAAAATACTTCAATAAAGGCGTTGGCGTTTTGTTTTTTGCAGCTATGCCAATGATAATTCTAATTTTACTTTTAGCAAAAGACGGTATTTCTCTAATTTTTGAGCGTGGCGCATTTAACGCGAATGCCGTTTATATGGTTTCAGAAGCATTATGCTTCTTGTCATTCTCAATATTACCTTATGTGTTTAGGGATTCTATAACAAGAGTTTATTACGCATTTAACGATTCAAAAACACCATTCATTATTGCGATTTCATCAATCGGTTTGAAAGCAGTTTTAAATTGGTTGTTAATTTTGAAATTTAATATGGGAATTGCCGGCATTACACTTTCAACTTCCTTTATAACGTTGTTTAACGCAACTTTCTTAGGATTATTTATTTATAAAAAAGTTCGACTTGATTATAAAACATTGTTTATTAATTTTGCAAAAATGGCATTAGCTGGAGTTATAACATTTGTTGCATGTTATATTTTATGCGTTGCTTATGATAAAATTCAACTTCCTAAATACATATTTGAGTTCTCAAAAATAGTAGTTGTAATGATTGCATGTTTAGGACTTTATACCTGCTTAAACCTTTTATTAAAAATGGATTATGCAAAAGAGTTGGCTAACAGAGTTTTGAAAAAATAAATGTATCAATAGCCTGGATTTAAATTTAGTGTTACAGTTGCCTCTTGAACTCACCCAAAATTCAAATGTAAATTTTTGTAACAATTTTGTCTAAAAATTAAAGTTTTTGAGTAATTGTGCCGATATAAATAATGAACAAGGGAAAACTATAAAGGAAAGCGGTACATTATGGGAATGGCAGCATCACAAGTTAGACTTTTGCAGCTTACCGACCGAAAAAATACTATCGGACGGGAGCTAGAGCACTTGTCTTTGCAAAAAACATCGCTTTCTAGGGATATGCAAAGAGTTTCAAAAAATTATCAAGATGCTCTTAATACAAAAACTTTAAAATGGTCTAACAATTCCGGTGTAACTTATGTTGATTTAAGTTATGCAAACTTAATGCGTCCAAGTTCTGCAAATGGCAATAAACCATATTTGATAACAAATGCAAACAGCCAAGTTGTCGTAGACTCTAAATACGAAAAATATGCTGAAATGATTTCTCCAAATGGAGCAGCCGGCGGTGATTATCAATCAAATCGAGTTGCAATTCTTGCGGCTTTAACTGGAATTTCATCTGATGCATTAACAAATTCTGTTGTAACAAGCGATGCTCTAGATGAAGCAACACAAAAGGTTAATGATTTACAAGATAAAGTTTGTGAAAAGAAGCAAAATGAACCGACATCTAATGATTCTATTCAAAAATTCTGGTCTCATGCTGGCACTGTTAGCGCAAATGATATCGCTAAATTATATTCTCAAAAGGGTACTATTTCACTAGGTAGTTCTTCTACGGCTTCACAAAATCTTCAAAGCTTGATTAATGGTATCCAAAATAATATGAAAAACTATTTATCAGATGAAGATTATGAAAAATTCCAAAGTGCTTGTAAAGCATATCAAGATGATACAACAGGTGCTCTAACATCTGAAAATATGGATTTTAGTAGCAAACCTTATGGACTTTCTAAAGATAAGGATAATTTTAGTGTTGATGTAAGTACAATGCTAGATTCAATTATTGGTGCTTATAAAGGTTCTACTAAAACTAGCGATACTGGAATTACTCTATATACTACAAGAGATAAAACAAGCTCAACATGGCAAACTTGGAATACAGAACACCAAGCTCTTGTAAAAGAACTTGAAACTGCCCAAGCTGAACAGAAGGCTGCAACAAATACGAAGAACCAAGTTTTAACATCTTCACAAGAAAGTGAAATTGCTTTTTACGATCAATTGTTTACTGCAATTGCCGAAAACGGTTGGGAATGTAACGATAGCGTTGAAGACAATGATTATTTAAACCAAATGTTGCAAAACAATCAATATTATATTACAACAATGAAGTCTACAGAAAATGACGATGGTAAGAAAAGTTTTGAGTATGATTCAGCTGCTGCTTCAAACGTTGATAATATTTTCACAGTAAATGATTCAAATGTTCAAAATGAAGCAATGGTTCAATATGAATATGAAAAAAGCATTATCAATGAAAAAGAATCAAGAGTAGATCAACGAATGAAAAACCTAGAAACTGAACAATCTGCTATCAACGAAATGATTAAAGGTGTTGAAAAAGTGAAAAGTGATAACAGTGAACGAACTATGAGTATATTTGCATAAAACTAGCAAATAGTGAAAACTTTTCTGTAATATAATCCTACGCCAATAATTGATAAAATAATATTTGGCATAAATGCGGCCAATATTGGTGCTAAAGAACCGGCTTCACCAAAAGAAATAGACAAAGCTCTAATTAGATAGTATGCAAAAATAATCAATATACTAAATAAGAAGCCTCTGTTATATCTTACACGAGGTGGCGTAATTGCGAGTGGCACACCAATTAGAACTAAAACAATTGTTGTTAACGGTAATGCTATCTTATCAAATAAACTTATTTTTAAGATGTGTTTATCCGGAATGTCAGGTTTAGCTAAGTATTGGCAAAGCTGAACGAAGTTATGTTCGTTAGCCAAATTTCTGTTCATTTCTTTTGTTAAATCCATGCCAAATTTGATTGTAGAATCATCAAAAAGAGTTGTATCCAAAGTTTTGCCACTATTTGTAACGGTGTAAATAGCGCCTTTTTGAAATTCCCAACCTTCCGGTGTTGTTGCACCTTGTCTGGCTTGAAGAATTTGGATGGTACCATCTTTTGAGGCATCCAGCACTGTAATATTATGCAACTGTTTATCTGTGCAATCCCCAACATAAAATAATCTTTTTAATAATCCGCCTTCTTTAACTTCTTTGAACGTGAAGTTGTGTTTACCTTCCGGAATATTCTTTTTGCTAAATGCATAAAGAGCTAGGTCGGTAGACTGCTTTGTCATAACAGGGACAACTGTTTCGTTTAAAACAAAACTTACGCAAGCCATTACGATTGCAAATATGAAGATTGGTTTTGCAATACGGTTTAAGCCAATACCACAAGCACGCATAACAGTAATTTCAGAACTCAAGCTTAACCCGTTTAAAGTCATAACGGTGGCAAGCAAAACCCCCATAGGAATCGTCATTACAAAAACTGCAGGTAAGTGTAAAATAATTATCAGAAATGCAATTCTAAACGGAATCCCATACATTGAAATTTGTTTAATTAAGGTTATAAAAGTATCTGATGCAAAAATAATTGATGTAAAAACCAATACACCCATTATAAACATCTCAATAACTTGCTTTAAGATGTATCTATCAAGCAATTTCATATTTTTTAATTTATAAATTAAATTTTTAAAAAAATCTTTCATAAGCTCAAATTTAATTGTAGCAAAAAAAAAGAAGAAAATAAAATATTTTATTTTCTTCCTTTTTTTAATTTAAAATCAATCTTGAATTTAGATGTTTTAACTGTTTTCGCATTTCATCGGCTTTATCATTCAAATTTTCTCTGCGATAAATCTCCATTGCGATTTTATAATTTTCTTCCGCATCTGTTTTGTATTCAGGATTATCATATCCGGACATCAATTGAAGAGTTTGGGCAAGCAGTACGTAAGCTTCCGGTTTATCAGGATTTATCTCTATTGCATGTTCAAAACATTCTTTTGAATCAATAATATGCCCTTCTATATGGTTTTTGTATCCTTCTAAAATTGAAAACGGATACGCAAATAAATTTTGTTTATCAAAAATCTTTAACTCAAGTAAAAAACAAATTTCCATTAAGTCTTTTTCTTTGTACATATCTGCAAATCTAAAATGCGAAATAAAGTATTTTGGAAATACTGAATCAATATTTTTCAAAATTTCATTTTGCTTATCAACTTGGTTTGCCATTCCATAAATAGTTGCTTCTTTTAATAACTTAATCGGGTTATTTTTATCTATCAAATCAATAAGTTCAAGCAATTTTAATGCTTTTGAAAGTTCGTCATTTGCCAAGGTTTGTGCAACTTCTTTAAACAAAAATTGAATAGTTTTATATTTGTTAAACTCAAAAATATCCATTATAAAATGTTTTGCAACGTCAATTTCACCGGAATAAACAAAAGAAAGAAACTTAATTCGTTTTACGTCAAAATTTGATTCATCCCAAGTTAAAATTTTGTCAGCATCTTTTATTGCTTCATAAAAATTTGCGATTTCAAAATTCAACATCAAGCGTTCGTAATATGCTTCTTCTTTTTTTGCACAATGAGTAATTACGTACGTGAAATCCGAATATGCGTCATCCAACATTAACAATTTATGACAAAGTCTACCGCGTTTCAAAAAAGTTTCAGAAGGTTTATATTCTTGTCTTATCAAATAATTAAGCTTTTCTAACGCCAAATCAAAATTATTTTCAGCGATACATTTATCTATAGATTTTAAACATACTAAACACTTAATATTATCAAGCATAATTGAATCCCTAATTTCATTATGATTTAAATGTATCACAATGTCGAAATATTGGCGAGTGCCTAGCAGACTAAACTACTTTTAATGCTTGCTTAATCTCCCTTATGGCAGTTGCAATTTCCGGATTAGCCTTTTCTTTTCTAATCTTTTCATAAGCATACATAATAGTAGTATGTTTTTTATTATAATATTCTGCAATATTTTCGAAACTTTGGTTAGTGATTTCTCGACATAAGAAAATAGACATGTGTCTTGCAATAGCAACGTTTTGACCTCTTGCAGAACCCTTTATATCTTTTAATTCTACACCATAATAGTTCGCGGTTACTTCTGCTATTTTTTCAAAATCAATGTTTTCATCATCATCTTTGCATTTCAAAACTTCTTTAGCTAAATCTAATGTTAAAGGCTCTCCTGAAATTTCAGAATAAGCACAGACCTTTGTAAATGCGCCTTCCAATTCTCTTACATTATTAGAAAAATGACGAGCAACATACAATAACGCTTTTTCGTCGCATTGAACATCATTATCACGCGCAATTTTTCTGATAATTTCAAGTCTTGTCTCCAAATCTGGCGGAGTGAGCTCAATCATTAATCCCATTTCAAATCTTGAGCAAAGTGCAGCTGTAAGTTTTGGAATTTCTTTTGGAACTCTATCTGAAGTAATTACTATTTGTTTTCCTTTGTTATAAAGGCTATCAAATGTGTATTGCAAATTTTCCATTGACTTCATTTTTGATTCAATAAACTGAATATCATCAATCAAAATAATATCAATATTCGTATATTTTCTATTGAATTTGGTCATGCTTTCAACATTACCGTTCATTTTACGGCTGTGCGCGATATAGTCATTAACATAATCGTCAGTTTTTGTATATTTAACTCTTAATTTTGGATTATTAAATATTGTGTAATGCCCAATTGCTTGCATCAAATGAGTTTTACCTAAACCGGAATTCCCGTAAATAAATAGCGGATTATATTTTGTTGCAGGATGTTCTGCAACAGCTTTTGCAGCTGCGTATGCAAATTTACTGTTATCACCTATAACAAAATTTTCGAATTTATATTTAAGATTGAGATTTGAAGAAGATTGCATGTTGCTTAAATTTTCCATTGCAACTTCTTTAAGATTTTTTTCACTAATCTTTTTTTGAATTTTTTCTGTTTCTTTTTTTAGAGTTTTAGCTGCATTTTCATCATAAATTATAACAAAACGCGCATTTTGTTCGCCGGATACTTTTTGTAAAGCAGAATTCATCTGCTCATAATGATTGCGCCTCAACAAATCGCGTCCCATCATTTGACCGGTAACAACAGTTAAAACGCCTTTATCAAAACCTGACACTTCAAGTGGATAAATCCAAGGATGAGCATTTTCGGGTAATGTACTAATTAATTCTTCTTTGACTTGCTCCCAAAAACGTTTTAATTCTATATTTTCCATACAACTCTATATTGATTTGTTAAATAAAAAAGGCGACACCCAGATTCGAACTGGGGGTAAAAGCTTTGCAGGCTTCTGCCTTACCACTTGGCCATGTCGCCGTATGTATATAATATTATAAACAAATCCGATTTGCAAGCATTTTATATATATAAAGGAGTAGCACTCTTTTGAACAATTTTTGGTCTGAATTGTGGAACTATAAATGAAAATGTATTTAACATGTTGCCGTCAGTTGAAGCGAAAATTTTGCCATTATGCATATCAATAATTTTTTTGCATAAATATAAACCAATACCATGTCCAACTGTACCAAATTTAGGATTGTTCTCTGAAGAACGCTCAAAAAGATTTCTGCATTCGCGACTTGATAAACTTATACCTTTGCTAGTGATAGAAAGTTTTAAACTGTTGTTTTCATTTTCAATTTGAACTATAATTTTTTCGCCTCTATTAGAGTAGACAACGGCATTGCTAAGAAGATTTGTAACAACTTTTTTTATTTCTTCTTTATCAGCTTCAAGATTTGTATCTCCTTCTCCTGCCTGATAAACAAATGAAATATCTTTTTCTTTAGCTGTTTTAGCTATTTCTTCAAAACTTTGAATAACGATATCAACCAAGTCAAATTTTTCATAATAAAGTGAATTTTTACCGTTTTCAAATCTATAAGTATTAAGAACCATAGAAATCATAGTTAAAATATATTGACAAGAATCAGTAATGTTGCTTAGGATTTCTTTTTGGTCATTGTTAACCATTCCAAAAGTTCCTTTTTGTAGAAGTTCTAATCCTCGAAGTTGCGCAATTGTAGGAACTTTTAAATCATGAATCAGAGTTTCCATAAAGTATTCTTTTTGGCGCTCAATTTCTTTTTCTGCCTCAATATTTTCATACATGACAACTAAGTATTCAACGTTACCATCATCATCAAGAATAGGTGCCTTACAAACTCTACCCCAGAATGTTTTGTTCGGAAAAGCAATCAATCTTTCTGTAATAATTGGCTTTTTGTTTTTGTAGATTTCGGCTTCTTCTTTTTTAACAAAATCCAAATATTCCTGTTGAAAAATGTCTGAAAGAACAAGTTGACGCATTTTTTCATCTTTTTGTAAATCTAAGATTTTTTCGAAAGAAGAACTACCAATAATAAATTTATCATTTTTATCTTTCATAAATGCATCAATCGGAACATTTTCCAGTATGCATTTCATCTGCCTTTCTTTCTCTATAGCACGCTTGCTTGCATTATATTCTGCAGTAACATTTCTTGCAACAAGAAGTGTGCCATTCATTTTGTTACTTCCTGAAAAAGTTGGCGAAATCAAAATGTTATAATAATGAGGTTCATTTTCATATACTGTTCCGAAAAGTTTTACTGTTTCTTGTGTTTTTAACACTTCTTTAAGTTTTTCTATCATAAGAGCACAAATCTCAGAGTTTTTAGGATTATCTTTAAATAAATATTTTAAATCCTTACCTAAAATTTCTTCTCTTGTTTTGTTATGAACGTTACAAAGTATTTGGTTACAAGCAATGATATTTAAATTAGTATCTTGATATAATATAACGTCTGTTGATGAATTTAATAGTGCTTCAAAAAATTTAAGTTTGTTACTTAATTTACTTTTTAAAACCATATTCAATTTAATGTGTTTTAATATAAAAATTGAAACTGAAATAATCAGAGTAATTAATGCCACAACATCGTTTGTTGTTTGAATAAGAACTATTAATGATATTACAAACACATTTAATATAATTAAATCTTTTAGAACATTCATCGCCAGATTTTCACTTCTATTTGGATTTTAACATTACCTATACTACATTAATACTTTCGTATAATAAATTACCTAACTGGGTAATTAGCGGTGCGATTTTAAATCGCACCGCCTGGTAATTATTTTATTAACATTTGTACTTCTTTAAAGTTTGGATGTTTTGCGCTTTTTAACCATTCAAACAATGCAATTTCTGTTGTTAAAATGTGCGCACCGTTATCTTTCATTCTGTTTATTCCTGCAGAATATTCTAGTTCTGAACGACTTCCGCAAGCATCTCTAATAACTGAAACTTCAAAACCTTCATTGATAAGCGCGTTTGTTGTTTGGCTTACGCAAATATGAGTTTCTATACCGAAAATCACAACTTGTTTTTTACCTGATTTTTTTAATGCATCTAAAACTTCTTGATTTTCTAGTGCCGAAAACGCTGTTTTTTCAAAATATTGAGTATCTTCAGCTAATGTATTCTTAAGTCCTTCAACAGTCGCTCCCAAACCTTTTGGGTATTGTTCCGTTACAATTACAGGTATCCCTAAAATCTTAGCTGCTCCTGCTATAATTTCCGCTCTTTTTTCAAGAGATGCTTTATTAAATACCGCATTCAAAAGTTTTTCTTGAACATCAATGATTAAAACTAAACTATCTTCAATATTAAGAATTGTCATCACAAATCTCCTTTCTAAATTCTTCTATAAAATGTTCTAATAAATCTTGTAACAATCCGGCTTCAAATTCTTTTGGCTCAAGCGAAATTCGTCTCGGAGTAATCTTTTTTGAGGTTTCGTATGATATATCAATATTAATCTTAGAAAATCCTGCTGTTGTAATTGAAAAACTTGCAGCTGCATTGCGTCCTTGTATTTTAAGACTTCCAAAACCATCGCCCGTTGTTTGTTCAATTGTCATGCCAAATAATTGAGCATTATATTTTTGTTGCGTCATATACAATACAGGACTTATAATTTTTTCCAGATTTTTATTAAAATCTTGTCTGTATGTTTTAAAATTCTTAACTTCTGTAGTCTTGGTTTTATTATTATCTTTTGCATAATTAATTGATTCATGTAATCTGTTTAAAACCTCATTAATCAATTGTTGTCGGACTTTTCCTAATGCGTTTGCAAATCCTGCATAAATATTTTCCGGAATACTTGCTCTAATAATTTCCCAGCGTTTTTTTGCTGCCTCAATATCAGTATCAAAAAGCAAAAGAAAATATTTGTTTGTTGCATAATTCATCAAAATATCGTTTTTTCTTACGTGATTTAAAATAATTGTCTCTATTTGATTTGACTGCAATAAAAATTTTGATTTATCATTTGGAGAAATCGCAACCAAAACAGCTTTTCTTGAAGTAGTATTGATTTTTTCAAGTTCTTCGTCAAGTATCGTTGCATAATCTATAAAAACTTCATTATTTTTTAGGATGAGATTGTTTTTTACTAACATTTCTCTATATTGAAGTGTTTTCATTTGTAGAGAAGCAATATTCAAACCTGTAACAATAAGCGCCCAAAATTCATCATCATTTGTAAATGGAGTTAAAAATCCTAATGCACCGAGTTTACAAGCATTAATTCTCAACTCTTCATTCTCGTTAAATCCAAATATAATTGCAGGCAAACCTCTGACTAAACGTAAAAGTTCTAGCGTTTTTTGAGCTGAATTTTCACTATTTATAATCAAAACAGAAGCTGACAAAAGATGGATTTTTTCAGGCACTTCATCAAACTTGAACTTAAAAAGCTCATCGCTTTTTCTCAAATTTAATTTTGGATAAATATACTCAAAAAAATCTGCATCATCAGATATTAAAACTATTCGGCTTTGCATCTTACCTCGAAAAAATTATGAAAGCTCTGAAATAAGAAGTTCTGCTTTTTGCAAAATAACATTTCTTAAATCTTCAATATCTTCAAAATCTATGCCTAATGTTTTAATAAAGTCTTTGTCTAAAGAACTTGGATTGAAGTTATCTTGAACTAATTTATCAACTAAGCATACCAAGTTGCAAGGAACCGGAATAGATGATAAAGATGGAGCATGATGGTAAGAAATGATATTAGCTAACAAAATCGGTAACTGCCATCTTTTTGCAAGCAAAGAGCCTGTTTTTACGTGATCGCTATCAAAATATTTACGTTCGGCATCAAGAATGTCAGCTCCGTCATTTACTGCATTTGTAACTTTTGTGTATATTTTATCATTGCTCATGTGTAAAACTATCTTACCTACATCGTGAACAAACCCTGCAATAAAAGCTTCGTCAGAGTCCATTACTTTTGTCAAATTAGCTAAGTATTCGCAACCTGCAGCTACACGCATAGAATGTTTCCAAAGCTCTTTGTCTCCTTGGTTTGACATCATCGGTTTCATCGCAACAGCTACAATAATGTTTTTAACCTTTACCATGCCTAATAATGATAGAGCAATACTGATTGAACTGATTTGTTGCGAAAATCCGTAATAAGCAGAGTTAACCAAAGCCAAAATTTTGATAGTAAGTGATTGGTCGAACATTACAATATCGCCCAATTCTTTCATACTAGCTGTTGGTTTTTTCATTATATTTAATGCCTTAACGATTACGCTAGGCATTGCATGTATATCTTTTACGCCATTTACTAATTCGATAGTCTTATCCATAATTATTCACCTTATACTTGCAAGTGTTTTTTTATTGATAACAAGCTTCCACTTGCACCAAAAGCTGTACCAATTATTAATAATGTTATAATAACTATATTTTGTGCATAAGCAGGATTAGGAATCAAGAAAAATTTATGCACATTCATCAATAAACCTTGTATCCAGTTTAGTGGAAGTACCGCAATCACAGATGACACAAAACCATAAAATGCACCCTGCATAACGAGTGGAGTTTTAATATACCAGTTGCTTACTCCCATTAAACGCATAATTTCGATTTCATCTTTTCTTGATTGAATAACAAGTTGAATGGTGTTGTTAATAATTGTAATGGTAAGTGCTGCCGAAATTATTATAACAAATACCATTGATGTATTAACTACGTTTGTCAGCATTTGCATCTTCTTAGCAAGTTCTTTTGCGTAACCTAAATCCTCAACGCCAGCAATCGGCTTAATATTAGAGAATACTTCAGCTATGTTATCCGGCTTATCAACTTTAACCCTTAATGTATTAGGAAGCGGATTAGCTATATCATGCAAACCTAATTCCTGTTTCATGCTAGCCCAAGATTCTTCTTTAGTTTTCAATGTAACAGACTTAACATGACCTATTTCCTTAATTCTATCCTTTACTATAGAAGGAGATGCATCATTTTTTAAGTAAACAGATATTTCAAGAACGTTACCTAATTCGTTTGCAAAAGTTGAAAGTGATAACGTAAATCTGAATAGCACGCCGAAAATTGTTAAAATAGCAGCCATTGTAGTAATGATTACTAGGTTTATGATACCTGTTCTTTTTATATCATTAACCGCTTCCATTACAATTCTGTAGGCTATTCTTAGTTCGCACAGCCAGTCTTTCGGTATGTGTTTTTTTACCTGTCTTTTTAACTCTTGTCTGCTATTGTCCATAAGTACCTGCCTGAATATCTCTTATTATTTCGCCTTTTTCAAGAGTTAAAACTCTTTTTCTAAATCTATCCACTAACGTATAATCGTGCGTAGATACAATTACAGTAATACCTCTTTGGTTAATTTGTTCCAAAATTTGCATAATTTCCAAAGAGTTTTTAGGGTCTAAATTTCCGGTTGGTTCATCCGCTATTAAAAGTGGAGGCCCATTAACAAGTGCTCTTGCAATACTTACACGTTGTTGTTCACCGCCTGAAAGTTCAGAAGGTTTAGCTTTTGCTTTATCCAAAAGCCCTACAACCTTTAATGCACCTGTAACACGATTTCTGATTTCAGAAGAACTTATACCTAAAGTTCTGATTACATAAGCAATATTATCGTAAACACTTTGGTTTTGAAGCAATTTGTAATCTTGGAATACAATACCCATGCATCTTCTTAAATTTGGCACTTTTTCAGGAGGTAAATTGGCAATATTTATACCGCCTATTAAAACAGTACCGGTAGTAGGAGTTTCTTCCTTATAAAGCATTTTTATAAGTGTAGATTTACCGGCTCCGGAAGCGCCTGTTATAAATACAAATTCACCTGACAAAATATCAAGATTGATATTTTTTAGCGCATAATTATTTTTATATTTTTTAGTAACGGATCTTAATTGTATCATTTCTTTAACTCAATAACCTTATTTGCTATACTTTCAGCGTCTAAGCCGTAATGTTTTAATAATTCGTTAGGAGTACCGCTTTGACCAAAAGTATCATTAATACCTATTCTTAACACTTGATGAGGTGCTTTTTCTGATAATGTTTCACAAACAGCAGAGCCTAAACCTCCCAAGATAGAATGATTTTCCACAGTAACTGCTAATCCTGTTTTATTAACACTATTTATTATTGCTCCACAATCTAAAGGTTTTATAACTGGCACATTGATAATTTCAGCATCAATTCCATTTTTTTCAAGAATATCATTTGCTTTAAGAACTTCTGCTAATAAATCACCTGTTACAAAAATACTTACATCTTTACCTTCTTTTAGAACTACGGCTTTATTAATATCAAATTCTTCATCTTCTGAATAAACACAAGGAACATTCATTCTTGAAAGTCTTATGTAAACAGGGCCATTATGCTTTGACGCGAATTCAACAGCTTTGCGAGTTTGAACATAATCTCCGGGGCAGATTACAGTCATATTAGGTAAACCGCGCATAAGAGAGACATCTTCTAAAGCTTGATGACTTGCGCCGTCTTCTCCTACAGTAATTCCACCATGAGCGCCAATAACTTTAACATTAGCTTTTTGATAGCAAATAGAATTTCTTATTTGGTCATAAGCGCGACCTGTTGCAAATACTGCAAATGTTGCAGCAAATGGAATCTTGCCTTCTAATGATAAACCCAAGGCTGTCGTCATTAAATCTTGTTCTGCAATTCCCACATCAAAAAATCTCTCAGGAAACTTTTTTGCAAAAGTTGAAGTCTGAGTAGAACCTGATAAATCTGCGTCAAGCGCTACGATATCTTGATTTTCTTCACCTAATTTAGCTAACTCTTCGCCAAATGCGCCTCTTATTGATTTTTTGTCCTCGAAATTTATTGTTCTCATATTCCCCCTCTAGTTAAAATGATTATACCATAAATTTTGAAAAAATGAAAACAAACTTAGTAAAGTTAGCCAATAACATTAAACTTTAGCTGTTAGATTTTCTTCAATTTTATTTTCAAAACCTGTAAACTCACAAATTTGACGCGCCCATTCTCTTAAAATTTCGTCTTCATCAAGAGTGTATGAAATTGGTTTTCCGATTTTTACAGTAACATGTTTTTCAAATAATTTTTTAGCATAACCGTCAAAACCGCAAATACCAACAGGTACAACATCAGCTTTAAATTTTTTTGCAAACATAATAAAACCTTTGTGAATATTGCTAATTTCAGGTTCTTTTACAATTTTTCCTTGTGGAAATATACCCAAAGACCAATTTGTATTAAATACTGATTTTACAGTTTTAAAAGTTGCTATTTCAGGTTTTTCCCTATTTACAGCAAATGCACCTAATGAATGAACTAAAAATTTTAAAAGCCAATCATCATCTTTGAATAATTCTTGTTTTGCCATATATGCTATGGTTTTCCAGGCTGCTAAAGCAATTAATGGCGGGTCTATATAAGATACATGGTTACCTGCATAAATTACATTGGAACTTTTTGGTAAATTCTCACGTCCTTCTATTTTAATGTTATACATAAGTTTAGTAACAGGCAAAACGACAAAAATAACGAATGCCATATAGTATAAAGTTCTAAAAAAATTATAATCTTTTTCAGTGCGTCTATTGTAATTTTTTTCAGCCATCTTTTTCCTATCCAGTTTCTATTTCAAATCTACTTTAACGTGTTCTTTGTTATATTTAAAGCCTGTCAGTTCTTCTATAGCATTTCCCCATTCATCAACCATGCCGGCAACATCATCTGAATAAGGAATTAATTTCCCGATCTTAACCACAATCTTACCAGTAAAAGGAAACCTCTTCACTTCTTGAGTTCCCGTAATTCCCACCGGTAAAATCCCGCATTTTGTACTTTTTGCAAGAGAGGCAAAGCCTTTAGTGATATTGCTTATTTCTCCCGGTTCTTGTCTTGTACCTTGTGGGAATATACCCAGTACCCAACCGGTTTTTTTAATTGTCATAACCGTTTTTATTGTAGAAACACCCAGTTTTTCTCTATCAACCGCAAAAGCTCCTAACCAATCAAGCCACCAACGCATAAATGGATTTTCAAAAAGTTCTTTCTTTGCCATATATGCAACCCCACGTTTCATCACAGAACAAACTAACGGCGGATCTAATGTTGATAAATGGTTTGCTGCAATAATATAACTATTGTCTTCCGGAATATTCTCTCTACCTTGTACTTCTAATCTATATACAAGCTTAAAACGTATCATATAGAAAACATGTGTTACAAGGAATAAAAATAGCTTTCTCCAGCGGTTATAAAATTCTGGAGTTCTTAAAGAATATTTGTTTCCACTACTTTTCTTTGTTTCACTTGACATAATAAATCCCCTCGTCAATAAAAACATTATAACATAAAATTCATAACATTCTATTTGCAAGTTATAAATGCGTTCAAATATTGTATAAGTTCATTGAACTCTATATTTTTGCCGGTTTCTTGACGATTTTTCAAGTATTCATCAATAGTATGCAATATTTCCACAAATGTTGCTTCTGAAATATTGTTTTCCACGTAGTCTTCATATACATCCAGAATATATGCATAAGTGTCTTCTCCTGAATGCATTTTAATTTTAATCAAAGCCTGTTTTATTGCTTCATTAGGAATATTAACATTTAAAATATTTGAATAAAGAGCTGCAGAGTGTTTCATTTTATTCATCAAAATATCTTCCGGCATATATTGCATCATTGTTTCAAAATAATTAACAAAAGATTCATAAAGTCTTTCCGCATTAAATTTTTTATAATTGAACTTCGTAACAAAGAA
The DNA here is from genome assembly GCA_934757245.1 of uncultured Candidatus Melainabacteria bacterium. Taxonomy (GTDB): domain Bacteria; phylum Cyanobacteriota; class Vampirovibrionia; order Gastranaerophilales; family Gastranaerophilaceae; genus CAG-196. The sequence continues at coordinate 42,893 of CAKVLH010000001.1, forward strand.
ATCTTTTAAAAACAAAATAACATCATTTTCGCGCGGGAAATACTTTTCGCGAATTTCTTGCCAAATCTTATCTACTCCATTTTCGCGTAAAAAGTCTTCTATAAAAGCTATTTGATTGAGTTTACGAGAACTGTTTAACTTATAATAAAGATTTCTTTTTGAAACGTTATCTGTTTCAACGAGAGTTACTTCGATTTTCTTTAGCATTGTGAAAATCTTTGCCGCTTGCAGTTTTTCGTCTTTAATTTGTGTCCAAAAATTATGTAGCAACTTAAACATTGGCGTTGCTTTTTCGTGCCCGGATAAGCGTTCACCATTTATAATTTTATTAAATAGTTCGTTATCTTTTTCGTTTAATCTAAGTTTAGACTTACCGCCACTCAAAAGATATTTTTTTCTTATTGTTCTAATTGCTTTATCATTTTGCGCAGATGTTTTTTTGTAACACTCGCAAACTGCGTGTAACAATAAAGAAAGCGAAAGAATGCGATTTAGCCCGTCTACAATTGTATATTGATCTAAACTTTTTTGAGATACAAAAATAATACCCAAATCTATTTTTTGAGTAAATTGTTCGTCTTCTGTCATTAGATCCAGAAAATTCACAAGTTTATCAGAACACTTTGCATAATTCAAAGTGAATAGGTTATGAGCATTATTTATAAATTCAAGTAAATTTACAACTTTCATTCTTTACTCTGTTAATACAAAACCGCCTGAAGGTACGTTTTTAAGTTTATCACCTTCAATTTTTGCTCTTAAATTTTTAATATATTTATATACGTAATCTCTTGGCAAATCCAAAAGAACTGCTAAATCTTTTGCAAAAACAGTCTTACCAACGTTATTCAAAAGATATTCAAAAACCATTTGTTCTCTATCAGTTAAAGCTTTTTTCAATACAATTTGAACTTCTTTTTTCGCTGTAGTTTTAACTTCTTCTTTAACCTTTTCTACAACTTTTTCTTTTTTCTTCTTCTCTACAGGTTTTTCTTCTTTTTTTACTTTTGGTTCAGGCTTTACAATACTTTCTTCCTTAACTGCAGTTTTTAATTCTCTTTTGCGAACTGAGAACGGAGTATGTGAGATTTGGCGTTCTCTTTCAAACGCACGCTCTGCAATCTTAGAAAAACTTTCGTGATTGCTCTTATTTGTATTAGATGAAGTACCTTTTGACATAACAATATCAACAACATCGTTAGTCGGTTTACTTTCTTCAACTTCTTTTCCTAATCTAGCTGCAAATTCTTCCAGCGTAATTTTTTCCAAAGAACCTCTCCACTGTCTTATCTCTTCCTTAGTCAAATAATTAGGCATTAAACTTCTCCTATAATAACCTGTGATAGTCTAACTTAATTCCCCTTAACGGATTTACTTTTTATAATGTATCATAAAACTTTTTAAATTTGTCAAAATGTTTCACGATGTAAAGATTTTTTTATAAGTGTAAATTTTTGTAAAGATTTTCTCAAAAGCTCTAAAGTTTTCACAAAATGTGCCGTAAACAATAATACAAGGGAAAACTATATAAGGACAATAGAACTACAATGGGAATGGCAGCATCACAAGCTAGATTATTAACTCTAACGAGTAGGCTCCACGATGTAGAATACAAGGCACAAAACATCGAGAGTCAAAAGATAGCTTTGGCAACTCAACAAGACGAGTTGTACCAAACCTATTGTGATGCATTGGATGCAAAGAAAATTCAAGTAGCTTTTAATACAGATAATGGTGGAAGTAGTTATAAAGATGCTACTTTTGCCAATGTTTGCTGTTACAATGAAAATAGAAAGAAACAATATACATTAAAAGATGCTGAAACCGGCAAAGTTATTGTGGATTCGGAAGTTTATAATCAATATCAAATTTTTGATAATGATAAATATTCATTTGCTTGGGCTATGTTGGGCTTAGGTGGTAACGGAGCTTGGGCGGATGGAGATGATGATGCTGCGGCAGTTGGTTTTGGAAGAAGTCAAACTACCGAAAGCGGTAATCTTTGGATGTCAGAAGTTGAACAAACTGTTTATGATAAACACGTAAGTGCCGGAGATTTAGATTCTGGAGTTAAAAAAGCATATGACAGTTTGACAGAAACTAATGACAAATATGATGCAAGCGAAGCTACAAAATCAGAGGTTGTAGATGCGCTAAATGCGTTTAGAGACAAATTATACAGTAAATACGGCACAGAAATTTATAAATACATGGCTCTTAATAAAGGTGATTCAAAAGAACAAAATGGTAATCCGGATTCTCAAACTGCAGATAAAGATACTGACAAAACTTTTGACCAACAACAATTCAACTACTATGTTCGTTTGTTTGAACAAATCCAATCTTGTGGTGGTTGTCAAGAAGTCGATGCCGCATGCACTTCAGGCGATGAAGGCAAAGAATGGTTTAACAACATGGTAACTTCCGGTCGCGTATTGATTGACGTATATAATACCAACAAAAAAGAATGGCAAGAAACAAGTGTTGCAACAAGCACTAATGAAAATTATTTGCAAGAAACTTCTGATGATAAAGATTTAGATAAAGCAAAAGCAACTTATGAATATGAATTAAAAAAAATTAATACTAAAGATACAAAATATGATAAAGAATTAAAGAACCTAGAAACCGAAAGAACTGCAATTACACAAGAAATGGATTCTATTAAAAAAGTAAAAGATGACAATATCGAAAGAACATTCGGTATCTTCTCATAGATGTAAGATTTTTATTTTTCCCTTTTTCCCTTTTCCCTTAGCCACTTTTAACAAAGTGGTTTTTCTTTTGTTTATTGAATACAAAACGATTTATTCATCATAAATAAACAGTAGTCATTGGGTTTCATTATAATTCTTTACAAAATATTACAATTCGTTAGTATTTGTCAGTATTTTTATATTATTATATAATAAGTATGAATATAGAATGTGGGATAGAGTAAGTATATGGCAGAAATAAATAATTTTTCAGAGATTACAGAAAATTTTGATACAATAAAAACCTTGTTAAACTCAATCAGAGCGCAAGGTATATTAAATACATCAGATGTTGATAAACTTCTTGCAGGTATTAATTCTAAGTTAGAAAAAATAAATACGGAAGAAGATATTGACCTTATTAAAATTTTTCTATCTGAATTAAAACAAAATTTAGACGAACGCCACAATGTACTTATTTCAAAATTTGGCGCAATAGAATCTTTATTCTCAAATTTACTTAAAAATAGCGCAGATGCTTTAAAATCAAGCGAAGTTAAAGAATTATTTGATATTGTTGCAACGAATTTATCTGTATTCTCTAGAGAAGTTGTATCTCAGAAAGAAACTCTAACCGACATTACACTTAGACTTGATGCCATGCGCTCAGATGATACTCAGAAAAAAGAAATCATCAAAAGTATTTCTCTTTTGAAAAACGATTTGGAACATCTCGGAAACGGCTTTGATTCTATTGTATTGAGTTTAAATGAAAACTTTAAAACTCTAATAAAAACTCTATCAAGTGTTGATCAATCAGAAGCTATTAACAAATTTGGCGGACAATTGGATGACATTGTAAACTCTTCAAACACAATACTTTCAGTTATCCAAATGATGGATAAAAAGAATGATCAATTAGAAGATGCTTTGAAAGGCTTAGCAAATCAAGATGACGTTATAAGTGCTAAAAAATGGTTGAGCGATTTAGTTGCAAAAAATCACGAACTTAACGATTCTGTTAACAATTTATCAGACAAATATTATAAAATAGATAATTTGGCTGAAAAAATCGACGCATCTGTGAGCATCATTGCAGGTTTAAAAACTGTTATTTCTGAAAGTGAAAATCAAAATTCAGAAAAAATAATGAATGAACTGGAAGCTTTGCAAGCGTCATTAAAAGAAGTTACAACTAATCAGAATTTTGAAGATTTTAAAACTTCTTTAGAAATCGTTTTGAAAGATATTTCATCAGGTTCTGTTAATTTGCAAAACGCCCTAATTGACGCGTCTTCTGAAATTCAAAAGATTAGCACAAATTTGCAGGCTCTAGATATTAATGTGAACTTCCAAAGCTTGATGTCAAATTTAGAAAAAATGGAGCATGACATCAAAGAACATACGGATATCGTAACCGATAAAATTTCTCAATTGGTTGAAGTAAACGCTACAAGAACTTTAAATGAAATTTCTAATGGTGCAGATTCTTTGATTTCAAAACTAAAAGACTCGCATTATACAATGACAAAATTGTGTGAAAAAAGTTTTAATGATGTAGCTGAAGATATTGCAAATTTAAAAACAGTTGTTTCTCAAATTGACGAAAACAATGTTTCTGCAAACAATGCTATTTTTTCAAATATTACAGACAGATTAGCAATGTTTGAAAACAGCCTTAAAGGTTCTTTAGAAAAACAAGAAGGATATGTAGCAAACTCATCAAGTCAATTATTTGAACAGATCAAAAATATTAAGGATTTGTCCGGCGTAATTGATTATAAACTTGATGCATCAGTAATCGAAGTAAATAATTCTAAACGCGAATTCGCAGAATTAAAATCTGCAGTTCAAGATGTTTTAGGCTTGGATTTTGTTAATGTTGTAAAAGACTTAAAAGTAGATTTATATGCAGTTAAACAGGAATTGTCAACAGCATTTGAAAATTCTTCAACTGAACAAGCCGAAAAATCTGCAAATGATTTATTTGGCAAATACGAACTTTTGGTTAGCAAGTTGGACAGCGTAGAAGATACGCTTAAACAAGCACAAACATCAGCTTTAAATGCATTGAGACCTATTTTGGATAATATTTCAGCGTCAATAATGGATGTAATATCTTACGTAAGTTCTCAAAAAGAACTTAATACGGATTCAATTGATGTTAAGCTTGCAAATATTACGGAAATCGTAAAAGATAGCAATTTGAACTATGTTGAAAATGTGCGTGATGTAGTTGAAGTTATTAGAACACAAGTTGAAAATAATTTAGTTCAAATTCAGCAAGAAAATTCTAAAAAAATTGACACAATTAACAGTTCAATTTCAAAGAATACGGAGTCTTTAAAGGAAGAAATTAAGTATTCTTATAACAAATTACTTGAAGTTCAAGATAATTTTGATGAAATTAAAGAAGCCCTAAACGTAAATAATATTACTTTAAGTACTAATATTGGCGACATTATATCTTCAACAGACGGTTTAAAAACTGATTTTGAAGTAAAATTAGCTACTTTGAAGAATGCTTTATTAGAAAAAATTTCTGACTTCAAACAAGAATTCACCTGTGAAAACGCTGATAAAATTAGCGAAATTAAATTTACTACTGAAAACTTGCATGCAAAGAGTTTGCAAAATTCTCAAGAATTAATTGGACAATTCAAAGGTGAAATAGCTCAAATTATTGGTACATTAAAACTTAATGTAGAAGAACTTGCAGAACAACTTTCAAGCACAACTTTGAAAGTTGAAGGTGGTAATAGAGAAGTTGTAAACTACATTAAAAACGATTTTTGTGCAGAAATTGATAATTCTGTAAATACTTTAAAATCAGACTTGTCAGATTTTTCTTCTAATATGCAAAATTATACCGATAGAATTACCGGTGGTTTTGATGATTTGAAAAATAGTGTTGACTCAATGTCCGAAAAAACTACATCATCTTTAACATCTACACTTGCAAAGATTTTAGATAACTTTGTTTCTTTAAAAGGTGTGTTAAATAACTTTAATGAAACAAATTTGCAAAATTATAAAACAAGTGTTGACAATATTACAGACGATTTTGCAAACTTAAAAGACAGATTAGAAAGTATTGATAAAAATATTGATGAAGATTTGACAAGACAGTTTAGTTTAATAGAAACTAATTTTGATGATTTGTCAAATTCTTTAACTGAATTATTCTCTCGTTCTGATAACGAATTAAGTTTAAAAATTGAAAACGGTCTGGTTGACATTTCTGCAAGAATTGATGAAACTGTTGCTTCAAATTTAGAACAATATAAAGCTAAAATAGAAACTTTGTTTGATGGTATTGTTACAAAAAACAACGAACAAGCCGATTATATTAAAGAACGAGTTTTAGGATTAAATGAAGCTTTAGAAAGTGCTTTGACTGTACAAAATGAAAATGCTGAAAACAGATTAAAAGAAATCGCAGCTGAAATGAAAGGTATTATTGATAATAATATCGAATTGACTTCTGCTGACTATGATTCGTTAAAAGAAAGATTGGCTGATTTCACAACAGAAATGAGCTCTTTGAATAAAAATCTTTCTGTTAATTTAAAACAGCAACTTGATGAAATTTCAAAACTTGTTGATTCCAATTTAGAAGTACAAGGTCAAGAAACTGCTGAAAAATTTGAAGAAATTCAAAATTCGGTAACCGCTCAAACTCAAAAATTAAATTCGCAAGTTGAGAACCTATTGGCAACTGTAAAAAGCGATAATAGCAGTTTACAAGAAAACATCAGGTTGAAATTGCAAGAAATCGGCAACGTCTTTACGACTGAGCTTACAAACGCCGTTGAAAAAACTGAAAATGATTTAACAGAAGCGTCTGACAACTTAAAAACATTGTTTGAAAGCCAAGCTAAACATTCAAATTCTAAATTGGATGAATTTGCGCAAAATCTATCAGCTAAGAATTCTGAAATGATTGAAAAAATTAAATCTCAACTAGATGATATTGCAAAATTCGTTGATTCAGGTTTAGAACTTCAATCAAAAAATGTTGAAACGAAATTTGAAGAAATTTCAAACAAAGCGCAAACTTTATTAAATAATGTAAACGATTTAGACACCGATATTACAGAAAAAATTGACACATTAGTTAATGGATTAGAGGTTTTAAAAACTGATGTAAGCGCAAATCTTCAACAAAATTCAACTTATGTTGCCAATAAGCTTGAAACTCTGCTTAATGACATTACATCTAACAAGCTTGAAGAATTAAAGCTTATTAGTGAAAAAACTCAAAATAAAACTGATGACTTAAAACAAGATTTTGCAAACAATTTAACAGAAGAAGTTGAAGGTTTGTATGACAAAGTTCAATCATTATTTGAAGCTGCATCTTTGAGTTTCACTACTCATTTGGATAATGAAAATGCAAAAATTCAAGAAGATTTAACAGCCAAAACACTTGAATTTAAAGCAGCTTTTGAAGCTTTAAACGATAGATTGGATAAAGATGAAATTTCACAAATGAATGTTTTTCAAGCTCAAGTAAAAGAATTGAGCGGAACATTTAATACATTGATTGATGAAGCTAAAAATGTTACTAAATCTGAAGTTTCAGCGATTTCAGAAACATTAATCAATAATAGCAAAACTTTGTTTGATGAAGTTGAACAAGCGATTGAAGATAAGATTACAACATTGCTTGCAACAACAGCTGATATTTCAGCCGGCGAACTTCAAACAATGGAAGCATTTGCAAATAACATTCTTAAACAGGTTGAAATTAATAAGCAACAAATTGTTTCTTGCAAAGATTTAATTGTAGAACTTGTACAAAAAGAATGCGAACTTGTTTCTGAAGATATAGAAAAAGAAACAGACGTAATTGTAAAAGACATTATTGAACAATTTAATTTGTTCAAAGACTTGCAAAAAGACGAACTTTCAAAATTAACCGTTCACGTTGAAAGCTCAATTGAAGACTATATCTTCAATTACATTAACGAATTAAAGTCATACATGGATGTTAAAACTGATTCTACTGTGATGAACCAAAAATTGGATAATATCAAGTCAGAATTAAGCGAAACGACTGATGATATGATTTCTACGATGAACAAGTTTTTGGAAGCAAGTGTATTTTCTTCTGCAATGTCAGATTTAAGAGCTACCAATGAAATCTTGGTAAGTTCTACTACTGAAAAATTAAACAAGCAAATAAACGAATTTATTTTAGCAAATGTTACAAACAAATTTGAAGACAAATTGAACTTGTTTGATAAGAAATTTATTGATACAGTTGTTGAAAAATACGAAGAAATTAGAATGATTGCTTCTCAATATAATCAATCATTCGATAGTATTCAAACTTCTGTAGACGGTATTCTTAACGAATTCAAAGCTACAAAAGATGAAATCAATGCAACAATGCATACAATCATGGATGGCATTAGCAACTCTATAAATTCATTGAACGTAAGCTTTGCAGATTTGAAAGCACAGATTCTGAATAAATCCTTTGACGAAGCTTTCCAAGTGTCTTTGAACAACCAAATTACAGGCATTGAGAATCTTGTAAAAGAACAGTTTGGATATTTGGAAGATATAAGCGACTTGTGTTGCAATAATTTGCCTGAATTAACAGAGATGAATACTCTTGTTAAATATGGAATACAACAATCAATTACAGATTTAACAAATAAAGTTGATGCTCAAGATATAAGCTTAAATGAAGAATTATCAAAACTTAAATCTGATATTATTACTCAATTCTTGAACATATTTAACCAAATTTCATTTGTTGCTGAGCAAGAAGAAATTTTAGATTTCATTCAGGAAAAACATTCAGAATTGATTACAATTTTAAGCCACATTGTTACAACAATTGATAATGTTGATACTGTAAAAGACAATGTTGCAGTAATTGATAACAAAGTTGACGCATTAAAAGAAGATATTGATTTAATTAACGAAAAAATTACTTCAATAATATCTTCTGACGGCGATATTGATTATGTTTACAGCTTGCAGGATTTAGAATCTGATATTGCAAACTTGCGATTAGTTCTAAATGAGATGAAAAATTCAACATCTTCTAAAGAATTCGAAGATTTGGTAACATCAACTAATGATATTTACAAGCTTGTAGAATCATTAAAAACAGAAATGCCAAAATTTGAATATGATGAGTTCAAAAAAGATTTTGAAACTCTTTCAGAAGATATTGTAAGCATTAGCACAAGAACAAACAAATTGATTTTGGCATCTGACGAATCTAATAAATCATTACAAGACAATTTGCAAGAATTCAAACTTGTAATCAATGATTTAGACGAAAGAACACGTAATTTTGCACACGAATCAGGTATTGACAGACTTGATAATAAGTTAGGTGCAATCAACACAATGATTCAAAATGGTGCGAAGACAAATCAAGTATTCAACCAAGTATTTGAATATTTAGCAGAATGGGTTGATAAGGCTGGAGATCAGATTACAACGATTTCTGATAAGGTTGAAACTCTTGATGATATTGGTCAAATTAAGGTTATGCTTGAGGATTTAAAAGCGGAAGCAGAAGATAATTCTGAAAGTACAGAATTAATTGAAGCTTTGAGCAATGTTTTTGAAAAACAAGCAAAACGCATTGCTTCACTAGAAGCAAAATTAGATAGAGTTATTGTCGAAACAACAATCAATAATAAGAATTCTAAAATTGACATGACTCCGCTTGAAAATACTTTAAATAGCTTCTTGGTTGCGATAGACGATAAAATGTCATCTCAACAAGATAAAATCAATTCTTTAGAGTCTAAACTTGAAGAAGTTATGACTAAAATCGACCCTAAGGATACTGCTCAACTGACTAAAAAAGTTGGGGGCATGGACAGACAAATCGCAAAATTAAACAAAAGTATCGAAAAAATAGCATCACATGTTGTTGAAAAGTAATTTAGATAATTTGAATAAACTTGTAAAAAAGGAGAATGTTCTAACGAGTTTGGAAGAACGATATTGTTACGCGCAAGATTCTACCAACTCTCGATTGGAACATAAGCTTCCTGACGCTGTTGTTTTTGTTGAAACTATAGAAGAAGTTCAAAAAGTTTTAAAATTTGCGAACGAAAAGAAAATCCCCGTAATTTGTCGCGGAGCAGGTACAAATATGGTTGGAGCTTGCGTTTGTGATTTTGGCGGAATTGTTTTAAATTTTTCAAGAATGAATAAAATTTTAGACTTTAACCCGACAAATATGACAATGAAGGTTCAACCGGGAGTTGTTTTGGATGAAATTAAGAAACTTGCTTCAACAGAAAATCTTTTTTACCCGCCTGACCCTTCAAATTTTAGGGTTTCAACTATTGGCGGAAGTATTGCGCAATCTTCAGGAGGCGCTAAATCCTTTAAATACGGCACAACAAAAGACTATATTCTTAATTTAAAAGTAGTTTTAGCAGACGGTTCAATAATGATGTTGGGCGCAAATACAATTAAAGACGCCGTAGGCTATCATTTAAATCAATTAATTGTAGGAAGTGAAGGAACTTTAGCAGTTGTTGTTGAAGCAGAATTAAAACTTATACCAAAACCTGAAACAACAAGAGTTGTAACCGCTTATTTCGATAAAATTGAAGATGCGACTTCTGCGGTTACAGAAATTATGCGTGCGAGTGTTTTTCCGGCAACAATTGATTTTATGGATAACAATTCAATTACGACTGTTGAGAAATTCTATCCTTGCGGATTGGATACAGAAAAAAATGCGATGCTTTTAATTGAACTTGATGGATTTGAAAGCTCTATGTTAACTCAACAAGAAAGAGTTGAATCGGCATTAATCAAAGCTAACGCAAGTAAGATAGAAACTAAAATTTCATTAGAAGAACAGGAGGCTGTTTGGACAGCAAGACGCGCAAGCTTTGCTGCTACCGCTAAACTTGCGCCGGATGTAGTTTCCGACGATATTATAGTTCCTCGCGATAAATTAGCACAAATGGTAAGTGGTGCGAAAGAAATTTGCGACAAATTCGGATTACAAGTTTGTATAGTAGGACACGTAGGCGACGGCAACATTCATCCACAGGTAGCTTTAAATCTCGAAAACGATAATGAGTTTAAAAACTATATTGAAGCAAAGTCTGAAATGTATAAACTTGCAACTTCGTTAGGTGGAACAATTTCGGCTGAGCATGGTGTCGGAAGTGAAAAAATTTCTTATATAAAAAATACAGTGGATGAAAAAGCTTTAGAATATATGAAACAGATAAAAAAGCTTTTTGACCCAAATAATATATTGAATACAGGTAAGATTTTTAAAATGGATTAAGATATAAAGGAGAGTTGTATGGATATTATTGTTATTAATTGCACAGTGCCGGACAAAAAAGTGGCAAAAGATATTACAAAAATTTTGATGAAACATAAACTTGCTGCATGCGTTAGCATGATTGAAAAAGTACAATCCGTTTTTTCTTGGGACGGTGAAATTTGTGAAGAAAAAGAAATTCTTATGATGATTAAAACACGTCGTGCAAATTATGGTAAAATCAAACTCGTAATTGAAGATTTGCACCCTTACACAGTTCCTGAAATCATTGCATTACCTATAGTCGATTGTAGCGAAGATTATTTAAAATGGATAGTGAAAGAAACAGAATCTTAAAAATTAAAGAATATCTTGAAGATATAGGAGTAGAAGTTAATATTGGGAAAAATAAGGCTCGCGGTAACAAAGGCTTTTTTAAAGGTACAAAAAACGGCAATTATCGAATTGATATAGCAAAACGCTTAGATGAAAACGATGTTTTGCCGGTACTTTTACATGAATTTGCTCATTACGTGCATTTTTTGCATGATAATAAACTGAAATCATTGGATTTTGCGTTTGATGAATTTACCGATACTCTTAATGAAGAATTGGTAAATATTACGGTTGATAAAATTCCTAAAAATGAAGCAAAAGTTTTATTTGACAAAAAAGACGAAATATCGGCAGAAATTAAATCAATGGCGAATAAAATAAAACTTCACAATCCGGATTTTAAACTATCGACTCCATATAAGAAATTCGAACGACATTTCAATATCCAACAAAAATATTTACTAAAATATGATAGAATTAATTTCAACAATCGCATTTACTCGATTGAAAATTTGAAAAAAGATTTTTATGAATTAACTGAAGATGAAATTCTTTATATTAAAATAAAATCTAAACAACGCATGATTAATAGAATTAACTCACGAATCGCAAAATTAAACAGATATTATAACAGCCCGACGGAATTATTTGCGCGATTTGTTGAAGTCTTTTTTACAGATTACACTAGAGCTAATAAACTAGCACCAAATTCTGTTGCAAAATTCGAACAGAAATTGAAACAAGGTAAGATAAAAGAATTTTATTGCTGTAATAATTCGATTGAATAGACAATCTCGGCTTGTCCTAATCATAGTTTTGATGTATTATTAACCTATGAGAAAGCAAGTAATCGCGTATTTGCATACGCATTGGGATAGAGAGTGGTACAGAGAGTTTGAAGTCTTTAGAATGAGACTTTTGAGAGTGTTTGATAATATTCTCAATCTGCTTCAAGAAGGCAAAATTCCTTGTTTTTATTTTGACGGACAAGTTAGCGCATTGGAAGACTATTTAGAAATGCGTCCTGAACAAGAAGAACTTGTGCGCTCTCTTATAAAACGCAAAAAGCTCTTCATCGGCCCATTTTACTGTCTTGTGGACGAATTCCTAACTGATAGAACTTGTTTTGAAAAAAACTTAGAAATAGGAATAAAAACTGCACAGAAATACGGATGTAACGAATTTATCGGATATTTGCCGGACACTTTCGGACATAGTCAAAATGTAGTTGACGTATTAAGGGATTTTGGGATTGATAAATGCGTTGTTTGGCGCGGTTGTGGCGATTTCCCGTCTGAATTCAAATGGTGCGGAATGGATACTGTTAATCTAATTAGAGGTTATTTTAACGATGTATTTTCTGTAAATGCGCCGATTGAAAAGAAAGCTGAAATGCTTAAAAATACTCTTGATTTGTTGGCTGAAAAATCCGGCGATTACATTCTTCTTCCAATTGGCGCGGATCATTTGGGAGTTGAAACTGATATTGATGTTCAGATTGAATCTATAAATGAAATTCTGAAAGAGGATTACGACATTAAACTTGGCTCACCGTTTGATTATTTTAAGCATGTCGAAAATCGCTTTGAAATGTTTGAATGGAATGATGAGCTTCGCGACAACTCTAAAACTTTTATATTACAAGGTTGCTACTCATCAAGACTTGATTTGAAACGCGAAAATGTAGAATGCACGTATCTTTTGGATTTGGCGACTCGATTTAAAAATCAACAAAAAGAAAAAAAATATGATACATTGCTTGAATATGCATACAAAATGCTACTTCAAAACCAAGCTCATGACAGTATTTGCGGATGTTCTACGGCGGATGTTCATAAAGAAAACTTTATTCGATATATGAAAATCAAGCAAATCGCAAATACAATTATGGACGAATTGAAGTTCAAAAATCATTTTGAAGAAAAGAGAATTTTAAATCTTTCAGGTCGTGCATTTTCCGGCATTGTGGAATTCGAAACAACACAAAAGCTTGAAGGTTACGAAAAAATCGCCTTTAGAAAAGGTTTTGACAAATATTTACTGACTGATACGCAGAGAATTCCCATAACAGAAGATTACACAAATATTTATACATATTTAGCAGAAGTCAAAAATCTTGAGCCAAATGAGGTTGAATATTTGATGCCAACGGTTTCTGAATCGGATTTAAGAATCGGTGATGATTTTATTGAGAATTCTAATATAGGTTTGAAAATAGAAAACGGAACAATATTTGTAAACGGCATAAAAATGTCATTAATTGATTTTGTTGACTTGGGTGACAGTTATAATTGCGGTCCAAAAGCGGACGATGCGGGAGTTGAATTCAAAATTTTGCGTTCTAAAGCTGTTTTAAAAACACCGACAAGAGCAATGTTGAAAATTGATTTTGAAGGAACTTGGGATATAATTCCGCTTTATGTAACTCTTGATAAGCATTCTGCAAGTTTGAAATTTGTTTTTGATTGGATTAACACGCAAAAAAATCATTTGCTTACAGCGTCTTTTGAGTTAAGTAATCCGATAACAGAAGTATTTTCAGAGGATATGAATCAAATGATTAAACGTAATTTTGAGCCTGATTATGATATAAGAAAAAATCTGCCAAAAACACGCGGTATAGAGGCTAAAACAAATACTGCACCTATGCAGAGAGGACTTTTGATTGACGAAGAAGGTAACAATATTGGTGTTGTTACAAAAGGTTTAACGCAGTATGAAATCTTTAAAAACAGGCTTTATATTCCTATTTTGCGTGCAACAGGTGTAATTTCTAATCCGCAAAATCCGGCGCGCTCAACTCCTGCCGGCCCTCCTATAGAGGTTGAAACTTTGCAAATGATAGGTAATAATAAGGCTGAATTTAATGTATTTTTTGGTAACCAAAATGCGTTTTATGATACGTTGAATCAAGTTTATAGTTATGTGATTGTGTAATCGTTAATAAGCCCCCACCCGCATCTGTAGCTTTCGGCACAGCCTCAAACATATCTGCGACCTGTCTTGGATTATTCGGGGTGTCGGCACTCTGCCGAACAAAAGTTGACAAAATGTCAAGTTTTGTGAGAGGTAGGCGTCCGACCTCCACCTTACGGGTTAGCTCACTCACGTTCGCTTCACCCTACCGAAAATCCGCTCCCCAGTAGAGAGGTGCTAACGCAAACAATCGTACGCCATGCCCTCACTTTACAAGGTGAGGTTAGTTTTTCAATGTGAAGGCTTTGCATTAACATTAGAAAAACGGGTGGGGCTTATGCGAGTTTTATAATCGAACTTTATTATAAAAGCCGTTCTATTTAATATCATATTTCTGTTTTAGCAATTCTTCATATTTTGCACGTAGCTTTTCTGCAAAACTTGCAACTTGTGCACTCCACTGAGGGCCAACACTTTTGGCACAGTAACGTCCGGAATTTCCGACTTTGCTAATAGAAGTATAGCCTTCTGTAACCCTTTTGTTTACAGTTGAGGTAATAGAATCAATACATTGTTCAACTTTTGCAAATTTACGAAGCCCATTTTTACCCATAATTCCGCCAATATTATTTTTTTGTAATGCTGCTTTTGAAACGCCACCTGCTGATTCATGCATGGCAATTGCAACAACAATAAACGGATTTAAAGGTTTTCTAAACAAATCATTTATTGAAGAATTCACAAAGATGTTACCCATATTCTTCATTTTACTGTTACCTTTAACTAAACTGTTAAGTGCTTGAGTAAATACTTCTTTATCAAAATGTGGAGGATTTTTTAACGTTATAGGACTGTTCGTAGAAATCTTAGACGAAAATCGTGTGAACTTTGCTCCATTTTCTTTACGCACCTTTTCGTTTGATACATTAGTGAGTAAGTCTTTTTGTGGGTTAGCAACTCTGGTTGCATCAGCTTTTTCTTCAGCGATAGGTCTTCTTTCAGGTTTAAAAGCTAATCCTAGTTCATTAATAAAATTATCAATTTTTTCTCGGATATTTGGCAATACTTTTTCAATTAAATTAGAAAAGTTCATTGCTTCAAAAGTATTTAGTTCACCCTTTTTATCATCAAGTTTATCACTTCCTTCAAAAATGGAAGCAACTTGTTTTTTGTCTTGTTCAGACAGATTTACGCCTTGTGTCTCTAAATATTTATTTATACTTTCAAGGGTTAGTTTTTGTGATGAATCAAATATCATGTTCTCTCCGATATCTAGCTAATAAATGTAAGTCCTGCAAAGTTCAAACCATGAACTTTTAAAGAGTCAACTACAGCTGGAGCATAAGTAGCAAATACAGAGTTGTAGTTTTTTAATGCCGTTGTAATACAACGCTCGTTTTCTTTTGCATTTAATCTATAGCCACTTTTAATTTTCTGAATTGCTTTAGGAATTGTATTATAATCAGCCTTTCCATATATTTTTTTTGCAACTGCTTTGCAATAATTCATTTCAAAAGCCAATAAACCTACTTGCATTCCAAGTTTATCATTTTTTGCACATTCTGCACGAAGTTGCTGTGGAGAAGTTATTTTTCTGCCGTCTTTTGTCCTTGTATTTAGAATATCGTTCAACAATTTACCGTCCATGTTCTGATAAATCTTTGTCCATCCATTGTCTTTTGAAGGAAAGAAATCCTTTACAGCAATCGTTGTTACCCCCATTGGACCGGCACCGTTTGAAGAATTTACGTGTTTTGTAAAACCAGTTTCTCTTGATACAATCGCCACCATCAATGCTGCCGGTACATTATATCGTTTAGCAATATTATCAATGTGAGTAGACCAATACTTTAAATCTTCATTAGAAAGTTTTATCTTTTTGTTTTGAGCTTCTTTCCTTACCATATCTATAGTATTTGTTGAAGATTGTTTTGACGTTCTAGTATTTTCGGTTTTGTGAAGCTTACTAGTATTTGCTGCAATTAAACTTTGTGTATTATCTACTCTTGTTGCATCATTTCTCTCTGCCGGAATTTCTTTTCGAGCGGGTTTAATAGCAAACCCTAAATCAATTAGGAATTGATTTACACATTGTTTTATTTTAGGCAATGTACTTCCTACTAGTATTGCAAACTTATTTGCTTCAAGCACGTTCAATTCGCCTTTTTTATTATCACAATTATCACTTTTTGTAAAAATAGACGCAACCTTCTTTTTATCTTGTGCAGATAATTTAATTCCTTTAGATGCTAGATAGTCATTGACGCTCGCAAGTGTCAATTTTTTTGATGAATCTAAAGTCATGATGCCTCCATAATAGCAAAATTACATTGCTATTTTATCTTACACTTTTATTTACGGCATAATTTTTAAAAACTTTAGAGAATTTTGGACAATCTTTACAAAAATTTACAATTATATACGAGGATGAAATCTGATAATTCTAATATATCCTACAGTATTTAGTGTATTGTATCAAATTTGAATATACTTTATAATAGTTAAGAACAGGAGAAAAGAGCATGCTACCAATCATAACAGAAGATATGTCATCAGAAATTTTTTCAGAAGCTTTCCAAGATGTTCAAGCTTGGAGAAAGAATATGGTGCAATATTTAAAAGAAGAAAATCCGGAAATTAACTCTGCAATTTTAGAAGTCGCAAAGCACGATGAAAGCATTGATTTGAAAGCTGTTGCTTTAGGTGCTTATTTAACTTATAGATTATTAGAAGTTGCAACAGAAAATGATGGTCTCGCAATTGAAGAATAAACAATAATAAGTTATATAAAATCAAAAAAGTCCGATACTCAAAATTGGGCTTTTTTGATTTTATTTCAATTTTCTTAAAGAAATTTAACTTTATTTTTAAAGTTTTATTGTGTATAATAGCTTTGGAAGAGAGCATTTAATGATTACAAACTTTAAGAAAACAGCTAAGAAAGACGATGCCAAGTTTTTAGTAGGCATTATTATAGGTTTTTTATTTGTTGCGTGGCTTTGTACTCCGCCTGGAAACAAATTCTTACAAATTTGTTTTTGGGGAAACAACACTCAAATGCTTATTTCTAGAGTCATGCATAATTCAGATGATACAGAATATATTTTTCATAGAAACAATGCTGTATACTTAGCTAAAATGTATCCGGATAAAAAGCGCGCTCTTAGAGAAATGAATAAAGCTATTGAAACATTGCCTAGCTTTGCTCCTGAAGCTGAACTTAAAACTCTGTATAAAGAAAGAGCAATGATTCGTTTAATGGCAGGAGATTATAAAGCATCATTGAGTGATTATATTAATTCCGATGATATACAGTTCAATGACTATTTGGGAGTTGCAATGCTTTTCAAAGAAGCAGGAAATTATCGAGAAGCTATGAGGTATTGTAACAATATTTTAGAAACGGATAGCACTGCTTATGCAGGATATGCTTGTTTATCTGAGCTATATACTTCGTTAGGACGATATGATGTAGCCGTAAATATTTGGAATTTGGCAATTGATAGAAAACCGAATAATCCAAGAGCCTATGTTGATAGAGCTAAGGCAAAGAAACAAATGGGCGATGTTGTCGGATATGATGCTGATATTGCAAAAGCAAGAGAATACTCACCGACATTAAATTTGGATGATTCTATCATAGAAGATACACTACATCCAAAAATTTTAAATTTACCTATCAGATAATAAAATCTTAATATTAAATTTATGCGCTACTCTTGTTTTTGGGTTACAATGAATATTGAAACAAATGACTTGAGGTGAAATATTATAAAATGAAATATTCGGAATATTCCGTAGTTATAGTAGGAAGCGGCGCTGCCGGTTTATATGCGGCTTTAAAAATATCCCAGCAAATAAAATTACCTGATGGAGTTTTACTTCTAACAAAATCAGTCCTTGGTGAAAGTAATTCTAAATACGCTCAAGGAGGTATTGTTGGAGTAATTCATCAAAATCCTGAAGACAATGTTCAATCACATGTTCAAGATACATTAAAAGCTGGTGCAGGTTTAAGCGAAGAAAAAACTGTTGAATATATTTCAGAAGCTTCAGATGAAGTAATTAATGATTTAATTGAAAATGGGGTAAAATTCGATAAGAATTCAGATGGAAAGCTTACATTTACTCTGGAAGCGGCGCATAGCATAAGAAGGATTTTACATTCAGGAGGCGATGCTACAGGTAAAGGCATTACGGAAGCTTTAGCACAAGATGTTTTAAATGATAGCAATATTACTGTAATGGAAAACGCTATGGCAGTTGAACTCCTTGTTGATTCAGATAAAGAATGCAAAGGAATAATTGTTTATAACGAATTAACTGGCGAACATGAAATTGTTTATACTTCAGCTTTAGTTCTTGCAACAGGCGGGGTTGGTCAAGTTTACAAATTCACTACAAACCCAGACGGTGCGACAGGCGATGGTATTGATATTGCATATAATGCAGGTGCTATTATTCAAGATATGGAATTTATCCAATTCCACCCAACAGCTTTGGCGCTTAGCCCTACAAGCAAAGAAAGATTTTTGATTTCAGAAGCCGTACGTGGAGAAGGCGCGAAACTTATTAATAAAGAAGGCAAAGAATTCATGGCTCAATATCACGATAAGCGCGAACTTGCACCTCGAGATATTGTTACTCGTGCAATTTATTCTGAAATGGCAAAAGAACATTCTTTTAATGTATTTTTGAACGCTTCTATGATTGACCAAGCAAAACTATTTAAGCGTTTTCCTACAATTTCTAAACGTTGTGATGAAAAAGGTATTGATATTTCACATAACCCAATTCCTGTTGCGCCTGCTGCGCATTACACAATGGGCGGTATTAAAGCGACAGTTGAAGGCAGAACTTCATTAAAAGGTTTGTATGCTATTGGCGAAGCAGCTTCAACTGGATTGCATGGTGCAAACCGACTTGCAAGTAATTCGCTATTAGAATGTGTAGTTTGTGCTTATGAACTGGCAGACTATTTGTCATTTGCAAACTTAAATACACCTAAAAAAATTGATGACTCAATTCGCGAGGTAATTGAAACATATTCTTCTCCATTAAGTGAAATTGATTATGATATCCCAACTTTAAAACAAAATTTGAAAAATTTGATGTGGAACAAAGTTGGAATTGTTAGAAATGAAAAAGATTTATTGGAAGCAAAAGCTGAAATAGATAGGATGAAATCAGAATTTAAGCGTACAAGAAAATGCTTAAACCAAGATGAATATGAATATAGAAACATGCTTACAGTAGCCGGTCTAATTGTTGAAGGTGCTATTTCAAGAAAAGAGTCAAGAGGCGCACATTCAAGAGCTGATTACAGACAAACTGATAGTGTTGCTAAGCATTCAAATATAATGAAAAGCGAAGAAAGAGAGTTAGTTTATGTTAAATAATTTTTTTATAGAAGAACACGTTAAAAATGCATTACAAGAAGATATCGGTTTTGGTGATATTACAACTGATTATCTTACAAATGAAGATGATAGAATGTCATGCGTACTTAATACAAGAGTAGACGGTATTTTTTGCGGTAAGAATGTTTTTGAGATGGTATTTAAGATTCTTTCACCTTCTATAAATATAAAATTTTATTTCAACGACGGTGATGTGATTAAAAAAGGCGATAAAATTGCTGACTTAGAAGGCCCTGCAAGATATATTTTAATGGGTGAAAGAACAGCTTTAAACTACATTCAAAGAATGAGTGGTATTGCAACAGAAACTAACAAATACCAAAATGCTGTGGGTGAGTTTAAAGCAAGAATTGTTGATACAAGAAAAACGACTCCAGGCTTTAGAGCATTTGAAAAATATTCTGTAAAAACAGGTGGTGGAAGTTTACACAGATTTAATCTTTCAGACTGTGCAATGATTAAAGATAATCATATTAAGTATGCAGGTTCTCTAATAAAGGCTGTTGAAAAGTTACGCCAACATATTTCACACGCGCATAAAATTGAAGTTGAGTGCGATACAATTGAACAGGTTAAAGAAGCTGTTAATTGTGGCGCTGATATTATTATGCTTGATAATATGTCATTGGATACAATGAAAGAATGTGTAAAGCTAATTAATGGCAAAGCAATTGTAGAAGCAAGCGGAAATGTAAATTTAAATACAGTGCACGACATCGCTTCAACAGGAGTAGATATTATCTCTTCAAGCGCGATTGTTGCCAAAGCTCCAACATTGGATTTAGGTTTAGATATGTAATATTGTAAAGAATATATATTTAAAGGGTGTGCTCTTTTTAGGCACACCTTTTTAGTAATTCATTCTTTCTACTTCAATTTTTTCATGCTCAAGCTTACGTTCTTCATCATCTAATTTATGTTGTTCTTTATTTAAGAAATCGATTTGTTTTTTGATTTCATTTTCCTCTTTATGTAATTCATCTTCTTGTTTTCTAATTTCTTCTTCAGCTTTGTTGCTGTTTTTGAAGTTTGTTCGTCTAATTGGTGTACAAAAAATTGGTTGAATTCTCATATTTACTCCTTGATTTGTTTTATGTCATATTAAAACCTGAAAAAATATTTTTTGCTAGTGCTAAAACATTGAATTATAATTAAAATATGCAATAATGGTTATATAAGAAAAAAGGTATTATATGAATATTGATGTAATTTTACATAAAGATGAAAATGGTTATTGGGCAGAAGTTCCTGCATTAAAAGGTTGTTTTACACAAGGAAATACAATAGAAGAAACAATCCAGAATGTTAAAGAAGCTATTAACGCTTGGTTTTCAGTTGATATTCCAGAAGATAATAATGGGGAAGTTATATCAATTGCACTATGAAAAATATTTTTGGGAAAAAGCTTTGTAAAATTTTAGAAGAGAATGGTTGGGTGTTGAGTAGAATTAGTGGTTCACATCATGTTTTTATCAAAGAAAATGAAGAGGCAAGAATTGTGGTACCTGTACATGGAAATAAGGAAATCAAAACAGGTTTATTGAAAGCTTTTTTAAAAACTGCAGGATTACTCTCTTTATTTTTTATGTTTACGCATATAGATTAACATCTCCTCGTAGCTCAGTTGGATAGAGTGCGGGTCTCCGAAGCCCGAGGTCATGGGTTCAATTCCCATCGAGGAGGTTTAATTTTTAGAAGAATATGTTATACTAAATATATAGATAAAGGAATAAAGGACAGCACTTGTGGGCTTTTTTGATAGCTTCAGAAATTTTAAAAACAATTTAGATAAAGTCGAATCTACGGTTTACTCCGGCTCTGACTCTTTGCTTGAGGTTTACGAAAAGAATGCAAAACTTGAAGCTGAAATTGTTGCAAGAACAAAAGAATTAGATAGAGCTAACCGTCAAATGCTTACCTTGCAGCATATTTGGGAAATGATGAATTCTTCAAAACCTCTTTCCAGCGTTCTTAATGCTATTGTAAATAGTTTGCAAGGTGAACTAGGGTATTTATATAGTTTTATAGTTAAACAACGTAGTGATAATGACGGTAAATATTTACAAATCGTTGCGTCTTCAAGAGATGATTTAGGTGAAAAATTTTCAGAATATTTGAATTGCGATTTGAGTGATTACAGAATGCTTTTTCCGGAATTTGATGAGTTGAAAAATTCAGTAAAAAACAATCAAATTTATCAATCAAAAGAACTTGTAAAATTAATTACGGGTTTTATTCCTAGCTTAGATAAAGAAAAAGTTGCAGGTTTTTTAACGCAAGCAAAAATGAAATCTTATATTTTGGTTCCATTGGTTTCTAAACAAACTCATTTCGGTTCTCTTATTGTATTTTCTTCTCGAGAAAATATAAGTAATAGTGAATTGAATTTTTTAAGCCTGTTTGCAAAGCAAATCGAACTTGCAATTACAATTGCAGACTTGTTCCAAGCAGTAAAAGAACAAGCAATTACTGATGGTATGACGGGGCTTTATAATAGAAGATATTTTGAAGAATACATAAAAAAAGAAGCCATCCGTGCAATGCGTCAAAACCAAAAATTTACAGTTATTGGACTTGATTTGGATCACTTAAAACAGATTAACGATACGTACGGTCATAATTACGGTGATATTGCGATAAAAGCTATAGCAGAAGTTCTAAAAAGTAATGCGCGTTCCATAGATATCGCAGCCAGAATGGGTGGAGAAGAATTTAACTTAATTTTGCCTGCCGTTGATATTGAAGGCGGTTGCATAGCTGCAGAACGTATTAGAAAAGCCATAGAATCAGTTGAATTAGATAAGATAGGACATATAACAGCAAGTTTAGGTGTCGCAACTTATCCGGATCAGTCAGATGATATTCAAGAGCTTTTGGAACTAACTGATCAAGCGATGTATGAATCAAAACGCAACGGCAGAAATAGAGTTACAATAGCAAAACCTTCTTACGAAACATCTTGGCAAGAAATTGCAGTAAATACATTTATCGATATTCTTTCAAAACACAGAATTCCGATGGACGCAGTTACTTCAAGACTTTTGACAGAAAAACTAATGGATATGAATAACGATAGACTTTATCAAGTTGCAGACTCTCTTGTTCAATCATATAATCCGCAGCACCAAATTGGCGGAATGAAACAAAAAGTAGAGCTTGCGACTATGCTCGCAAAACGTTTTGACTTGCCGAAAGAAGCAATTGACCGATTAAAAATAGCAGTTTTACTTTATGATATCGGAAATACAATGTTGCCTAAAGAATTATTGAATAAGCGCGAACCTTTGAATGATGATGATAGAAGTTCAATAAAACAACATCCTATAATCGCTGCACGAGAAATTTTAAAACCGATTTCAAATATAGTAGACATTATTCCGATTATTGAAAAGCACCATGAAAACTGGAATGGAACAGGTTATCCAAATAAAATAGCAGGTGAAGAAATCCCAATTGAATCCCAAATTATTTTAATTATCGATTCTTATTTCGCTTTGATGGAAAAACGTCCGTATAGAGAAGCTTTGAGTTCTGATGATGCGATTAAAACGATTCAAGCCGATGTCGACAAAAAGTGGAGCGCTAAACTGGC
The DNA here is from genome assembly GCA_934757245.1 of uncultured Candidatus Melainabacteria bacterium. GTDB lineage: Bacteria > Cyanobacteriota > Vampirovibrionia > Gastranaerophilales > Gastranaerophilaceae > CAG-196. The sequence continues at coordinate 66,125 of CAKVLH010000001.1, forward strand.
AGACGAATTTATATCGCTAGTTAAGACTGATTTTGAATAGAAATAAAGATTTTAATTTAAATGTAAATATTTTGTAACAATTTGTATATAAAAGTCAATTTTCGTTCTTCAGATGTTTTATACTTGTAGGAAGAAGTGTTATGAATATACAGCCGATACAATATAATAGTGTATCCATGCAAGGGAAAAAACCTGATAGAGCGTGGGACAAGTTTAAACGTCGAATGGCTCAAAAAGTCATTGACGTTCTTCCTTCGCATACGCAAAAAGAAACTCCGAGAAAGCTCGAAGAGTGGAATAAGTTTGACAACTGGGTTTCTAAACCTGCACAAAACCGCGCTATTATGGGTGCAACGGCTATTATTACGCAACCGGCTATTGACTACAATAACCACAAAGTTGACAAAGAAACTAGACGAGTTGCTAGAAATAGAACTATTGCAAAAATCATTGCCGGAACATGTGTCGGCATACTTGTAAGAGGGTCGGTGTATAAAGCTGTTACATCAATGACAAATATTGAAAGTAAAGCAAAATTCAGTAAGGCGCTTTTACCTAAAAAATTCTTGAACGAAATTGCAAATAATAAAACATTTTTAAATAACCACAAATGCGCATTATCTAATTTTTTGGCAATTTTAGTCATGTGTGTAACTAATTTTGCAATTGATGCACCATTAACAGTAATGTTAACAAATAAATTAAATGAAAAGAAAGGAGAAGATAAGCATGAATAATTCTCCTTTACAAAATGGACTCGAATGGGTTTATACAAACTTTAAGAAAAATACTGCTACAATGCTTGTAGTAACAGGTACCATCGGTTGGGGCTTATCTTCACTTGCGCAAATTGGTGCAGTAATGTTTAACCCTAAAATTTCGCGCGAGCAAAAGAGTTTCTTAGTTCCACAAGAGTTTTTGGATGCAGTTGTTAACATTGGTTCGTTCTTTTTAGTAACTCAAGCTACTAAAAAAATCATATCCAAAATGGCATCTACAGGTAAAATTGCACCAACTAAGGTTAGAGAATTCTTGAACAAAAATAAAGTTTATGGCGATCAAGTCGGCAAACTATCTCTAGACTTGGATGAAGTTTTGAAAAACGAATCAAAGTTTCCAAAAGACTCCTATTACACATATAAGAATTTTGCAACAACTGTTGGAACAGTTGGCGCAAGCATTTTATCATCAAATATTATTACTCCTGTTCTAAGAAATACAATGGCATCAGATATTCAGAAAAAATACTTAAACAACCGTCCGCAAAGTCCTGACAGAATGCGTGTTTAGTTGTAATCTCTTAGAGGAGGTCTTGATGAATCAAACTCTCCATATAAGTTATTTTTGCGTGTCTTTTTAATATCAATAGGTTGATATAGACTTTCATCCTGTAATGGCTTTTTATAATTAATATTGTGAATTCCGGTTTCTAATGTTTTAGTTTCGGATTTTACAGGTTCAGCTTTAACTTCTAATTTTTGTTGCAAAGCTTTTTCTTGAGCCTTTTGCTGTTTCTCTTCTTTAAATTGTTGATACCTAGATTTTGTCTTATCTTTAGTAGCATTGATTTTATCTTTTGTATCAGCAATTTTTGCATCTACTCTTGATTTTGCAACTGCGTAATCTTTTCCGCCTTCCTTATGCCATCTGCGGTATTTTTTTGTAAATACGTTGTCAAAATTACCCATATCATAATAAACTTGTTTTGATTCTTTCGAATAAGTTTCGGGAGGTAATATGTTTACTTGCACGTTTTGCGCGATTTCAGGACAAAGCATTCTTGAATAATCACGAATTTTTTGCAACTGTTCTGTTTGTGGAGAAGGACCACGAGTTATAATTCTGTTTTCTACTACACTAATCGTTTTATAAAAAGTATTTGACCACAATGCGACATTATTTTGTGTATCAATTAAAATTGCATAAGTATTGATTTTATAAGCCGGATCAACAACTGTAGCACCCGGAATATTCAAAAAATCCCAAAAAGTACGTCTTAAAACATAGTTTTCAGAGTCAATTGATGAAGTCAAAAGCAGTACATATCTAGTTTTTGCTTGGCTTGCTATTTTTCTCACCTGCGGATAATCTACATTATAAGAGGTTTTAAACTTATTTGTAAGATTTCTGGCCGGAATCATATATGAAGGATTACTCTTTAAAAGTTTTCTTTCATCGCTTACGGTTGGAGATTTTATGTAATCTGTTTGGTTAAGAATATTAATTACTTCATTAGCAAAAAATTCAGCAGTTGCATTGTAAATATATGAATCTACAGCAACATTTTCCGTAACAATGTTGTCCGGAATAACAAGCACCTTATACTGTTGTTCCGCACTAAATGCAAGCGGAGCAACCAAAAGCACTATCCCAACTACTAATATCCTTAATAAATCTCTCACAACAGAATTATAACATAGGAAGTATAAAATTTATAGTAAATTGTAAAACTTTACATTTCTTAAAAAATATGCTATTTTATATTTAAAAACCCTTTAGGGAGTGTTTTTTGCATATTTTTATAAAAAAGGATTTGAAATGTTTAATAAGAATTTAGAGTTTCTTGGAAACGACGCGCTCAAAGATAGATTAAGTCGAATTACGCTTGATGAATCAAGTAAAAAAATGTCATACTGTATGACTCCATCTAACGACTATTTATTGATGAAAAATGATGTGCCGATTGATGATATCAACAATCCGAGAGAAGCTGTTAAAGATATGCTAAAATCTACAATTAAAATTCCAATGGATAAAAATGACATCATAATCACGTTTGGTATTGGACTAGGTTATCTTCTTGACGAAACGTTTAATGCATATAATTCCAAAATTTTTGTTTACGAACCTGATTTAAAACTTTTGCACTTTGTATTAAATAATGTTGATATATCTGAACATTTAAGAAGCGGAAGAATTTTTATAACAAATGATTTAAAAGAACTTTTGGAAAAATTGAGTAAGACATATATCAACAAAGATAAAGTTGAAATTGTTTATTTAAAAAATTACGCACTTGTAAAAAGCAACGAACTTTTAGAATTAACTCAAAAAGTTTACGAAACTTGTAAAACAAAAATGTTAGATGTAAACACAATTGCAAGATTTTCTCGCCAATGGTTAACTAATTCTTTAACAAATATAAGTGCCGTTAATGCGAGTTCTGTTTTTGTGCTTTCAGATTTAGAAAATAAATTTATAGGACAAACCGCTTTAATTATCGCAGCGGGGCCATCTTTAAATGAAAATATTGAAAAAATTAAAGCAAACAGAGACAAATTTGTAATTTTTGCAGTAAACAAAGTTTTAAGAGTGTTAGAAGCAAATGGAATCACACCTGATTTTGTAGTCTGTCTTGATGCATCGGGTATCAGTGCCACACTTACAGGATTGGAAGATTTTTGTTCTAAAATCAATTGTATAAGCGATTTAAAATCTGATATTTCATTACTTACTAAAACTTTTAAAAAACACTTTATAACTTTTTCAAAAAGCGAAGTTATAGTTAACAAATTGGCAAATTATAACAAATTTGTTAAAATGGCTGAATATGGTGGTTCAGCAACTACGATGGCACTGGTTGTAGCGCATCAATTAGGTTTTAGCAAAATTATTTTTGCGGGTTTAGATTTAGCATTTAAAAATGATATTATGTACGCTACCGGAGAAACTATACAGCAAACTCCAAGCGGACAAATTGTAACTTCTAATATTACAAAAAATATTTCAAGAATAAAATCTGTAACAGGTGATGTTGTTAAAACACGTGATGATTACGCAGCATTCATAAATCATTTTGAAATTTTAATCAAAGATTTAGACATAAAAGAGGTTTATAATACGACTTCTTTTGGTGCATATATAGAAGGTATGAAGAATTTTAAATTAGATGATATTCCGCTATTTTTATCATCTTCCGGCACGTCTTTTATATTAAGCGAAGTAAAGCCGATAAAATTTGTGATAAAAGATTGGATGCAAGAAGAATTATTTTTGATTAATAATGTTATTTCTATGCTTTCAAAAGGCGTTTTTTCACCGGCATTAATTTCTGCTATAGTTAAATCGTCTTTGCTTTATTCATATATGCAAGCTGATATTATTAGTGTTATGCAAGCTAAATTTGAACCAAGTATTGCAGAAGATTTTATTAATAAGACTAAAGCTTCAATAAAAAATGTAGTAGAATATTTACAAAAGCTTCGTTTAATCTGATAATATAATGGAGGTTTAATGAAAAAACTTGTACTGACTTTAATATGTTTATTTTGCCAGTTCTCAATTTGTAATGCTGCAAATTATTTGAAAGTAACAGCTATGGAGGATTTTGACACCGCTTCGCCAAAAGAAACTTTTAACGTTCAACTTAGAGAAGACGGATTTCTTGGTCAGTATTCACTTGGAGTCAATTCGATTTTGCATTGCCAAGTTCTGCAAATAGTTGACCCCAAAAGAGGTAAACGTGATGCGTCATTTTTTATAAAACCTTTAACGTTCACAGAAAACGGACAGGTTAAAACTATAGAAGAAGAAATGTATGGCAAATATACGACAGTCGTTTTGTCAAAAGAAGAAATTAAGAAATTACCTTACGGGAAAATGGTAAAAAATGGCGTCTTAATGGTCGGAAGTTATTTTGTTAAGGGGCTTTCTATCGGTGTTTCTTTTGTAGAAGGTTTTGCTAAAAACGAAAAAGATAATCGCTTTAAATCAGGAGTTGCAAATGCCTATGAAGAATCTCCTATTTCTTTGGTAGAAAAAGGAGATGAATTGGAAATCAAAACCGGCGATGATTTTTATTTTGTGTTCAAAACTGAGGAAGACGTGCAAGAACCTAATTATACATATACACAGACTGAAAATTAATTTTTGGTAATTCATCACTCTCTTTTAATAAGAAATACGCTTGCGACACTCATATAGACGCACAATCTCCTTCTATGAATTATTTTATTTTAGTATAACTGATAATTCAAATAAAGTATGTTACAATAAATGTAGAATAGTTGAAAGAGGTGTTTTATGTATGAATTTCCCTTTGAGTTAGATGATTTCCAGAAAGATGCTTGCAAATGCATTTCAGAGGGAAAAAGTGTAGTTGTTTGTGCTCCAACAGGCGCAGGTAAGACTGTTATAGCTCAACACGCGATTCATTGTGCATTAGAAAAAGGCTTTAAAGTCTTTTATACGACACCTCTAAAAGCGCTATCTAATCAGAAATACAATGATTTTGCAGAAAAATACGGTGCTGATAAAGTCGGACTTCTAACGGGCGATTCTTCAATCAATCGTGGCGCTCAGATTGTTGTTATGACTACAGAAGTTTTCAGAAATATGCTTTATGGTACGAATTTCGGCTCTGTTACAGACAACCTTAAAGATGTACGTTATGTAATTCTTGATGAAGTTCACTATATGAATGATGAACAGCGCGGAACTGTTTGGGAAGAAAGTATTATTTATTGTCCGACAAATGTTCAAATTATTGCGCTTTCTGCAACAGTTGCAAACGCTGATAAATTAACTGATTGGATTAATACCGTTCATTCAAAAACCGAATTAATTAATACAGATTTCAGACCTGTTCCATTGAGATTTTATTATTTTGACTCATCGCAGCCTAATAACTTATTACCATTGCTTACACCAAGCGGAGCTTTGAATAAAAAAATCAAACCTGAAAAAAAAGAATTTAAACGTGGCAAGGCTGTGCAAAAAAGAAATGTAGTTAAAGACGTTGTAAGAAATTTGCAAGAAAAAGACATGTTGCCTGCAATTTATTTTACATTTTCTCGTAAAAAATGCGATGAACAAATGGAAAATTGTGCATCACTTTGCCTTGTAACACCTCAAGAACAGGCAGAAATCAGACAAATTATAGATGATTATATTGCAGAAAACCCATATCTTTATAAAAATAAGCATATAGAATATTTATTGCAAGGTGTTGCATCGCATCATGCCGGATTACTTCCAGGGTGGAAAATGTTAGTTGAAAAACTATTCCAAAAGGGCTTGATTAAGGTTGTATTTGCGACTGAAACATTAGCTGCTGGTATCAACATGCCGGCACGCTCAACTGTAATCAGTTCAATCAGCAAGCGTACTGATAGCGGACACAGAATCCTTACTCCGAGCGAATTTTTGCAAATGTCAGGGCGTGCAGGACGACGCGGAATGGACGAAATAGGCTATGTTACGATTGTAGGCTCACCTTTCCAAACGCCTGAAGAAGTTGCAGAACTTGTTTTGAGCGATGCTAATCCGCTTGAAAGTAAATTCTCACCAAGCTATTCTATGGTTTTGAATTTGCTTCAAAGATTTACGTTAGAAGAAGCAAAAGAGCTTGTACTTAAGAGTTTTGGATATTTTTCATCAAATTCCAGAATTGAACCTTTAATTCTATTACACGATGAAATTAATGAAAAAATCAACGAATGCAACGCGTTTGTTTGTTGCCATAAGCGTACAAATGAGGATTTGTTAGAATACAACAAAATCCGCGATATTTATGTTCAGAATAGACGCGTATTCAAAACTATTCAAAAACAAGAAAAGAAAAAAAACAGACCTTTGACGGAAGAAGCTCAAGAATTTGGACGTCAAAACAAAATTATGCTTGAAAAAATGCATTCTTATCAATGTGATACATGTAAATTGTTCAAAAAGCACATGAAAACAATTGATTTATTGAATAGATATGTTTCAAAGCAAAAAAACTTGGACAAAGAAATTGAAAAACAGAAGGATATTTTCTGGAATAAATTTTTGTCTCATAGAGCTGTTTTAATTGATTACGGTTATATTGTAGACAATTATCCGACTGAGCGCGGTGTTACTATCTCACAATTACGTTCAGAAAATGAATTATTCTTGGCACAAATTATTTTCTCAGGTGTTTTAGATAATTTGACTCCTGCAGAACTCGCAAGTGTAGTTTGTGCAATCACAACGGAAGATATGAGAGCGGATTTATATTCACAACTTCCACTTTCCCCTACTGTTAGAAAACGTTTGAATAAAATTAAGGATATTCGTCGTGATTTAGAAAAGAAACAAAAACATCATGATGTGGAAGATCCTATGTATATTAACGGATATTATTCTCCGCTAATTGAAATGTGGGTGAACGGTTCTGAATGGGATGATATTATTGATCAGGTTGATATGGGCGAAGGCGATATTGTAAGATGCTTTAAACGCGTAATTGATGTTTTAAGACAATTCTGTACAATTTCTAATATACCGGAAGATTTGGTATTTACAGCAAGAGAAGCTATTAATTTAATCCAAAGAAGTCCGATTGATGTAGATTAATTTAAACTAAAAGGTGGAAAAAGCTTTCGCTATTTCCACCCTACACAAAAGATAAAAAACACTAAACTAAGCCTTCTTTTACAGCTTTGACAGCAGCTTGAACCCTATCATTCACACACATCTTTTGTAATATAGAACATACGTGAGCTTTTGCTGTATGAACACTTACTATAAGTTCTTTCGCAATTTCAGTATTACTTTTACCATCGACCAAATGCTTAAGAACTTCAAACTCTCTATCTGTTAATGGTACGCGACCTTCATCTGTAGATTTATCTTTTAATATTCCCAAAGTTTCTTGTTTTGGGAATGCATTTAATGCTTTTCTTGCAATAAGCGGATCAAGCCAACAAACACCCTTTTTAACGTCTCTAATTACATCAGCCAATTTAGTCGGGTCAATATCTTTTAAGCAATAGGCCATAGCACCGGATGACAAAGCTGCTATAACTTCTTCTTCTCTATCATGGGATGTTAGCGCAATAACCTTAATATCTTTATCTTTATTAAGTTTATTCATTTCCATAATTTTAACAGTTGCTTCAATACCGTTCATGCCGGCAAGACCCAAATCCATAAGAACAACGTCCGGTGTGTGTTGTTTAATTAATTCCAGTCCGTCGGTTGCATTTTCACTTTCTGCAACAACTTTAATATCATCATTAGCATTCAAAGCGCATCTAAGTCCTACACGAGTCAATTTAAAATCTTCTATTATAATTACACTAATAGTTTGTTTTTCTGTTTCTACAACGGTTGTCATATAAAATCCTCCTATCGGCTAACGAACTGTCGCTTTCTACATTATAATTAAATAATAAGCATGATAAAGAATATATTACCCACTTTACTAATATTTAATTTACAATTGAAAATTATAGCGTAAAACTAATATTCTGTTATCAAGTTGCGCATTTTAGCCTTTCTTAAGCTTTTTAGACCTTAAATCTCTGTGAAATGTAATTGCGAATCTGTGCGCTTCATCTCTAATACGCTGAATTAAATACAAAGCGTTAGATTCTCTTGGAAGTAATATAGAATCAGACTGATATGGCAAAAATACTTCTTCTTCTCGTTTTGCGAGTGAAACGAAGTCAATACCGCCTTTGCCGACTTTTATTCCCATATCTTCTACAATTTGCATAACGCTTGATAACTGTCCTTTTCCGCCGTCGATTATTATCAAGTCAGGTTTTTCCCACTTTGGTTCGCCTAATCTTGAAAGTCTGCGCGATAAAACTTCTTTCATAGATAAAAAGTCATCCGGTTTGCCTTCTGTCGATTTAATTTTAAATTTTCGATAAGCAGTTTTTTTAGATAGACCGTTTTGAAAAACTACCATAGAAGCAACTGTGTTTGTACCTTGAATATGCGAAATATCGTAGCATTCAATTCTATTAGGGAAATTCGTAAGATGTAATTTTTCTGCTAAATATGCTCCTACTTCATTAAAATCATCGCGAATTTGCGCCATTTTCTTCAATTTAGCATTCTCTAATAAATTTGTTGCATTTTTCATTGCAAGTTCATAGAGTTCTTTGAATTTTCCGTTGCCATAATTAATCGTTACTTTTTTACCGGAAAGTATTTTCAACCAATCTTGATAAAGCTCTTTATCACCAATTTCTTGTAGGTCTTTTGATATAATTCTATCCGGAAATTCTAATTTCAACCCGGAATAATAATCGCGGAAAAATGTTTCAAAATATTCTGTTTTATCGACATTATCAACAAAATATGTAAAATCTTTTTTATCAATAAGTCGGCCTTCTCTAATCATCATAATGACTATTGCCAAGATTCCGTCTTCATAGAGAACTGCAATAATATCTTCATTCAGTTTTGTATTTTCATAAACGACTTTTTGTCGTTCAAGAGTTTTTTGTAAATCAAGATAGCTGTCGCGCATTTTTGCAGCTTTTTCAAATTGTTCAGAATCAGCGTATTTTTGCATTTGAACTTGAATTTGCTTCAAAAGCTCTGATTGTTTACCACTCAAAAATAACTCAACTTGTTGAATAAGTTTTTGGTATTCTTCCGGCGTAACTTTACCTTGGCATGGCGCAAGACACTTGCCAATATGATAATACAGGCATGGACGGTTCGAGAATTTTGGAGTTTTACATTGCTTAAGCGGAAAAAGTCGTTTTAAAAAATCAAGAGTTGCATACATTGCGCCAACGTCTGTATAAGGCCCGTAAAATCTGCCTTTGTCTGGGTTTAAGTTTTTCTTTCTTACAACTTGAATTCGTGGGAAATCTTCATCTGTAATCAAAAAATATGGATATTTTTTGTCGTCTTTAAGTAAAATATTGTATTTTGGCTTATGCTTCTTTATTAAATGCGATTCCAAAATCAAAGCTTCGACTTCGGAATCTGTAATGATGTATTCAAGCTTCTCTATTTGTGAAACCAAAATATTGGTTTTCGGACTTTCATGCTGTTTGTGAAAATAGCTGTAAACTCGGCGTTTAAGGTTCTTGGCTTTGCCGACATAAATAATTTCGCCGTCTTTATCATAATATAGATAGCACCCCGGTTGTGTCGGCACAAGTTTAATCGTTTCTAATAAAGCTTCGTTCATATTTGATATTATACAACATTAATTAACTAGCAAAAATTATTTTTACAAGTTTTTGATATAATATATATAAAAGAGGAAAAAATGTCATTAAAAATAAATTCTGTACCAATAATAAGTATAATTGCTGCACTAACAACTATGTCGGCGCCTCAACTATCAAAAGCTCAAAAATTTCAAACAACAAATTATGAATCACGTAATGAATTACATAATGAATACATGGCAAATTTCTATGCTTTAAAAGTTAAAAATTACAAAGATAACCGTATTGCCAAGAATATTCAAAATGCTATTTTTGCATTAGAAGGAAATAATAATAAACGCTATGAAAAAGCTAAATCAGAAATTAATAATATTGGTGTAAATAATATTGCAGAAGTTTTTAATATTGAATGGAATAAAAAGGCTGAATTTTACAGTAAATTGAATTTATATCTTGATACAAGATATCCTATGCAATTTGGGACATCTAGTTATACTGAAAATTCTAAACAACAGGACTTATTTAAAAAACATATCGGTAAATTATTAATAAATAGAGCAAAACAGGCAGGTTGCTTTGAACAATGCAAACAACATATCAATTCATACGCAAATAAGGATGAGTCTATAGAAAACCTGTTTTTTGAAGATGCAAAATACATTTCTTACCAAATTCTACATTTTGAATATACTAAACAATAAAACTATGCAAATACATTCCCCCACAAGTTTAAATACAAACAATTTGTCTTTTGAAGCAATGAAGAAAAATCAGTTCAAAGGAGCTGATAGACTTTGTGTTGAAAAATTTAAAGCGCCAATTGAAAAGTTTAATTCTAATGAAGATTTGCAAAATTGGGCAGGAAAATTTCTACAAGAGATAAACGAACATGACTATAAAGGACGTAGTTCAGGAGCATGCGAAGAGAGGGTTATATTAAAACAAGCTTGGTACAATTATTTAAAAAATATCGAAAAATGTTCTAACACTCTTTCATTGATTGTAATGCACGCTTTTACTAAAGATTTGGGAGTTTTTGATGATAATCTTCCGCCGATATTGAACAAAACTCTTTTTGCCGATATACTTAATAAATTAAAAAACGGTATAGATATTAACATAAATAAAAACTACCAAAATAGCTTATTCAAATTCTTTTATGGCGACAATTTAAGTGAAGAAAAAGAAACTAAATGGATAGAGATACCTTCCAAAATTAAAGATCCTGATAATTTTGAAGCTAATATAGCTAAGTTACAAACTTTATCACATAATAATTGGTGTACTCGTAATGTTTATGCAAAAAAATATCTTCAAGACGGAGATTTTCATATACTAATGGGTAAAAATTCCGCGATTATTGGTGTAAGATTTCTTGGAGATAGAGTTGAACAAATACAAGGGGCGGAAAACAATGGAGAAATTCCGCTTAAATATTTTGAAGAAGTGATAAATCATCTTAAAAAATATAAAAAATTAGATTATGCAAAAGAAGAAATTGATGAAACAAAAAAGGTATATAAATATCTGCAAAAATACAGAAAAGATTTGACGAAAGCAGTCGAAAATAAAGACTATTTAAGTATATTTGATTATTTCGGAATGCTTCCGGATGAAACTCATAAAGAACTAATGTGGAAAAAATTAAATCCGCTCAATATTTTGAAAAAAAATAATGATAATATAAATAAAAACATTGTTTTGAAGTATTATTCACTACCAAAAATTTCAGATCCCCAAATGCCTCTAATAAACAAGACTTGTATATCATTTAGTGATATTGGTATTGATGAGAATGAAATGTTCAAATCTGTCGATATGATAGAAGGAAATGCTGATTTTACTCATAGCGCATTAACTTCATTATGGAATTTAGAAATTATAAATGGAGATGCAAATTTCACTTTTTCTAGTATCAAAGATTTAGGGAAATTAGAGCATATTGGTGGAGATGTAAATTTTGAATATTCAAAAATCAGCGACTTGAAAAACCTAAAATACATTGGTGGTTATATACTGTCTGATAATTCAGAATTGGATGTTGCTAAAATAATGAAATTTTGTGCAGACAACCATTTAAATTAGAGAGGGAACTTAATGTCAAACATAAAGCTTGGACAAAACGGTGAAGAAATTGCAGAAAAATTTTTGCAGAAACAAGGGTATAAAATTCTAGAGAAAAATCGACATTTTTCACGTTTTTGTGAAATTGACATTATAGCTTTGGATAAAGATACACTTGTGTTTGTCGAAGTTAAAACTCGCAAAACTGATATTTGCGGACATCCTTTAGAAGCTATTACTAAAGCAAAATACAAAAATATAAAAACAGGTTTAAGTATGTATTTGCAAGAGAATCCGAGTTATAAAAAATCCAGAATAGACGCGATTTCAGTACTTTTGAAACCAAAACTGGAAATTAAGCATTTGAAAAACATATATTTATGATAAAATGAAGAAGTGAGTGTGGGTTGACACCTCACCCCAACCCTCTCCTCAAGGAGAGGGAGAGAAAAAACAGTGAGGATTTTAGTATGACAAATTTAAGAGATAAATACGAAGTCGTGATTGGCTTGGAAGTTCACGCACAATTGAAAACAAAGTCAAAAATTTTCGCACCGGATTCTACAGAATTCGGTAACGAACAAAATACACAAATCAGCCCTATTACATTGGGTATGCCTGGCGTTTTACCTGTTCTTAATAAAGAATGTGTAAACATGGGTATTTTGCTTGGTTTGGCTTTGCATTGCGAAATTCCAAATCGTTGTAAATTTGATAGAAAACAATATTTTTACCCAGACCTTCCAAAAGGTTATCAAATTTCACAATACGATGAACCGATTTGCGTAAACGGTTATATTGACGTTAAAGGTAAAAGAATCGGTATTACAAGAGCGCACTTAGAAGAAGATGCCGGAAAACTGGTTCACGTAGGTGCTGCAGGTATCAACGGTGCAACTTATTCTTTAGTTGACTTAAACAGAGCCGGAACTCCACTTTTGGAAATCGTTTCTGAACCTGATATGCGTTCAAGCGAAGAAGCTAGAAATTATATGGAAGAACTTCGTGATATCGTTAGATACCTTGGAGTTTGCGACGGTAACTTAGAAGAAGGCTCTATGAGATGTGATGCTAACATATCAATTATGCCAAAAGGGTCTAAAGAATTTGGTACAAGAGCAGAAATCAAGAATGTAAATAGTTTTTCAGCGCTTCAAAGAGCTATTGAATACGAAATTGACAGACAAATTGAAATTGTTGAAGAAGGCGGTCAAGTTGTTCAAGAAACAAGACTTTGGGATGACAACTTGAAAGAAACTCGTTCTATGAGAGGAAAAGAAGACGCTCATGATTACAGATACTTCCCAGAACCTGATTTGATGCCTCTTGAAATTTCAAGAGAATGGGTTGAAGAAATCAGAGCAAAAATGCCTGAACTTCCGGAAGCTAAGCGTCAAAGATATATGAGTATTGGTTTGAGCGAATATGATGCTTGCGTTATTGTTGAACAAATGCCATTAGCATTGTTCTTCGACAAAGTTCTTGAACTTGGTGCTAACGCAAAAATCGCTGTTAACTTTATGATGGGCGAAATTGCAGCATACTTAAAGGAAAACAAAGTTGAAATTACAGAAACTAAGTTAACTCCAGAAAACTTGGCAGAATTGATTTCATTAATCGAAAAAGGCACAATTTCTAACAACATCGGTAAACAAATTCTTGTTGAAGATATGATAACAAACGGTGATAAAGCGTCTGCTATCGTTGAGAAGAAAGGTTTAAGCCAAATTTCTGATGAAGGCGCTATTAAAGAAATCGTTAAAAAGATTGTTGACGCTAATCCAAACCAAGTTGAAGCTTACAAAAACGGTAAAACTAACTTGTTAGGATTCTTTGTTGGTCAAGTTATGAAAGAAACTAAAGGCAGAGCTAACCCTAAAACCGTTAATGAGCTTGTTAGACAAATGTTGGAAGGCTAAAATTTATAAATTGAATACAAAAAATAATGCGTTTAAAAAGCGCATTATTTTTTTATACAAATAAATTCTTTTAATTATTCTACTAAGCCACCAAGCGCCATGACATCTTCATATTCAGCCCCTGCTTCAAGCATTTCTTCTGCTGTAAAACCAAACAAAGTGATTGTATCAAGTACGTCAGATTTGTTATTTATATTTTCAACTACAGATTCTAAGGCAGATTCTCGCGTCATATATTGAAATCTGTCATTAATTCCTTTTTTTAAGCTTCTTTGTTTGGCTTTTCCCATAATTATTTAGCCTCTCTTTCAAAAGCCAAAAGCGCCGCACCAATCATGCCCGAATAATTTCCGGCCGTTGCAAGACGTATTGAGGTTGGAGAAGTTACAATATCATTGTTAACAATTTCTTCCATTTTTTTTACATCAACAAACTGTGCCATTGAACCTGAAAAAACGATACAATCAGGATCAAAAAGGTTTACCAATCCGTTAACGCCAATTGTAATATCATTTATCCACCGGTCAAAAACTTCTTGCATTTTTTTATCACCATTTTTAATTCCATCTATTACATCGTAAGTTGTAACATTTGGATTATTTAACATTTCTTCTGCATCAACCTTTAAAGCTGTTCCTGACGCGTAAGCTTCAAAACAATCCCAACTTCCGCAAGTGCATTTTCTACGCTTGTCAGGATACATTTTAAAGTGCATTTCACCGGCAGCACCTGATTTTCCTTTTAAGAGTTTATTATTTATAATAATACCTCCGCCAACACCGGTACCTAATGTCAACATTACAGAAACGCTTGTACCTTTAGAAGCACCTATTTTATATTCAGCCCAAGCCGCTGAATTAGCATCATTCTCTAAAAATACTTTCTTTCTAGAGCTTAATCCTTGGAAATTAATAGAAGAATAACCGCTTACAAGATTTCCTGTAGAGCCATTCACCGCAGTGTTTTCATTGTTTACAGCTCCAGCTGTAGAAATTGCAATAACATCCACTTCATCTTCAAATTTTGTAATTTGAGTTTTTAATACATCTAAAATACCTTCAATAGTTTTTGGCGTATGGAATTTATCAATTTCAGAAATAATTTTTCCGCTTTCATCAATAATACTGCTATAAATTTTAGTTCCGCCAATATCAAATGCTAAAGCTTTTTTCATACTATTTTCCTTCAATAAATCTTTTTGTAATGAGTTGTGGTCTGGTAATTGCTGAACCTATAACAACACAATGCGCGCCAAGTTCAAACGCTTTTTTTACTTCTTCCGGAGTCCAAATTCGTCCTTCCAAAATTACAGGTTTGTTAACCGTCGCAACAAGCTTTTGCAATAATTCGTAATCAGGTCCAATTGTAGGTTCTCCAGATTCCATTGTATAACCGGCAAGAGTTGTAGAAATTATATCAGCGCCTAATTTAGCACAATTAATACCTTCTTCTAATGTCGAAATATCTGCCATAGCAAGCCTATTAGCATTATGAATTGTTGATATAATATCTTCTAAGTCGCAATTGTCATGCGGACGAGAAGTGCCATCAAATGCGATAACATCAGCTCCGGCTTCAATTAGCGCGTTTACTTCTTTTAACCCCGGAGTAATATAAACAATTTCTTTCCAATTTGCAGGAAGTCCGTCCGGTTTAGTCAAACCGATTACAGGAACGCCAAATTCTTTAGCATTTCTAACATCTCTAGCACCTGCTACTCTTAAGCCGCCTGCTCCACCGTTAACGCAAGACGCCATCATAGCTTTCATACATTCTTCTTTGTATAAAGGTTCATCCGGCATGGCTTGAGAAGAAACGATAACTTTTCCCTTTAATTTTTCTAAAATATTCATACCATGATTTTAGCATAAAGATAGTGGAGTAGTATTTTAAATTTTAAGCAAAAAATAGGTGCGCATGTGTGCGCACTCTATTAAAAAGAATTTATGATTTTACAGTATCCAAGAACTTTCTGGCACAATCAAACATTGCAGTTACCAAGCCCGAATTTGAATAAATATTCATGCCGGAAGATTCGAGCACTTGTTTCATTCTCCCTTCCCATATTGAATAAATCTCGTCATCTGGCATATTTAGAGTTTTTCCAATCATTTTTAATTCTTTATAATCAATAGGAACAGGCAGAGCTCCTCTCAAAATATCTACGATATCAATACGTTTTTTGCGAGGAAATGCTTTTAAGAATTGAACTACTGAAAATTTATTTTCCTTTATGTAACTTTTTAAAATTTCAATTGATTCATCAATTAAAATAGGCTCTTGCGGGATTCGATATTCAGCGAATTCTTCCGGTTCAATGTCCATAACCGTTGCAATTCTTTCAATAGTTGTTCCTCGAGTTGAAAAAGGAACTGTCTCATCAATCAAATTGTAAACATACGATAAGGTCACACCTATCATTTCAGCAAAATCTCTTTTATGCAAAGAATGCTTTTTTAAAAATTTTGCGACCTTTTCAGAACTTTTTTCTGGGATTATTTGTTTCATGATTATTACCTCTCTTATTTTCTCCTTAATTTGGTTATTTATAAGATACGGTATTGTAAAAAAATTCATAACCCTACTTTTGGCAGCCAAAATGCTTATTTATATTGTTTGTAAAATTAGAACGTAATGTTGGCAAGCAAAACTAAGAGACGAAAAATAAATCAGCATTTTTCACCTCATTCTTTTGTAGATTTGAGTTTTTCCCCAACAAAATATCTATTGTAATAATGAAGTCAATTGGTGCAAAAATTTGCACCCTACTTTTTTGCGAATGAATGGCATAGTATCAGATGCATAATACATTCCAAAGAACAAATCTCACTTCCCTCTCCTTCATCAATTTTGCATGGAGAGGGTGCCGAAGGCGGGAGAGGGTATTATTAAATCTATGATTTTTTCTTTGTTTTAGTTTTAGTTTTCGTATTCTTATTCAATTCAACTTCGCCATTTGCAATGTTTTTACCGATAGCTTTTTCTAAAGTTGCGCGCGCATTATTATATTCATACATCGTTTGATAATACGTCAATTGCGCATTCTGGTACTGAACTTGTGCCTCTTTAAGTTCAACAGGATTACCAACACCAACTTTTAATTTTAATATTTCTTAATATTATTAATTTTTGTAAACATTAATTTGTATCTTCTATAATCCCATTTTGACGCGGATAGTAGCAGTAGTAGTAGTGAAATCTTGCGCAATTTTTACGTTTTAAATGACTTTATAAAATTGTAGTGTAGTTTTAATGAAATAATTTTGGAGGTTAAAATGTCATTAGGCGTAAACAATCAAGTATCATTTTGTGGAAAGAACAATGGAGTTCATAAAGCATTTACAAAACTGGAACAAAAAAATGAAATAAAGGACAAATTGGCAAATGAATTAGCAGAGGTTGCAAAACGCGCAAAAGCCGAACAAAAAAAAGCTACTACCGTAAAAATTGTAGATAAATTAGGAGTTAAAGCTCAAAAAGAAATGGAACTTAAGAAACGTCCAATAGCTGACCAAATGGAAGTTATGATAAGAGAATCTGCACTTGCTACAAGTTTTAAAGAAAAAATTAGAAAAATTTTAGGCAGGATTCTATAATTTTTAATATTTAATTGATTTTATGTTTGATAACAAGTAGTAGGCAGGAGTGTAATATGACAAGAAATGTGTGTTCAAACTTGGCAAAAACGATATGTATGTTACCTAGATTTACGACAACCGATAATGGCGTAATAACTAAAACAGTAAGAAAAAATTTTGCAAATGGGTTAAAAGAGTATTCTGTATCAGGAGCGGGTGATGTTCTTCCAAATGGCAATTTACATCTGTTCATGCAAGAAAGTTATAGAAAAAGCAAGGGTGGAGAAGCAAAAAGCAAAGTTGGAGCATTTTTTGATAAACTACCATTTTTAAAGAAATTCTCTAAAACAAAGTCTAAATCTTTTGAAGATTTTTTTACGAAAACAATTAGCACAACGCCCGAGTATGGCGATAGAGCTCTTATTGTTACAAAAACAAATGGCAAAGGGGTAAAAAGTATAACAACAGTAAATTCTGCAGGAATTCGTCAATCTAGAGTAACAAAAAAGTTGAATAAAAATGGAAAATACGATTATACAAGGTATGTATATAATGATAACGGAACTGAGCCTACGGTTGTATCAACATGGACTCAAAACATGTAATGATGAATTTGTAATTTTTATTTTAAAACAATTCTTATTTTTTCTTTGCCTTAGCTTTAGTTTTCGTATTCTTATTCAATTCAACTTCGCCATTTGCAATGTTTTTACCAATAACTTTTTCTAAAGTTGCGCGAGCAGTATTATATTCATACATTGTTTGATAATACGTCAATTGCGCATTCTGGTACTGAACTTGTGCCTCTTTAAGTTCCACCGGATTACCAACACCAACTTTATATCTGCCATAAGAAAGTTCATAGTTTTCTTTTGCCTGTTTCATCCCCAAAAACGCAACAGGAATTTTATTTTTCTTTTCTTTTAAAGAAAAATACGATTCTTGAACTTCGTAGTAAATATTGTTCTTAGTATTAATCGCATTAGCTTGTTCTTTTGAGTGTAAAGCTTTTGCTTCTTTAATTTCATTTTTAATCAACATTCCGTTAATAGTCGGGAAATTCAAGTATCCGCCAAAATTATAACCATAGTTAGAAGCAGGAGTTCTACCACCGACTTGGAATTGTCCTTCAACACTCAATTGTGGAAAATACGATTTTTTAACCAATTTAACGTTTTGGCGAGCTTCTTCTACCTTAACTTCCGCCAATTGAAATTCAGGACGCGATTCTTGTGCAATTTTGATTGCAGATTCTAAAGTTACATCACAAGGTTCGTATCTTAAGCATTCATTAATTTTATATTTGTTAAAATACGGTAAACCCATTGCATTATTTAATTTTGCCATAGCAATATCAACAGCATTTTCAGCCTGAATTAATGTCAATTTAGCGTTTGATAAATTAACTTCTGCTATTGTTACATCAACTTTAGGTTTTGTACCGACAGTATAAAACGCTTTTGCTTGGTCGTAAAACGCAGAATATTTAGCAACCATATCCTCCGCAACCTTCTTGGCTTCAATCGCATATTGAAGATTATAATAAGCCTGCTTAACTTGACAAATAACATCATTTACTGTGCCTGTCAAAGTTATTTTATAACCTTGATTATCTAATTTTCTGATTGTAACTTGGTTTTGTGTTACACCAAAGTCATAAAGCATTTGAGAAGCGCTGATTTGCCCTAATACAAAGTAGTTGAACACCAAGTTTTGTCTGAATACATCTGATAATTGAAGTTGTCTGATTCTGGTGTAACCTGTTTGCCAACCAAATTGAGGAAAATAAGACGCCCAAGCCTGCCTTATTCTATAATCAGACGCGAAAACATCCTGCATAGCCGCTTGTATTCGAGGATTGTTACCTAAAGCAAACTTCAAACATTCTTCCAGTGAAATATCAATTGTATTTTCTACTCCACCTTTTATAACAGCGACTTCATCAGCTTTTGGTTCAACATCTTTGCTGTCAGGATATTCCTCTTGTTTGATTTTATTACCCAAATCGTCTTTGTGCCAAAAAGCAGCATAAGAAGGCACTTGAGCTAAAAATTGAACAATTAAAAACGTAGCTATTAATTTTTTCATTTTGCTCTACCTTCCTTTTTTGCCTTTATATAAGCGGCTGACTTTTCTTTCATTACATTAATCATAACAAAAAATGCAGGAACTAAGATACTACCTAAGAAGGCAACTGCTATCATACCACCAAATACTGAAACACCAATTGAATGACGGCTACCAGCACCTGCACCTTTTGCAAATACAAGCGGTAACAAACCTAAAATGAATGCAATATTTGTCATCATAACCGCTCTGAAACGAAGTTTTGCAGCTTGCATCGCAGCCTCGATATAATTCAATCCATCCTTCTCCATTGCATCTTTTGCAAACTCTACAATCAAAATAGCCTGCTTTGTACTTAAACCTATTAACATAACCAAACCAACCTGAGCGTAAATATCAAGTGATAAGCCTGATATGTATTGGAAGAACAGAGCACCTAATAAGGCAATTGGCGAAATCAGCAATACGGCAATTGGAAGTGTCCAACTTTCATACAAAGCTACAAGGAATAAGTATACGAAAGTCAAAGCCATTGCCAAAATTGGTCCGATTTGACCTGCTGATTTTTGTTCTTGCAAAGAAGTACCTGACCAAGCGTAGTCCATATCTTTTGGCAAAACTTTATCTGAAATTTCAGACATTGCTTTCATTGCATCACCAGAACTTACACCATTTGCCGGATTGCCGTTAATAGTAATTGCGGGATACATGTTGAATCTAGATAACATATAAGGACCAACAATGTTTTCTGTAGTAATTACAGATGAGATTGGTAGCATTTTGCCATAATTATTTTTAACATAAATCTTACTTATATCGCCCAATGTTTCACGATAAGGCGCATCTGCTTGCATGTAAACACGATAAACTCTACCAAACTTATTAAAGTCGTTTACATAAGTTGCACCGAATTGTGCAGCAAGAGTACTATAAATTTCTGAAATCGATACACCTTGCGCAAGTGCTTTTTCTTCGTTAATTTTCACAACAACTTGTGGTAATGAAGATGTATATGAGGTGTACAAACTTGAAAAAGCGGAATCTTGCCTTGCTACTTGCAATAGAGATTGAACTTCAGCAAACAATTCATCAGCCGTTCTGTCTCCTTTATCAAGAAGTTGGTATTCAAAACCGCCGTACATACCCATGCCGGAAATAGCTGGAGGCTGTGAAACGAATGATGTTGCTTCCGGATATTTAGATGCAATAGCATTTGCTTGTGAAGTGATACTACTGATTGATAACTTAGATGATTTTCTCTTTGACCAAGGTTCAAGTTGCAAAATCATAAACGCAGAGTTTTCACCCTTCATACCGTTAATCTGCATTGTAGATTCAACCCCCGGAATCTTTGCAAACTCATTGCTCATTTTATCAACAACGCTTGCAGTTCTTGTTAGAGTTGCACCGTCTTGTAATTGAACCATTACGAACAACGCACCTCTATCTTCATCAGGTAAGAAACCTGTTGGAGTTAACTTGAACATAATAAGAATTGTGAAAATTACTACAAGCAGAACCTTTAAAGTCTTTTTAGGTGAAGCAACAAAATAATGCACAGTTGCTAAATACTTATCTCTTACTCCATTGAACCAATCCTCAAATTTTTGGATAAATTCAAAGTCTGTCTTTTCTTCACCAGACTTTAAAATAATAGAACAAAGCGCCGGTGAAAGAGTCAATGCTACAACTGTTGATAAACCGATAGAAGTTGCAATACAAACTGCAAATTGTCTGTACATTTGCCCTGTAATACCACTCATAAAGGATACGGGAACGAATACCGCCATCAAAACGAGTGAAGTTGCTACAACAGCACCAAAAACTTCTTGCATGGTAACTTCTGTTGCATCTTTTGGCGACTTCCCTTCCTGGATGTGTCTTTGCGTGTTTTCTAATACTACGATAGCATCGTCAACAACCAAACCAACCGCAAGTACCAAGCCAAATAAGATTAACAAGTTGATTGAAAATCCCATTAATGCCATGAATATAAATACACCAATCAAAGAAACCGGAATTGCGCAGAATGGAATAAATGCCGCACGAGCGGTCCCCAAGAACAAATAAGTTACTGCACTAACTAAGGCAATCGCAAGAACAATCGCACTAACTACTTCGTGGATAGATTCTCTTACGAATTCTGTTGTATCATATTGTGTAGAATAATCCATATCTGTAGGGAATTTTTTACTCAATGTTTTCATTTTCTTTTGAATTTGGTTGACCAAATCAATTGTATTAGCTTCCGGTAATTGAGAAATAGCAATAACAGCAATATCACTACCGTTGGCTGATACAGTTGAAGAATAGTTTTCAGCCCCCAATTCTACACGCGCTACATCTTTAAGTTTTACGTTAGAACCGTCTTTGTTTGATTTAACAACAATATTTTCAAATTCTTCTACATCTTTTAAACGCCCTTTTGTTCTCAAAGTAAATTTCATTACCTGAGGATTATCCATCGGTTCAACACCTATGTTCCCGGCAGGTGATTGAGTGTTTTGAGAAGTAATAGCGCTATTAATATCACTCGCTGAAATTCCTAAGCTTGCCATTTTATCAGGTTTTAGCCAAACTCTCATTGAATAATCGCCGGCGCCAAATACTTGAACTTGACCACAACCCTTTGTTCGCGCAAGTTCATCTTTCAAGTACAAAGTCGCATAGTTCGCTAGGAATAACGAGTTATACGTTTTGTTAGGTGAGGATAATGCTAAATACAAACAGCCCGCACCACCTGTTGACTTTTTAACCGTCAAACCATACCGTTTAACTTCTTCCGGCAATCTCGGTTGAACCAATTGTAACTGGTTCTGAACGTTAACCAGAGCCATATCAGGATCTGCACCGACATCAAAATACAAAGTCAATTGGTAAGAACCGTTCTTTGATTCTGATGACATATAAAGCATGTCTTCAATACCGTTCAATTGCAATTCGACAGGAGCCGCAATGGTAGAAGCTATTACGTCAGAACTCGCACCACTATATGTAGCATTTACAATAACCTGTGGCGGTGTAATTGATGGATATTCTTCTAACGGTAATGTCGTTAGTGATATTAAACCGGCTAAAATAATCCCGAGAGAGATTACAATCGCAAGTTTTGGTCGTTTGATAAATAAATTGCCTGCCATTATTTCCCTTTAACTAATCTTTTAATTTTATTTATTGCTCGTGTAAAAATATTTGGTTTCTTAACTTGTTGAGTTTCTTCCTGAACATGCTCAACAATTCTTACAGGGTTTCCTTGAATAACCTTTTGAATACCGCCTGTAATAATTCTATCTCCTACGTTTACGCCTGATGAGATAAGCCATTTGCCATTTTCTTCTCCCATTGTTTTAATGTAAGTCATTCTTGGAAGATTGTCTTTATCCAATACGTAAACATAACGTCCTTCTTGGTTTTCCATAGTAGCTTCTTGTGGAACAGCAGCTACTGTGTCTTTGTTTTTTGTATAAAGAATTACGCGCCCGAAATCCCCTTGCAACAAAGAGTCGTCAGGATTTGGAAAAGTTGCTCTCATAGTAATAGTACCGGTTGAATCATCAATTTTATTATCATGAAAATCTTGAACACCTTTAAATTTGTATTTCTCACCAGAGCTGAAAATAAATTCAACATCTCGATTTACGTTTGCTGTTTTATCAATTCTAACAAGTTCTGCGTAATCTTTTGATTCCAAAGGGAAGGTTATATACATCGGATCAGAACTGTTAATGGTTGTTAAAGCCCCACTATTCATTGAAACATAGTTACCAACTGTTACGGAAATAATACCGACACGTCCGTTTACAGGTGATTTAACTTTTGTGTAACCCAAGTTTCTTTGAGTATCACGATATGCACTTTGTGCATTTGCAACCTGTGCTCTATAAGCATCTCTCTGCGATAAAATACTATCATAATCAGATCGAGCAATATAATCATTTTGCACAAGCTCTTTATAACGTTTTAACTGCTTGTCATAATAAGCATATTGTGATTGCGCGTTATCCAAATTCGCTTTAGCTTGATTAGCAGCATATTGGTATTGTTGAGGTTCAATCTCAAATAACAGTTGCCCTGCTTTTACATGATCGCCTTCTTTAAAATAACTTTTTGTCAAATATCCGCTGATACGTGCTAAAACATCAACTCTATACTTTGCAACAACTCTCGCTGTAGCAGTAAATTGACGTTGCACTTCTTCTGAACCGACAGTAGCAACCGTAACCGCAGGAGTTCTCATCATAGCACGTTGCTTTGCAGTTTTAATTTTATCCATATTGGATAAAAGCATTCTGCCAAAAATAAGCGCAAGTACAACTAGTACAATTATTATAATATTTTTTCTCATTCTCTCTCCATAAATACTGGTTTCACATATCCTTATATAATATTACTATAAACAATAATAAAAATAATATGTTTAATTTTAAACACAATTTTAACAAAAAGTTTTTTTGTTAGCAAGAAGTCGGTTGGAGGAAATTTTGGGAAAATGAAATATTTTTGTAAAGTTTTGTAACAATATCGTCAAACATGTGCAATTCATGGATTCCCAACGACTTTATATATATAAAAGTACAAAGTAAACACGGAGACTAGGCACAGACAATGGCATTCTTAATGTTATTACATGAAAAAATGAGGCTTCAACGTAAAGTTAACAAATTGACTTTACGCGAATTGAAGATGTCTAGTCGTAAAGAAAGAATTACGAAAAACATTTCTAGAGTACAAAAAATGTATTCTAGTAAAATGACGCAACTTGAAAAACAAGCATCAATTCTTCAAAAACAATTTACAGTAGGTATACAAAACTCTATGGGTCTTGGAACTCAAAACCAAATGTTTAACCCATACGGTGGCGGTGGAATTACATCATTTGTAGCTAATCAACTTGGAAATATGCTTTCTAATGGCGGTCAGCCAATTAAAGATGCAAAAGACAATGTAATAGCAGACTTCAATAAAGATGGTCGAATTCAACAGATGATGCAAGATTACTATTCTGGTGGATTCAAGCCTGTATACGATAAAGAAGGTGATACTAGTGCTTCAAATATTAAGGAATACGAAGGACTTAGCGGAAATAAATATACAAAAGATGAATATGCTTGCTTCCAAAGAGCATTAAATGCAGCTCAACAACAACAATCACAAGCACAGATGATGTGTCAACAAATGAGTTCAAATTACGAAGCCAATATCTCAGTTTGGTTAGAAGCTCAAAAGGCACAATTAGAAGCAGAACAAGATATGGCACTTGCTCCATTAGAGGCAGAAGAAACAGATATGGATTTGGAAAAAGAATCTTGCGAAGCTCAATTAGCAGACGCAAAAGCAAGACTAGAAAACATCAAACAAGCTTGCAGCGAAGGAATCAAAGATTCAGCACCAAGCTTCGGTTTAGGTTAATAATAAGATATAAAATTACAATCGTTATATTAAGAATGTCAAACTCAAATGACATTCTTTTTTTATATATTGAAAAATTATTCTTGACATTAAATCTTGATATTGTAATATAGTAATTGCGATGGGACGTCGCCAAGTGGTAAGGCAGCTGGTTTTGGTCCAGCCATCTCGGAGGTTCGAATCCTTCCGTCCCAGATTTATAAAAGAGGTTTTGAATAGTCAAGACCTCTTTTTTTATGTTATTTAGTATATTTAATATGAAAAACACACCCGCACCAACTAATTGATGCGGGTGTGTTTACAAATAGAAGACTATGTTAATTAGCCTTTTACAACAATATTTACAAGTTTCTTAGGAACTACAATGACCTTAACAACTTCTTTGCCGGCTGTTAATTCTTTAACTCTATCGCTAGATAGTGCTAAAGCTTGTAATTCATCATTGTTAAGTCCTTCGTCAGCTTCAATTTTGTCTTTAACTTTGCCGTTAATTTGAACAACAAGAGTAATCTTGCTTGCTTTAGCTAAGTTTTCATCCCATTCACACCATTTTTCATCGTGAATAGAACCAACTCCGCCCAAGTCATGCCAGATTTCTTCTGACATGTGAACAGTTACAGGAGCCATAAGCTTGATTAATGAGATAATTGCAAAGCTTAAAACATTCTTGTCTTCATCATTCAAATCAGACTTTTTGTTTCTCCAGTCATAGATTGCGTTTGTAAGTTCTCTGTATTTTGAAATAACCGTATTGAATTGGAAATCATTTGCTATATCGTTTGTAATTCCCTTCATCGCAATATTAACTGTTCTAACTAAGTCGTCGTTTTCTCTTGTTAGAGGGAATATAAGCTTATAATCTTTAGTTAAATCATTTTGATTATCGCTTACTAATCTCCAAACTCTGTTCAAGAATTTATAACAGCCTTCAACTCCGGCATCTGACCAGTCAAAATCTCTAGCTGGAGGTGAATCGGAAAGAATAAACAATCTTGCCGTATCAGCACCGTAGTTTTCAAATATTTCATCCGGATCTACAGTATTGCCTTTAGATTTAGACATTTTAGAACCGTCTTTAAGAACCATACCTTGAGTTAATAAGTTTTTAAACGGTTCATCAAAGCTTAACAAGCCTAAATCTTTAAGTGCTTTAGTAAAGAATCTTGAATACAACAAGTGTAAAATAGCATGCTCAATACCACCTACATATTGATCAACAGGCAACCAGTGATCTACAAGTTCTTTTGCGAACGGTAACTCAGTATTTTTAGGGTCTGAATATCTCAAATAGTACCAGCTTGAGCAAACGAATGTATCCATTGTATCCATTTCACGTCTTGCTTTTCCGCCACAAATAGGGCAAGTAGTTTCTGCAAAAGTTTTTGAAGTTGTAATTGGTGATTTGCCAACAACTGAAAAATCAACATCAGTCGGAAGCATCACAGGCAAGTTTTCTTCTTTTTCAGGAACAATACCACACTTGTCGCAATAAATCATAGGGATTGGTGCGCCCCAATATCTTTGACGGGAAATCAACCAATCTCTTAATCTGTATTGTGTCTTGAATTCACCAAAACCGTTGTCAACAGCTTTTTGAGTAATTGCCTTTTTAGCTTCAGTATTTTTCATTCCGTTGAATTCGTTAGAATTAACCAAAATGCCTTCTTCTGTATACGCTTCTGTCATTTCTTCAGGATTTAATTCTTTTCCTTCAGGAGAAATAACAACTTTTAGAGGAAGATTGTATTTTTTAGCAAAATCAAAATCCCTTGTATCGTGAGTTGGAACTGCCATAACTGCACCTGTACCGTATTCAACAAGCGCATAATCTGCTGTCCATAGCGGGAATTCTTCGCCTGTAAATGGATTGATACAGTAGGTTCCTAAAGGAACACCTGTTTTAACTCTATCTGTTGAAAGTCTTTCAATTTCTGTCATCTTACGAGCGTTAGCTCTATATTCTTCAACTTTTTCCTTGTTTTCAGGAGTTGTAAGTTTATCAATATCTTTATATTCAGGTGCTACAACAAGATAAGTTATGCCATGAACGGTATCAGGTCTTGTTGTATAAACAGGAACTTCCATTCCTTCTATTTCTTTAACCTTAAACTTGAAGATTGCACCTTGAGATTTACCAATCCAGTTTGCTTGCATTGTTTTTACATTATCGCCCCAACCCGGAAGTTTATCCAAATCCTCAAGCAATCTTTCTGCATAATCTGTAATTTTGAAGAACCATTGAGAAAGATATTTTTTTTCTACAACGCTATCGCATCTCCAGCATTTACCATCAATAACTTGTTCATTAGCTAGAACTGTACCGCAAGTTTCGCACCAATTAACTGCAGCTTCTTTTTTATAAGCCAAACCTTTTTTATAAAGTTGAATAAATAACCATTGAGTCCATTTGTAATAATCAGGTTTGCAAGTTGTAACTTCTCTTTGCCAATCATAAGATAAACCAAGCATTTTAAGTTGCTTTGTCATATAGGCAATATTTTCATCAGTCCACTTAGCAGGGTCTGCACCATGTTTCATTGCAGCGTTTTCAGCCGGTAAACCGAAACTATCCCATCCCATCGGATGAAGTACATTAAAGCCTTGCATTTTTTTGAATCTTGCAATTACGTCCGTAATAGTGTAATTTCTAACGTGTCCCATGTGAAGTTTTCCAGATGGGTACGGAAACATTGATAATGCGAAGTATTTAGGCTTGTCGCTATTGTCAGGAGTATGGAAAACATTGTTCTTTTCCCAATTTTCCTGCCATCTTTTTTCTATTTCTTGTGGAAAATATGCCTCTTTCATTTATTCCTCCATAAACTTAATGAAATAATTTTAACATAAAACCAGATAAATGAATAACTTTTAATTGTCAAACAATCTTCTTTGTTCTGAAGGCATTTTTATGCCTAAATGTCGATAGCCTTCCGGTGAAACTTTTCGTCCGCGCGGAGTTCTTTGTAGCAAACCTGCTTGAAGTAAATAAGGTTCACAAACATCTTCAATAGTTCTAACATCTTCACTCAATGCAGCGGCGATTGTTTCAATACCAACAGGTCCGCCATCGTATTTATCAATGATTAAGCTCAAAAGTGCGCGGTCTGTGTTATCCAAACCAAATTCGTCGATTTTTAGAATATCTAAAGATTCGTTAGCGACACGTTTATCGATTACACCGTCATATTTTACTATCGCGAAATCTGAAACACGTTTAACAAGTCTGTTTGCAATTCTAGGTGTGCCACGTGAACGCATAGCAATAGCTTTTGCACCTTCTTCTGTAATCTCAACTTCAAGAATTTTCGCTGTACGTTCTACAACTTGAGCTAATTCTTCAACAGTATAAAATTCTAGTCTGTGAATCATACCAAATCTGTCTCTTAGTGGACTAGAAAGTTCACCGGCTTTTGTTGTTGCACCAATTAGGGTAAATTTTGGCAAAGGTACACGAAGAGTTTTTGCAGTCTGACTTTTTCCTGTCGTCATGTCTAAAGTAAAATCTTCCATTGCAGGGTACAAAATCTCCTCTGCAACTTTATTAAGACGGTGAATTTCGTCAATAAATAATATTTCTCCACCTTTTAAAGACATTAATATTCCTATAATATCACGCGGACGTTCGAGCGCCGGAGCAGATGTGATTCGAATTTCTACACCCATTTGTGAAGCTATAACTCCGGCTATAGTTGTTTTACCTAATCCGGGAGGACCGTAAAAAAGCAAGTGGTCAAGCGGTTTGCCGCGTTTTTTTGCTGCCTCCAACGTAATTTTAAGTGTTTCCTTTAAAGCTCCTTGACCAATGTAACTTTCAAAGTCTTTTGGTCTTATTGAACTTTCAAAAGTATTGTCGTATTCAATTGTTTCGGGCTTAACAATCGGGTTCTTTTTTACCCGTCTCTCCATTCCCTCATCGTCTGATATAATTGCCATGACTAAATATTAACACGAAAGTTCTTAATAGTTCAATATAAATAAACAATCATAAAACAAAACCGCGGACAATTTAAATTGTCCGCGGTTTTTTGATTTACAAAATTTCCATTGCTGGTTCAGAGTGTCTTACCTCTGGAATCTCCCTCAAATTAGGAAGGTCTACACTGTGTTGAGAATGTTTAACTTCTCCGGTTGCTTTTGCGACCTTAGGAGTAGCAGAAGCTTTCGATTGCTTAACCTTCAAAATTGCAGGGTCCGGATTGATTTTCTGATTATTGTAATCAGCCATAATCTGATTTACAAATCTTCTTGTTTCTCCATAAGGCGGTATTGTGCCACCAAATTTTTTAACATTGCCTGGACCTGCATTGTAAGCAGCTAGTGCCAATTCTGTTGAGCCAAACATCTTGTACATCATCTTGTAATAAGTTAAACCTGCCTTGATGTTTTCACTTAAGTAATAAGGGTTGAAACCCATTCTTTGGGCTGTTGATGGGAGTAGTTGGAATACGCCTACTGCGCCATAGGGGCTTTTTAATTCGTGTCTAAAGCCGGATTCTTTTTTGGCGATACTTAAAGCTAACGCTGGGTCAACATTCATTTCGATTGAATGCTTTACAATGGTTTCTTTAATTACGTCCTGAGTTGGAGCAGCTTGTACCCTAACGCATAGCAAACTAAGCAATGCCATAGTAGTTAAGACTGTCTTTCTAATCATTGAAATCCTCTTATAATATTAGTAAATTGGATTCTGTATTGCTACTATAAAAAATCCTCCCTACGGTTTCACTTTGTTCTCGCTTAGTTCCTAACACAGCGTCTTTCCTAAATTTTTTACCCTAAGTCTGTGATAAACGTTGGTGCAATCACTAATGTTTCATGCTGTAAAAAACTTGTTAGGCGACTATCTTATGCTATTTCCCGCGCTCCGGCTTGGATAAATAACTATACAGAATTTATGTCAAACACATATTAATACAAACAAGAAAATTTTTCAACCCTTTAGTTGTATTTTATACACTTAATATCGTGTTATTGCCCTTGTTGTTTGTTTTTAAGCCCGTAAACGAATAATAGAATTTCGGCTACAGCTTTGTATAATTCCGGTGGAATTTGCTGGTTGATATCGACCATTCTAAATAAGGCTCTTGCAACCGGTGCGTTATCAATCACAGGAACATTGTGTTTCTGTGCAATATCAATAATTTTTTTAGCAATAAGTTCAGTTCCCTTTGCAGTTAGAGTTGGCGATTGCATTGTTTCTGAATCGTACTTTAATGCGCAAGCTACGTGGGTCGGATTTCTTACAACAAAATCAGCATCCGGTACAGAGTCCATCGCACCTTGTTGTAACATTTGCATACGTCTTTGACGAAGCGCTGCTTTTACGTGCGGATCTCCTTCTGAGTTTTTGTACTCATCCTTGATTTCTTTAAATGACATTTTTTGGTCTTTTAAGAATTTCCATTTTGTCATCCCATAGTCTGCTGCGGCAATAATTAGGAAGGCAATGCAGGCTTTATAAATAAATTCTACAATTAATTTACCGAATTCAATCATTACTGCAAAATGGTTGTCAATTGCAGCGAGCATTAAAATACTTTCTAAATGCGCACGATAAACCGTCCAACCAACAAGACCTAAAATAAAAACTTTAACTATGTTTTTGCAAAGTTCAAACAATGTTTTTACTTGGAATAAATTTTTAAAATATTTTGTCGGGTTTAATTTATCTAATTTTGGAACAAGTGGTGCTGTTGCAACAAGTGGACCTACTTGTATAAAATCACCTAAGATTGCAACAAACGCTGCAACAAATAGAATAGCGCCAATGATTACAACTGTTGGAATCAGGGTAACTGTCAACATGTAGGTTAAACCTATGCTTTCTATATGTTGGTTTGGAATTTGCTCATATAGAGTTTTAAACAACCCTACGATAAGTTTCCAAATAATTGGAGCAAGCATATTTATGAATGAAAACATAACAAGTAAAGACAATGCGGTTGACACGTCTTTTGATTTAACTACCTGCCCTTCTTTTCTAGCTCTCTCAAGCTTTTGGGGGGTGGCATCAAACTGTTTATCTTCATCACCCATCTATTTATTCCGTTGGATTTTCGTTTCTGTAGTTAATAGTTTAGCATAAACTCAGATTTTATTGTACAATGTTTTCTATAAGGAGTCTGATTTATGAAAAATATTTTTTTAATAATTTTATCAATAATTACAATTGCTTGTGCAGGTTACACATTCTTGAACCAAACAGGGCATATTCCAATGGTTACAATGTTTTTATCAGGTTTTGCTCTTGCTGTATTTTTAATGACACTTAAAATGAATGTCAAGAATGAGAAATTAAATTCGTATAAAAGAGAGCTTGAAAAAGAATCAATTTCATCGACAGAAGCTTCTTCCAGAGTGAAAGTTTTGGAATCTAAAATTGAGGTTCTTGAAAAAGCGTTAGAAAATGCTTTAAAAAAATAAACTATTTTTTAGTTGCTCGTACTAATGTTTTATTGTAAAATTATCTTAATGATAAATAAAGGAGAGAAATATGACAACAGAAACAACTGATTATAAAAAGATTTTAAGTTACGTACCTACAGTAATTGAATCTTCTTCAAGAGGAGAGAAGTCTTTTGATATTTTTTCAAGATTATTAAGAGAAAGAATTATTTTCTTAGGTACAGAAATCGATGATGAAGTTGCAAATTCTGTTGTTGCCCAACTTTTGCTATTAGATAGCGAAAATCCTGAAAAAGACATTATGCTTTATATCAACTCTCCGGGTGGTGTTATTACTGCCGGCATGGCAATTTATGATACTATGAATCTTATTAAAGCTGATGTTCAAACCATTTGTTTAGGTGAAGCTGCGTCAATGGGTGCGTTCTTATTATCAGCTGGTGCTAAAGGTAAGAGAATGGCACTTCCAAGTGCAAGAATTATGATTCACCAACCTTTAGGTGGCGCAAAAGGTCAAGCTACAGATATTGAACTTGAAGCTAAAGAAATTTTGAGAATGAAAGACATGTTAATCGGTATTATGGCTGAAAATTCAGGTCAACCATTTGACAAGGTTAAAGAAGACTGCGAAAGAGATCACTACTTGTCAGCAGCTGAAGCATGCGAATACGGTTTGATTGATAAAGTTGTTACTTCAGCTAATAACTAGATTGACTTGGGAGTATGAAAAACAATAAGGGGATACTATTTACACTTATTTCGCTAGGTGCGTTGTTCTATTTCTTTGCAAATTTTCAAAGAATAGCAATCCCTGGTGCAGTTTTTGATTTGCTTCAACAGGAATTGTCTGTTAGTGCTCCTTATATTACGGCTTTTGGTGCGATTTTTATGTACCTTTATGCGATTAATCAATTGATTATAGGTGTTTTAGTTGATCGATTCGGTGGTTTGCGCGTAATGCTAACCGGCGGAATTATCCTTGGAATTGGTGCTTTACTATTCCCGATTTCAACTAATTTGCCCTTAATGTATTTTTCGCGTGTGTTGGTTGGTATTGGTGGAAGCTGTTTTTATTTGAGTTTAATTAGGGAACTTAGAGAATTTTATTCGGATAAAAACTTTGGAATTGCAATTTCCGTAATGCTTTGTATTGGATATTGCGGTGGAATTGCGGCGAATGCTCCATTTGTATTCATGATGAAGTATATTAACTGGCGGATGATTTTAGTCATTTTAGCGTTGATTATTTTAGCAGGTGTTTTACTGTTTATACTTTTATCGCCGAAAGTTAAGTATCCTGAAATTAATCGGAATGTAAAATTAAGAACTTTGCCGTTCAGATTGGTTTTGCATAAAAAACACAATCGTAATTTATTTAGTTTTGCGTGCTGTAATTTCGGGATTTCTTATGCGATACAAGCGATTATTGGTAAAAAATTCCTCGAGGATTTTTGTGGAATGCCGACTGCAAAGTCTGCAATTACACTTTCGATAATGGCAATAATAGCGGCTGCTTTTAATATAATTAATGCTTCCGTTTGTAAAATATGCCACAATCATAGAGTTGTTTTTTTAAAAAATGCTTCTATTATTACGTTTGTTTCGCTTTTAATAATTTGTTTGTGTTTGATATTTAATATCAGAACAAGTTTAATTGCAGTAATATTCTTTGTTTTAGCTGGAAATGCGAGCTTGACTTCGTTGTTAGTTCCTGTTTTACACTTGACAAACAGGAAAATGGTATCAGGTACGGCTGTTAGTATTATGAATTTCTGCTTCTTTACGATGGTTGGACTTTTGGGTACTGCAATGGGATTTCTTTTGAATCTTTTTGAACCTCAAAAAGTTGGCGAAGTTTTGGTTTACACAAACAAATCTTATTTGGCTGTTTTTGGACTATTCTTCTTGATAAGTGTATTTGAACTTTATAAGGCAATGAAACTTTCAAATAAGTATTAGTATTATATCTTTAGTAGCATTGGTAGCCTACGCTCAGTCTTTGCAAGAAGCAGTGATTATTGGAGCGACGAAGTAATCTATGCTCTTCGTTAATAATACCCTCTCCCGCCTTCGGCACCCTCTCCATGTAGAATTGATTGAAGGAGAGGGGAGCGATATGCGCTTGCATGGACGTCTTTAGCACGTCCCCTCCCTTGGGGGAGGGTGTTATTAAGTATTAAATCTATTACAGCAACTGCAATGCGATTGCAGGAGTTTGATTGGCTGTGGAAAGTAAAGTTGCGACAGCTTGTTGTAGGATTTGGTTACGGATGCAATAAAAAAATTGCGCTTGGCGCGATTCGAACGCGCGACCTATCCCTTAAAAGGGGAGTGCTCTACCTGCTGAGCTACAAGCGCAAATTTTATAAAAATTTACAAAAACTATTTATTTATCAATTAAACCTTTTATACTTCGGCTTGTGGACTGACCACAAGATTTATATTACCAAGAACAAAATTTACTGTCAAGAGTTTTATTTGATATTTCTTTTATAATTTCTCTCACTTCGTCTGAAACATCGCTATCTTCTGTGATATTAGCTCTTACAAGTTTTGAAAACTCAGCCTTTTTAAACTCATGTACACCTTTTGTTTTGAAAATTAATTCCAAATTCTTAGCATTTGATAAATTTTCATCAAAATCTTCATCATTTATAGAATTAAAATTCTGTAGATGTTTATTTATAGTTTTTATTATCAATGATTTTGGTAGCAAATCTTCAAATTCTCCGCATGACACAAGATGAATTTTATCAATGTTCCTTAATTTCGGTCTGATTTGTGCAATATTTTCTTCTGCATCTTTATCCAACAGTAAGAAAATTGGTAATTTAAGTTCTTCTGACAAACGATAATACATTTTTACCACTTGGCTTTTACCGCCTGCCGGAATAACCTGTATTCCTTCTTGGTAGAAATCAAATCCCAAAAACTTTGAAAATGCCGGCAACAAAGTTTCTTCTGTTAAACCCTCTACCAATAAAACCTTTACAATCGGGAATTTTAAGTAATGCTCATGACGCATTTGTTTTAAATCAGCATGCTCAGCAAGAGATTTAAGCCAACGCAAATTAACAACACAATTTTCATTAATAAGCTTAATTGCGTTCATATAATCGATTTTGTTATCAAGAAGAACTTGAGTTTGCTCATCATTTTTGAATACAGAGTTTTCGTAATTTTTTAATTTAGAATTGATGTTCAAAGAATTATCGCGCTCGTCAGCATTCAATATTTTAGTAAGTGAACTATTCAGAATCTCAACTGCATAATCCTTAATTTCATTTACATCAACTTGTTCAAGTTCAACTTTTTTGAACTTAGGCTCAATTAAATTTCCCAAAATAATATCAGAAAATACTCGTAAATACTTCTCTTTTGTTGGTTTAAAGCGTGTTAATCTATCTAATGATATTAAAATTTGTTCCTTTGTTAAATTTTTGTATTTCAATGATTATCCTTTTATTATAAAATCATTTTATAATTTTTTAGCACAAAATTCAATTCTATTTTAAATATTTTGCTACTTTAACACCAACATCGTAGCGCTCACAATAGCGTTTAAGTTCTTTAATTACAACGCCGGAAAGCGCAAATACAGCAATTAAATTTGGTACGGCTAAAAACAAAGTTACGGCGTCAGACAGGTTAATTATGCTCTGAAAATTCATTGCTGATCCTGCTATTATGCATAAGCAGTAAATCGCTTGAAAAACGCGTGTTTTATTTTTTGAATCACCAAACAAGAATCCCCAAGCTTTCAGTCCGTAAAAAGAACCGCAAAGCATTGTAGATAGTACGAAACAGCTTGCCATAACTGTCAACAAAATCGGATAAGCAGGGCAAATTGTTGCAAAAGCTTTTGATGTCAATTCGATACCTGCAATGCCATCAACTGTTAAATAAGCCTTAGAAACGACAATTACAAATGCTGTAGCAACGCCAACTATAACAGTATCTACAAACGGTTGTAACATTGAAATAAACGCTTGTGCAACAGGTTTATTGGTGTTGACAGCTGAAAACGCAATTGGCGCAGTACCCAAACCTGATTCGTTTGCGAACATTGCACGTCTAAATCCCCAAAGTAAGCATGCAAAAGCTCCGCCTGTCATTGCGCGTGGCGAAAATGCTTCTTTAACAATTAAAACAAGCGTTTCCGGCAAGTGATGAATATTTACCAAACACACTAAAAATGCGCTTGCAACATATAAACTGCACATAATCGGCGTTACTTTTGAAGTGAATTTTCCAATTGCTTTAATTCCGCCAATAATTGTAAACCAAGTAATAACGGCAACAATTGTACCTAAAATCCAACCGTTATTTGCAAAAAAGCTGTTATCTCCGCCCGTTACTTCTGTAAATTGTGCGGTCATAGCGTTAATTTGAAATAAATTCCACCCCCCAATCATCGCAAAAATACAGCATACAGCGTAAGTTTTAGCCAAAATCGGAGCAAATTTTTGAGAGTATTTTCCTCTTAAACCAACAAGAATGTAATACATAGGCCCGCCGGATACTGTACCGTCCGGATTTGTATTTCTGAATTTTACTCCAAGTAAAACTTCTGAAAATTTTAGCGCCATTGAGAAAAATCCTGCAATAATCATCCAGAAAATTACCCCAGGGCCTCCAATTGAGACTGCTGCTGCAGAACCTGCAACATTACCGATTCCGGCAGACGCTGAAATAGTTGCGCTAAGCGCTTGAAAAGATGATAATTCACCTTTTTTCTTTCTTTGATAACCGCTTGGATTATTGTGTTTATAGTTATTGGTAATCAGTTTTATGGCGTGTTTAAAGCCCCAAACACCAATAAAACCTGTTCTAATTGTAAAATAAATAGCTGCAAAAATAA
The DNA here is from genome assembly GCA_934757245.1 of uncultured Candidatus Melainabacteria bacterium. Classification (GTDB taxonomy): domain Bacteria; phylum Cyanobacteriota; class Vampirovibrionia; order Gastranaerophilales; family Gastranaerophilaceae; genus CAG-196. The sequence goes on from CAKVLH010000001.1 coordinate 102,312, forward strand.
GCAGAGCAATCAAAAATTCTACTTTAACTCCACCTATTGTGATATACGAAAATATTAATCCCGAAACCTTGTCAGCTATTGGGGATAGCAAGCTATCTATAACGGCATCTAAACTCATAATTCTATTCTATTATAAAAATGCGCTCGACTACGAAGTTTGTAACGAATTGTTACAGAATTGAACTTTCTTTTTCATGTTAAAATAAATTTATGCCTTTTGAATTTATAAAACAAGTAATTTCAGATGTAATATTAATCAAACCGCAAATTTTTGGCGACAATCGTGGTTTTTTCATGGAAACTTATAAGAAATCTGATTTCGCAAAAAATGGCATTAATACAGATTTTGTGCAAGATAATTATTCCAGCTCAACAAAAGGCGTTTTAAGAGGTTTGCACTATCAAGAACCTCCATTTGCTCAAGCAAAGCTTGTTAGATGTATAAAAGGGAGAATCTATGATGTAGCGGTTGATATTCGCAAAGATTCTCCAACATTTGCGAAATATGTACGAGTTGAACTTTCGGAAGAAAATAAGCACATGCTTTTTATACCTGAAGGTTTTGCGCATGGTTTTGTTGTGCTATCAGATTGCGCAGAATTAATTTACAAGACTTCAAAAGAATTCGCTCCACAAGCTGATAGAGGCATTTTTTGGAATGATGAGGATATTAATATTGATTGGGAAATTGATTTTGAACCTATTTTGTCAGAAAAAGATAAATATCAACCAAGATTGAAGGAGATTTCATGAAAGTCTTAGTAACAGGTGCTAATGGCATGCTCGGGCAAGATTTATGCCCTATTCTGGAAGATTACGGGTACGATGTTATTGAAACAGATATTGACAATCTGGATATAACTAATGAATTTGCTGTACACAAAGTTATTTCAGTCGAAAATCCTGATTATGTAATCCATTGCGTGGCTTACACAAATGTTGATAAAGCTGAAGAAGAATTTGAGCAAGCGAAATTGATTAATGTAGTTGGCACGGAAAATGTTGCAAAAGCTTGTGCTAAAAATGATGCAATATTAGTTTATGTTTCAACAGATTATATTTTTGATGGTAAAAAACAAGCTCCTTATGAGATTGATGACAAACCAAATCCGATAAATAACTACGGATTAACAAAGTTTCAAGGTGAAGAAGCTGTAAAAAAATACTGTAAAGATTATTATATTGCGCGCACCAGTTGGCTTTACGGTCATCATGGTAAGAATTTTGTAGAAACAATGATTGCTCATAAAAATGACGAAATTCTAAAAGTTGTAAATGATCAAATAGGTTGTCCGACATGGACTGTTGAGCTTTCTAATGGTATTATTAAAATGCTGGAAGAGTTTGAATATGGCACGTATCATATTTGTGGAAGCGGTCAAACAAGTTGGTATGAGTTTGCAAAAGAAATATTTGAATATTTAGATATAAGCGTGAATTTGCAACCTTGCAAAACCGAAGATTATCCAAGACCGGCAAAAAGACCGCAATATAGCGCGATGAACAATCATAAAATTTGCAGAAATTGGAAGCAAGCTTTGCATGATTATTTAGATTTAAGAATAGAGGAATAAAATGAAGAGAAAGATAAGTATATTAGGTTCTACAGGTTCTATAGGACGTCAAGCCTTAGAAGTTATTGAAAAATTACAGGACAAATTTGAAATATTAGCTTTAACTGCAGGTGGAAATACGGAGCTTCTAAATGAACAAATAAAAAGATTTAAACCTAAATATGCTTATGCAGAAGATATAAGCAAAATTGAAGGTGCTATACCTTTGAGCTTAGATGAAATTTGTTCAAACAAAGATAACGATATTATTTTAGTTGCTGTGTCTGGGAGAATAGGTTTAAGACCTACAATAACAGCAATTAACAATGGAATTGATATCGCTTTAGCTAACAAAGAAACTCTTGTAATGGCCGGTGATATTGTTATGAACCTTGCTAAATCTAAAGGAGTGAAGATTATCCCCGTAGATAGTGAACATTGTGCTATTCATCAATGCATTAAAGATATTGCACAAGTTGATAAACTTATTATTACAGCATCCGGCGGTCCATTCTTAAAGAAAACTGTTGAAGATATGAAAAATGCGACTGTTGAACAAGCGTTAGCTCATCCGCGTTGGAATATGGGACGCAAAATTACGGTTGATAGTGCAACTCTTATGAACAAAGGTTTGGAAGTTATAGAAGCGCATCATTTGTTCGGCATGGATTACGATGATATACAAGTGGTTGTGCATCCGCAAAGTATTGTGCATTCTGCAATAGAATATGTTGACGGAAGTGTAATCGCACAACTCGGTTTACCTAGTATGCATATTCCAATACAATATGCAATTACGTATCCCGAACGTTATGAGGGAATAAAGTCTAAAAGCTTTAGCTTTGCAGAGATTGCGCGTTTAGATTTTGAAGAACCAAACTGGGAAAAATTTAAGGCTTTAAAGTTAGCCTATGAAGCTGGTAGAGTTGGAGGAACTGCAACCGTTTGCTTAAATGCATCAAATGAAGAGGCAGTTTTTGCGTTCTTGAAAGGTCAAATAAAATTATTTGATATCATTGATTCCGTAGAAAAAATGATGTCGCAACATACTGTTATAAGCAATCCGACATTGGATGAAATATTTGCTGTAGATGAAGAAATCAGACGCAAAACCAGAGAGTTATTCTAGCGATTATACTTCTAAAGGTTGGTCTAAAGAGCGAATTGTAACATCCATTGTGCTCGGAAATACCTGTTGCATATGGCTAACTAAATCGTTTGTAGAACTTACCCAGAAAATTGGTGCCGTTAAAATCTTAGGACTGTAACCGTCAACCGGTGGTAATTTAAACATTACAGGGTCATCGCCGTGATGCTTAGCCAAAATGTTTTTGATTCCGCAGAGTTCTTCATACTTAACATCGCGTTTCAATTCTAAAGTTACGATATTAGAGTTTTCAACAGATTTTACGTTATCAATAAGAACGCTTACAGTACCTTCTTCTCCGCGGTGTTGAACCTTGCCTGTTATAACAACTTTGTTATCTTGAACAAGCATTTCGCCGAATTCCATGAGTTTTTTATGGAAGCAAACGCAATCAACTTTTCCTGTCAAATCTTCCAAAGTTACAAATCTCAAGAATTTAGACGGATCTTTTTTTGTCGGAATTTGTCTTGTTGCGGTAACCAGTCCACAAAGAGTTACAACATCATCTTCCTTAACCTCACTTAATTCTGCAACCCTATGCGTCATTAAAAATGGCAATTTATCACGAATTGAGAAAAGCGGATGTGAGGTTACATAAAAACCTAAAAATTCTTTTTCAAATAACTGAATTTCTTTATCAGTATACTCGGCATCACTTCCGACAAGCTGATATTGTACATTCTCAAATTCATTATCACCGCCTAAAGCCGAAAATAGACTAACTTGTCCCATAGCTCTATCTTTAGCTTCTTTTGAGGTTACATCTAAAATATGTTCCATATTTTCAAAAAGCTGTTTTCTGCTTTTTTCGATATTAGAAAATGCGCCGGCTTTAATTAAACCTTCTAAAGATTTTTTATTAACGTATTTTGCATCAACTCGTTTGCAAAAATCAAAAATATTTTTAAAATCACCGTTCTCTTCACGCTCTTTTATAATCGCTTCAACAACAGGCGCACCAACTCCTTTAATCGCAGCCATACCAAAACGTATATTTTCTCCGTCAGGCGCGTACTCTAAGTATGATTTATTAATATCAGGCGCTAAAACTTTACTGCCAAGTCTTTGAGCTTCTTCAATATAAAGCTGAGTTTGGTCTTTATTGTCAGCAACACTTGAAAGTAGTGCTGAAAAATATTCAACAGGATAGTGCGTTTTTAAATACGCCGTTTGATATGCTACAAACGCATAAGCTGCTGAGTGCGACCTGTTAAAACAATATGAAGCGAACGCAAGAATTTGGTTGAAGAGTTTTTCTGCGTCCTCTTTTTTCATATCGTGTTTTGCAGATGCGGCAATAAATTTACCTCTCTGCTCTTCCATTGTTTTAAGGTCTTTTTTACCCATCATACGACGGACTTGGTCGGCTTGACCAAGTGAATAGTCTGCTAAGACTTGGAAAACCTGCATGATTTGTTCTTGATAAACAATTGTTCCATAAGTATCTTTAAGCACAGGCTCTAGAAGCGGATGTGCATAAGTAATCTCTTGCTTACCGTGTTTTCTGGCTACGAAATCATCAACCATGCCGGAACCCAAAGGACCAGGTCTAAATAACGCAACCAACGCGCCTAAATCTTCAAAAACGTCAGGTTTTAGACGTTTAACAAGATTCATCATACCTTGTGATTCTAACTGGAATACACCTATTGTTTCACCACGTACAAGCATTTCATAGGTAGGTTTATCGTCAAGAGGAATATTGTTAATGTCAACATCTATCCCACGATATTTTTTAACCATTTTACAAGTTTTTGTAATCATGGTTAAGTTTCTTAATCCCAAAAAGTCCATTTTAAGAAGGTCTAAAACTTCTGTTGCTTCGTGTTTAGGATAACCTGTTTGAACAATGCCGTCCTTAGAAGGTTGTACCGGTAAAATTGTATCCAAAGGCGCGTGAGAAATAATTACACCCGCAGCGTGAGTACCAGTTCCGCACTTTAAACCTTCAATTGCAATCGCCATATCAACCCAACGTTTGAAGCTTATTGTTTTTCCGCTTTCAGGGTTCATTATTTGATAATCTTCATCATAAAGCTGTTTAAAATCGGATGTGCCTTCCGCAGCCACAATATCACGAAGCCATTCAGCTTTTGGGTTAGATGCTCTTGCGACATCGAGAGCCGGTTCAATTAAACCTGTAATTCTGTTACTTTCGGCAAAAGGAACTTGTAGAACACGTCCAACACCTTTAAAAGCTGCTTTTGGCGCATAAGTTGAAAATGTAATAATCTGACAAACCTTATCTTCACCATATTTTTTTGTAACATAATCAATAACATCACCACGTTTTTCGATACAAAAGTCGATATCAATATCGGGCATGGTAAAACGTTCAGGATTCAAAAATCTTTCAAACAACAGTTTGTGATAAATCGGGTCAATATCTGTAATTTCCAAGGCATAAGCTACTACCGAACCCGCAGCAGAACCTCTACCGGGGCCTACAGGAATATCATGAGTTTTTGCAAAGTGAATAAAGTCCCACGTAATCATGAAGTACGCAGGAAAACCCATGTGATTGATTACACCCAACTCATATTTAGCACGTTTAATAATATCCTCAGGAGGCGGATCTCCGTAACGCTTCTTTAAACCTTCAAATACAATGTGTTCCAAGTAGTTTTCAATACCTTGAATATACTTAGCTTCTTCCATAACATCGGCTGAATTTTCGGTTTTGTTTTTCTTCTTTAATCGTTCGATAATTTTAGGATCAACATCATCAGAAGTGAATATAAATTCTTCAGGAACATCATAATGAGGAAGCGGTGCATTATGCAATTCAATTTCTACATTACATTTATTTGCAATTTCTTCTGTATTAGCACAGCATTCTTCAAAAGTCGCGTCGTCCATCCAAGAAAAAGCCTTACGCATTTCTTCTTTTGATTTAACATAAAACTCATTATTCGGAAAATGAAAACGCTTTTCATCATCTTTATTTGCGTTTGTTTGCAAACATAATAAAGTATCTTGTGCGTCCGCATCTTCTTTTCTCAAATAGTGGGAGTCGTTTGTGATAATCATTTTGATGCCAAGTTCTTTGGCAATTTTCATTAAGTCAGGATTTGTGCGTTTTTGCTCATCCATATTGTGATCTTGAAGCTCAATATAATAATCATCTCCAAACAAATCCTGATAACGCTTTGCAACTTCTTTAGCTTGGTCGTATTCGTTTTTTAGCAAGTGTTGTAATACTTCGCCACCTAAACAAGCAGATGCGCAAATTAAACCTTCATGATACTCTTTTAATAACTCAAAGTTTATACGAGGCTTGTAATAGAAGCCTTCGCACCAAGCAGTTGAAACTAATTTAATAAGATTTTTATAACCTTTATTATCCTTTGCAATTAAAATCAAGTGATATAAAGGATTATTAGCACTGTCTTTAACGTGAATATCACCGGAATTTACATAAAATTCGCAACCAATAAGCGGATTTATACCGGCATGCTCTGCAAGTTCGTAAAATTCAATAGCTGAATACATTACACCGTGGTCAGTAATTGCAATCGCAGGAAGATTATTTTCTTGAGCATACTTAACTAAGTCGCCAACTCTAATCATCCCATCCAGTAAAGAATATTCTGAGTGAATATGTAAAGGTATTAAATTAGCCATAATTATAATCTATCACAAGGACGTATTAAGGTTTGTAAATATTTAGCTAATCCTTCACCCATAGAGAAACAAGAAGGAATAATTCGTAATGCTGCTTGAGCTTCAAAATCCGCAGAAATACAGCGTCCTGCGACAAATAATCGATCTCTTATCATTAGAGACTCAATCGGTAATTGGTATTCTTTATAAACTTTTTCAAGCTTAGATGAGTCCTTTTTATCTGAATGTATATCTATCGGATAATTTGAAATTACAACGGGATGTTCAAATTTTTTTCCGTTTCTTAAATCATCTTGAGTATAAACATATTTACCCTTTACTCGGTTTGAAACTCTTACTCCAAGAGAGTTTGCAATAGATGAAATATAGGCATTTTCAAAACCTTTTAAGTATTTTTTACAGAATTTTGATAATCTCAATATACTTGCACGTCCCTCTATATAAGGGTTTTGAGAATTCAAGAGCCTAGGAGCGTTGAAAGCTATAGAACCTGGCGTACCGGCAACTGAAAATAGCTGAAAATAGTTGCTATCAGCTTCTGTAAGAATATTATCCTCTATAGCCTGCTTAAATATTGGCTTTAGAGCCCAATTTTTGCCACTATCCCAAGTATAAGCCGTAGATAAGTACGTTTTTCCATTAACAACACAAGAAGTTGTAACATCTCTATCTTTATCAAGTTCCATAATCCATGCAGAAAATTTTTCGACATCGACGCCTGACATTACAAATCTTAAATTTATCGGCTGAGATTTTTTTTCTAAAAATTCACAATTTAATTTTTCACAAATTTTTGCATCACCAGTCGCGTCTACAAGATAAATCGTTTCGATAGGGTTTAATAACCCTTGTTCTAAAGTAAAGATATTATTGTTATCAATCGTTACGATATATGATGATAATTTCTCTTCTACTTTTTTAATTGATGATTCAAATAGAACATCTACATGCGCATCAATCAGCATTTTATCTAAAATAATTTTTGTTAACTCAGGATTAAACCAACCTTTATTTCCATCGCAATATGTTATAGCTCCATTAATGGCTTCAAGTTCAGAATATAAAGTATCGAAAAACTCTGTATTGATAGCATTATCAGATGTTTTCATCGCAGGAATAACCAATGAGGACGTAATAGAACCTCCTAAAAATGAATGTTTCTCCACTAATAAGACTTTTAATCCTAATTTACCTGCTATATAGGCGCACGCACAGCCCGCAGTTCCGCCTCCTACAATAGTTACATCATACTTATTCATCTTTAGAACCTCTTATTTTAATATATTTGGACGAACTCATTAAATTGCTATGTCGATATTCATATTCCCGGAGTTCAAGAATTTCCTTACAGCTAAATGCAAGATTAGGGTCATGATAAGGAATTCCGGCTTTTGTCGCACACAATCCTAATTCATAATTATTCAACGGATATTTTATCCGACTTTTGTCTTTAGCGGCAATTGTTCCGATAAATTTATCGTTTTTCTTATTATAAATCTTACCAACATAAAAATTATTTTCGAGCAATGTATTTCGAACTTGAACAGAATTTGAATATGTCATAAGCACTCCATCTGGAGCTAAACGCTTATAAAGCTCTGCTACAAATTCAGTTGACCATAATTGAGGAGCTTTTGTGTATGTAAACGCGTCCAGAAATATATAATCATATTGCTCGTTTAATTCTAAAATACTCTTTCGAGCATCATTTATTAAGAAATTAAGCTTAAAGAGGCTCTCAATGGCCTTAAAATCCATGTTTTTATTACGCTTCGATAAATGGTCATAATATATATTATGTAAGAAGGTCGATAATACGTTCTTAGATGACTTATTATACCCCCATTTTTGATTAAATTTAGCATATTTTATCAGAGACTTATCAAAAAATCTCCGATTCTTATTTTCTCTTAAAATATTTCTGATGTTTTCATCCAAGTAGCTTTGCCCAAATTTATCAGAAAGCGAATTTAAGATTATATAATTAACAAATTCGTTTACTTTATACTCTTTTTCAATATGCATATTTCGAAATTTAATATCAAGTAAGTCATTAATCTCTTTTCTATTCTTTGGCATAAAATATGAAAGGAAATTAGAAAACGCATCACGAAGTTTATAATAAGAATCAAAGCAATCAAAAATTTGCGGAACAATATTGTCAAAAATTTCTTCAGGAGTTTTTAGGGTTTTAAAAAGAGGTGATAATTTTATAAGTTCTTCATTGATATCTAAACAATCTATAGTAAGCTCAGGTAAATTATTATCATACTCTATCGTGTCGATATGTGATAATAAAATGTTGTCTTTTTCGACACCTTTTTTATTAGTACATATCGTTTCGTTATTATGTTTATTTGTAAAAAGTTTTTGAAAAATATTTTTTTTATAAATTTTATTTTTATTTATAAAAAAACTCATCAAAGCTTTTGTGTTATATCCGATTCCATAACAAACATCTAAAACTTTTATTTCTTTATTAGAATTATTATTTATGCCGGAAGGTAAAATAAATTTTTCCCAAGCTTCCGTTAGTGCACCAAATTTGGAGTGATACACATCTTTATCAGCGTAAGAATACAGCCCTATTGAGCCATCCTCTGTATAATACGGTTCATAATCCCTCATAGTCTATATTATAGCGCAAAATTGCAACATTTCTTAATGTAAACTTTTATTACAAAAAAAGAGACTGGTAAAGAACCAGTCTCTTTCTAATATACAAAAAAAATTATTCTTCAAATTGTTCTGCTATTTCAAAAGGTTGTTCTGATAATTTAAGAGTTTCTCTATCAATAATACCTCTTTTTAATTCAGTAAAAGAAGCCTTTTGAGAGTTAAATTTTTTCTTTAAGAATTCATAAGCAACTTTTGGATCGCATTTTGTACCGCAAGTAAATAAATCTACTGCTGCATAGCCTAATTCTGGCCAAGTATGAATTGCCAAATGACTTTCCGAAATAATTACAACACCACTTACACCGTATGGGTTGAACATATGAAAGCATTTTTGAACTATTGTCGCACCACATTCAAGAGCCGCGTCTATCATATACTTTTCTACTTTATCATTACTATTAAGAATGTTTGGATCACACTCAAAAAATTCCGCTAGGACATGTTGTCCTAAATTAACTTTGTCTAAGTTTTGCTTTTCTAGCTCTTCGATTGATGATGATACAATTGTCAATTCATGTGCCTCCTTTGCTACCAGTGCATATTTTGCACCAATCAGTAATTCTACATACGATTATATAATACTATAAAAACGAAAAATTTGTAAATTTTACACTTAATAAAAAAATATTTACTCTTTCAATTGGCTTTCACTCTTATAATTCAATAATAATAAGAAAAATTTGCATTTACAAAAGTTAATATTATCTACAATCTAGCAGTAATTTCTTTTAAATATTGCCTTATTGCCGGAGTTATCAATAAGTTTGGCTCTTGCGTACACAAATCATCAAGAGTAATTACCCCTTTTCTTGTTTGTCCAGCCTGTATTTGTAAAAGTCCAAGCATTATTTTATCATAAGGACTGGAAGAATTGTTTAGTTCGGCCATTTTTGTGTTTGTTATACCAAGTGTTTTATAACATTCTGCCAAATTTAAATAATACTTAAAATTTAACCCATAAAGTTGAATAGCATCCTCAAAGCAGGTTCTTGCCATATCCGGATAACCGATAAATGTGTAAGTTTCGCCTAAATTATTCTTGAAAATAGCAGTTGCTTGTGTATTCGGACTTAGTTGAATTGCAATTTTAAACTCTTGAATTGCAGCATAATAAATTCTGTCTTTCAAATAATTTATGCCAACGTTATTATGATAAAATGCGTCTTTACCTGCATCAATTGTGTATTTGTAAGGTTTTCTGTAACCTGAGCAAATAATAAGAACCAGTAATAAAAATATTGAAAGAAATTTTTTCATTATAGATCGATTTCTAATCCTTCATAAGCCATGATTGCATCTTCTGATGCGTATTCTTCAGATAATAAATCCAATTTTTCGTCATTATATCCGGGGTCATAGTGGAAATAAACCAGTTTCTTCGCGCCAACTTGTTCTTTACAATCCAATGCCATTTCAAAAGTAGAGTGTCCATAACCTTGTTTTGGCACATAAATGCTTAAATAATCTTCTGTTGAGTATTGTGCGTCATGAATAAGTAAATCACATCCTTTGGCAAACTTAACTAATTTTTTGTCTCCACCCGGATAACTTTCTTTGTCTGTTGCATAAACAAGTGTCTTTCCTTTGTAGGCAATCTTATAGATAAATACGCCATTTTGAGGGTGAGCATAAGATTTGTAACAAGTAATTACAACGTCATCATCTGTATAATCACCTTCTTTTAGGTCGTTTACTCTTACAACTTTCGGCATTTCGCTGGATTTAAAAATAATATAATTTGTTTCATTCAAATCCATAATCTTTAAATCAGCTGCAATATCACCCAAATCAAGCGGAAATGATTTTGTAAACAGAAGTTTTGCGAGTTCGCTTTCTAAAGTTTCATTATAATTCACTCCACCCATTAAGCACATTCTGGTAGATGCCAAGTGGCATGGTCTAAAGAATGGAAAGCCTTGAATGTGGTCTAAATGTATATGACTCAACAAAATTGTGCATTTTACGGGGGTTCTATCTGTAATTGTAGTACCAGATTCAATGTACTTGTGCATAAGCTCATTCCCAAGGCTGATTAAGCCTGTACCTGCATCTAGAATAATCAAATGACCACCAACACGAACTTCTACGCAAGATGTATTGCCACCATATTTTAAAAAGTCTTTATCGGGAACCGGATAACTACCTCTAACACCTCTGAATTTTATTTTAAACTCGTCCATTCTTATTCTCCATAATTTTTTAATTCAAAACTTGCGTTTCTATCACTCTCTTCACCATACAATCTTTCAGTTCCCATTAATCGTAATTTTGAACGGGATTGAATGTCTTTTAAATTTGTTTCTTTCAAATATACATCAACAAGTGTGCGCTGTTTATTTGAGTTTATGTTAATCACTCTAAACGCGTTTGGATAAGTTACCAATGAAGGACAGGCAACAACAAGCATATTATCATCCTGTATTATTTTAGTTGTATGATAATGACCTTGCAACACAACAACAGGATTTTTATGAGTTTTTAAAAGCTTTCTAACTTCGTATTCATTTTGCATTTTATGATTAGGACTAGAAAACGGTTCTATAATTGGAACATGAGAACATACGATTATCGTATCCTTAGAATGTTTTTCCAATTCTTGCGTAAGCCACATAAATTCTTCATTGGAGATTTCGCCATTTGAAGTTAATTTATAGTCAATAATGGAATCCAAACAAATTACTCTAAACCCTTTTTTAGGAGTAAATGCGTAATAAATATTTTCTTGTTGCATATTGTCATTACTTGCAGCAAGCATTGATAAAAATTTGTTTTTAGTTAGCGGTCCGTCAATACTTATGTCATGGTTCCCGTCTATTGCATACCAAGGAAAAATCAAGTTATTAGCATGCGAAATAAATTTTTCTAATTCGCTAACCTTAGGTTTATTAATTAAATCTCCTGTAAACATTACAAAATCGTAAGGACCGGATGTATTAATTTGAAAAATAACATCATCTAACAATTCTGGAGATTTCTTCAAAAATTTGTACGAAGTATTTTCTTCAAAAGTAGAAAAGTGAGCATCGCTAACTTGTGCAACTCTTAAATTATTATTTGCAGCAGTGCAAACCTGTGAGCCTATTGCACACGCAATTAAAAGAGTTAAGACACAGTTAATTATTTTTGAAAAAAAAGATTCTTTTTTACGTTTATATCGTTTCATAATTATTAATTATACCAAATATTCTACATTGTGTATAGAACTTAATATCCACTATTTTCGCCAATTGTATCAACCGCTTCAACTTTAATATCCGTAATCAATTCTGAATAAGAAATTACGACAATTGTTGGAATATGACGTTCAAGCAATTGATATAAAGGTAATCGAATTCTAGGTGAACACAAGATTACAGGTTGTTGTCCGATTGATTGATGCGCTCTCATCAGAGTCATTGCAGTAGATTCAATCAAATCCTGTACTTGCATTGGATTAAGTAAGAACATTGTACCAAGTTCAGTTCTTTGACAACTGTCATCCAAAGTCTTTTCCCATTCAGGAGAAAGTGTTAATGCATAGAGTACGTGGTCGCGGTCAACATTACTCAAACAGATTTGACGCCCTAGAGCTGCGCGCAAACGTTCCGACAAGATATCAGGCTCTTTAGAAAATCTCGCATAATCGCACAACCGTTCAAATACAAAGATAATGTCCTTAATAGAAACTTTTTCTCTAATTAAGTTTACAAATATCTTTCTTAAATCTGAAGTTGAAATAATTGCAGGAACTAAGTCGTTTACAAGAGTCGGATCTTGAGAACGTACAAGTTCCATAAGCTTAAGAACATCAGTTTTTGTCATAACTTCGTCAACGTGTTTTCTTACACATTCTTGCAAGTGCGTAACAAGAACATCTGTCGCGTCAACCGCTGTAACATTCTTAGCAGCTCTCGCATCATCTTGAGAAATCCAGTATGCTTGAGTTTGGTAAGTAGGGTCAACACCGACAATCGCATCTTCAGGAATTGTTTTCTTAACAGAATCCCATTGGTCTGCAATTACCATGTATTTACCCGGATATACATAACCTGACGCAACAACATTGTTACGGATAGAAATTACGTACTCGTTTGCTTCCAAAGCTGATGAGTCCATAATACGGATGTTTGGTAAAATATAACCCAATTCATCAGTAACTCTTTGACGTAAAGCAGCAATTTTGGCAAGCAATTGACCTTCTTGATCAGGGTCAGCAATAACAAGCAAGCCGGCACCAACTTGTAAACTCAATACGTCAACACCAAGTCTTTCGTACATCTTATTAGGGTTAACCAAGTCTTGCATATTTTGACGTACGCTTTCTAATTGACCCAATTGAGATTGAACGTCTGCGTTAACCAATACAGAGAAGCCTGCTACAGCCAAGATAATTGTAAAACATAAGAATGGGAAGAACGGCAAACCTGTAATCGGGCAACTGACTGTAATTAATCCTAAGAATAATGCAGCAAAGAATAATGAATAAGGTTTCGCCATAATTTGTGCTGTCAAATCACTACCTAAAGAATTACTTGTTGCAGAAGCACGAGTCATTACGATACCGGCTGAAATTGACATTAATAGGGAAGGTAGCTGTGATGCCAAACCATCACCGATGGTTAAGACTGTATATTTACCAACCGCGTCTGCAATTGGCATTTGGTTAACCAAACAACCGATTGTCAAACCACCTACAATGTTAATTATAACAATGATGATACCTGCCATAGTATCACCTTTTACGAACTTCATGGAACCGTCCATAGAACCGAACAAGCTTGATTCTCTTTGTAGGTCTTCACGTCTTTTTACCGCTTCTTCGGGAGAGATTAAACCTGCGTTAAAATCGGCGTCAATCGTCATTTGTTTACCGGGCATAGCGTCTAAGGCGAAACGTGCAGAAACTTCGGCGATACGTTCAGCACCTTTTGTAATTACCATGAACTGTACAACTGTAATAATCAGGAAGATTACACCACCTACAATCATGTTACCGCCGGTAACGAACGTTCCGAACGCGTGTACAACTTCTCCGGCATCACCTTTAGCCAGAATAAGTCTGGTTGAAGCAATTGAAAGTACTAAACGGAACATTGTACCTAAAAGAATAATTGAAGGAAAAGCAGCCAATTCTAAAGGTTTTTGGACATACAAAGATATCATCAAAAGCACAATACCAAGCGTTATATTCAAGCTTATTGAAAAATTGATAACCCAATTTGGCATCTCCATAATCAAGATTAAAACCAAAGTCATTACGAAGAGTGCCAAAAATATTTCTGATAAATGATTGTTCTGTTGTTGTCCTTCCGCTGCCATTTTGTCCTTTTGAAGGTTTTATAAAACCCCTAACCCTCTCGCTCAAGTGGCGAGGGAATTGGTTTTACATTCCTTCTAACGCTTTTTTAATGATTTCTAACTGTGTGTCAATTGATGCATCAACGATGCCGTTGTTTGTTTGAAAAACGCATCCGCCTTCTTCAATTGAAGGGTCAGCTATTATGTTAATTTTAGCGTCAATACCATATTGATAAGTTATATTAGGCAATGTGTCCTTGATAAACTGTACCGCTTGAGGTTTGACCCTTATATTAATCTTAGGTTCGCTTTTCGAAACAGTTTTAAGTACATCCACAATTGTATTAACTAATACTTGCGGATCACTCTCAACTTCTTTTTTAATGATTTTTTTTGCTATATCAACGCTTATTTCCAATATATCTGGAGCGATATATTCAAAAACATTTTTAGGCGCACTCATAAATTCAGAAAAACTGTTTCTAAATGCTTCAAGATCTGAATTTGCTTGTTCTAAACCTTTTCTATAACCTTCTTCAAACGCTGATTTTTTGATTGTTTCAGCTTCTTCTTGAGCACGAGAAACAAGATTTCTATCATCAATTCTGCGATAACCGCGTCTTCTTGAACCGCGTCTGCGTTCTTGTCGTTGTGTGAAATCTATATTTTCTATATCAAATAAATCAATTTCAGGCTCAGGCGGTGCTTGTTGTTGAGAAGTTTCTTGAACAATTTCTTCAACCACAGGTTGTTGTTCTATATTTTCAACTTCTGAAATTTGAGCATCAGAAACTTGAGCCTCTACTTTTTTAGGCTCTGTTTTTTCTACCTTCCCCCTCAAATTTCTTTTTTTAATTATCATATAAAAGTATTATACACTCTCTTCTATATATTGTGCAACAATTCCCGCTACTCTTAACGGTAATTCGGAATACTCGCCGTCATAGGCCTGTGCTATAAACCTTTTTACAAGCGGACGCTCGTTTTTTATAACTTTTTCAATACGCTCTCGCGGAATTTCTCTATAAATTCTTAACAAATCTCCAAGGACATTTTCTTTGGTGAGTTTGCGCTTTATTGGCAAATACTCTTTCATTTCTTTTAAGCAATCTGTAACCAAATCACCATCAAGATGTGATTCTAAGTCTGCCATGTTCATGTATTGAGAAATTGCTAATGAATCATTAGAATCAAACTTGTTAAGTATTGTTGTTACTTTATCTTGAGACATCAGTTTCAACACCAATGCTAAAGACATTAATTTCATCTGCTTATTTGTAATTCCTTGTGGAATAGATACAGGTTGTCTGTTAGCAGCTTGTTCACGCGCTTGTTTGCGATTCGCTCTGCGTTGTTCTTTTTCTTGACGTGCTTTTTCAGCTTCTGCAGCTTGTTCTTGTCTTTGTCTATCTTGTTCTGCTTGAGCTTGTTGTGCCATAGCATCAATATTTGACTGACTTTCAGCTTTATTTTTTGTTTCTTCATCAATAAGACCTTTTTGTTGCAGTTCTTCAATACTTTGATTATAAACTTTAATAACATGATGCTCGACAGCTTGAAGTAGTTGATCTTGCGGGATTTTTCTAATAACTGCTTGTTTTGCCACTTCAAAAATAGTAAATGCAATTTTTTGCATAATACTATCCCAATATTGCGGAAGAATACCGGAATGAATCAAGTCGATTGATTTATGGAATGACCATTCAGCAATAATTTGTGTAATAAATACCGCTTGTTCTGCATTCAAATTAAGCTGTTGATCATTATAAAGAGCTTCACCTGCTAAAAGAGTAAAATTACCGAGAGTTTTTACAATATATTCTTTTTCTCTATCTTCCAACTCTTGCGGAACAAGCTCTTTGGCTTGCTCTGACATAGAAGCTGCAAATCCTTTATAATCAAATCCTTCAATAGGCATAACTTTTCCTTTATATTATATCCCTATTGTATTATACATAAGAGATAATTTTTTATCCTCATATATTTAATTGAAAAATAAAAAAAATCATAAATAAAGAAAAAGCGCCTAATGGCGCAAAAATTCGGTTAAAAAATATAGATATAGGTTAATAAATTATTTTTTCCAAAATTTCAATTTATCAAAAAAGTTAGTATTAGTTTGTTGTTTTGGTGGAGCTTTTTTGCACTTTTTAAATAATAAAATTGTTGAAGCAATCATAATACCACCTGCAATTAATCCTTTTACAACATTTGGAGTTTTTGAAGCTGTATTACTTAAATCATCACCTAATTTACCAAAGCCTCCTCCAAATCCATTAATTCCGGCTTGTGAATTATTTGTAATTATATTTCCATTGACATTTCCAAATCCGTTTAAACCGGCATCTGAGTTATTTGTCAAGATATTTCCGTTAATACTTCCAAAACTATTTAAACCAGCTTGCGAATCAATTGAATTATTATATGCAGAATTAAAACCATTGTATGAAAAACTATCTTGTTGCATTCCATGATTCTGATATAAATTACCTTGAGCAGCCATGTTTAAATAAGGATTTTGCATTCCATTTAAAGATGAAACATTAATGCTATTTGCAAGTTCCATCGGTGCATAGTCTAAAATTCCTTTAGCATATAAATTTTGTAATGTATAAGGACTTACTGACATTTCACAACCTTTATTTTTTAACTACACCTACATATATTTAAAGTATTTTTTAATAAAAAAATTGCTTTATTTGTAAAGCTTTGTTAAGATAAAAGTGTGGGAAAAGTGTTTTTTAAAAATAATTGGCAAATATTAGTATTTAATCTGGTCGTTATAATAGCTTTTATCGTTGGGTATGGGCATTTCGGCGATATTATGGTAGATTCCTTTAGGGAAGCTTATATTCCTGCGCAAATTTTAAAAGGTCAAGTTCTTTATAAAAATATCTTTAACATATATGCACCTTTTTCATATCTTTTTAATTCATTATTGTTTTTGATATTTGGAGTTCATTTAAAAATACTGTATACGGCAGGTTTGTTGGCAACATTAGGAGTTTTAAATTTAGTATTTAAAATCTCAAATGAATTCATGAACAAAACTTATGCATTGAGCATTGTTTTATTTGTAATTTCTGTAGGTGTATTATCTCCTAATGTCTTTAATTATATCTTTCCGTATTCATTTGGCATGCTATATGGTCTCTTATTCATATTAGCATCGATTTATTTTGCTCTTAAAGACAAGTTTCAGCTTGCATACTTGATGTACTCATTTGCGATTTGTTCAAAGTATGAATTTGCTTTGCTTTTACCATTACTGCTATTTGTAACCAGAAAAAATGATTTATTAAAAAATATCATTTCCTTATTGTTGCCGATAATTATAACTTATACTCCACTGTTCGTAATGAATGTAGGTTTAGAAAACATCTTAGCTTCAGCTCAAATTATACTAACAATGTCCTCAACAAAAACTCTTTATTGGTTTTATTCTATAACTGGTTTGGTATTCAGACCGGAAATATTGCCTATATATTTAATTAATTTAATAAAAGTCTTAATACCTTTATTATTCATGTATTATTGGCGAAGCTGGTGGTTGATAATACTTACAGCAATCTATTTTTATTTTGCCACTACTCCGGATTTGTTAATATACATATTTCCATTAATCTTGATATTATTTGTCATTAGATTTAGAAAACTAAGCCATGAAAAAATATTTTTTGTGCTGACTTCATTACTAATTTCTATGAAAATATTTTTTGCTGAAACATTTTTATCTTATGGAGTATTTTTTATTCCATTTGCGCTAATTTCAATATTTATACTAATTCCACCAAGATTTAAAAAAGCACTGTTTATCATAACATTGATTTGTGCTTTGAATTTTGGAATAAAAAACACAATTTCACTTTCTCAAAAAAATGTCAAAGTAGAGACAGAACGCGGAGTCTTTTATTCTGCTAGCGGAGAAGTTATTAATCAAGTTATTAATTACATTAATAAAAATACAAAATCTACAGACAAGGTTGTTATTTATCCGGAATGCTTAGCTGTTAATTTTTTGACAAGTAGAGATTCTGATAACAAATTTTATTCATTGATTCCGCTGTATGTAGAAACATTTAGTGAGGAAGTGATAATAAAAAGGCTAGATATAATAAAGCCAGAGTATATTGTAATAAGTAATTACAACACATCAAACTATTATTACAGTTATTTTGGTCAAGATTATGCCGGTGGAATTTACGGTTATGTATTATCTAATTATGATAAACAAGCTGATTTTGGTCGTAAAATGTCGTTTATAGTCTATAAAAGAAAATAAAAAAAGGATTGGTGCTTTACCAATCCTTTTGCATATAATAAATACTTTATTATTCAGCTTCAAACATATCTTTTCCTACTGCACAAAGTGGACAAGTCCAATCCTCAGGTAGATTTTCAAAAGCTGTTCCTGCTGGAATTCCATTATCTGGATCTCCAACAGCCGGATCATATTCGTAATGACAAACTGTACAAATGTATTTTTTCATAATGTTCTCCTTTTTTGGTTGTTATAAGCCTCCACCCTAGCCCTCCCCCGATGAGAGGGAACTTAGAAGCATCTTACTACATTATTATATTACTTTAAGTTTAAAAATTTTTCCATTGTTATTACAACATTTTTTTTATCAATAATATTTTCTTATGAATATTTTTATAAGTTAACTGTTAATAATACCCTCTCCCGCCTTCGGCACCCTCTCCATGAAAAATTGATAAAAGGAGAGGGGAGCAAGACTTGCTTGCTTGAACATCTTTAGCGCGTTTCCTCGCCTTACAGGAGAGCGGATTTTGGTAGGGCGTAAGCCCGTAAGGTGGAGGCCAGACGCTACTCCGTTGACACTCTGAATAATTCAAGACAGGGTTAGGGTGAGGTGAAAATTAACTTTCACTTTTCAATTCTATAAGTTATCCTGCAATAGAGCTAGTTAAAACCTCTACAACATTGTCCAACTCTGCAATTTGTTCTTCTTTCAACGTTGATTTAATACAAATTGAATCATTTAAAATTTCTGAACCTTTAATTTTTTCTAAGATTTCACGCATTTGAGGTCCGCAAGTTGGTGCCCAGCTTCCATTTTGAATAATTACATATTTTCTATTCTGCAAATTATGAGCACTTAATACGTGCAAAAATGCTTCCATAGATTCAAAAATGCCTGCATTATAGGTTGTTGTTGCAAGTACAATGTGAGAATACTTAAATGCTTCTGCTAAAACAAATGATGAATGAGTCATTGAGACATCAAACATTTTTATGTTTTTAATTCCTTTATCTGCAAGTTTTGAAGCTAATAAGTTTACAGCACTTTCTGTTCCGCCATATACAGAAGAATAAGCAATTAATACAGAATTTTCTTCCGGAGTATATGTAGACCACTTATTATATTTTTCAATAAATAATTCAATATTTTCTCTAATCATTAGCCCATGCAAAGGACAGATTAATTTTATATCAAGCGCTTTTGCTTTTTTAAGAAGCATTTGAACTTGTAATCCATATTTACCAACAATATTTGTGTAATATCTTCGAGCTTCATCTAAATAATCACGCTCCCAATTAACTTCATCATCAAACAAATTACCGTTAATCGCACCAAAAGAACCAAAAGCATCAGCTGAAAATAGGATTTTATCAGTCTTGTCATAAGTTACCATAACTTCCGGCCAATGTACCATCGGAGCTAGAACAAATTGGAATTCGTGTTTGCCAGTATTAAGAGTATCGCCTTCTTTAACAACCATAACTCTGGAGTCAATATCTAAATCGAAAAATTGTTTAATCATGTTGACTGTTTTAGCTGTACAAACAATCGTAACATTAGGATAACGTTTAACAACCTCAGCTATTAGCGCACCATGGTCAGGTTCCATGTGTTGCACTACAAGATAATCAAGATTTTCACCTTCTAACGCTTTTGTTAAATTTTCATAAAACTGTTCCGCGCATGCTTTATCGACCGTATCAAATAAAACATTTTTTTCATCTCTTAATATATAAGAATTATAAGAAACTCCGTTTTTAAGCGGATAAGCGCTTTCAAAAAGGCTTAATCTCCTATCTGAACATCCTATGTAAAATAAATCATCTGTTATTTTTCTTACGTTATGCATAACTTAATCTCCTCAAATACATGCTAATTGTAACAAAACTAAATAACAGTTTCAATCAGATTTGAAATTGTAAACTTGTTGCCAAAGTTTTGTCATAATGTTACGATTAAATAGAGGAGAAGATTTAATGGGTGATAAGTTTAATATAATCCAGTTCTTGAAAAGTGCTGTTGCGACCGGTGCTTCAGATGAACATTTAAAAGTCGGGCATCCGCCATTTATCAGAAAAAATGGTTTTATTAAAAAAACTAACATGGCGCCGCTTTCAAAAGAAGAATTAGATAGTGCTATTTTGGAAATTGCACCAACTGCAATTCGAGATGAGATATTAACACTTTGCGATGTTGATTTCATGTACGAGATTAAAGGTTGTTCTCGTTTTCGTATTAATTACAACAGACAACTCGGCATGCCGGCACTTGTAATCCGTAATATTTCTTATACAATTCCTCAATTAAAAGATTTATCTTTACCCGAAATTTTAAATTCTATTGTAGAATATCAAAATGGCATTGTATTGGTTACAGGCCCAACAGGTAGTGGAAAATCAACAACAATCGCGTCTTTGATTAATCAAATCAACTTGACTTCTTCTAAACACATAGTAACAGTAGAAGACCCGATTGAATACGTTTTTGGCTGCAAAAAGAGTATTGTTTCTCAACGACAAGTTGGAGTAGATACGAAGACTTTTTCTGATGGTATAAAATATTCGTTAAGACAAGATCCGGATGTTATATTTATTGGTGAAATTCGTGATAAAGAAACGATGGAAGCCGCTCTAAAGGCATCAGAAACCGGACACTTAGTATTTTCTACTTTGCACACAAATGATGCTGTTCAAACAATTAATCGTATCGTAAACATGTTTGATGAATCTAATCGTTATTTAATCAGAAAACAGTTATCTGAAACTTTGCGAGCTACAATTGCACAAAAACTTGTGTATTCAGAGCAAGCTAAAAAAAGATTTCCGGCATGCGAAATCATGGTTGTAACTTCTACAATTAAAGACTACATTAATAAAGATAATACAGATGAAATCTATGAACTATTGAGAGATAACACTGTTGATAACATGGTTTCAATGAACACGTCTTTGGCAATTTTGACAGACAAAGGCTGTATTTCTCAAGAAGAAGCGCTAGAACATTCTAACGATGAATCAGAGCTAGAAAAAATATTTAGGGGTGTATATCAAGGCACAAAGGCTTATTATGAATAATTACGTTACAGAAGCTATTAATTTAAAATCATATAATTTAAATGATGCAGATAAAATTATCGTTATGTATTCAAAAGATAACGGATTAATAAAAGGCGTTGCAAAAGGTATTAAGAAACCCAAAAGCAAATTAGGCGCTAGAATGGATTTGCTTGTTGCTAACACATTACAACTTCTTAAAGGTCGTTCCATGGATACAATTGTTCAAGCGCAAACTGTAAATCATTTTAGAAAAACAAGAGAAGATATGGATAAATTAATGCTTTCTTCATATATTTCAGAAGTTGTAATGAATTTTGGCGAAGGTTCTGAAGCTGCTTCTAAAGAAATTTACGAGCTTCTTTATAAAGCATTAAACAGAATTTCGAATTCTGTAGAAAAAAAAGATATGCTTATTGCTGCAATAAAATTCCAATTAAAAATGCTTTTAATTATGGGATTTTGTGTAGAATTAGATACTTGCCTTTGCTGTCGTGAACAAGTGTTGGATGAAGAAATGTATTTCTCATCATCTATGGGTGGAATTATCTGTAAGGAATGTAATGAACATTTGGGTGTAAAATTAAAAATGCACAATAAAATTCGTGATTTCTTGCAAGCTATGCTTCAATTTGACTTTGAATATGAAAGTGAGTACGACAAAAAAGCAACAGAAAAAGTTTGCCAAGTTTGTTTTGACTTGCTGGATGAATACATAAAAACTCATACAAATAAGCGTCAAAAGTCAGTAAAATTGATTAAAGAAATGGCTGGTGTGTAATGTCTAAACAAAAAATCAAGCTTGCACATTTATACCCAAAATTACTTAATATCTACGGAGACGGCGGAAATATACTTGCGCTAAAAAAAAGATGCGAATGGCGCGGAATAGAAATCGAAATCGATGAAATTAATATTGGTGATGAAATTTCTGAACACGATATGTATTTTATCGGTGGTGGTCAGGATTTACAGCAAATTGCCGTTTCCAAGGAGCTACAAAAGCATAAAGAATTTTTGACAGCGGAGCGTGATAGAATGTCTGTTTTCTTAGGAATTTGTGGCGGATATCAATTAATGGGACATTACTATCAACCGCATAACGGCGAAAAGTTACTCGGTATAAGTCTTTTAGATGCTTATACTGTTGCAGGCGATAAACGATTTATCGGTAACGTAACAGTTAATTCAGATTTAGTTGAACCAAATACACTTGTCGGTTTTGAAAATCATAGCGGTTTAACTTATTTAAACGGCTCAACAGAGCCAATAGGAACTGTTGTTGTAGGTCATGGTAATAATGGTAAAGATAAAACTGAAGGCGCTCGATTCAAAAATGTTTTCGGAACGTATTTACATGGTTCTTTCTTGCCTAAAAATCCACAATTCGCAGATTATTTAATTGAACTTGCGTTAGGTTCAAAACCTGAGCCACTAGATGATACAATTGAAAATTTAGCGCACGAAGCACTAGTTGGTAAAAAGTATTAAGTTGCTCATAGTGTAAAATCTATGTTAATATAAACATATGGAAGGCGTAGATCAAGAATTTATAGATGAGCTTAAGCATAAAGTCCACAAAAAGATTGAAAACGTTGATTTGTATCAATTCAAAGGTAGCGTTTCCAAGCTTTTGGGTTTGACAGTAGAAGTTAAACTCCCCGGCTTAAAAATCGGCGATTTATGCTATATTGAAGCTGCTACAGGAGAGAAAAAACCTGCGGAAGTTGTTGCTTTTAAAGGTGATGTTGCACAGTTACTTCTTCTTTATGACGGAGCCGGAATAGGTCAAGGAAGTCTTGTTACAACTACCGGTGGCCCTATCATAATTCCTGTTGGCGATTTCTTGTTAGGACGTTTGATTAACCCTATGGGTGAACCTATTGATGGCAAACCGCTTGATGTTTCTAACGCAACTTGGAGACCTTCTGACGGGCCACCTCCTGGGCCTTTTGAAAGACCTATTATTACAGAAATGTTCTCAACTGGTGTTCGTGCGATAGATTCTTGCCTAACATTTGGCTGCGGACAGCGTATGGGCTTGTTTGCAGGTTCCGGTGTCGGCAAAAGTACACTTTTAGGTATGATTGCAAGAAATTCTGATGCGGATGTAAACGTTGTTGCACTAATCGGTGAACGTGGCAGAGAAGTTAAAGAATTCGTAGAAGATGCACTTGGACCTGAAGGTATGAAAAAATCTGTTCTTGTTTGTTCAACAGGAGACCAACCGCCTTTAATCAGACAAAAGTGTCTTCTAACAGCGACTGCGGTCTGTGAATATTTTAGAGACCAAGGCAAAAAAGTATTCTTAATGACAGATACTGTTACACGTTGTGCTATGGCAGGACGTGAAGTTGGTTTGTCTATCGGTGAACCACCAACAATGAAAGGTTATCCGCCTTCAATTTTCTCTTGGCTTCAAAAGGTTCTTGAAAGAGCCGGCAATAGTCCTAAAGGTTCGATTACAGCTTTTTATACTGTACTTATGGAAGGTGATGATATTAATGACCCTATTGTAGATACAGTTCGTGGTATTACCGACGGCCACATTTTCTTGTCAAGAAAAGTTGCCGAAGCCAATCATTATCCTGCAATTGACGTTTTGGGAAGTATTTCCAGACTTATGTCAGCAATTGCTTCTAAAGAACATAAAGAAGCTGCAGGTAAGTTACGTAAAATTATGGCAATGTATCGTGAAAACAAGGATTTGATTGATGTTGGTATGTATCAACCCGGTTCAAACCCTAAGCTGGATATTGCAATTGAGATGATGCCAAAAATTAACGCATTCTTGCAACAAAGAACAACAGATAGTGTTAATATGCAAAATACTATTGACACTTTAATTAACATGATGTCTGGCGTAGATGTATAAATTTTTATAACTTGCTTGCACATTATGTTTATAATACAATTCCTATGTAAACTAATAGATAGTGTGTATTGTACAATATTAATTTTTGTAAAAATTTTTTCCCGCATGCCGGAAATTGAGCAAAAAAAAATATTTTGCACTCTTTATATATATGAAGGAGTACTCTAAAAGTGTTTATAAGTAAGATTAACGGGATTTCAAATAAAATCGGATTTAAGGGTTACCAACACGTAAAAAATAATGTTGGTGAAACAGTTATGAAGTTTAATTATCCTTATGATAGTGATAAAGAGACTTGTGAAGTTCAGATTTTTAAAGTAAATCAGACACCTGATTACAATTACAAAGTTGACGAAAATCCAATTGCGACAATTAATTTGAAGCCGGAAGGCGTTAAAGTTAATTTGCAAGAAATTACTGACTTAGATAAAAACGAAGCTTTTGCTTATAAAATAGTAAGAAAAGATAAAAATACCGGTAAAGTTATTTGGGAAGGTGCTGATACAGGTGCAAAAATCAAACGCAGAGGTGAAGAATTTGGTTTTAGACTTCATACCGATAAAGAAAGAGATGATAGTGTATCTAATTTAAAACCTTATAATTACGTAAAAAACAAAGATGGTTCTTACAAATTAAACGAAAAAGGTGAAAAAATCCCTGTAAGATATGATTATGAAACTTCACGCTTTCAAGACGGCCCTATAGAAAGTTACAAATACTCTCTAGTTTCTCGCAAAGGCACAACTCCAATGGTACAAGGTGCTGCGTATTTAGCGGTTCCGGATTCATTTAAACCCGGCATGAAATATAGAGGTTTTAATGAAGAAAATACCGGCGAACTTTATTATGATAAAGATTATCAAAAACAAACAGAAGGAGAAGTAAGAAATTTTTCTAATAAATTTGACGGAAGTTTAGCAGGCTTGGAAGCCTCAATTCCATATTTAAACAAAGCCGGCTATAAACGATTGTTCTCAACTCCGATAGCAAACGGCGATTCAGTATCTTCTCACAGCTATTGGAACAAAAATAACATGCAAATTGCTTCAAGAATGGGAACTACAGAAAACTTTAACTCTTTCATTAAGACATTATTTGCAAACGGTAAAGATTATGTATTTGATGGAACATTCACTTCTGAAGGCTTAGAAGGTATCCATTTCCAATATGCAAACCGTTGGATTAACAAAAATCCGCAAAGTTATTATTGGTTCAGAATGAGTAATGCTAAAGATAGCACAATCGGTCTTGGCGTATTACCTTTAAACAAAGAAAACGTAAGACATAGATTGATTAATGCTCCTTATAATTATGAATTACAATCAAACGGTACATATAAAGCAGTTGCAAATCCGGAATATAACGCAAATAAAGAAACGTTAGTTCAACTTTATGATGCAAGAGACAACGAAAAAGCTAACGAATTGAGCGTTAACAGCCATGATGATACATTAATTCAATATACTTTTGAAATTGACCCTAAAGAATATCAAGACAGAATCAATGTAATCAACGATTTAAACAAAAATGCAGACAATAAAATTAACTTAGAAAGTCCTGAAGGCACTAAATTGGCTTGCGAATTTTCTAACTTTAAATTTGATGAAAAAGTAAAAGATGGTGGCATGAATACTTGGGATGCCAACACTGATATGGTAAAAATGAACTACCACATCTCTGGCTACGATGAAAAATTGTTGCAATCAATTACAGATTTAGACCAACGCGCGCACGAAAGAGAATTAATTGTACGCGGTACCAAGGAAGTTCAAGATATGGCAATCCAAGCCGGTAAATATTGGACTGAAACATTTAAAGATGTTCAAACGATGTACACTGCGCAAACTCTTGGTGGTGTAAAAACTTTGGACGGCATTAACAAATTGGTTGAAGCAGGCAAGTTGCCAGAAGAAGTGAAATTGCCGGATGAAGCATTAAATAATATTCTAAATGGTCAATATATGCTTTCTCCAAAGGGTGTTTTACCAAAAGATGATGTTACAGTTAAAGCCTTAATGAAAATGCCGTTAGATGCATTGGAATTTGGTGAAAATACTGTTGGTGTTTTATCTACTTCATATTTTTCAAACAGAGCAACAACAGATGAAACAATTGGTGTAACTAGATTTGATTTATTAAAACAACATAATCCTCACTTAGTTAAAGAATACGCTGATACTTACAATAAAGTAAACGGTTTATTTCAAAATGAAATTAAAGAATTTGCAGACAAGATTATTAATAAAGTCAACGAAAATTCAAATGAAAAATTGCTAGATAAAAATGGCGATTATACTGAATACGGCGAATACGTAATGGAATTAATGGGTAAAGAAATTACTAAATACGCTATGTTGAAGGCTCTTGCCGGTGATAAATTAAAAACAAAAATTTTGAATAATAATGAAATTACTTATGATTATGACGCATTGAAAGATATAACAACTCTAAAAGCATTGGGTATTAATGCTCATAGTCCGGAAGATGAAGCAAGCCAGCTTGAAAAGAAATTTGAAAAAGGTTTAAAACGACTATCAGATAAAGATGTTTCTTATGTAGCCGATTCAATTACAAAACGTATTGCCGGTACAGATACTTCAAGTTTCAGATTGGCAGAAGCTCTTGTTGATAAAGCAAGTTTAGGACTTGATTGGAGACTTGATGCTGCAAAAGACGTTATGGATATGGATGCAATAAGAAACGAAGATAATGACTTTGATGACAATTGGGATGATGTAATTAAGTTCTGGGGTAAATTCGTTCAAGGAGTTAAAGAATACAATCCAAACTCATATATTGTTGCAGAAATTACCGATGTAGCCGATTTAATGATGTCAACGACCGGTGATACTTGGCCGAATGCCGGCAATACTGACATTGGCGGTAAATTTAATGGTGAACCGGATGCTATGGTTAAATTATTTAACGAAACCGGTATTACATCAGAAGCAGGTTATTCTTACTTTTATACAGATTTATTGAAACATTTTTCTAATGAATTTGAAACAGGAAGTGCAAACTCATACTTCCATGACAGTTTGAAAAACAGATTTGATTTGTTACTTGAAACAAGAAGTATTGATTATTTAAGAAACTTATATACATTCATGGGTAACCACGATAAACCAAGAATGATTCATTGTTTAGCCTTAGATATGGGTTTATTCCATAATACAGGCGATAAACGTTTACATGCATTAGAATCTATGCAACTTTTATCCGGTGCAAAATCTATTGAAGATATGCCGATTGAATTCCGTTTGAATGTTGATAATAAAGATTATATGCGCACTGTTAGCACAAGAGCTATTGCAATGAGTAAATTATTGGGTCAGGTTATAAACGAAGATTTACAAGGCATTGCATCAGAAGAAGATATTAAAAATATAAACCAAGCTTTAATTGATTTAGCAAACGGTAATTATTTAGGAGAAGGTCAAAATATTAATTATCAAACAATTAATATTAAAGAGCTTTCCAGTCTTAATAATGCATTTGAAACAATTTTAAAAATGGCTGAAAATCATGGTTTAAATTTATCAAATGCAGAACGCAGTCAATTAATCGCTGATGTTGTTGCGCAAGCAAATAAAATGGATTTAAACGGATATCAAGTTCATGGTGATTTTGATTGGACATCTTTAGATGATGCAACAAGAGAAATTAATTATAAAGCAGGAAAAGATATATTAGGCGACAAGGGTGATTTTAGTAATTATAGCTTATATACAGTTCAGCTTACAAAATTATTAAAAGATGCATATCTATCAACTAAAAAGAACTCAAGCGCTAAGGATGCAATTTTTGCAGGCATGAAAGATTTTGCAGAAAAATATGATAAAGAAACTGTTAAATCTCATACAACAGAACTTCCTAAATATGAAGATGCAAAAATCAGCATGAAGAAAAACGGCTATGCATCAAGAGATTTTAAAACTGCTATAACAATGGCTATTAAACAAGCTGAATTTAATACAGGAAAAGAAATCAAAAATAAAGATGAAATCATTGCTACTGTATATAAATACGCAACAGAGCCGGCTGTAGCGAAAGCGTCAATGATTATGGAAGCTCTTGCTGGGTTGTGCGGTATTCCTACTATGTATGCAGGTGATGAACTTGGAATGACCGGTTATGAAGAAAAAGCGAAAAACGTATATCTTCAAAATAGAAATGCTTTAAACTGGTCTGAAATTGAAAGCGATAGCAAAATCGGCAATTACAGAAAAGAAGTTATGGCTTCTATGAATGGTGCAATGGCTACAAGAAGTGATGCTGATTTACACGCTTTGAACGACGGTACTCCATACGCATTGGACGTAAGCATCAATGGTAGAACAAGAGAACAAGTACAAAGACGCTTAGCAGAAATTTATAGAGCAAAAGACGCTAATCCATCTGAAAAAGAAATGGAAGCATTAGAAAAAGAACAAAGAGAATTAACTAAATCTTTAGCTAAACTTGCTTATATGATGCATAGTGCAAACGGTGATGTTACAGTAACATTGCTTGATAGTGCCAATATCGAGCATGGAAGCAGAGTTGATTATTTTGCCAAAAATGGAATTAAAAACGAACAAGATAGAAAAAAATTCTTTGCAGAAAACAACATTGAATCAATAGACCCACATAATAAATATGTTCCAATTCAACCTAAATCAGAAATGGACAGCATTGTATTAGGTTCTGCAATTGCCCTTCCTGTTGGTACAGTATTTGTAAATGCTAATGCAAGAGATAAAGCAAAATATGTTATAAATGAATTCGGAAATATTGTTAGAGCTGATGGCGGTAAAATTGTAATGGATGGTAAAACATCTAAAAACGGTGTTATGATTTTGAAACATATTAAGAAAATCGTATTCAAAGGAAGTCAAAAAAATAAACCGTTCTACAATGCACAATTTAACTTTGCTTCAAATCCTTACAAAAAGGCTGAAACAACAGAAGCCGGACAAAAATTATCAATTATGTCTAAATAATAATGTTTTTCTTTATTTTTAATTCAATTGATTTGATTTAAAGTTTTTGTTGTGGAATTTTTTATTGAATTGTTAAGAAAAAATAAACATTATCGCGGAAATTGATTTGATACCTTATAATTATCATATATAATATTATAGGGGAGAAAATTATCATGAAAAATCCATTTAGTTCTGATAAGAATGAAGAAAAATTAAACAAAGAACAAGTTGAAGAAGTTGAAAATAAAGCCGAAGAAGAAGAAAAGGCTGTAGAAGAAGCTTCTGAAGAAACTGATAATAAAGAAGAAAAAGTAGAAAAAACAGAAGAAGTAAATCCGCTTCAAGAAAAATATGATGTATTGAATAATCAATATATGAGATTGGCTGCTGATTTTGATAATTATAGAAAACGTCAAGAGCAAGAAAAAGAAGCGCTACTTAAATATGGTGCAGAAAATACTCTTAAAAAAATGATTGAGGTTCTTGATAACTTTGAAAGAGGTATAAAGGCAATCGAGACTGTTGAAGATTGTGAAAAAGTTAAAGAATGTTATCGTTTGGCATATAAAAACTTTACAGATGTTTTAACAAAAGCCGGTTTGGAATCAATTAAGGCGGAAGGTGAAACTTTTGATCCTAATTTTCACGAAGCTGTGATGCAAACTCCAAGTTCTGAACATCCGGAACATACGATTATTGCAGAATTGCAAAAAGGTTATAAATTAGGTGATAAGGTGCTAAGACCTACACTAGTTAATGTTGCGACAGAGGGATAAAACTCATTACTCTCTCTTAGAGGGAGAGGGCGGAATTTTAAGTTAAGCTGTGCGAAACTTAGAAATTCGGGTGAGGGGTTAAAAAAGGAATATAAAAATAGCGATGAGTGATTACTACGAGATATTAGGCGTTGAGAGAAACGCAAGCAAAGACGAAATTAAATCAGCATTCAGAAAAATGGCGCGAAAATGGCACCCTGATGTTAATAAAGCGCCGGAAGCAGAAGCAAAGTTCAAGGAGTTGGGTAAAGCTTATGAAACCCTTATGGATGATGATAAGCGCGCAACTTATGATAGATTCGGTGAAGATGGATTGAAAAACGCCGGATATAATTCACAAGGCCCATTTGCAGGTGGTTTTGGAGATTTGGATGAAGTATTTAACTCTTTCTTTGGTGGCGGATTTGGATTCGGTGGAGGAAGAAGACAAGACCCGAATGCTCCACAGCGTGGTGATGACTTAAGGCTTGATATAGAATTAGAATTTGAAGAAGCAGTTTTTGGTTTAACAAAAGAAATCAAAATCGACCACTTAGAAACTTGTAAAACTTGTAACGGAACAGGAACAAAAGAAGGCTCTAAGCCAACTACTTGTTCTACTTGCGGAGGTTCTGGTCGAGTACAGCAAACGACAAGAACTGTTTTAGGCCATTTTACACAAGTTGTAACTTGTCCTCATTGTCATGGTAAAGGTACTGTTATTTCTGATCCTTGTCCTGATTGTCATGGAGAAGGCAGAAAAACGGCTGAAAAGAAAATTGAACTTAAGATTCCAGCGGGTGTTGATAACGGCTCAAAAATGCGACTTTCTCACGAAGGAGATGCCGGTATTAACGGCGGAATTGCAGGCGATTTGTACGTTGTAATACACGTAAAACCTTCTATGTATTATAAACGTGATGGTGCTAATGTGTTTACAAAGCTTGATATCTCTCCGGCTCAAGCTGCTTTGGGTGATACTGTTACTATTAAGACTTTGGACGGAGAACGCCAAGTAACAATTCCGGCAGGAATTCAACATGGTGAAGTTGTAAAATTGCGCGGAGCAGGCGTTCCTAATTTGTCCAAACCATCTGTTCGCGGAGAACATGTTGTAGTAGTCGGAATTAAGACTCCTACTCATATTTCTAACGAGGAAAAGGCACTTTATCAAAAGCTTTATGAAATCCAAATGGGACGCAAAGCTCGCGAAAAAGAATCTATGAAAGAACGTTTAAAAGGTGTATTCAAATAAAAAATAAAGGCTGAAATTCAGCCTTTATTTTTTTTTATAAATTGTAAGTTATATTGCCTAGTTCTAAATCTTTGCAGAAAGTTTTAACCAAATCCGAAGATATTTTCCAATTAATTTTGCCTTCAGGATATTTAATATAATGCTTGGTAGAGCATGTCGTAGAAACATAGCAAGCATCTAAAATATTCATACAAGAAATATCAACGCTCATATTTTCACAATGGTATTTATCAATATAAGAACTGATAAACTCTACTGCCTCATTTGGATTCGTAGTATTTGGGGTAAGCGTATCGCTTTGGGGTAATAATTGTAGCATGTATATTTTCCTTAACTCTATAGTTATCGGCAGTTTTTGATTTTTATTAAATGTTTTGTTCTTCAAATCATCCAAATGGTCTAGACAAAAATACAAATATTTTTTATTCATGCTAAACTGGAATATAGGGAGTATATAGAATAGGGAGTATTGAATGTTAAAACTTAAAGATACACAGAGCAAAGACGCTTTTCGCTACGGTTATTTGCTTAGTAAAATGTGTCCATATATTAAAATTGTGCTTTGGCGCTCAATTTTATTATTCTTGTTAGCAGTTCCATTAGGTTTGTTAGACGGCGTTGTAGCGTTTTCTCTAAGACCTTATATGGATTTTGTAGTAAACGGTAATGAGCTGCAAACATTTGAATTAATGGGACATACATTTAAGTTACAAGCATTTTTTATTAAACTTATTCCGATTGCAATTGTAGTTTTTGCGCTTGTTCAAGGTGTGTTAAAATACGTTTGCAACTACCTTTCTGATTGGACAGGTAATAAAATGTCTAACACATTGAAAGTTGATTTGTTCAAAAAATTGACTTCAATGGATACAAAATTCTTTGACATAAATTCATCAGGTTTGGTTTTAAGCAGATTCTTTTCAGATCCTGACGCGGCATCAAAGAATTTAATCAACACACTTAAAAGTTTTATTTTATCAATATTTGAATTCGTAGCGCTGGTTTTCGTACTTTTGTTTAACTCATGGAAATTAGCTCTAATCGGTATTGGCGTAATGGGAATTGCAATCACTCCGGTTCTATTTATTAAAAAGAAAATCAAAAAAGTTTCTAACGCAACAATGGTTGTAAGTGGCGACATGACCACAAATTTCAATGAAACTTTTGCTGGAAATAAAATTATTACAGCATACAACCTTCAAGAAAATCAAAATCACAAGTTTGAAGAACAAATCCATGAACAATTTGATTTAGCAATGTCATTGACTAAACGTGTAGGTTGGATGTCTCCTATTATGTATTTCGTTTGTTCTATCGGTATTGCAATTGTAATGAGCTATGGTAACAGCTTGATTTTGTCCGGCGAAATGTCAGCAGGTAGCTTTGCATCATTCGTTACGTCATTGCTATTATTATACAAACCTACAAAATCATTAGGTTTAACACTTACAAATCTTCAAAACACATTTGTATCAATCGCTCGTGTGTTTGAATTGTTTGACTTGATGCCTGAAATAAAGAACTCGCCTAATGCACAAAAATTCCAAGGCGTTGGTTCCGGCATCAACTTTAGTCATGTTAACTTCGAATACGAAGAAAATCAGCCTGTTCTAAAAGATTTTAACCTTGACGTTAAGGCTAATGAAACAATTGCACTTGTTGGTAACTCTGGTGGCGGAAAATCAACCGTTGTAAATCTTTTGCCAAGGTTTTATGACATAAAATCAGGTTCAATAAAAATTAACGGAGTTGATATCCGCGATTTAGATATTGCAGATTTGAGAAACCATATTTCTTTCGTATTCCAAGATAATTACTTATTTACAGGAACTTTGAAAGAAAATATCTTAATGGGCAAACCTAATGCTACAGACGCAGAAATTGCCGAAGCTATTAAACTTTCACACTTGGATGAATTCATTGGAACTTTGCCGGAAGGAATTAATACAATTGTTGGGGAACGTGGTTCATCTTTATCAGGTGGTCAAAGACAAAGAGTTGCGATTGCAAGGGCTTTGATTAAGAATGCTCCGATAGTAATTTTAGACGAAGCAACTTCCGCTTTGGATAATGAATCAGAAGCTATCGTTCAACAAGCGTTAGATAACCTAATGAAGAACAAAACTGTATTTGTTATTGCACACAGACTTTCAACAATTCATAACGCAAACAGAATTGCAGTTCTTAACGAAGGCGAGTTAGTAGAATTAGGAACTCACGAAGAGTTAATCAACAAACCTGAAGGCAGATACAGATACTTATACGAAATGCAATTTGCAACAAATAAATAGAAAAGTAGAAGGAAAGGATTAGGAGATGTACGGACTAATATTAGCAGGCGGTTCAGGAAGCCGATTATGGCCATTATCACGAGAATTGTATCCAAAACAATTACTAAATATCCAAAATACGGAAAGTCTTTTGCAAGCAACGTTTGAAAGACTTGAAGATTGTATGCCGGCTTCTAATATTATAAGTATGACAGGCGTAAAGCATTTTTCTAATGTTAAGTATCAACTAAGTAATATGTATGAAAAAGCCGTTGTTCTATCCGAACCTATTTCAAAAAACACAGCTCCTGCGATTGCTCTAGCTTCAAAATACATTATAGAAAAATTTAATGTTGACCCTGTGATTTTGGTTGTGCCTTCTGACCATCTAATCAACGATACAGACAAATTTGTTGCAACTGTAAAAGACGGTGAAAAAATTGCGGAAATGGGTTATATCGTAACTTTCGGTATCAAACCATCTTACCCTGAAACAGGTTATGGCTATATTAATGTAACCAATACTCATGTTGAACGAGGATTTAAGGTTAATAAGTTTGTTGAGAAACCTAACGCTCAGCTGGCTCAAGAATACATTGATGACGGTAATTATTTCTGGAACAGTGGTATATTTATGTTTAAGGCTTCTGTTCTTTTAGAAGAACTGGCTAAATGCTCACCAGACATTTATTCTAAGCTTAATAACTTTGATTTCGCCGAATCTGACGAAATTCCGTTTACAGAATATGATAAAATGCCTTCAATTTCTATCGACTACGCTGTTATGGAAAAATCAGATAAAATTGCCCTACTTAAATTAGAAAGCGATTGGAACGATTTAGGCAGCTGGAAATCAATTTATGACGTAAGCAAAAAAGATAAAGACGGCAACGTTAAAATCGGACATGTTTTAGATGAAGGTTCAAGAAATTCTTTGATGTACTCATCATCTAAACTTGTTGCGACAATTGGTTTAGAAGATACTGTTATAGTTGAAACTGAGGATGCTATTTTGGCTTGCAAATCTGATAAAACGCAAGACGTTAAAAAGATTTTTGAAACATTGAAACGCCAAAACGATAATACGCACTTAGTTCACAAAACTGTTTACAGACCTTGGGGATATTATACTGTCTTAGCTGAAGGAAAAGGTTTCTTAACCAAAATGATTCATGTAAACCCGGGACAGAAATTATCAGTACAATCACATAACCACAGAAGCGAACATTGGGTAGTTTTGGAAGGTATGGCAAAAGTTGTTTTAGAAGGTAAGGAACATATCTTGAGTCCTGGACACAGTATTGATATTGATGTAAAAGAAATTCATTCATTGCAGAATCCATATCAAGATAATCTGAAGATTATTGAAGTTCAAAAAGGCGATTTGCTTGTAGAAGAAGACATCATCCGATACGAGGATATGTACGGCAGAGTTTAGAGTATGAAGAAGTTTTATCTAAAATCTATGGGGTGCAAATCCAATCAGTTTGAAGGACAAATTGTTGCTCAGAATTTGGTTGAAGCCGGCTATAATGAAGTTAAAAACCAAGAAGATGCAGATTATTATATTCTAAACTCTTGTTCGGTTACTCATAAAAGCGATAATGAGGCTTTGTATTTATTACGCCATGCTCATAATATCGGATTAAAAACAATTTTGACCGGTTGCGTTGCACAAATCGAAAAAGAAAACTTATTGAAAGAGCCATACATAGATTATGTTTACGGTAATGAAGATAAATTCAAAATTGCAGAACTTTTAGAAAAAAATAAAGAGTTCGCTGTAAAAGACTTGATGAATGAGCAAGAGTTCTGTAAAGTAACTCTGGAAGATACCACAAAAACTCGTATTAGCCTTAAAATTCAAGACGGTTGCGATAACAGATGCTCATACTGTGTAATTCCTTATGGACGCGGGAAATCAAGAAGCGCTGATTCTGATTTTGTAATTAATGAAATCAATAAATACGTTGAACATGGTTATAAAGAAGTTATTTTAACGGGTATTCATATTGGATTGTGGGGTAAGGAATTTGATAAAGAAATTCTGGATTTATTAAGAGAAATTGAAACAAAAACTTCTGTACCAAGATACAGACTAGGGTCTTTGAATCCGCATGAAATCACGCCTGAGCTTTTGGACTTTTTGCAATCAAGCGAAAAGTTTTGTCCGCATTTTCATTTATCATTGCAATCCGCTTGCAATCGTACTTTGAAACGAATGAATAGGCATTATACGGTTGAATACTATTTAGACCAAATAGAAGACATTGTTTCGCGTTTTGAAAGACCGTTTTTGGGAAGTGATATTATTGCGGGTTTTGTAGGTGAAACGGAAGAAGACTTTTTAACGACAGTTGAAAATCTAAACAAATCAAAACTCAGCCAAATTCACACCTTCCCTTATTCCATAAGAAAAGGTACTATTGCTGAGAAAATGGAAGGACACCTAAACGACAAAATTAAAGATGAGCGTGCTAGTATAATCAAAAAAATATCCGCAGACAAATATGAGGAATTCGTCAAATCAAATATTGGTAAAACGGCAGAAGTTCTAATTGAAAAACGCCCTGCAAAAAATGGCAAATTTAAAGGCGTTACCAGAAATTATTTAAACGTATTGTTGGATGAAGGTGAATTCAATAGCTTAAAAAATGTAATAATTACAGATAGTATGATAAAATATTAACTATGAAAAGGATTTTTTGTTTAATTTTTGTAATTTTTGTATCATTACAAACTTGTTATGCGAGTTTTGAGCAATATTATGAATTCTATGATAATCTTGATGTCAAATTTTTACCTCAATACGAAGTAAAAACAAAAGAATACAAAACTATAGCAAAAAACGAAAAATACATGAATCGAGGTAAATATTCTAGTGCAGAAAAGCTTTTACCCGACTTTATTCCAAATACAGCAAGATTTATAAGTATTTATACAGATAGAAAAGATTTTTCTAAGGCATTAGAATATGCTAAGAAGCTTGAGGAATCTGATACAGGTAATTTGTTTCCGAAGTACGCTAAAGACTACAGATTAGGTGTTCTTTATTCTCAGAACGGAGATTATTTGAATTCTAACGCATATTTGATGCCATATATAAATAAAAATTCTATGGCAATGTTCCAAGTAGCGCAAAATTATTATTACATGCAAGACTTAAAAACGGCAGAGAATTATGCAGTAAAAATAACTCCAAACACTGGCGCTTATTTTTCAGCACAAGAGTTACTTTACAATATAAGCTATATAATGAAAAATCCGCAAAAGGCTTATACGGCAGCTAAAAATTTGGTCAAATTAGATATCGGAAATCCCGAAAATTACATTCGGGTAGCGACCGTAACAACCAATAACGACGAGAAATTAATTAACTATTACAGAGCTAAAGAGATTTATATATCTCAGAATATGGCTCAAATGGTCGCAAGCACAAATGAACTCATAGCGCAGTTAGAACAAGCTAAAATTGACACCGCCTATAAAAAAATTACTTCATACTGTAAAAAGCCGGATTGGTTTAAGATTAAGGAAAGGTGCAGGAATTTACTTTCTAATGATCTTGTGTACTGGAACAGCCGCCAAACAGAGTTTTTTGAGAGCACAAATGATTGTATAAAAAGATATACAGGCTCAAATTTGGCTGCTTGTTTTAAAGATGTGAATGATTCGCAAGAAAAGCTTGATAATGCGTTAATTACTGAAAATGCGCGCAGAATTGAAGAGCAACAGCGCCAAGCACAGATTTTACAATTGATGCGCCAAAACGCCTTGTTAGAAGAACAAAATAGGATTTATAGGTATGGGTATTATAATTATCCAAGATACTATAGACGCGGATATTGGTGGTAGAGATTGTACTTAATTTCACCTCACCCTTTGCACTATACTTCCAAACCTGTAAGTAAAACTACTCACATAGAAGTGAAGCGAAAACTCTCCTGTAAGGCGAAGGAACGCGCTTGCGACGTTCAATCTAGCACATCCCACTCCCTCTCCTTTAATTAATTTGACTTGGAGAGGGTGCCGAAGGCGGGAGAGGGTATTATTAATTTTATAACTATCAACTCTAAACCGAATAAGCCCCCACCCGAATTTCTAAGTTTCGCACAGCTTAACTTGAAATTCTACCCTCCCCCTATAAAGGGAGGGATAGAGCTGTACTATTGTTTGTTAATTGGTACATAAAATAGCAAACAGACGGCTTACCCTTTACAATAAAATCCTTAACATTCAATCCTTGCATATAAGCAACCTATACGCTATCATTATATGTACAAATCATTGATTGAAGGCGCAAAATGTACGACAAATTATTTGACGCGTTAGCAAAATCTAAATTTCGAAGCAGATTTAAGCTAAAAGACAAGGACAAAGAATATATCGCTCAAAAGGGAATTGAAACAATAAAATCACACGCAAGAGATTTTATCGCAAAAAGAATTGCGCCTGCCGAAATTCCAAACGATGGCAAGCAAACTCCGATGCGCGGTCATCCTGTTTTTATCGCTCAACACGCGACTGCAACTTGTTGTCGAGGTTGTATTGAAAAATGGCATAAATTCCCTAAAGGTCTAGAATTAAATCAAAAACAACAAGAGTATTTAGTTGATGTAATTATGGAGTGGATAAAAAGAAATGGCTGAATATAAAACAAATGTTATGCGAATGCTTGATAAAGCAAAAGTGAATTACAAACATTATACCTATGCTGAAACGGATGCTGTGAGTGGGATAGAAGTCGCTACAGTTTTAAAACAGAATCCGCTACAAGTTTTTAAAACTCTTGTAACTGTAGCAAAAAGTGGTCAGCATTATGTTTTTCTAATCCCTGTAGAAAAAGAACTTGATTTAAAGAAAGCAGCACACGCAGTTGATGAAAAATCTGTTGAAATGCTTAAATCAAAAGACTTGCTACCACTTACAGGCTACATTCATGGCGGATGTTCGCCAATTGGAATGAAAAAGTTTTTTAAGACGACAATTGATAGTTCTGCTCAGAATTTTGATACAATCATTTTTTCTGCCGGAAAAATTGGTTATCAAGTA
Organism: uncultured Candidatus Melainabacteria bacterium; assembly: GCA_934757245.1. Lineage (GTDB taxonomy): Bacteria > Cyanobacteriota > Vampirovibrionia > Gastranaerophilales > Gastranaerophilaceae > CAG-196. The sequence continues at coordinate 141,081 of CAKVLH010000001.1, forward strand.
GAAATGAGTTTGGACGAATTAAAAAAAGTTATAAAATTTGAACTTAAAGAGCTTGTTTTCCAAGCTTAATTTCATTTCTTTTAATTTTTATATAGCGTTCACATTGACGCACTCTATCATATCCAAGCATTATGCCGAGCATAAAATCTTGTTCCGGTGTCAGTTCGTTGAGCTTTGGATTTTGAAAAGATTTAACGACATCAACGCAATCTTTTGCGCCAAAATAAACGTTAATTTTATTTGGAGAAATATCATGAATTACGTAATCTATATTTTCTTTCTCTAAGCGTTCAGCAATTGGAGCTTTGTATTTTGCTTTTTCAGTTGTTAAAATAAGATTTCTTATCCCTTTTTTGAATTCATAAATATGATGATGAAAAACTCTTAAATCTGCAATTTGTTCTGTAGGAATGAACTTTCTTGCACTAAAAGCAGGTTGTGGTTTTTGATACGCTTGAATGCTGTATAATCTCATAACTCCCTCTCTTTTTCAAATGTTAGGTTGTTCTAACTTATTCTAGATTTAAATTTTTCTTTTGTCAAGAAATTTCTAGGCATATCCTTTTATCTAATATCCTTTGTTTTAACACACTGTCTCTAAAAACTAAACTAACAGGTAATTTATGTTGAGCCATAAACCTTTACAATTTGTTTATGGAGATATGTTGTTATGGAAAAAATTCAGAATAAATACTTAGAACTTAAAAACATTAACAAAGACATTGTAAACTGGGTTGAAGATGTTGCAGAAGAAAACAATTGCAAAATCGAACGCAAAGAGTGGAAAAGCAAATACAACAGCTACGTTGTCTATGATTACGAACCTTTTTGTTCTGAAGGTTTTGAAATAAATCTACTGCTTAGTTCGTTTGATTTATCATATTTAAACTTTATAAAATATCTTTATAATGAAAAACTCAGCACAATTGAATATTTGGACAACTGTGTAAAAATTCCAGCAATAAAAAACTATTCAATTTAATAAAATTGGTATATAATATTCCTTATCAGTTAAGATAAGGAATATTATTATGCAAGAATTTTTTAACGACTATGTTCAATCACTTGAAACTTACATTATGTTTAGAATCAAAGAAACGGTAGCAAGAATTACGCCTGAATTGATTGAAAAAGGCAGAACTCCTATTTCGCTTTCAATGGGTGCTCCTACGGCTAATCCACCACAAGTTTTAATTGACACGTTAAAAAATACACTTGATGAAAAAGGTATACATTTATACTCAACTCCAAAAGGTGAAGTTTATTTTAGAGAAGCAATTGCAAAAAGAATGAAAAATCGCTTTAATGTGGATTTAGACCCTGCTACTGAAATATTTTCACTAATTGGTTCAAAAGAAGGTTTAGCAAATTTTATTAGAGTATTACTTAACCCAACTTCTAATATTGAAGACAAAGAGATTATTTTCGTTCCTGATCCCGGATATGCATCTTATAAAGAAATGGTAAAAGTTTCAGGCGGATATGCTTATCCAATTCCACTAACACCTGAAAATAATTTCATGCCGGACATGGAAAAAATCTGGGCTGAATTTCTTAAAAAAGGTTATAACCCTAAAAAAGTTAAAGCTATGCTTATCAATTATCCAAACAATCCTTTGGGCGCAACTGCTACAAAAGAATATTTGCAAAGCATTGTAGATTTCTGTAACAAGCATCATATATTGTTAATTTCAGACGCCGCTTATACAGATGTTTATTTCAAACCTGAATTAAAACCAATTAGTATCTTGGAATTAAACGGCGCTAAAGATATCGCAGTAGAATTCTTTAGCTTTTCAAAACCTTACGCAATCACAGGCTGGAGATTGGGTTGGATTTGTGGAAACGCTGAAGCAGTAAAGATTTTTGGTAAATTAAAATCAACTCTCGATTCAGGATTATTCAAAGCTCTTCAAAAAGCTTGCGCGCAAATACTTAATTCAAAAGAAGGCGATGATTATATTGAAGAAGCGAACAAAAGATTTAAGCATAATCAAGATGTATTTGTAAAAGGCTTAAAAGAAGAATTGGGATGGGGTGAATTTAACATTCCTGACGCTACATTCTACTTGTGGTTGCCAATCCCTCCTAGATATGAATCTTCAATTGAGTTTACAGAAGAACTTATGCATAAATCCGGCGTTATCGCAGTTCCCGGAGATGCATTTGGCGAATATGGTAAAGGATTCTTTAGAGTATCTTTGGTTTGTTCAGAAGAAGAATTAAAAGAAGCAATCCACAGAATGAAAGAAGACGGATTTAGCTGGAAGTGAATAAATTGACAATGGGAAATTGTTTTAAATAATTTTCCATTGTCTACTTTTAATTTTCAACTCCATTGACATTCAAATAATAACATCTTAATTATCTTGAAATTATCACTTCAAAATGATACTATAATTATATAAAGCGCTAAAAAAAGGATTTATTTTAATGAAAAAGATATTAATATTATTAGCATTTTTAGTTCCATTTTCGGTAATTGCAGATGAAGCCGTTTCAATAAATGGTGTAAATGAACCTGAATGGAAAGATTTTGCTCCACATGCGTTCATTAATATTGAAGAACCTAAAGGAATTGGCAAATTAAATGAAACAGCTTCTTATTGGTACAAAAGAAAAACTGATTTTGAAAGCTCAATAAAAGAATGCCGCGAAATGACAGATAATGAAGCACAAATTAGTTGCTATCAAGAAGTTAAGGTTAAGCAATATCAAAAAAATAGCGATTACAATGCAAGGTTAGAAGCGCAAGAACGCGCCAGAATGGTTCCGCGCGAAATGTATGATAGGACAAATACAATGCTTCCTATCGGCGGATACTTAAATAATTTTGCCCGTTTTCAACCAAATGAGCTTAGATAAGATTACTTATTTTTACATTGTTTAAAATTCTAGCTTAATCTTTATGATTGTGCTAGAATTGTTTTATAGGGGAGAGGTATGCGAAGCAATAGCGGAAACAACAATTCAAATCGTTTTAAACAGTTTGCTGACAGGCTAACTTGGTTTCAATGCGGATTTGCAATTGCAATTTTGTTGTTCTTAGTTTATTTGTTTTCTGTTCAAGTTTTAGATGTAAGACATTTTCGAGTGAAAGCTAAAAACCAACGTCGTGCAAGTTCTTTTGTTATGCGTGGCAATATTTATGACAGGAACGGCATTAAACTTGCAACTGATACTGTTTATTACGATATTTTTGCAAGAAAAGCCGATTTTGGAGAGCATTCGCCGGAAGAATTAGCAAAAATACTTGCTCCAATTCTAAAAATGTCTCAAGTTGATTTAACTGAAAAATTACGCCAAAATATTGCTGTAATTTCTCTAAAAAAGAATGTTGACAGGCATACGCGTGATGAAATCGCGAAGTTGAATTTGCGTGAAATACCTATGGATAAAAAAAGCATTAGAACATATCCTCAAGGGACTTTAGCTGCGCACGTATTAGGCTATTATAATTTTGACGCGGATGTTGCGTCTGGGGTTGAACTTACAGCAAAAGACAAGCTTGAAAGTGTTACAAAAGCTTCTACTTTAGAAATGACTCCAAAGGGTAAAGTAATTTACAATATCTCGACGGACCCTGTAGCAGTAACAAAACCTGTTAAGGGAAAAGATGTAACTTTAACGATTGATGCTGCTGTTCAACACGTTTGCGAAAAAGAATTAATGAAAGCTATTCAAGAATGGAAAGCTAGTCGTGGCGCTGTAATCGTTATGAATCCGAGAAATGGCGAAATCTTAGCTTACGCGGTTTATCCATATTTTGACCCTAATAATTTTAAGAATGCAACAAGTTTTCAAATAAAAAACTGGACATTAACAGATATTTTCCCTCCGGGATCTACATTTAAAACGATTACAGTAGCTTCCGCGATTGAATTAGGGAAAATTAATAAATACTCAAAAATCAATGATACAGGTAAAATCAAAATCGGTTGGTGGACAATCAAAAACTACGATTACGCAAGAAGACCAAACCCCGGTATGATTGATTTGGTTTATTTATTTGAACATTCAAGTAACGTAGCATCTGTAATCATCGCTCAAATGATGGGTAAATACGAGTATTATGGCATGCTTAAAAAATTCGGTTTTGGCGACAAAACAGGAATTGACCTTCCGGGAGAATCTGTTGGTTTATTAAAACCACCGGCAAAATGGGATGCTTCTGACTTGGCAACAATGGGTTACGGATACGGTTCGTCTGTAACTGCAATTCAAATGGTTTCAGCCGTTTCAGCTCTAGCTAATGACGGTGTTAGAGTTACACCACATGTCATCAAATACTCCCCGGATGAAGCAGAAAATAAGATAAAAAAAGTTCAAGTTATGACGCCTGAGCATGCAAAAGTTGTAACAGAATTACTGACAGAAAGTATTAATCGTGGTAAATCGCCGATTAAATCTGACAATTACAATATTGCTGCAAAAACAGGAACATCAATTAAACCAAAAGAAAACGGAAGTGGATATACGAGAAATTTGTATACCTCAATTGTAGGCTATATGCCGGCAACAAATCCACAAGTCTTGATATATGTTATTGTTGACTCAGCACAAGGCGGTGAAGTATGGGGTAATACAGTGGCTGCTCCAATTTTCAAAGGAGTTTCAACACAAATTGCAAGAATTTTAAATTTACAACCTGATAAGGTAGGAGGAAAAATAGATTAATGAGAGTTAGAACTTTAGTTGACAATTTAAATTATATAGAATTAGTGAATGCTGAAGATTTGTCCGGTGAAATTATGGGAATTTCTTATAATTCTAAGAAAACTCAGCCCAATGATGTGTTTATTTGTTTGACAGGTGAGCACGTAGACGGACATGAATACGCAGAAGAAGCCGTTGCAAATGGCGCATCTGTTTGTGTCGTTGAAAGACGCTTAAATTTAGATATTCCACAAATTGTTGTAAATGATACATCAGAAGTTATCGCGCAAATTGCAGATTTATTTTATTCTTCACCTTCTAAAAAATTAAATTTAATTGGTGTTACAGGAACGAACGGAAAAACGACAGTAACGCATCTAATCCAGAAATTATTTGAAGAAAACGGGCAAGAATGCGCATTGATTGGCACTTTAGGACATAAATTTTCATCATCTGACAGCTACCATGATGCAAAACATACGACACCACAAGCTCCTGAATTACAACAAATTTTAGCAGAAATTGATGATAAAAATATTAAGAATGTTGTAATGGAAGTGAGTTCACATTCTCTTGTACAACACAGAGTTGATTATTGTGATTTTAATGGTGCAGTGTTTACGAATTTGACTCAAGATCACTTAGATTTCCATATCACAATGAATAATTATTTTAAAGCAAAAGCTATGTTGTTTGATAGACTTGTTGCCGGAGATTTTGCCGTAATTAATGCTGATGATGAGTATGCCGGAAAGTTTATGGATGTTATTTCTCCGACTGTGAGCCTTTATACTTATGGCGTAAATATGCCGGCTGATATCCAAGCAAAAGATGTCGTATTCAATCATACAGGTGCATCTTTTACCTGTATAGTAAAAGGAAAAGAATATAAAGTAAATCTGAAAATGAACGGTATGTTCTCTGTTTACAATGTATTGGCGGCTTTAACAACAGCTTTAGCATTAAATATGGATATAGAAAAAGCCATTCGTACAATGGAAAGTCTTGGTGGGGTTGCCGGCAGATTTGAAATTATTATTAACCAACCGACTGTAATTGTTGATTACGCACATACTCCTGATGGTTTAGAAAATGTTTTAAAAGCTGCTAGAGATATTACTCCTAGCGAAGGCAAATTGATTTGCGTATTCGGTTGTGGTGGTGATAGAGACGCTACAAAACGCCCTAAAATGGGTCGAATTGCAGAAGAATTAGCAGATAAAATTATTGTAACAAGTGATAATCCGCGTTCGGAAGATCCACAACAAATTATTACCGATATTTTAGCCGGTTTGAGAAGCGTTAATGACGTTATAGTAGAACCAGACAGAGAACTTGCAATTAAAGAAGCTTGTAAATTGGCGGAAAACAAAGACGTAGTTCTTGTTGCAGGAAAAGGTCATGAAGATTATCAAATTTTGGCAAACGAAACTATACATTTTGATGACAGAGAAAAAGTTAGAGAAATCTTTGGAGCAAAAACAGTTTAGGAAGGAGATTTGTAAGGAAATAAGGGAATAGGGTAATAGGGGAATAAGAGGTATTAATATTTTTTATTAAAATTTTGTTTAATTAACATATATTATCATTAAATATTTTAAAATCTCTTATTCTCTTATTACCCTATTCCCTTATTCCCTTCCCAATATGAAAACACCACTAATAATTGAACAACACATGCATGGCGCGTTTGGCGTAGATTTTAACAAATGCAACATTGAAGACCTTGTAGAAGTAGCACAAAAGCTTCGCAAAATCGGTATTGGCGGATTTTTCCCGACACTCGTTACAGATTCTGTCGAAAATATAAAACGACAAATTGCTATAATTAAAGAAGCTACCAAGAAAACTAATGCTATTTTAGGTATCCATTTAGAAGGTATTTTTATAAACGAAAAGAAAAAAGGTATTCATAATCCTGAACATTTTTTGGCACTTACTGTTGAAAATTATAAGAAAATTGAAGACGATTTTATCAAAATTGTAACTTTAGCGCCTGAACTTGATGAAGGTTTAATTGATTACCTTAAAGCTTGTGGGGTTAAAATCCAAGCCGGACATTGTGTTGGCTGGGGTAATGTAAATGGTGCTACTCATACATTTAATGCAATGTCCGAAGTAACTCACAGAGGAACTTCTACAGCACTTTCTGCAATGGTTGCGGATAATGTTTACGCTGAAATTATTGCAGACGGAATACATGTAAGCGACGAAGCTTTGAAACTCTTTTTTAAAGCTAAACCTACTGATAAAGTTATTTTAATTAGTGATGCGCTTCCAATAACATACAGTAATGTGAAAGAAGCTGTTTTCGCGGATTCTAAAATTTATTATGACGGCAAAAAAGCGACTTCTGCAGATGGTACAATTGCCGGTAGCACGAAACTTTTACCGGAAATAATAGGTATTATTGCCAGAAAAGGGATGTTTAATCCACAATTTATTACCAACACTTATGATTATCATACAATTGAACCTTTTGGCGAAATTGAATGGGATGATGATTTCAATATTATCAATATTGATTATGAATAAACAAACGGTGGGCCGTTTTTGATTTCAAACAAAATATTATCGGCAATGATTTTCAATTCTTCTTTTGATTTACCGGCTTCTTTTTGTATATAGAATTCATCGCAAAGCGGTTCAATTGCAGATTCTTTTTTTGCTTTAAAATTTCTAAGTTCAGTAGAAACAAGTCTTCTTTGCAATTCTAATTCAGTCTGTGCATTATATTTTTTAACTTGAACATCCTTTATTGCTTCTGCGGTCGTTTTTCCGCCATATGCCAATGCTGAAATTCCGGTAATTCCAAAAAATAAATTCTTAAATTGCGGATTTTTAGGATTCATCAGCCAATCATAAAAGAAAGATAAATAATCATTTACGTGTGAGAAATACGTAATTTTATTTCTGCCCGAACCGCCGATTGTTGGGTTAACCTGTTCTGTAGCTTGATTCATATCGTCTTTCAAGTATTTTATAAACTCTTCCTTTTCAGCTTTTGGTAAGTTTAATTTATTTACAATTCGTTCAACATCTTCCGGCTTTGCATAAATTGATTCAAGCATATTTGCAATAAGCATTTTATAGGCATCTTTCCCCTTTAATATTTCATAATTATGTCCATGCATATCTTCAATCGGTTTTCCGGCATTAAAATCTTCAATAATTTTATCAATACCGAGTTTTGTATTTTTTATTCCATTTTTAATATATTCATCGCTTTTTCGAATATTTCTTGTTGCAAAATACCCCAAACCTAAAATTGAAAGCAATGTAGCTCCACCTATTAACCACATTTTGTTATTATTAGTTTCTGATTGATTTTCATTTTTACCTTTAAACGCAAGTTCCTGAGAAAATATTTTTGCTTTAGACGACAACATGCTTCTGATTATTTGAATTTTGCCGGAGAATGATTGCGTTTCTACTTCAATTAAGCTTTCTTGCAGATTTTTCTGAATATCAGCTTCTTGTTTTTTTATCCAAACATCCTTAAACCCATCAATAAAAATTTTGCCCATAAAAGCCATTGATCCAAGTGTAATGACACCTAATGAAGCTAAAATCGTTTTACGATTCGGCGATTGAATCATGCTGAATATACTTTGATGAACTTCGTCATTAATACAATGGTTTCTTGTAATCCCAGGAAGCAAATATTCTTTTGTATTTTCCAACTTTCCTTTAGAAAACTTTTTCATCATAGCAGTAAAACCACCTAGCAAAGCCATAACACCAACAGTTGCTATACACAAAGGAATAAGCGGATCTCTTTGTTTAGTTTCTTTTTCATAAACCTTTTGTGGCATTTCAATATTTGTCTGAGAAATTATTAAAGTATCACAAGTTTCATCAAGACTTAAAAGCGGATCTTTGATAAACGAATTAACAATAACTCCTTCTTTTATATTGGAATCATTGCGTTTTTGCGTATTCGTCATATTTTTCTGATGCCTTGTAGCTTCAGCATCTTGATTAATCTTTGGTATCATCTTTTTTCTTTTTTCTCAGTTTTTGAATGAATGTTTTTAAATTGAAAATCTTTTTATCTTCGTCTATTTTTTTATCGTCATCTTTTGTTTCATCTTTTTTGAAAATCTTAAATAAACTTTCAAACTTTGATTTTACAACACTTACAAATTCAGAAACTTTTTTTTCGACAAAGGCTTTGGCTTCACCGAATATTGCGTTCAGTTTATCTTGGATATCTACGATTTTTTGTTTAAATTGGGTTATTTTTTCGCTAAAATTTGCGATTACATTAGGGATATTCTTGATAAAATTTGTGATTGGAACGACGATATTAACGATTGTATATGCAACAGGCTTTAAAATAAAGTTATTTGCTATTTTGTTTGCAAAATTTAACATATTTTGTGCCACTTTTTCTAAATTTTGTTGAAAAGCTAAAACTGCTTCGGCGTGTTGCTTAAGATTGTTTTCGTGAGCTTCAATCCTTGCTTGCCTAGCTTTCATCATAGCGCCAATCATAGCACACTGATGATAACTCATTTCTCCGGCTTTTTGCGGGCGTTCACCTACACGCATAGAACCACCGCCACCCATACCCGAACAAATCGGACAGGCTGAAGGCGACATTCCATGCGGGCATAAGCCTGAACTTGCTTTATTTATACTTTGTACTGCATTTGACAATTGAGCTTTTCCTTTTTTATTTACCCCTTTACCCCTTTACCCCACCCCGAAATCAAAGATTTCGACCCTCCCTCAAGGGGAGGGTAAAGGCGCACGATCAAGGTTTCTTTCCCTTCTCCCACAAGGGGCGAGAGGTAAAACCACACATTAACTTACATACAATACCATGAATCGTGGTTTGCATAAAATAATACGTAGTATTCCGACTTTAACGGTTGCGGCACAGTTGCGGATTTTCACCGCGTTTTCCTCGTTATTCAGTTTTCTTCTATCGTAAAATAAGCAAAGGTAAATGTCAAAAGCGATTAATCATCATCTTTTTCAGATGCGCGCTTCAAGATATTTGAATCAAGTTTCTTTTTGCCATATTTTTTATGTGAAACTTCCATGAGTTTTTCACTCGGGCGTTTACTTTTTCTCTTTTTAGGCAATTGTTCTTTAGCTTGCAAAACGTTCCCTGCTAATTCTCTATACCACATAGACCAAAGAATTGAGCGCAATGGTAATGTATATTGGATTAGAATTTGTGCAATTATAGTTTGAATAGTAAATAGCGCAATATTTTCTTTTGGAATATTAGGAATTCCGTATATTTGTAAATTCAAATCCGGTAATTGGTTTACAATTGGCATTATTAAATTTGCCAAAAAGGTATTAATATTAGCGATATCAAAGACTTTTATTATGATTTGCGGAATAAATAAATAAGTTAAAAGCCCTGCAAATGACATTAACATAAATGTTGATGCAAAATGCCCTTTAACAAGCTCTAGACTTCTTTTTACACATCCAGCCGGAGATAATTCCGGTTCAAACGTGAACACTTGAAAGACAAGCACAAAATAGATTGCAAGAATTCCACAAACGACCCAGAATAGCGGACAAATTGCAATTGTTGAAAAAATACCAAATAAAAACCACAGTCCTACAAATGCAATACTTCTGCGCTTAATTAACTCTGTATGAGCATCAAAATCATACACGCGCCCACTTTTAAGCATATTATCCAGCATTGAATTAATTGCGCCATAAGCAACCAAATAATCCCAAAACGCTTTAATAAAAATTGCAAGTCCGGGAAGAGTTATGAGAATTGACAACAAAATTAAAGTGTTGAAATTATCAAGTGATGAATATTTTTCAAGCAAATTGGGAAGATTTTGTGTGTAGAAAAATGTTATAAGCAAAACCAAGCCCAATCCTGCGATTTGACCTAAAACAGGAAAAGACATATATTGAACGAATTTATCGAAATTCGAGAAATAAAGTCCGATTGATTCTGAAAAAATACCCAGCGGTGTTTTATTCTTTTTTGCCACAAAAATCTCCTCTTCGTCTATGTTTGTAATAAAATAATTGTAATATAAAGATAAGATTATGAGAAATTTAAGAGATTTAAAAGAAGAAGATTTTAAGAGAATAAATTTGCACATCCACACAACCTGTTCTGACGGAAAAGCAGAAGCCGAAGATATTTTAAAAAGTGCGAAAGAGCAAGGTTATGAATTAATTGCAATAACTGACCATAATACAATAGAAGCACACAAACGAATTCAAGATGATATATTGATGACAGGTGTGGAATTTGATTGTTGGTGCGGATATGTTTTTATACATTTACTTGCCTATGGAATTGATATTCATAATGAAGAATTAGCGCAATTCATGGCAAAAACTAAGGCTGAAACGGAAGGAGATTTAATTAGACTTTTTTCTTCAAGAAATGTACCAAAACTAATTAAAGCTATCCATAATGCAGGAGGAATAGCAGTTCTTGCACATCCTGCGTGTTATTGGGCAATTAGCCTTGAAAATTTAGTAAAAAAACTTATCTCTTATGGGCTTGACGGAATTGAAGTTTATTATCCGTACCCAAGATTTAGAAAAATTGTAAAATTCCATTCGTCAAAAGATGTTAGAAAAATTGCCGATAAGTATCCACAACTCATTAAGACAGGCGGAACCGATTTTCATGGTGTGAAGTTTTAGTCATTTCCTCCTTGCATACGCTGGATTTGTGCTTGTTAGTTGTTGTAAATAAAAAGCCGAAGGTGTTATCCTTCGGCAAATTCATTTTAAATACCAAATCTTACATCAATTTATTTCTTTTGAGTTGTGTTTTATTCCGTTTTTTCTTCAGTTTCAGTTTTTAGGGTAGTGCTATCTCCTGATTCCATTTTTTTCATTAATTCTTCAATTGCGTCATCTAGTTGATCTAATTCATCTGTGCCCACAATTCTATCCCAACCCCAACCCCAGCTGAAGTTTTTAAAATCAGAATCTTCTGAACGTTGGCAACATCTTCTGTAGATTCTTTGTGCTTCTTTGTATTCTTTAGAAGAATGTAAATTTTCTGGTACAGCATCTAAGAAGGCTTTAATAACAGGATTTACTTCTTTGTTCTTGAATTTTTTAGTTTCCAATCCTAATTGCAAGAATAAACCATTGCCTCCGCCATCATTTGCATAATAGCCTTTTAAGAAATCTATTACATTATCTTTGTTAATTACTGCTAAACGATCTTGTACGTTTTTGTATTCATCATCATTTGTATAACCAATTAAATCTCTGGCAGTTTCATATCCTAAATCATAAGCTCCATTTTCTTGTTTTGCAATATCTGCAATACTAGAATTGCTACTATCAGCACCGCAAGTTTTTATATCAGAAATGCTTACTTCTTCTCTTTTTATAACAGCAGTGTTCCCAATATTGTTACCTTTTTTAGGATCATCTTTAAAACATTTGCCATTTTCTAAGACTCTGGTTACACCTGCTAATTCATAGATTTTACCATTTTGAATTATATAGTGTCTGTTTCTTCCATTAACTTTTTCTGATGTGCAATAAACTTTTGGATTTTTGCAGTTAGTAAGGCGTAGCTTGCCTTCATTAACTAATTCATCAATTTCTTTTTGACGTTCTGCATTTTCAGCTTTGACTTTTTCTTGGGCTTCAGCTTTCCCATCTCCAGTTAAAATATCGCTTTCGCTTATTGATGAAAATTCGTTGAAATCAGCTTGTGAAACAAATGAACCGTCATTTTTTGCAACAGCACTATTTTTTGTTATATATTTACAGTCAATTTGTTTTAGTTCCCCGTCAACAACTGTAAAGTATTGATGGTTGCCGTCGGCATCAACGCCTTTAGATTTATACAAGTTTTTACCTTGGAAATGGATTGAACATTTTTCTATTTTATTTCCGACTAATCTATTTATTTTCTTCATTTCATCATTGTATGCTTGTACGTCAGCTTTTTGAACTTCAACTTTTTCTACTTCTGACAAAGATTTCTTAGAACCGTCAGTCATAGTGCATTGACCGTTTCTGTCAATTGCTTTAACATCTTTTAATTCAACAAGTTTGTCGTCATCATTCTTAGTGTAGAATTTAGGATTTTCACCAGTTGGTACTGTATCTGTTTGATAAACGCCTTTTTTAGTAGTTGCTTTCAAAGCTTTATCTTCACCAGATTTGGTTAATTTTTCGATTTTTTCATCAGCAGTTTCATCTTCAGGATCGTCTTCCCTAATTACAGTTTCGTTTTCTTCTTTAAATGGAACTGCATCTCTGTCAGAAGGAATAGAAATCCCTTCAGCTTTCAAATCGTTTTCTGTTGCTTTAACAACAAGACTGTCTGTAACAACGTCTTTACCTAATAATTTATTCAAACTACCATATTCGCGTTTCAAATTGTTTTTGATTCTTTCAGCTTCAATCATACGTAATCTAGCATACAAATCGTCAACTTTGTCTGCAAGAGCTAGAATATTATCTCTATTAAAGTTTTCTAAACATTTGCTTAAAGCATCAGAAACTCCTTGTTTTGATTTATCAAGTTTAGAGAAATCTATATCAGAATCAAAATGACTTTTAACTGTTTCAACATAGTTTACCAATGATTGAGCAATGTTGTTTACACTAGCTTTTTGGTTAGTGCCTTCACCACTTCCTGTAGGCAAGTAGTCTGCAATCAATCTGATAATGTTTCTGTTGCTGTCAGAATTGTGTGTATCATTCCAGTAGCTCAATGTTTTCAAGATATTAGGGTCGCTTTCGCTAGGGCAAACTACAGCTGTTGATAAGTCAGCTTTCTTAGCCTTAATATCTTTTTCTAAGTTATTTAAATTTTGTTTCAAATCAGTATAAGCTTTGCTGTCTTTTAATTTGTAGCCGGCAGTATCTAATTCAATTTTTGTTGAATCCATGTTAAGTAGCGCATCTTGAATTGAACCAGTATTCAATTTCTTCGCAGCATCTTTTAATGCATCAAGTTTTTCGCCAATTTTACCTGATTTGTTTAATGCTTCAGAAATAACAGCCTTTTCAGAATCAGATGCTGTTTTTTGGTATTCTACTAATACTTTTCTTAATTTGTCATATTGAGATTGTTTTAGTTTATCAGCTGCAGAACCGGAATTATTACCGGCATTTGAATTGTTCCAAGGTAATTGAAAATTGTTCCAAGGTAATTGGAAATTGTTCCAAACGTTGCCATTGTTAAATCCCGGGAAGTTGAAGTTGCCGGAACCACCATTCATCCAAGAACCATTTTGAAATGATTGAATTGTTTGTTGAATAGCTAATTGTGGTTTTAATAAATTGTTACCCCAAGTTCCGAACTCAGGATAAGTATATCCGATTGACGGATCAAAATTCGGAGTCATAAACACACTTGCATTTGCTTTTTGCGCTTCAATTTGTTGATTCAACAACAAGTTTAAACTTGTTGAGTCGTTTTGACTTACCATATCATGATTTATTATTGAAAAATGAAATCCTGGTGCCATACTATTATCCTCGTTTTATACTCTTTATATATATAAAGTAATTACGTTTTCAAAAATTGCCTTTTTTGAATAGAATTGTTAAGTTATGTAAAGTTTTCATTAAAAAATAATTTTTTATAAAAATAACGAGATATAACATAAAACTGATATACTCTTGTAATAAATCATTTATATGATATAATAGGTTATCAACTAATGGAGGGATATATGGCAAGAGTGTTAATTTCAATGTCTAACGACTTTCTTAATAAGGTAGATAATATTGCATCGTCTGAACAACGCACAAGAAGTGAACTGATTAGAGAAGCATTGAGAGTTTATATCAAGCGTAATAGAATCTCCAATAATCTTAAAGCAGAGGAAAATGCAACTCTTTTGACAGAGCTTTTAGGATAGTTAACTGGTGATGAAATAATCCACGATGTTGGGTATTATTTTACATTCCTAAAATCTCGTATAAAAAAATGAACACTTATTTTTTATTGTCGTTTATAATGTAGTTGTATTACTGTGTTTAAAAATGAACAAAAGAATCAATGAAAAATAAGATAAAATTTATAGTAATTGCACTATGTCTAAGTTTGAGCCTTCAAGCCGGTGCTATTCAAAATATTAAAATTGAACAAAACTCTGATTTAGGATTGAATGATTGTATAAAAATCGCACTCAATAATAGTCCTGTTATTAAGAAATATATCTTAAATCTTGATGTTGCAAAATCAACTGTCGGAGTTGCAAAATCGGCATATTTCCCGAGTATTAGTTTGGGTGCAGGTTATAAACAGGGTTTTGGCGAAAGAAGTCATAATTTTGGAAGTTATCAAACAAGAACGCTTCCGGGGTTTGATGCTTCTCTTTCTCAACTTTTGTGGAACTTCGGCAAAACTGATGCGAATATTAGAATGGAAAAATTTAATAAAATCGCAGCAGAATTTGATTTTGATGAAATGGTTTTGACAACGATATATAACGTAAAACTCCAATATTACGGAGTTTTGGCGGCAAAATCTTTAATGGAAGTCGAACGATTGAATGTTCAGATTAACGAACGAAATTATCAAAGAACGCTTGCATATTTTGATGAAGGTTTGAAATCTAAAATTGATTTGGTCAATGCAGAAGTTAATTTAAGTGATTCAAAAATTGCGCTCGTTAAAGCTGAAAACACTTATAAAAACGCAATCGTAAGTTTGAATAATTCTATGTACGCAGCTTATGCGCCGAGTTATAGCATAAAAAATACAGAAACTTTTAACCTTGGCAATCCTTATGTGCCGATGAGTTTGACGAACATCGAAAACTACAAAAAGCTTCTTACTTTGCCTGATGATGTTTCAAGCGCGACTTATGCAGTAAAAGCTGAAAAAGCGGATTTTTTGAAGGATTATGTTTTCCAAAAATATCCTTATACATTTGAAAAATCAGTAAGTATAGCAAAAGAAAACCGACCTGATTTGAAAGCTCTTAATGCGACAGTAAAAGCTATGCGCCAATATGTTTTACTTACTAAACGCCAATATTTGCCTGATTTAAAAGGCGGAGTGGGTTACAGTTACGCAAATAATCGTAATTATGCGGATAGCGGAATGAATGTTTCCGTGAATTTGAATACAACATTCAATATGATGCAAGTTAAGCACGAAGTTGATATTGCAAATTCTCAATTGAATCTTGCAAAAACAGAAGTCGAATTACTTAATCAAAATTTGTATTTTGATATTCAAAGTGCTTATGTTGATATGATTCAACTTGAAAAACAAATTCCGCTTTTGGAAACAAAAGTGCGTCAAACTTTAGAAAACCTTGAACTTGCAGACGGACGTTATAGCGTTGGTTTGGGCGATTATATTCAATTGCAGGATGCGAGAGTGAATTATAACAATGCTCAAAGCTCTTATGTACAAGCTGTTTATAATTATAATGTAGCGAGAGCAACGCTTGAAAGAGAAATTGCACTTCCGCAAGAAGAAACTTTGACAGTAGAAGATGTTAAAGATTTTCAAAAGGATTTAAAAAAACAAGAAAAAAGTAAATTAACAGTCAAAAATAATCAAAAGAATTCCAAAAAGGATAACGTATGAAGATTTTAGATAAAATTAAAACAATAAAGAAAAGATATATAACGGCAGGTGTTGTGGCGTTTCTCGTTGTGTTTACGGTAATTTCCGGCATGATGAAAAACAAAGTTGAATATGAAACAGCGCCGATTGAAAGACGAACAATCACTCAAGTAGTTGAAGCTTCCGGCACAATTAATCCTGTAAATACAGTTTCAGTCGGTTCTACGGTTTCAGGTTTGATTAGCGCAATTTATGTTGACTTTAATTCTGTTGTTAAAAAAGGTCAGTTGCTTGCAGAAATTGACCCTAGAACTTTCCAAGCAACAGTAGACCAAAATTTAGCCTCTGTAAATTCTGCACAAGCGGATTTAGCTAATAAACAAGCTACTTATGAGATGAGTGCAAAAACTCTTCGACGTTACAAAAATCTTTATGCGCGAAGTTTTGTTCCAAAATCAGAACTTGACCAAGCAGAAGCGGATTATAAAGCAGATTTGGCGCAAGTAAATGCCGCAAGAGCAAAAATTACACAAGCAAGAGCGCAATATAATCAATCATTGGTTAATTTGAATTATACAAAAATTACTGCACCTGTTGACGGTATGATTATTTCACGAGAAATCGACTTGGGACAACCGGTTGCAGCAAGCTTCCAAGCACCTGAATTATTCACAATTGCGCAAGATTTAGAGAAAATGCAAATTGAAGTAAATGTTTCTGAAGCTGATATTGGCGAAGTTAAAGAAGGACAAGATGTAACTTATACACTTGACGGATATCCGAATAGTGAATTTTATGGGAAAGTTACACAAGTTAGAATTTCACCTACAACAGTTTCAAATGTTGTAACTTATTCTGTAATAGTAACTGTTGATAACAGTGATTTAAAGCTTAAACCCGGTATGACTGCGAATGTTTCAATTATAACCGCTAAGAATGAAAATGTTCTTTGCGTTCCGAATATCGCTTTAAAATTTACTCCTAAAACGGATGGTCAAAAATACAAGACTCAAGGGCTTTGGATTAAGGATGGATTAAAACTTGCAAGAATAGATATTAAAACAGGTGCAAGTGATGATTCTTACACAGAAGTTATTGGAGATAATATAAAAGAAGGCGAAAAAGTGCTTGTCGGTATTAAGGGCGGAGGTAAGAAAAAGTCTAATGATGCACCGCCACCTAGAATGTAATTAACTCATTAAGAAATCTTTACAACCTTGCCATAATTGCATAAAAGATGCTAAGATATTAATGGTGGAGAGGTATGCCTCTTTAGGATAAGAGACAAATGGAACTGGGTAAATTATCAAAATTATTAAGCAATAATGATATCGTCCTTGCGATTGGCTTGGTCGTTATTGTGTGCATGATGGTTATTCCACTTCCTGCAATGCTCTTGGACCTATTACTTACTGTAAACATCTCTTTAGCGGTTGTTATCATGCTTGTTTGTTTATATACTCAAGAACCGCTTGATTATTCATCTTTTCCAACTGTTCTTTTAATTGCAACTCTCTTTAGATTAGGTCTTAACGTAAGCTCTACGCGTTTGATTCTATTAAATGGCGAAGCCGGAAACGTAATTAATTCGTTCGGAGAATTCGTTGTAGGTGGCAACTATGTTGTCGGTGCGGTTATATTTTGTATCTTAGTATTAATCAACTTTATGGTAATTACAGGTGGTGCAACTCGTGTTGCTGAAGTTTCTGCCAGATTTACTTTGGATAAAATGCCCGGTAAACAATTGAGTATTGATGCTGATTTAAACTCAGGATTAATCAACGAAGAGCAGGCAAAAGAAAGACGTAAAAAACTGGAACGTGAAACAGATTTCTACGGTACTATGGACGGTGCTTCCAAATTCGTAAAAGGTGATGCAACCGCAGGTATCGTAATTACTGTAATTAACATTGTCGGCGGTTTGATTATCGGTATAATTCAGTTACACATGAATGTTCAGCAAGCGCTTTCAACATATACTATTTTAACAGTTGGTGATGGTCTTGTTTCTCAAATTCCTGCACTTTTGATTTCTACTGCTACTGGTTTGATTGTATCTCGTGCGACAGGTAAAGACGAGTCTTTATCACAAGATATCAAAAACGAAATGTTTTCTGACCCTAGAGTATTAGGTGTTGTATCAGGTCTTTTAGGATTTATGGGTATTATTCCCGGCATGCCAACAGTTCCATTTTTAATGATTGCAGGTATTGCAGGTGGAATGGCTTATTTTAAATCTAAAAATAAAAAAGAAGTTCAACAAGCGCAAGAAGTACAACAGGCTCAACAAGCTCAGCAAGAAAAACTCGGCAAAAAAGAAAAACGAGCAAAAGCAACAAGAGAAAGTGTTATGGAATTGCTTAACGTTGACACGATTGAAATTGAAGTTGGTTATAGGCTTGTACAATTGCTTAACGTTGAAATGGGCGGTGATTTATTGGAACGTATTGCACAAATCAGACGTCAAACAGCGCTTGACTTAGGTATTGTGCTTCCGTCTATAAGAGTGCGTGATAATTTACAACTTTCTCCAAATTCGTACCAAATAAAATTAAAAGGCGTTGCTTTAGAATCCGGAGAAGTTTATCCTGAAAGATATCTTGCAATGTGCGCAGGCGATCCTGTCGGTAATCTTGCAATAAATGGTATTCACGCAATAGAACCTGCGTTCGGATTACCTGCTCTTTGGATTGAACCAAAAGACAAAGACATGGCAGAAATGACAGGATATACAGTAGTTTCAGCTTCAGCCGTAATTTCAACACACATAACTGAAGTTATCAAAAAATGCGCGTCTGAAATCATTTCAAGGTTTGATGTTCAGCAACTTATTGATAATCTTAAGAAAGAAGTTTCAGAAGATTATGTTAATGACATAATGAGAGATATTACAGTTGGTGATGTTCAAATTGTTATGCAAAACTTGCTCAAAGAAGGTGTTGCAGTGCGCGATTTAAAAACTATTTTAGAAACAATCAGTTTGCAAGCTAAGATTAATAAAAATCCTAATTTCTTGACAGAGCATGTTCGTCAGGCACTTTCAAGAAATATTTGCAAACAAAATCTTGCTGATACCGGCGAATTATATGTAATAACATTAGCACCTGATGTTGAAAACACTATTGCAAAAGGTGCAAGTCCTGACGGACAAAGCGTTACACTTGACCCAAGTTTTACTAAAAATATGTTTGATAAGATGAATTTAGAACTAGAAAAAGCAATCACAGCGACAGGAAATCAGCCTGTAATTCTATGTTCTTCACCAATCAGACTATTATTTAGAAAGCTTGTTGAAAGAACTTATCCACAAATTTCTATTATGTCATATAATGAAATTAGTCCAAATGTGAAGGTTAAGTCGGTAGGTATGGTGAAGGCGTAGCCGGGTTGCATCCATTGAACGCTATTCCCTCGCCCCTTGTGGGAGAGGGTTAGGGTGAGGGGATATAAATAAAATAACAGAAAGGTCATATATGAGAGAACTAGTAAATGAAAACCAAATAGTAACAATCGTTCCACAGGATTTCAAACTTACAAACAAAGGTAGAGTGCTTGATGTATCACAGGACGGTTTCAGAATGGAATTGAAATACAAACCTGACGGACTTATCGTTAATCATATTTGTGATTTTTATTCTTTTACAGATAATGGTTATCTTTATTTTGAATCTTATATACAAAAACTTGAAAACAACGTAATTACAATTGCTAATCCTGTAAAACACAGATTCTTGCAAAGACGTAAGTTTACGCGTATCAAATTCTTAGAAGATTTAGAATTAATTTGTGGCGATATTAAGCATAAAGTTAGAACTCTTGACTTGTCTGCTGGTGGTATGAAATTAACAACCGCGGATAATATTGATATTGAAAAGAATTATGACGTTTCAATTAAATTGAGCGATGAACAAGAAATCAAATGTAAATATCAATTGATTCGTGTTGAAAAAGGTGATAACGGCCGTTACACTATTTCCGGCAGATTTACTTGCTTGAGTAACATTGATAAGATGACTTTAGTTCAATTCTGTATGAAAAAAGATATGGAAAATTTAAACAAACGCGGCGAATAGTGGAGATTTAAAGAAATGGGTTATACTGAAAATTTAAGACTATTTTTTGTCGTAATAACTATTATTGTGCTTGGAACTGTTAGTATTGTGCGTGTTGGCGCAATTGATTTACATGCAATTATGACTACCGCTGTAATTTTAATACCTGCAACCGTTGTAATGGGTTATTTAGGGCAGAGAATGGGCGAAATTATTGATAATCCTAAGAATAGAGCTGACGCTGATTATAAAATTGCGGTATTAAATGCTTTAAAGAAAATGGACAAGTCTATTACATTGCAAGAACTTAACGAAAAATTGACAAAACAAGTTGCAGAACCGGATTTGCCGGATTCTAATGATGATGATTTGGATGTTTAATTTCTAGTTTTCCAGCATAAAAGTAACAGGCCCGTCGTTAATTAATTCAACATCCATCATTGCGCCAAATTGTCCTGTTCCGTATTTTATTCCATAGGACTCGACTTCTTTTATAAATGCCTCATAGAGTTCGTTCGCCATTTCAGGAGATGCTGACTTATCAAAACTTGGACGAGTACCTTTTTTACAATCTCCACAAAGTGTAAATTGTGAAACAATAAGCATTTCTCCATTTATATTTTGAAGAGATAAATTCATCTTATCATTTTCATCAGCAAAAATTCTCAAATTAACAATCTTTTTTGCCATTTTCTGAATGTTCTCTAAGCTATCGCCTTTTTCAATTCCGACAAGAGCCAAAATCCCTTTATCAATACTTGAAAAAAGTTTATTTTCTATTGTTACAGAAGCCTTTTTCACCCTTTGAATTAAAACTTTCATTATATCTCCTCAATAACTTTAGCTAAATTAGTGTCAATCGTTTTTACACGTTTTAGAGCAACATCATAATATTCGAACAACTTTTCATTAATATTTGAGACTGATTCAAACGTAAATTCGCGCATTATTTTCATTTCGTAATCTAAATCCAATTTTACACTTGTAGTTATAAAATCATAAATCTTATTTTTTTCTGCGAAACTAGAACTCAAATCTAAATAATTCATAGAAATCTTTTTCAAAGATTTTAAAATATCAGCATTTACACTACGCGCTCTATTCAAATCATTTTTTAAAGAATTACTTTGTCTTAGTCCTACGTCAAGCATTTTACAAGCTTTAACAAGACTTGATTTTTGCTTTATTAGTTTTTGTTTAATAGCTTCGACATCATATTTATAATCGACAGAAAAATCTCGTTTTTCAATTGTTTCAGAGTCTTTTAGAGCGTCTTCTAACGCCATATTTTTAAAGCCGTCAATTTGCGCACCGACTAAAGACGCGTTAATATATTCTCTATCATTAAAATGTTGTGTATATTCACTTAATGGCTTGATAAACGCTGCATAAACAGATTCTGTAGGAATCACATCACCATTAATACCTTTTACATAATATAAAGCTGAGTTCAAATTTTTAAGTCGCTTAATTGCAACTCGTTTTCTTATTTCAGCATCAGGAGAATTACTTAAAGATTGTGCATAATGTTCAAAATCTCTTGCTGCAATTTCCCAGCGGTTAAATTCTTTGTTAAATCTGCATTCCAAATCTTTATAAGCGGAGTCTTTGCTGTAACATTGACCTTCTATATACGCTAAATCTTGACCTACAAGAATTATTTTAGAGCAACCCAGTATCCTTGCGCAATTTAATGAAGTATATGAAACAGTACCTTTTGACCAATATTCTTGCAAATCAATATCCGCTATTTCACTCCACAAGGCATTTACAGGAAGATTTACCGCAACATGTGAATAGGTTTGTTTGAATTTAAAATTTCTTAAATTTTTATGCGCAGTCGGTTCCGTTATAAAATTAACATCACTTAAATCCAATCCTGCAAGTTGTTTTGAAGGATCGTAAGATTCAATAATACAAACAAAATCCGGCTTTATACCATGTGCAAAAACAGTTTTTGCTGCAGTTCCGACCACAAACAAAATATATTTGTCGCGATATTTTTTCAAGACTTCAATATCTCTATCTAAACTTGGGCCTGCTGAAACAACGACTGCAGTTTTTCCTACACAACGATTTTTAAGTTCCGCAAAAGGAATTTCACTAAGCAAGTTAGGAATATTGTTGATTAAACCCAACGTAAGCCCATAAAAGCGCTGCTTTGTATATTTTAAATCAAATCCAAACATTCCAACCATACGTTGTAATTCTTCTACTATTTTCACAAAATCACCGGAATTTAATTCCCTATATGCTGTAGTAGTAAGCAATAATGGCGTATTTTTTGTGTTTGAGCGTGTATAAATATAATTACCGACTTGGTCTAAACTATTAGTAACAAAAACATTACGCTTCAAAATATCGTTAGAAAAATCAACCAAAGTAAATGCTATTTTTATTATGTTCAAATCAGGTTCATACAAAATAACCGTACCCTGTGATTTTAAACTTGCAACTTGAAAAAGGTAACCTAAACCTAATCCATAAACTAAATGAATTGCAATTGGTGAATTTTCTGCCATAGCAAAAATTTCTTGAGCTTCTCCTAGTGGATTTTGCGGGTTATGCAAATGCAAATTTTTATAAAAAAGATTGTAAGCTCCATTTTCTTGCTTCAATTCAGGAACTTCTGTCGGAATATAAGTTAGAAGTTTTTTAGCAAGAGCTTCATTTTTTTGCGCAAGCGCGTTTATGTTTTTTTGAAAAATGTTGTTCATGTTGTCTTTCTACTTATTTTGACAATTCATAAATATATTTGGGCGTTATTGAAAAAGAAGTCCCAAAACCTTTTTTATCCGGTATAAAAGCAATTGGAACAACTAATTTTTGCCCACAAGCATCAACGGTCCATTCCTCAATCCAAGGACTACTAGCAAATCGATGCCCTTTATATATTTTATTATATTCTGGTATTGTTTTTTGTTCAGTATTGATTACTTTAAATTTATTACAATTTGATTTTGTAACCATCGCAGAAGCGGCATAAACACTACTTAAAGTATCCGCTTGTAATCTGTTGTCGGCAATAGAGGAGCCTGGCAATCTATCATTATTTGCAAAAACTGCAATCCCTGATAAAAATAGTATTAGCAATATTATACTTGTTTTTGTATTATGCATAATTTTTTTCCTTTCCTCTCAACTGACCGCAAGCTGCGTCAATATCGGCGCCGCGTTCAAGTCTTACTGTAACTTTTTTACCGGAATGTTCAAGCAAATACTTAAACTTCATAATATCGCCATTTGAAGGCTTTTTGTAATCATTTTCAATTACCGAATTATACGGAATCAAATTCACATTACATTTCAAATCTTTTAAAAGGTGCGCCAATTCTTTTGCAACAGGCTGTGTATCATTGAATTTGTGTATCAAAATATATTCAATCGTAATTCTACGTCCTGTTTTTTCAACATAATTTAAAAGTGCTTTCTTGAGTTCAGGAAGGGGATATCTGTTTTCAATCGGCATAATTTCTTTTCTCAAATCATGAGTTGGTGCGTGCAAAGAAATAGCCAAAGTTGATTGCAAACTCAAATCTGCTAAACGATTTATTCCCGGAATAATTCCACTTGTAGAAATTGTAATTCGTCTTGCGCCGATTTGAAAATCATCATTAAATATTTCTAACGCCTTTAATACGTTATCAAGATTTAGAAGCGGCTCTCCCTGACCCATAAATACAATATTCGTAACTTTCAAACCAGTATCACGTTGAATTGTTAAAACTTGTTCTATGATTTCTTTGTAAGTTAAATTTCGTTTAAATCCGCCTTTTCCTGTTGCGCAAAAAGAACAATTTACAGCACAACCAACTTGAGAACTAACGCAAGCAGTTAAATTTGCTCGGTTATCAAAACGCATCAAAACGGTTTCAACGCATTCTCCGTCGGGATATTCAACCAAATACTTAATTGTACCGTCTTTGCTGACTTGTTTAACCTTGATTTTGGTATCAGTTACACTTGCAACTTTTTTCAATTCTTCTCTAAAATCTTTAGAAAGATTTGTCATCTCATCAATTGTTGACACAGATTTTGAATAAATCCAATTGTGTATTTGTTTTGCTCGAAATTTTGTTGCATTCATTTCTGCCATCAAGTTTTCAAGCTCTTCCAGTTTCATGCCTGCTAAAATCATTATTGTAATTTTTCCTTATAAAATTCTATAATATCGACTTTTGCCTTCAACAACATCGCTTCATGCGCAATTTCATTTTTCCAAGCATTGAAAGAACACTCAGAAGGCAAGAGTTTAAGCGGATTATGTGGAAAATCTTTGCAAATATCGGGTCTGTTTTCATAATCAGAACAAAGATTTCCAGAAAGTTTCGGACAATAATAGTAGTAAATTTTATCTTCAACTACTATTTTATTCAAAAGCTCAAAGTATTCCGGATTAGCTTTTTTTGCATCTTCATCCGATTCATAAGGTACAAATACAGACACAAAATCTTGCGAAAATTTATCTCCTCGCATAGCTCTTTGTTTAAGCTGAGCATAAGAATATTCACTTGTTGCAAGTTTACAGCAAGCAGCACACTTGTTACAAGAATAGTTATTTTTCTTATCCATCATATTTTTATAAACAACTTTAAGTTTTTGTCTATAATCACCTGCTAAGAATGTCAATATCTTTAGTTGCCATTCTCTGTACTCACAATTCATCGGATAAGGAGTAAATACATCCTTCTTTTCGATTTTGCAATCCTTAACCGTACATTTTTCACAAGGATTTTCGGGCTTGAATTGATTTACCTCACGCCTTATGCTTTCAGCAGCTTCTATAAAAATTTGTTCATAATTATCTTTTAGATTATCAAACTGAGAATTTAGCGAATTATCTTGTGGCTTTTGCGCATTATTGAATGCTTGCGAATTTGTAGAAAAAAAATTATCCATACAAAGAATAGTAGCACAAATTGCCGACTTGGACAATGTTAATATGCGTTAAACGGATAAAATAATTTTGTAAGTTGAAAATTGAAAGTTGTTTGAAAAGTCAATAAGTGAATAGGTGAATAAGTGAATAGGTGAATAAGTTCGTTTTAGCTATTGTTCCTTATAAACCTTGTTAAACATTAAATATATTTAATACAACTTTCAACTTTCAACTTTCAACTTTCAACTCCAAATTAATTCCAAATCAATTCTTTCCTAACAACGAAGAAAAAAGCCAGAAAGGAAAATCAATGTCTACCGAAAAATTACAACTATACAAATGTGAGATTTGCGGAAATCTTGTACAAGTCATTCTAAATGGCGCAGGAGAACTAGTTTGCTGCAATCAGCCAATGACATTACAAATACCACAACATGACAAATCTGAACTTGGTGAAAAGCACGCGCCTAAAACCGAATTTAGAGATGATAAAAAGTTTGTTCAGGTAATCAGTCATCCAATGATACCGGAACATTATATTCAATTTATAGAAGTTTTGGACAAAGACAATAAAGAAGTTCATATAAAATATCTTCATCCGGAAGAAACGCCGGAAATTGATATTAGCTATACAAGCGATAATATTGAAGCAATTGAATACTGTAATATACATGGTTTATGGGGAGAGGACAGAAATGATTAGTGAAACAATTAATAACATAATAAATGAACAAATTAATAAAGAGTTTTACTCCGGCTACTTATATCTTTCTATGTCTGCATATTTAAGAGAATTGGGCTTATTTGGTTTCGCTTCTTGGATGAAAGCTCAAGCAAAAGAAGAAGTTGAACACGGTTTAAAATTGTTCGATTATTTAATTGAAAGAAACAGTTTTGTTACATTAAAACAAATTCAAACTCCTGAATTTGAATTTAACGGCATCACTTCCATATTTAATCATATTTATGAACACGAAAAATGCATTACTTCATCAGTTATGAAAGTAGCAAAAGCTGCAGAAGAGGAATGCGACAGAACAACTCTAGCATTTATTGATTGGTTTATTACAGAGCAAATTCAAGAAGAACAGACTGTAAAAGATATTATCAAACGCCTTGAACTTTTTGGTGATGATAAAACATCTCTATTCCTTATGGATAAAGAATTGGGCGAACGAACCGAATAATTAAATTCTAGAACACAAACGCTCTGAGTGAATAATCACTCAGAGCGTTTGTGTTTTGTTTTGTAAAATATAAGATTTTTAGTTTTATACTTGATTATTTTTTGGAGCAAACATTTTACCAAGAATACCTGCAATTATTGCACCGCCACCGATTAATCCTAACAATTTCTTAGTTGAAGGATTACGTTTTAACAATGCTTCGACATCAGTTTTGCCGTTCTTTTCAACGAATTCTTTAAGCAATTGTTCTTGAGTTTTAGCTTCACCTTTAGGTAATTTTGCTTTTGCTTCGTCAACCAATTTTTGAGCGGTATTCTTAGCTTCAGCTTCAACTTTCATCATATCATCAGTAATTGCTTCTTTTGCTTTTTGTGCGATTTGTTCTTCAGTAAGAGGAGCAGAAGCACCTACTGTATATTCAACTTTAAAGCCTTCAGGAAGTTTAGCATGCTCTGGTACGGTAAATGATGGAGGAGTAGCCTTTGGTGCTTTTGGAGCCTTGATAGGTTTGTGGCTTTTGCCGTACAAGATACCATCTTTTACATAAGCACCTTCACCATATTGAGTTGTAATTTTCTCCATTGCTATTTTAATATCAGCATTTGCTTTTTTCATAGCAGCTCCGGCATCTGTAATTGAAGTCCAAGCTTGAGAAAGTGCATTTAATTTTCCTTCTGATTTATTAATAGCTTCTTCAATTATTTTAGCATCTACGTTGCCATTAAACAATTTTTCAAATGCTTGTTTTTCGCTCTTGCTCAAACCTTCTGTGAATTTTTCAAGAATAGTTTTTTCATCTTTGATATCACCAATAGGAATATCACCATTTCTTATAATTGCTTTTAACAATTGCCAGCCCTTAATTGTTGTACCGTTGCCATTCTTTGCGGCTGCTTCTGTGTATTTAGTTTGTAATTTCTTTAACATTTCTAAGCGATTCTTTTCACCTTTAGAAATTGCTTTCAATTTATTTGCGGCTAAGTTTTGATCTCTAGTATATAACTCTTTCAAATCTTTGCCTGTATGTTCTTGAATTGTTTTAAATGCTGAATCCACTTTTGCAGTTGCATCTTGTTGAGCTTGTTTTACTTCTAAATAATACTTAACAGCTTCTGGTTTGCCAACTTTTGCGTTTGCAATATCTTTTTGTGCAACTAGTTGATGTGTATAGTCAACGATTTCATTAGCAACTTTTTCTTTTGCAACTTTGATTTCTTCTGGAGTACCTGTGTATTCTAATCTTTCTGCGATATCTTTAGCTGTAGTTCTCAATTCATTTTCTAGAGTTGCTAGTTTAGCTTTATCTTCGCCTGCAGAGTAAAGTTGATGTGCTTTATGTTGCATTGTTTGAGCTAATGTAGCTGTTTTTTTAGTGCCTTCTGTTGCAGAAGTCGGATTAGCTTTCTTCAATTCTTCAATTTTAGCATTAACTAATTCTGTTCTTTTTGCTTCATAAGCTTCAGTTTTTGCTTTCAAATCAGCTTCTAACTTATTATAATTTTCGTCAGGAACTACAGCACCATTTTTATTTGCTTCAATGTATGCTTTTGCATCTTTTCTAGCTTGAATAGCCTTATTTTGTTGCTCTGTATCAGAAATTGCTTCTTTTACAGTTGATTCAAACTTGTCATCAGCTTCTTTGATGATATCTTCGTAAGATGTATATTTTGCAGGTGAAGTTGCATATGCACCTGCAGCACCTAAACCGCCACCAATAACTGCACCTGTTGCAACATAAGGCAATGCTGATTTTTGTTGAACTTGTGGTTGAATTGCTAATTCGTCTGACATAACTAATTACTCCTATATTTTACAATTACTATTTAATTTTCCCTAATTGTTATTAATCCCATTAAAATTCTACAATCTTTTGGTCTTATATATCTAAACGCTCGAACAAAATAAAAATTGCTATTTTTACGACATGAAATTTTATTCAAATTCGTGCATTAGCTCTAAAACTATTATACTGACTGAATTGTAGCTTGCAAATTCGTCTTTACAAAACTTAATATTTTATTTTAAAAGGTTATTTTACTTAAAAATCTTTTCGTGTTAGACTAAACGTATTATGAATAGAAAACCAATTATCGCAATAGTAGGAAGACCAAATGTTGGAAAATCAACATTTGTAAATAGATTAGTAGGAAAAAGACAATCAATTGTTGACGACCGTCCGGGAGTTACAAGAGATAGAATTTATTTTGACGTAGAATGGCAAAATAAACCATTTACGGTTATTGATACAGGTGGTATTATTCCCGGGGATGAAGACGAAATAATGCTTTCAATTTATGACCAAGCAAAAATAGCTTGCGAAGAAGCCGACAAAATTATTTTTATTGTTGACGGTTTAGAAGGCGTAACACCTGTTGATTCTGATATTGCAAATATATTAAGACAAAGCAACAAACCTATTTTCCTTGCAGTTAATAAGGTTGATTCGCATAACCAAATTACTATGATTAGTGATTTTTATTCTTTGGCAATTGGTGAACCAATCGCAATTTCAGCATTGCATGGTTCAGGCGGTGTTGGAGATTTGTTAGAAGAAATTACTTCCGATTTCTCTTATGACGTAGAAGAAGAGGAAGATAAAACAATCAAAATTGCAATTGTTGGACGTCCAAATGCCGGTAAGTCTTCAATTGTAAATGCTTTATTAGGAGAAAAACGTGTAATAGTATCGGATGTTTCAGGTACAACCAGAGATAGCATCGACTCACGCTTAACTTATAATGACCAAGAATTTGTAATTATTGATACAGCAGGCATCAGAAAAAAAGCAAAAGTTGACTACGGTGTAGAAAAATTTGCAGTTGACAGAGCTATTCGTTCA
The DNA here is from genome assembly GCA_934757245.1 of uncultured Candidatus Melainabacteria bacterium. GTDB lineage: Bacteria > Cyanobacteriota > Vampirovibrionia > Gastranaerophilales > Gastranaerophilaceae > CAG-196. The sequence goes on from CAKVLH010000001.1 coordinate 170,209, forward strand.
ATTAGAGAATGTGATGTTGCTTTGATGGTAATTGATGCAACTGAAGCGATAAATGGGATTTCAGACCAAGACAAGAAAATAGCTTCTATTATTACTGATGCAGGAAAAGGCATGGTAATTGCGATTAACAAATGGGATTTGATTGAAGACAAAAAATCAAACACAATTAATAAATTTGAAGAAAAAATTGCACGTGAAATTCCGTTCTTGGATTATGTGCCAAAAATATACATAAGCGCAGTTACTCATCAAAGATTGAACCAAATATTTACAAGAGTCGTAGAAGTTCAAAAAGAACGCTCAAAACGTGTTTCTACAGGTTTGTTGAACAAGGTTATTAATGAAGCGTATGCTCTTAATCCTCCGCAAACAATTAGAAATAAACGTTTGAAAATAATGTATTCAACTCAAGCTACGATTGAACCACCTACATTTATTTTATTTGCAAACAATGAAGATTTGATGAAAGACCATTACAAACGCTATATGGAAAATAAATTGCGTGAAGCGTTCGGTTTTATGGGAACACCAATTCGTATTTCAGTAAGAACAAGAAGCGAAAAGAAGAAGTAGCGCATCTATAAATGTGGTTTTTCCAAACTAATGGATTGCTTTGTCTTATTTAATTATAACAATGTCACCGCGTTTAACTTCTTGCGAAAGCTCCTTTATAACTTCGTTATCCATACGCATGCAACCATGAGAAGCATATTTCCCGATGCTACTTAAATCGTTTGTGCCATGGATAAATTCGCCTGTTTGTGATTGTTCGCCTGTTTGTGGGTCAATTTTATTTAAACAGATAATTTTAGGTCCGTAAGCTCCTGGATTGCGTCTTCTTTTTGTTCCACGAGGTGCTGTTCTATACGGATAAGTTTCTGTATGTGTAATTATTCTAACTCCTTTAGAAGTCGGCGTACTTTCTTTACCGCTTGCGATTAAGTAAGCCATTTCTGCTTCACCTTGAATATTGTATTTATAAAGAGTGTTTGTACTTAAATCGACAACAAACTTTGCAGTCTTTTTTTCTCCTGCAATTTCTATATCAGGAGATGGAGCGCCTGCTAAAATATTTTTACTATCAGTTCCTTTCGGAGTTGCAGTTGTAATAGAAAAATCGTCTTTTTGCGGATTTTGTGCGCAAATTCTATTTGCACTTAGCGGTAATGACGCTATTGCTAAAGTTAAACCAATAGTTTTAAATGTATTTGTAATTCGCATACTAAAATAAAACATGTGAAAATAATTTTTGCTAGTAAAAATTATTAACTATTCTTTTATTTGAAAAATGCATTTTACGCAATGTGCTTTTGGTTGTAAAACTAAATTGTCTTCTAAATCGTACATTCTTGCGATTCGTGTAACCAAAGGCTCTCCACAAAGCGGACATCTTAAATTTGTTTCACGATTCAAGATTTTTGTCTTTAATTCATCAATTATTTCTTGGCTAACAATTTCAAATTTGTAATCTCTCTCCAAGCTTTTAAGCTCTTTTGGAGAACATTTTAACACTCTTGCTAATTGTTGCCTTTGAGTTACAGACAAAAATAATTCTTTGCCGGATTCAATGTCTTCCAAAATTTCTTGTTTAATATTGGTTTTCTTCGCTAGTCCGACTACAGATAAACCGGCATGCTCTCTTCTTTTTTGTATAAATTCTGCTAAACTTTCCATAAGGAAATTTTACCATTCTCTATTATTTTATACAAGTAACTATTGAGAATTAAGATAAATAGAGTTATACTATAGGCAAAATAGGGGTATAAACATGTTTAATAAATTGTTATCTATTTTAATATTGTCATCAGTAATTGGCTTAAATTCATTACCTGTATTAGCAGAATGTTGTGAAACAACAAAAGCTATTGAGCATTTAGATGTTCATAAAAATGCACCATGTAATGTTGTAACAATTACAAATTTAAGAAAAACTGTAGAAAAAGGTAACGTTTTGCAATTTGTGTTTGATGAAAAATATTTTTCAAAATGCTCACAAGCAGGAACGTTAGTTCACTTTGTTGTTCCTCAAGCACTTTATACTACAGAAGGAACTTTGCTTTTGCCTTGTGGAACAAAAATTGTCGCAGAGGTTACGAATGTTGAAAAACCAAAATGGTTTAACAAAAATGCAAGAGTAAGTTTAGTTTTTAGAAAAATTGTAATGCCCGATAATACTTGTATAGATATTAAAGCGCGTCCATTTACTAAAGACTATAAGCTAAAAGAAGGACCTTGGACAACGGCGGGAAAATTGACATTGTCAACATTAACTCTGGGCATGGCAGGCGCCGGTGCCGGTGTTGGTTTTGCATTTATTCCTAATCCGGCAAAAATCGGAACAGGTTTAGCAATTGGTATTCCAATTGGTTGCGGTGTGGGTTTAGCTTTAGGATTGATAACTCCTGGATGTCATTATAAAGCTAAAAAAGGTGAAAGTGTCTATGCAATATTAATTGATGAATTCAGTATTTGTAATCAATAAAAAATGCGCCAACCGGCGCATTTTTTCTAATTATGATTTGATTTAACTTCATCTTTAGCAACTTCTGTTTGCTCGTCTTTAATCTTTAATTCTGCCTCGCGAGCCTTAATCATAGCTTGAAGAATTGTATCATCTTGAGCCTGCTTTTTTATATCAGCAAATACAGCTTTCAATTCTTCATCACTCAAACCTTGCGGTGCTTTCATACAAACAACAAGTTTTTGTTTTCTGAACGTAAAATACGTAGCAACCATAATTCCCCAAAGCAAAAGCCCTTGGATTAAACCGATAGAAGGTAAAGTGTCAGTATATGATGCGCCGAAGTTCCAAAGGTGCATGCAAACCCAACCAGGAAATGCACCGAAACCTGCAACTAGACAAGTTACGATAAAACCTGCCATAATCAATCCTCTAACTCCGTTTATCTGTATAACGTTAAAATTCTTTTTCATTAGTTTTCACCTATCATTTTGAGAAACTCATCCTCATTTAATATTATAACACCTAATTTTTCTGCTTTGTCTAATTTTGAGCCTGCATTTTCGCCTGCGACTACAAAAGAGGTCTTTTTAGAAACAGAAGATGAAGTTTTTCCGCCTCTCGCTTTTATTTTATCACCAGCTTCATCTCTTGTCATGCTGCTTAATGTTCCAGTTAAAACAAAAGTTTGACCGGCAAATTCGTCTGTTCTTGTAAGTGCTGTATTTTCGAAGCTAAAACCTAGTGATAAAAATTCGTCAATTCGTGCTTTGTTTTCAGGATTCTTAAAATATTCATAAACACTTTTTGCGATTTTTTCACCGATACCTTCAATATTTGCTAAATCTTCAACTGATGCATTCATTAAAGCATCCAAATCAGTAAATTCAGAAGTCAAAATATCCGCTGTTTCTTTTCCTACGTGTCTTATGGAAAGTGCGGTTACAAATTTTGAAAGCGGTTGTTTTCGGCTTGCTTGTATAGAATTGAACATATTTGTAGCGGATTTTTCTTTAACCAAATCTAATTTCAAAAAGTCCTCGATTTTAAGTTCGTAAAAATCTACAGGATATTTTACTAAGCCTAAATTAAATAATTGAGCAATTACGGAAGGACCAATAAAATCAATATCCATAGCTTCTTTAGAAACCCAGTATTCTAATTTAGCTTTCAGAACAGAAGGACAATTTTCGTTAGGGCAATAAAGGTTAACTTCCCCCTCTCGAGTTTCAAGCTTAGTATCACACTCAGGACAAGTGTCAGGCGCAACATAAACAGGCAAGCTTGAGTGCTCATCAGAATCCACAATCTTAATTACTTTTGGAATAATCTCGGCAGCTTTTTTGATTAAAACTCTATCACCTACTCTTACATCCAATCTTTTGATTTCATCAAAATTATGTAAACTTGCTCTTGAAACTGTACTACCTGCAAGTAACACAGGCTCTAATACGGCAACCGGAGTAATTGCACCAGTTTTTCCTACACCGATTTCAATCCCCAAAAGTTTTGTTGACATTTCTTCCGGCGGGAATTTAAATGCAGTTGCCCATTTTGGCGCACGAGAAGTAAAACCCAGTTCGCGCTGGCATGCTAAATCGTTTACTTTAATTACAACGCCATCCGTTGCATAATCTAAATCAAAACGCTTAGTTTCCCAATCTTGGCAGAATTGAATTGCGCCTTCAATATCCTTAACAAGTCTGATATTCGGATTTGTTTTAAAGCCTAATTTTTTGATATATTCAATGCTATCCCAGTGAGTTTTTGGCTCAACTTCCGCTCTTTCAATAATCGCAGTATATGTAAACATTGATAAATCACGTTTTGCCGTAATTGTACTGTCTAGTTGCCTTAATGAGCCTGCTGCCGCATTTCTCGGGTTAGCAAACGGTTTTTCGGACTCTTTATTTAGTTTTTCAAAAGATGAAATTGGCATATAAATTTCGCCGCGCACTTCAACATCGGCATTTTCGAATAATTTCAGCGGTATTGCTTTAATTGTTTTTAGGTTTTGTGTAATTTCTTCGCCGATTATACCGTTTCCGCGAGTTGCACCATTCACGAATAAACCGTTATGATAAGTTAAAGCAATTGCAAGTCCGTCAATTTTAAGCTCACAAACAAGCTCTAAATCCTTGCCACACTCTTTGGTAACTCTTTCATACCATTTTCTTAGTTCATCATAGTTATAAGTATTATCAAGACTATATAAACGGTATTTGTGCTTAACTTCTTCAAAGCCCGAACTGATTCCGCCAACACGTTGAGTCGGACTGTCAGGTGTAATAAATTCAGGATTGTTTTCTTCAAGAGTTTTAAGTTCGGTAAACAATTCATCATACTCAAAGTCACTAATCAAAGGATTGTCGAGTACGTAATAATTGTACGAATATTTATTTAACGCATCTTTTAAAAAATTAATTCTCTCTTGTATCATAAAATCCTCTAATAGTTGCAACCATTATCCAGAAAGTAAATTGTATTTGCGGACGGAAGAATACTGTATCGACAAAGCCATGTAATAAAATGCCTGTAATTGAAACAAGCGCAGCAAGCACATAAATGTTTTTTAGGTTTTTGATTGCATATTTAATAATCAACGCAACAAATCCCAAGAACGCTAAAAGTGCAAATATTCCGCTTTCTACAGCTGTTTCTAAATAAATATTATATGCACTTAATGCGTCGAAGCCTGTTTTCATATACAAGCCGTAAATTTCTCTAAAGTTTTGGTTGCCAACGCCAATTCCAAGCAGCCAGTTATCTTTAAACATATCTATGCAGGAATTGTACACATTAAATCTGAAAGAATTTGAGCTGTCAGAGCGCATTGCAAAGATAGAGAAAATTCTTGCTCTTAGAGCAGAAACTGACATCATAAAGCAGAAAATCAACGCGCCTGCACTAGTAACGACTGTTGCGAAAAGTTTTTTAAATTTAGGTTCCAAGAATTTATACAAAACAGCAACAAGTAATAAAATTTGGAAGAAATAACCGATATAAGAACCGCGACAACCTGTTAAAATAAGTGCAACAGATGCAAATAAAGGAATTGGTATTCCCCATTTCTTAGGTAAAGTTATAAGTGATGGAATACAAGCAAGCATATAACCGCCAAAAAGGTTCGGATTATATGGTTTTAGCGTGCCATAAACTCTAGTCATAACTTCTTCAGGGTTTAATCTTGAAGTGTCTTGCCAACCTGAAATTTCGTCAACTGCAGCAAAATTTTGCAAAAAAGCAACAACTGTTTCAAACGCTACGCATAGAGCATAAGCCCAAAATATGTATTTTATTTTGTCGCGATTATCTTTAAAATAATGAACAAGCGAAACATAAAATCCGAGGTACGTAAGAGTTTTAAAAAAGCCTTTCAGGCTCAAATACAAAAGCGAAGAACCAGCAACGCTTATTACGACAAACAAAAAATAAATTAACAAAAGCTTATCAGCCCAAGTTAATTCAAACTTTTCGCCTGTTTTTGTAATTAATTTTATTGTTGTTAAAATTATTGCAAATATTGCAAAATAACCGATATAATCGGATGGCGCAATTGTTGAAGATAAAATTACAAGTAATATATTAGCAAAAATCAGCCAATCAATATTCTGCAAGAAAAAGCTTTTATTATATATCGGACTTAGTTTATTTTGAAAAAAAGTTAAAATGTTATTTAAGAACATTTTTATTACCTCACACCCAAATTGTGCTTATTTGCGTTGTACTACCCACCCCTTGAGGGAGGGTCGAAATCTTTGATTTCGGGGAGGGGTACATTATAAATCCCCGCACCCGCATTCGTAAGACTCCTTTCGTTCGTCAACGACTGCTCCCTCTCCCTCAAGGGGTGAGGGTTTACCCTACTTGATTATTTGCTCCATCGTCTTTTACGTCTAAATCAGTAGTTACTCTTACATCAGAAATAGTTCCGTTAAACTTGTAGCTTCCGCCTTCTAATGTAACAGGCAAGCCCATTTTAATTTTATTACCACCGACAACTGCACCGTCTTTTGTAATTTTTGCTGTATCGGTAATTGTTACAACAGCATCATAGATTGCAGGTTGAGTCGGGTCTTTAACTAAAATATATTGCTCAACTGCTTTAGAAGACGCAACAGCGGTTTTCCTAACATCTGAAGATACTTCTAAAACATTTAATTCTGTATAAGGCACATTTCTGATTGTAATAAATGTTTTATCATTAGCTTTGATAGGAAAATCTTCGCCAGTAACGGTTACACCTCTTAAAAATACTTGGAAAGTAATAGGTGAAGTTGCTTCAATTTGTTTATCTGCTGTTTGTCTAAAGTGTTTTGTTGTCATTACTCCAACTATAAGTGCGATAATTACGCCTAATACAATTAGAATATCTACTAAGTGAAAATTTTTCATATTTTACCTTTCTTCTTATAATTTGTTCCCTCGCCCCTTGTGAGAGAGGGTTAGGGAGAGGGGGATTCCTCAAACCGTGTAAAACTAAATTTCTAATACAATTCTTTCAGGCACAGAATCTAAAATTTCATCAATGCTTGTTGTTGCACAACCAAACTGTTTAACTACAATTCCTGCTGCAATGTTTCCTATAATCGCTGCATAAACAGGCTCTGCACCACAAGCCAAAGCCAATGTATAAACAGCTGTAACTGTATCACCTGCACCTGTAACGTCAAAAACTTCTGCTTTATTAAACACAGGAATGTGTGTGTATTTGTTATTAGGCTCAACAACAACCATGCCGTCCGCACCACAAGTAATCAAAATTGCATCAGCACCTGTTTCTTTAAGCAATTGATTTCCTGCTTTTAAAAAGTCCTCTTTATTTCGCAAATACAAACCAATATATTTTTGCGTATCAGGAAGATTTGGCGTCATAGATGTAATACCTTTATATCTTCCCAAATCTCTTTGAGCGTCAACAATAACTTTTTTGTCAAACTTTTTCGCTGTATCTACAACTGCTTTTATTACATTATCCGTAAGCGTTCCAATGTGATAATCAGATAAAATAACAGCGTCATGCAAAGGAACAAGTTTTTCGATTTCTGCAATCATTTTTGCTTCCGTTTCTTTAGAAATCGGTGCATTTGTTTGTCTATCAATTCTAACAATTTGTTGAGTAATTGAATGAGAACAAGAACCTGAAATTCTTGTTTTTGTAATTGTTTTTCTGCATTTATCAACTATTAAAGATGAGCAATCGATGTTAGCTTCTTTAAATGCGTTTTTTAAATCGTTTGCTTGATAATCATCACCAATGATTCCGATTACGCTAACTTTCCCACCGTTAATTTCAGAAACGTTATGTGCTGCGTTAGATGCTCCACCTAAAATAAATTTAGTATGTGTATGCTGTAAAATCAAAACAGGAGCTTCTCTTGAAATTCTTTCTGTATCTCCGTAAACCATTTCATCAAGAGCCAAATCTCCGACTACAAGAATTTTTGAGTCGCCGATTTTTTTGATTAAATCTACTAATTTCTCTTTATCCATATTAATCTCTCATTGCCTTAAAACGAAATATCCTATATAATGTATTTATATCTTACTACAAAAAAGAAAAGAGAGTTAGACATGGCGGGAAAGAATGTTTTTAATGATAAAGATTCTATGGACATAAGTGAATTAGCTTCACTTAATGGAGATATTTCGCCAGAGCTAATTGAACAATTACAACAAAAATTAACGCAAGAAGCACAAACTTTAAGCGGAGAAGAACCTGCTCATCCGACTTTTAATGAAAATGATGATACGACACTGTTTGAAGAAGCTCCTGTTCAAAATACAGAGCAACCGATTATAAATGAATCTCAACCGCAAGAAGAACCAAAAACAGATGTTCCTGAGCAGAAAAAAGATATAAAATTTGACAAAAACTTCGATGACAATTTTATAAAAAAATACAAGGCAAAATTAAACAAGCAAAAAGCCGGAGAAACGTCTGCTACAAAAACTGATGAAGCGGAAACTACAATTAGTAGTGTTGCATTCGGTGATTTTCAACAAAATAATGAAGATATTGAAAAAGTATCAAACGGTAACATTACAGAACGTGCTCTTGATAAAAAGCAAAAAGAATACAATGACAGTTTGGATTTCTTAGACGGTAATGTTAAATATTCTAAGTATGTAATCTATATTGACCCACAAAATGTGGATTTTATCGATAGTTTAACGGTAAAAGAACGTAAAAATTTAATCAACAAAATTTTACGCGAACAAGATGATATTGCAATAACCAAACAACGTTTTCAAAAAGCGCAAACCATAATTAAGCATGCCATTGTTGCGATTCTTACAATCGCAATTTCGATTCCTGTAATCTACTATACAATCAATGCTTCGCTTGAAGCTTCAATAAATAACTACAGACGCTCTCAATCTATGTTTCAAACATTGTACAAACAAGGCGGAAAAATTAAATCAGTTCGTTAAGCAGATTTTTTGCCTAAAATCATATCTGCTGCTGAAAGTCCTAATTTATAGCCACCAATGGATGCACAAACAAATCCAATACCTTTAAGTGTTCCCGGTAAGAATTTCATTGAACGATTAAGAACTTTCTTTGTTTCGCAATAATCTTTTATTGCATCAGCTTGTTTCTTTAACCAAGTTGATTCTTTGTACCAGCCTTCTCTATTTACAACCAAATGCTTATCTGTTAATTTATATTCACCCTTTTTAGCAATTAATTCTTCTTTGCCATCTACAATTTTATAAATACCATCTGCTTTTTCTGTCATGGTTTTGGAATCAAATTTCATATTTTTAGGAATTCCAATAAATCTTTTTGCTAATGTTTCTGAACCAAACATTGCACCTAATGCGCAACCTTCTTCTACTAAAGCTTCTTCTTTATTGTCAGATGTTGCTACCTTAACACCGCTGGTTAAACAAATTAATGGGTTGATATTATCGGCAGTGAAGTTTAAAACCTTACTTATGCCACCAACAACTTTATCTGTTTTTGCTAAATTTTTGATTGATTCTTCTGCACTTACAATTCCAGAAGATAAAGCATTTTCAGAATATTTAGCAACATTTGAAACACCTTTTGCAGCGTTTAAAACTTGACCACCTGCAATATCCATGTTCATAGCACCAACAAATGGGTTTGTAGAATTTGCTGCGCTATCTACTTTACGAAATGAAAATACACCACTTGAAGTTATTGATGGGAGAAATGCTGAGATTCCTTGAATTGCCATAAAGTTCGTTTTACCTTCACTAACTATTATCACACTACATATATATAAAGTATTTTTGTAAAATAAAATTGCTTTAAAAGAGAATTTGTTTACAAATGTTTACATAACATTCAACTTTATTTTGTTATATAATTAAGAGATAGAATGGGGATTTAGAATGAGAATAGAGGCAAAGAATTTAGTTAAAATATATGGCGATAGAAGCGTTGTTAATGACGTTAGTTTCTTTATGGATAAAGGTGAAGTTGTTTGTTTACTTGGTCCAAACGGAGCCGGAAAAACCACGACATTCTACATGATTGTAGGTTTGGTTAAACCAAATACAGGAAACGTTTTTATTGACGGAAAAGATATTACAGCATGGCCAATGAACTTGCGTGCAAAAGCAGGTATCGGTTATTTACCGCAAGAAAATTCAATTTTCAGAAAACTAACAGTTGAAGATAATATCCAACTGGTTTTAGAAATGAATGATAAATTAACTGTTAATGAAAAGAAAATGAAATTAGAAGAATTACTGACAGAGTTTGGTGTAATGAAACTTAGAAAATCTCCTGCTGTTGCTCTATCAGGTGGTGAAAGAAGACGTGTCGAAATCGCGCGTGCACTAGCTGCTAGTCCTGATTTCATGCTTCTGGACGAACCATTTGCCGGCATCGACCCTATTGCAATTGGTGAAATTAAAGATAACATTAGAAAGATTTCTGAAGAAAAAGGTTTAGGTGTACTTATTACTGACCACAACCCTAAGGCAACTCTTTCAATTACAGATAGAGCATACGTTATCTTCGACGGTAAAATAAAGATTCAAGGTAAAAGTACAGATGTTGCAAATGACCCTGTTGCTAAGGAATTCTATTTAGGAAAGGACTTCAAACTCTAGTATGAAAAAGCCTTTTACAGTTTATGACAGATACATTTTTACACAAGTTTTAATCACAACAATTGTTGCAATTATGTTGTTTACAATTGTTTGGATTGCGCCGGAAATGCTTTTGAATACAATTAAAAAGGTTCTGGAAGGTGTTTATACTGCGAAAACAGGCGTGCTTGTTTTGATTTATGAGATGCCGAAAATTTTAGGTAAAGCTTTTCCTGTAGGTTTGCTTTTGGGTTCCTTATTTACATTTGACAAGCTGAGTAAAGATTCTGAACTTACAATTTTTAGGGCTGTTGGCATGTCTTTTTCAAGAATATTGCGTCCGCTTTTAGTATTAAGTTTTATTGTTACTTATCTTTGTTTTGTAACTTATGATAAATGGATTCCTTATACTTGCAAAAAACTAGAAGAAATCAAAGGTGGTTCAATGCTTACGCAGTATATTTATACTAAAAAAGATGAAAATAATCACCCGGAACAAGCAGTAATTGTTTCAAGATTTTTCCAAGATGAAATGACAGATGTAATAGTCATGAATTTTTCGAAGCAAGTTTTTGATGATTTGCATGGATTAGATAATATTCTTGTTGGTAAAATCGGACATAAAGGAGTTAACCCGCAAGGTGAGCCGAGCTGGGTTTTGGAAAATGTAACTTCTTATGATATTAATGAAGACGGTATTTTTAGAAGAATTACGAAGCAGGATAAAGCGTATATTTTGAATGGCGAAGATGCAAATGATGCCTATACGATTATGATAAATTCGACTAAAAAAGATCGTGATATCAATAACAAAGACTTGAAGCATTATGTTGACCTATTAAAGAAAGAAAATCTCGATGAAGACTATAGGTTAATGGCAAACAAATATTATCAGAGATTTTTCCACCCGTTTGTTTGTGTACTTTTAGCCGTAATGGGTTGCTTGCTTGGTTTCAGTAAACCAAGAGAACAAAGATTAATCGGTTTTACAATTGCGATTGGATGTATTTTCGTTTACTATATAACTCTGCCATTTTTTGATTTATTGGCAGAAAAAGGTGTTTTGCCACCGCTTGCAACAGCAGCAATTCCACCGTTAGCGTTTTTATGTGCAATTATTATGTTCTATAGAACAAGGGATTTGTAATATGAAGAAAATTTTAGTGTTGGGTTTGTTTATTTTATGTACTTTGACGGCTTTTGCGTCTCCAATTAAAGTTGACAATGAAGACGGAATTTATCACATAGTTCTAACTGGTGATAAAATAAAAAAACAAATTCAATTTATATCTTCGCCATCTTTGATTACTAATCGTGAAGCTCACAAAAAAGCCGGTTCATTGTTGACTATTAACACAGGATTTTTTGACCCTAAAAATCAAAAAACTATTTCTTATATTGTTAACGATTATCAAACCGTCGAAGACCCTTTGTTTAATGATAATGTTATGGCAAATCCTGTATTAAGACAGAATCTACAGAAAATTATTAACAGAACCGAGTTTCGTGTTCTTGATTGTGATGGTAAGTTAAAATATGAAATTGCGCAACATAATTCAAAAGTTGATTTTATGTGTTCAGTTAAAACTTCTGCTCAAGGCGGGCCTCAGCTTTTACCTAACTTAAGATTAGAAGAAGAATTTTTTATCGTAAAAGATAAAGACGGGAACATCATAAGAGAGTCTGCTTCTGTTCTACATAAAACAGCTAGAACCTTGATTGGTATCAAGAATCTGGACGGCGGAGCGCAAGAGGTTCACATCCTAATTGTAACCAACCAGCATCCGATGGATATCTACGAAGCTCGCGATTTATGTGCCAGTTACGGTTTAGATAGCGCAATGGCATTTGACGGCGGAAGCTCAACATCTTTAAATTACAAAGACATTAATGTTGTTTCTACTCAAGAAATCGGCGATACAGGAAGAGCGTTGAAGTCGTTTATGGTTGTAAAAGTAAAATAACTTACTTTTTCTTTACTGAAAGAAAAAGTAAGCAAAAAGAAAAGAGAACAATGTCGGTTGACAGAAACGAAACTACAAGTTATAAGAGAAACGCCAAGTCAATCTCAAATTGAGACTACTGTTTTTTCTATAGATTACTATTGTTAAAAGTAGGTAATTAATATATAATAATATATATGGATTTGTTGAAAAATGGGCAAAAATTAAGTTTATACTTTGTTAAAGAAAACAACATGGTAGAGATTTGTTGTAAAATTGCTGATGTTCTAGAAGATAGACTGGTTATTGATTTACCTCCATATTTCATGCGTTATATAGAATTTCTTGAAGTCGGTTGCAGGTTAACCGTAAAAGTCTTTTCAAAGCTTGGTACTGTTGATTTTAATACTGTAGTTATATCATCACCTCTTGAAGATGAATTTAGCGTGGAATTAGATTATAACGCTATGAAACTAACACCGACAGAAGAAATTCCGTTTATTAACGATATTTTACCAATATATCTTAAGCATGACGACGAGGAAATTCAACTGAAAACATTTGAAATTTCAACAGAATACATTAAATTCTATTCAAATAATACATTAGAAGTTAATCAAACTTTTGATTGTGAGTTAATTTTACCGAAAGATTATGGTAAAATAAAATTTAGAGCAACAATTACAGAAATTGATCCTGTTTATGATAATGAAGTAAAAGCTGTATATTCAAATATGAGCGAAGAAGATAGGCAAAATTTATTGTATTATATGTATTTGTACAGTAATGATGTTAATTAGGAAAGAATATGAAGAAATTAATGGAAAACAACGAAAAACTTAATAGCAGAATTAAAAATAAAATGTTCGACAAAATTGAAAAATGTCGTTTGGATTTGCAAAAAGATCCTACAAATCCTGAATTGCATGTTCGCTTAGGCGATTTATACGTCCAATGGCATTTGGATATTTTTAATGCAGGTCAGTATATTGATGAAGCTATTACTGAATATCAACTTGCAATGGAATCTTTAATTGATTCTCATGAAATTTATTACAAACTTGGCGTTGCTTTCTACCACAAAGGCGAACTTGATAAAGCCATTAACTATTTAACAATGGCTTTAGAAAAGAAAAATAACTATTATGATGCTTATTACATGCTTGCAGAAACTTTTATTAAAAAAGCACATTTTACTGATGCAGTTGATGCTGCTGAAGCCGCTGTTATTTGTTCTAGATTCGGTTCTTCCAGTGCCCATTTTTTACTTTATAAATTGTATGAAGCTTCATCATTTAAAAATACAAAAACTAAGATTAAGTCATTAAAAGAAAAAATCGCATCAATGATACTTGCGCCATTTGATAGAAACGCAATTGCAAATATTATAAAAAATGTTTCATATATGCGCTTTTTACCTCTTTTCTTGAAAGGTTTTTATGCTATTCAAGTGAAAGATTTTGCAAAGGCTATTGACTTATATAAAAACGCAATAGAAACAGCTCCGGGATTTGCTCCTCTGTATTGTGTTTTGGGCGATATATATTTATCAACAGGTTATTTTGAAGATTCTATTGATGAATACAAAACCGCAATTTGGCTAGATTCTTTTAATGTTGCTGCATATAGACATCTTTGCAGAGCTTATGAAGAACAAGGTGATTATAACCAAGCGATTGATATTTATAATAAATTAATAGCTATGGCACCAAATATTCCGGATTTGTATTCAAATTTGGCGAATATTTATTATATAAAAGGTGAATTTGATTTAGCAATCTCAAATTATCAAACTGCAATTACGCTAAACCCTAATAGAGCGTGGACAAGTGTTATTGCACAAACTATGGGTTTTGTTTATCAGGAAAACAAATCTAATCCTGACGCTGCAATATCAGCTTATCAAACAGCGTGTGTTTTAACACCTGAAGACATTGATATTTATGTAAATTTAGGTAGTGCTTTTTACGATAAAGAAGATTACGCGAACGCGCTTGCAGTATATAGACAGGCTTTAGAATTGCAACCATATAATGCAAAAATTCATTGTAATTTAGGTTTCTTGTATTGGGGTAAAGGTGAAACAGAAGAAGCTATCAAGTCTTATGAATTAGCGATTAAATATAACGAAAATTATGATATTGCATATAACAATTTAGGTGTAATTTATCTTGATGATTTAGGTCGTGTAAATAAATCTATTGAATTATTTAGAAAAGCAGTAGAATCAAATCCTAATTATGCATTGGCGCATTTTAACTTGGCTAGAGCAATTTCAATCATTGGTGATAAGGTTGAAGCTGCTAAATTATATCAAATGGCGCAAGATATCAATAAAATTACTCAAGAAATTGACCCTAGAGATATTGCAGATAAAATTAGCGAATTATTTGAGTCTTAATTTTGTCTGTAGTATAATGTTAAAATATCATTCAATTGCGGAAGAAAAGTATGACAGAAGATGATAAAACTGGGATTTCCCACATGATAGAGAAGGAACTAGCTTCCTCTGATAAGATTTTAAAGCCGGATTTTAATCAGAAGACCGGACGAGAATTACTTGCGTTTTATTTGCAATCAAAATTTAAACAAGTACTGGCGTATGACAATAAAGCTGCCGAACCGATTTTTGTTGAGGTTCGGTATGATTTTATTCAGAAGTTTTCAAGAAGGCTTATCCAAAATCCGAATAAAAGAATTATGATTGGAATAACAGGAGAATCAGCATCCGGCAAGTCTACAATCTGTCGCGAGATTGAAAATGTAATTAAACAGTTCAATATGCCTGTTACAATTTTAACAACAGACAATTATTTCAACGATATTTCAGAATTAATTAAAAAGTACGGAACATTTGACAATCTTCGTGATAATGGTTATGACGTAGACTCTCCAAACAGTTTCCAACTTGATGTTTTACATGATGATTTGAACAAGATTTCTCTAGGCGAAGATATTTATTCTCCTGAGTATTTACTAAATGGTACCGGCGTTTCCGTTCCTAAGGCAAAATTTGTTCCTTCAAACAAAGTCGTGGTTGTAGAAGGTATGGCATCTATGTTTGGAGATAACAAGGATATTTTTGATATTAAAGTGTATGTTGAAACAGATTTAGAATTAAGAAAAGAACGTTTCTTAACAAGAGCATATACTGAAAGAAACCAAGATTTAGAGAATGCTAAAAAGCATTGGGAGTATATTCTTGGTGCTGGTGAAAAATACGTTAAGCCATATCGAAATGAAGCTGATATCATTATTAATGGCGATACAAACCTTGCTTATTTTTCGCAAATATTAGAATATATTCATACGATTACTAATAATTTTGGGGATTAGATACTATTTACATATCTTCATAGTTAGGCAATTTTTATCATTTTTATTACTTTATTTATATATTAGATAGATTAGGGTGGTTAATGAATAAAATAGGCTTTTTACCATATTATAGCTATAGTGTATCATCTTCTGGCAAAAATCATGCTGTTGCGCAAAATAGTTGCTCTGTAAAAAAACAAGTGGACGATGCTAGAATCAATGAATATATGACATCACAAGCTAGTTCTGCCGCCCGAGCTTATGGTTTAGGTTTTGTTAACCATAACAAGACAATTCCACAAATGTCATTAAATAACATGGTAAAATGGCTTGAATCGCAAGGTAAAGTTTTAGGCGAAGATTTTAATATTGATTCATCATATTCTTTTGGAAACACTGTCTTAACATTAAACAACAAACAAGGACAGAAGGAATTAAGTGTTCATTATGATAATGGTAATCATGATAGTTGGAATTGTTATGAAGTTATCGAATATAAAAATGGAAAGCGAACTTCAGAAATCTCTAGAGATAGAAATAATAACTTGTTTTATAAAACTAATTATATAGATAACAAAACAGCACTAGCAGAAGGTATCGTTGATGAAAATCTTAAATTTGATACTACTCCAAAAGAATATGAAAAATATTTAAAAGAAAATAATATAAATTATGATATAGAATATGCTGGTGAAAAAGACAATAATCGTAGTGCTTATATAAATATATATGATGACAACAAACATTTAACTGAACGATTATGGTTTTATTATGGGACTAATAATTTTGATGAAGAATGTCAAGGCTTGTCAAAGGATAATGTTAATGAAAATGGAGAGCCATATAGACGAATTGACTTTACCTCTGATTCAATTGCAATCACTACATATCTTCAGTAAGTTGTAGCTTGTATAATTCTTATTGCTTTAACACATTAATCACAAATTCTAACGCACCTTGTTGGTCTTGGAAAACTTTTCTGCCGGCATTCGAAGTTGCGTTGTAGAACTCGTTATCACTGAATAATTTGTCTGCAACTTCATATAAGGCTTCTTCGGTTTTTACAACAAATCCGGCTTTAGCGTTTTGTATAATTGCATAAATATCTTTAAAATTATGAATAGAAGGCCCTGAAATTACAGGTTTTGCAAAAATAGTTGCTTCAAGTGGATTATGTCCGCCGGTTTTATTAAAGCTTCCGCCAATAAACGCAACATCTGCGAATGCGAACATTTTGCCCAACTCACCCATAGTATCTAATATCATAATGTCATGTTCTGCCAAATTTCCATTTTCTGAGCGCAAACAGTAATCTTTTATGATAGATTTAACTTCGTCTAATCTTGTCAAATGACGCGGTGCGATAATAAATTTTAAATCAGCATGTTTTGATTTCAATTTTTTAAACACATCCAGCGCGATTTTATCTTCGCCGGAATGAGTAGACGCTGCCAAAAAGATTCGTCCGCATTTATTAAACTCTAAATCAATTTCAGGAGCTGTAATATCGAATTTTAAATTATTCATTCGTTTTGTGGTTTCTTTGTTTGCGCCTAAAGATAAAAACTTATTCAAATCTTCTGTAGATTGAGTAAAAATTCCTGTATAATTCTGCAATAGCGGTTTAAAGAAAAATTTAAGTTTTTTATAAGAATTAAATGTTCTATCAGAAATACGACCATTAATTATGTATAGTTTTATTCCGCGCTTTTTACAGATACTTCCAAAATTTGGCCAGATTTCAGTTTCTGCCATAAGAATTTCAGTCGGTTTAACCTTGTCTAAAAATTTGTTAACGCAACTTGGAGTGTCAAAAGGAAAATATGTAATTAAATCTGCAATTTCATCAAGCTTTTTATGTGCAATTTCTTGACCTGTGTTTGTGCCTGTAGTTACAACTATTTTAGCATCCGGAAAAGTTTGGCGCGTAGTCTTGATAAGTTTTTCAATTGCATTAATTTCGCCAACTGATACTCCATGAAACATAATTACACGGTTATTAGAAAAATCCGGCGCTTCAAAGTCGCCAAGTTTACGTGCAAAAGCATTAGCTGAATATCCGCCTTTTGTGTGCAAGATTTTTAATAAAGGTTTTGCTATTCTAAAAATGATTTCGCTTGATATGTTGATTATGTTCATGATTGTCCTTTTTGTGCTGTTATATTTGGCTTGTTATTGAACCCTCACCCTAAGAGAGGGAATAATCCATTATACGTCAGCCTATTTTCTTTCAACCAAAGTATACTTTCTACCATCTTCAATTGCCTTGTAGTTAAAGCTTTCAACCTCAGTATCAATTGCCTTATGTGGAATAATTACAAGATTGTTAGGTTTTTCCAATGCTGTTTTTAAATCCGCAGGAGTAGACTCTTTACCAAGGAATTCAACAGGTTTTCCGCCGTAGTATATTAAAGAATACTTGTGCGTAAATCTGTAGCAAGTTAAAGTTTTATTTTCCTTTTTTGCAATTTGTGCGTACTTCAACAAATCGTCTTGACCAAATTTGTAATCAATCTTGAAAAACTTTTCTGTACCAAATGCTGAAAGTGCAAGCATCAACAATACATAAGTGAAAAATACTCCTAAATATCTTTCTTTTTTAGCAAACAAAATTGAAGCCAAACCGGAAGCAAACAATAGAGTTATGCATAATGATTTTGCACTTGAGATATCCAGAGCTAATTGTGCTGGTAAAAATAGTGGTGTAAATATTGCTACAATTGAAGCTAATATAAATATACCGCCTAAAACGTACACAGTTTTATTAATAAATCTGCTATATTCGCCCTTTTCTATGTATTTAGTCCAAATATAACCGCCTAAACATGCCAGAGACGGATAGATTGGCAAAATATACGTGATTAATTTTGTCTTTGAAGAAGAGAAGAATAAAAGCGTGAATATTGCGATTATTCCGTTGTATATCAAAAATCTTTGTGTATCGGTTAAACCAGTAAATACAAAATCTCGTTTTATGCATTTTCTTATAAAAACCACTAAAGTAGATATTATCCAAGGGAAGAAGCCCCATAAAATAGTTAAAAAGTAGAAATAGAATGGTTGTTGACGTCCAATTTCGTTTGAACCTAAAAATCTTGCGATATGATGCTTAATTACGTATTCTTGGAAGAATAGCGGATCGTGGATTTTTAGCATCACAATATGCCAAGGAAGTGTTATTAAGAAGAACAAAACAAAACCTGCTAAGAAATATTGAGGTTTAAAGATTGTTTTGAAAGTTGGGATAACAAGCCCCCTCCTGTCCTCCGGACATCCTTCCCCTTGAAGAGGACGCTCGATTTGTTCATGTTTTGCCAAGAAACTGTTAAATATATAAATAAAGAATAATGAACCAAATGGTACTACAAACCCCGGAATACCTTTTGCCATAACAGCTAAACCTGAAAAAATATAGAATAACCACCAGAAGTATTTTCTATTTTTTTCTTCGCAGAATGTTGTTAGGATACCAAAGCATAATGAGAACCAAACGCAAGTCGCAACAACGATATCAAGAATTGCAAATTTTGATAGGATTAAAAATTCAAGAGAAGTAGAAAGGATTAGTGCAGAAACTACACCATAACTTCTAGAAATAATTTTTCTTCCTATAAAATATGTTAGAAATCCGCAAAGTGTGCCATATAAAGCGACTGGAAAGCGTGCTGTGAATTCCGTAATTTTGCCAAATAAAGCAAAAGATAAACATTCGCCCCAAAAGTATAATGGAGGTTTTTCAAAAAAGAATTCGTTATTAAGATAAAGTGTCAAAAAATCTTTTGTGTTAAACATGTCTTTTGACATAGAAACATATCTTGATTCATCTACATCCATTAAGGCATACGCCCAAATGTTATGGAAAAATATAAAATAGAACAATATTCCTAATCCAAGAATCGTAAACAATTCTTGATGTTTAACAACAAACTCTCTAATCTTTGACATACACTATCTTCTCCTCTTAAGTAATTGTATCATAAAATCAAATCGTATCTAAAACTCGTTCAAAATATTCCATGTGTAGGGTGGGAAAAGCGGAAGCTGTTCCCACCATTTTAAATTATCTAACTATATCCAAAACCCTTGCAAAATCTTCCAGTTTACAATCCGCGGTCAAAGAAATTCTTAATCTTGAAGTTCCTTCAGGCACAGTAGGTGGGCGAATGGCAGGAATATAAAATCCTTCAGCTCTTAGTTTTTCTGAAATTTTTACAGTATCCTCATTTGAGCCGATAACAATTGGAATTATTTGAGTTGTGGAAACAGTCTCCATTCCCCGTTCTGTCATTAAATTATGAACATCTTTTGTAAGTTTTGTTAATTTATTCTTTTGTTCTTCCAAATAGCTTTGTTTTTCAGTCAATAACCAATTTGACCATGCAATATTTAGCGGGGGAATTGATGTAGAAAATATGAATGAGCGCGCTTTGTTAATCAAATACGAAATAATTGTTTCGGAAGATACACAAAACGCTCCGAATGAGCCGACAGCTTTTCCGAATGTTGCTGTTATTATGTCGATATCTTTACCGCCCGTAAAGCCTGCTAATGTTTTTCCATAAGCGCAAAACGCATGAGCTTCATCTATCATTAACAAACAATCGTATTTGTTTTTAAGTTCAATCAGTTTTTCAATGTTTGCAACATCACCATCCATACTGAAAACGGATTCTGAAACAATGATTGCTCTTTTGTAATTCTTACGTTTAGCCTGTAAAAGTTTTTCCAGATTATCGTAATCAAAATGTTTGTAACGGATAAAATCGCCTTGTGCAAGTTGCATGCCATCAATAATACTGGCATGGTTTAATTTATCAGAAAAAACAACATCTCCACGGCCAACTAGTGCAGATATCACTCCTAAATTACATTGATAACCGGTATTGAAAATCAAAGCAGCTTCTTTGTTAAAAATATTAGCGACAGTTTTTTCTAAGGCTTTATATTCAGGTGAAGAACCTGTTAAAAGTCTTGCAGATGCTGTAGAAAGCTGATAAAAATTATTCTGCAAGAATTCTTTTTCAAGTTCTGTTTTTGTACTTATACCCAAATAATCGTTGGAAGCAAAATTTACATATTCTTTGCCGTCAATCACTATTTTTCCGTCTGTTTTTGATTCTATATTTGGTATAGTTCTCAATTGTCCCTTACTTTTTAAGAGCTCCAATTCGTTTATCATTATTCAATACTTCCTTAGCTTTTTCTAACTGTTCGTCTTTTTGATTTCCGACAAAAAAGTCAAACTCATTGCCGACTTCAATATCCGGTTTAATACCCAATTTGTTAATATCAGTACCGTTTGGAGTTAAGTAACGCGCAATCGTTACATTAACGCCGGTTTGGTTAGGTAATGGTACAACTTTTTGTACTAAACCCTTACCAAAAGTTTTTCTGCCGACAAGAGTCGCTTTATGTGTGTCTTTTAGTGCTCCGGAAAGAATTTCACTAGCGCTTGCACTTGCACCGTTAACCAAAACTACTACAGGTTTTTGCAAGCCCAAGTGCTCATCTTGAGCTTTGATTGATTTTGTGTAACCGTTTCTATATATAATATCAACAATGGTTCCGTTATTGATAAACATATCTGCGATAAATACAGCATTGTCTAAAAGTCCGCCTGTATTTCCACGCAAATCAAGAATTAGCGCGTCTGTACTTTTAGTGTTTTCTAAAGCTTCCATAAATTCGTTTGGTGTAGTTCCGCTCATAAAGCTTAAAATTTGTATATAACCTATGTGATTGTCTAGTATAGAGCTCTTTACACTCTTGATTTTGATTTCTTTGCGCTTAATTTTTTTTGTAAGTTTTTTGTTTTTTCTTAGAATAGTTAGCTCTACAATACTATTTTCAGGCCCTCTAACTAAAGTTGCAACATCTGATACGTTCATACCATTAATATCTTTGCCGTTAACGGCTGTTATTATGTCTCCTTGTTTAAGTTGAGCAAAATCAGCAGGAGTAGCAGGCATTACATTAAAAATTTCTATTTTGCCTGCGTTAGAATATATATTTACGCCGATTCCATAAATTTTTGAAGTTATTGATGTTGTTAAATCTTCAAAATCTTTTTTTGGCATAAAACGTGTATAAGGTTCGTCCAAACTTGCAATCATTGTATCAATCGCAATTCTGGCATCTTCATCAGTTTTGATTTTATTTTTGTAATGCTCTTTCCAACGATACCAATTTTGATGATTTAAACTCGGTTCGTAGTATTCGCGGTTTATAACTTTCCAAGTCTTATCAAATAGTTTTTGCGGTGCAACTTCTTCTGTGTTTATTAAGTTTTGGCGTGCATAAAATGCATTAGTTTTAGTAAAAATTGACATAAAAACTTTGTTAAAAATTACTAAAATTAAAACGGACAATATAAATATTAATAATTGTTTTTTATTCATACCACAATTTAACATCAAGAACGAAGTCTAATCAATATACTTATCATATTTAAGCATGCTA
Source organism: uncultured Candidatus Melainabacteria bacterium (assembly GCA_934757245.1). Taxonomy (GTDB): domain Bacteria; phylum Cyanobacteriota; class Vampirovibrionia; order Gastranaerophilales; family Gastranaerophilaceae; genus CAG-196. The sequence continues at coordinate 192,460 of CAKVLH010000001.1, forward strand.
TTTTTTTATCTTTTATTTTTTTAATTAAAAAAAGACTGATTTTAATTAATGAAACCAGTCTTTTTAATTATTTATTCTTATAAAAATTTACATTTCCAAATTCATTTGAGAGAATTGAATAATCTTGTTTCTGCCTCTGTGTTTAGCGTTATACAAAGCGTGCTCAGCGTATCTGATAACAGTATTAGCATCTTCTTCAACATCAGGCATGCAAGGATATGTTGAAATACCGCCTGAAACAGTAACTTTATGCGGTTCTTCTTCTCCGGCAGGGATGAATTCCATTTTTTCAACTTCTCTTCTAAATCTTTCACCAAATAAAAATGCATTTTCTTCGGAAGTATTTGGAAGAACTAGCAAAAATTCTTCGTCGCCATATCGAGTTAAGATATCTTCTTTTCTAATCATAGCGCTCAATTTATTAGCAATTTTTGTTAACAAAATATCGCCCCATTCGTAACCATACATATCATTGACAACTTTGAAAAAGTCTAAATCGAATAATATGCAAGACAATTTTGTGCCATAACGTCTTGCTCTTGAAATTTCTTCTTCCAAACGTTCTTGCAAGTATTTTCTGTTATGCAATCCTGTTAAATCATCAGTAGTTGAAACTTTTTCTAATTTGTCTTTGTTTGCTTTAATCTTTAACAAAGCATTTACTCGAACTATTAGCTCATCCGTATTTGCTGGGTCTTTAATAAAGTCAAAACCCTCTGCTCTTACAGTAACATCCCTTCTTGTTGGTCCAAAGAATAAAATCGGACAAGGGAATTTGTTCGTCATTAAGGCATCTTTTGCCAAATCTATATTTTCAACAATCATCAAAGAAGGATTAATAATTGCATAATCTTTCATTTTATCTATTGATACAACCCTTACATCTGCTTCATCAATATCCATAAGTGTTGCCTGTAATTCCGGCATCGGTTTTGTTGAATAAACTACAATGTTGCTCATAAATCTTCCTCTTATTTGAAATTCATTTCTCTTATATTAAATATACACTAATTGTAACACTTTGTAAAACATTTCTTTTTTATGGTAGAATTATTGAGTAGCTTATCAAGGAGTGTAAATGGAAAGATTTATCGGACTTATCGGGATTGTAGTAATATTTTTAATCGTTTTTCTAATGTCAAATAACAGAAAAGCTATTAATTACAAGACTATAGGAACAGGTTTTTTATTGCAAGTTTTACTTGCTGTATTTATTTTTAAAGTTCCAATTGGGCAAAAAATGTTCTTAATGATAGGTCTATTCATCCAAAAGATTCTTGAATTTGCGACAGAAGGCGGTTTGTTCGTATTCGGTGCGTTGCTACAAAATGACAAATTAATTGAGCTTTTTGGAAAAAGTGGAACGATTTTTGCGGTTCAACTTATTTGCACAAACATTTTCATGATGGTTTTAGTAAATATTCTTTATTATTACGGAATAATGCAAAGAGTTGTTGCAATTCTTGGTAAAGCAATGAATAAACTAATGCATATTTCCGGAGCAGAAGCTCTTTCAAACGTAGCAAGCTCATTTGTTGGACAAATCACAGCGCAAATCATGATTAAACCATATTTAGAAAAATTAACACGCTCTGAACTGTTAGCTTCTATGGCGGGAAGCATGGCTTGTATCTCCGGCGCTATAATGCCAATTTATATTGGCATGGGTATTCCTGCACATTATATTTTAGCATCATCTGTTATGGCAGCTCCTGGAGCTATGATTTTGACAAAAATTGTTTACCCTGAAACAGGCGAACCGGAAACAAGAGATAATATAAGAATTTCAAAGAGAAGAACTTTTGCAAACGTTTTTGAAGCTATTTCAAACGGAGCTTCTGACGGTATGAAAGTTGCAATTAACGTTACAGCAATGATTTTAGCACTTGTAGCGCTTGTTGCATTTATCGATTGGGTATTAGGTTTAGGTGGCATGTTCTGTTATAAATTTATACCGGGCTGCTCGCATTTTGCATTTTTATCACATTTATCTTTGAAATTAATATTAGGAAAGGTTTTTGCAATATTTGCGATAATTCTTGGTGTTCCGCTTCATGATGCTTCAACAGTCGGAGCCTTAATGGGTACAAAATTAGTTCTTAATGAAATGGTTGCTTATGTAGGTTTAACTCATGTAGCGCAATCTATTGACCCAAAAAGCTTTATGATTGCAAGTTTTGCATTATGCAGTTTTGGTAATTTTGGTTCTATTGCTATTCAAATTGGTGGTATTGGAGAACTTGCGCCAAACCAAAAGAAAAATCTTGCAAGATTAGGTCTAAGAGCTCTTATATGCGGAACTTTGAGCTGTTATCTGTCAGCTGCAATCGTTGGTGTTCTGCTATAGAAAGTATTTCATCTTCAATTAAAATGCTTTTATTTATAATCTCAGCAATGCGTTCGGAAAGAATTGACAATACATTTATGTAGTTATTTCTTTCTGCGCTCAAATGTGCTGCTATTTCTCTAGGTACTCCATAATATTGTCCGCTAAATTCAATATTTTCGCAATTCGTTCGAGTCAGTTGAACAAGTGTGTCTATTTTGTAAAGTTCGTTAAATGTTTCATTGTAAAACGTCAATAACTGGTTACCATATTTTTTACTCATTTCATACCCCTATACTGTAATTTAAACTTCTTAATTCCTTTATATTACAAGTATAGAACGATTAAAAAATTTGTCGCTAATGTATTTTCCAATTTCTAAAATTCGTTAAAAAGTTTAGAATAATTTCTTAAACATATGATTCTATCAAATCAATAACTTCGCAAATCGAATAATTATCTTTCGCTATAAAAAGATTTTTGCCGGTTTTTTCTATTACATAATCAATTGAATTGCCATCCAAAAACAGGTTAGTAAAAGGCTTTAGCATAATAGACGGAACAACTATATAGTCAGCATTCACATCCTTTATTGTATTAATCAAATCTTCAGAAGTTATAAGTCCGGCTACAGTTATATTTTTCCCCCAATAGGTAGATTTTACAGGGTTAACAGTGCATTCCAGATTAACAATTTTGTTTAATTTTGATGCTATATATTCAAAAGCTGTTTTTGCTGCTACAGAGCACGCAAAACTAATTTTAAGTTTTTCTGACAGTTTTTGAGGTAGTTTAAATGTGTCGAAATCATCCATTAGTGAACGCAGAGAACCTACGCCATCATCAAGTTGTGAGAAATTGCCATAATATTTTGCTTTTGGAATTTCTTTTTCTGCAAGCAAGAAAAATTCGTCAGAACAGCAAACCTTTTTGTACTTTGAGGATATTCTTATTGTTTCTTCTGCAACAGCTTTGTCTACTGTTTTAAGCTCACTGGTACGGAATTGTGTAATCCCAACGGGAACAATTGCAACTGTCAAAAGTGCAGAACCTAAACTTGATAAATCTTTTAGCGTTCTTTCTAATTCTGCGCCGTCATTATATCCGGGGCAAAGAACTATTTGTGCGTGAAAAGGTATTTCATGTTTTTTAAACCATTTTAAATTATCCATAATCTTTGCTGCGTTTGGGTTTCTAAGCATTTTAACACGCAGTTCTGGATTTGTTGTATGAACTGAAATATAAAATGGACCTAAATGCAGTGCTGCAATTCTTTCTTTGTCTGCATCAGTAAGGTTTGTAGTTGTAATATAAGTACCTTGCAAGTATGAAAGTCTATAGTCATCATCCTTAATATATAAGGTGTCTCTTAATCCCTTTGGTTGCTGAGCTACAAAACAGAAAATACAATTATTTAAACAAGGTTTAATCCTATCAAAAACGGCGCTTTCAAAGATTATACCCAAATCTTCATCATAGTCTTTTTCTAATTCAATTTCTTCTATTTCACCATTTTTCTTTTTTATTTGTATTGTTATAAGTTCGCTTTTACACATAAAGCGATAATCAATCATATCTTGAGGTTGCTCACCGTCAATTGAAAGCAATATATCGCCTTCTTCAATTTCGAGTTCTTGCGCTATTGAATCGTCTACAACACCACTAATTAGTGCAGGCATGTTCAAAGCCCTCCAACAGTGATATAAAATTTTTGTATTCGCAAGTTAAATTGTCGAAAACCATTTTAGGATAAAAAGAAAGTTCTTTCTCTTTCATAATATTTTGCGTATCAAATAAAATAGTTTCTGCTTTAAGCTTAAGTTGTCTTAACATGTGTGCCTGTTCTTTCGCATCTAAGCAATCCGCACAAGCAAGCTTAACACGCGCATTAGTAAAAAACTGTATAGGATTCTCTAAAGGCGGTGCCATAATTAAACGCTTTAATTCTACTACGCCATCTTTTGTAATTGAATAATAACAAGAAGGTCTGCCACCTTCTGACATAGTTTTTCTTGATTTTATAAAACCGCTATTTTCTAGGCGAGTTAATGCAGGTTTTATTGTGCCATAACTTGGTGTCGTTAAAACCGAAAAAGTTGCACGTATTGCCTTAGAAATACCATACATTGTTAAAACTTGTCTATTTAATTCAAATAATATTAAAAGCTCAATCATAACTTGATTATATCATAAAACAAACTCAATTACGTTTAAACTAAAAGACTTAAAAAAAAATGAGCGTTTTTCACGCTCACAGTTATTCTTAATTCCAAGAGTTCTATGTTTAATTTTTTATGATTCTGAAACATCTTTGAATACGCCCAAAGGAAATTCAGGTATCATTTCTGTTCTTATTCTTTCATGCGCGCCTTCTGGAGTCATGTGCCAGTTCGTAGGGCAAGAAGAAAGAATTTCTACAAATCCAAATCCTTTACCTTCCAATTGAACTTGGAATGCTTTTTTAATCGCTTGTTTCGCTTGATTTATGTGCGGAATTGAATCCAACGCTACACGAGCAGAAAATGCTGTTCCGTCGCATAAAGCAATGTGTTCTGCAACTTTAATCGGATAACCAAAATAATCAGCGTTTCTACCTGTAGGAGAAGTTGTTGTAACTTGTCCCATCATCGTTGTAGGCCCTAATTGTCCGCCTGTCATACCGTAAGTTGTATTATTTAAACAAAATGCTGTAATTTTTTCGCCCCTCAAGGCTGTATGCATAGATTCTGCCAAACCGATTGATGCGAAGTCGCCATCGCCTGAATATGTAAACACAACTTTATCAGGTCGTGCACGTTTTACGCCTGTTGCTGAAGCCAAAGCTCTTCCATGCGGAGCCTCAACTGCATCTATATCAAGGAAGTTATAAAGAAATACAGAGCATCCGACAGAAGTAGATGAAATGATATCTTCTCTAATTCCCAATTCGTCTATAACTTCGCCAACAAGTCTAATTGCTATACCGTGGTCGCATCCTGGGCAAAAAGTATACTTAAAGTCTTTTTTGAATGATTTTGGAATACTAAATACTTGTTGCATACTCTTTTCTCCCTTCTAAAATGTTTTCAACGGAAGAAACGATTTCTTCAACGCTTAACCATTCTCCACAAGGTCTGTTAACCAAATCTACTTTAGACTGACCGTCAATAGCGTATTTAACATCCTTGAACATTTGTCCCATATTCATTTCTACAACAATAAAGTCTTTTCCGTCTTTCGCTAATTCAGAAATTCTTTCAGCAGGGAACGGATTTAAAGTAATAGGTCTAAAGCAGCCTGCTTTTATACCTTTTTGTCTTAAAACATTCATTGCAGCTTTAATATTTCTTGTCATAGAACCAAACGCAGTTAATATAATATCTGCATCTTCAGTATTAAATTCTTCAAACGTAGTTTCGTTTTCTCTAATTACATCAAATTTCTTGTGTAAATCATAGATGTGCTGAATTTGAGTCTTTTCATCAGGCGCACAAGAATATATTGTTCTGGCTTCTCTTCCCTTAGCACCTGTTAAAGCCCAAGATGAAACATCTACTTCCGGATAAGGGTATTCGCCAAAGCTTGCAGGTTCCATCATTTGACCTAAAAGCCCGTCTGCTAATAAAATAACAGGATTTCTGTATTTTTGAGCCAAATAAAACGCTCTATAAGTTAAATCAACGCATTCTTGAACGGTTGATGGCGCTAATACGATAATTTTATAATCACCGTTTCCACCACCATAAACTGCTTGATTATAATCGCCTTGAGCAGGATAAATATAGCCCAATCCCGGGCCGGTTCTCATTACGTTTACAAGAACAACAGGTAACTCGTCAGACGCAGCGTAAGATAAAGCCTCTTGCATTAATGCAACCGCACAAGAAGATGATGAAGTCATAGCTTTAACACCTGTAGCAACGGCACCCATAACCATGTTTATTGCGCCAAGTTCGCTTTCTGCGCAAACATAGGCTCTACCCAATTCTTGCATTTTTCCGCTCAAGTATTCGCCAATTTCTGTTTGCGGTGTAATCGGATAACCAAAATAACATTGGCATCCTGCATTAACAGCCGCTTGAGCAATTGCATAATTTCCTTTTATTAAAACTTTTTCCATTATCTATAAACCTCTGTAATTGCCATATCAGGACATCTTTTTGCGCACATGGCACAACCAATGCATTCGCCTTTTGGATCGTCAAATTCAACCATATAATCGCCAAGGCGGTTTGTTTTGTTGCTTTTTTTTATCAAGCCTTTAGGACAAGTAGTCGTACAAATATAGCAAGACTTGCAACGACTGTTATCTATAACTATTTTTCCCATCTCCACTCCTATCTTCATTAAGAATTATAGCACTAACGCGATTTTTAGACCTATTTTGTAACGATTTGTAAATAATTAAAAAAAAAGTGTTATTAACTTCTGAATTATGGAATTAAGAAAATATGAGATGCAAGGAAGCATCATGTAGGACAAGCCAGAAAGGAGTATAACATGGCACTAACTATTAACACAAACCTATCATCAATGATTGTTCAATCTAACTTGAGCAAAGCAACATCTTCATTGAACAATGCGATTGAAAGAATGACAACAGGTTACAAAATTAACCACGCATCAGACAACGCAGCTGGTTATTCTATCGCAAGAAATTGGGAAACTCAATTAGGTTCATTGGATGTAGCAGCAGACAACGCAGCAACCGGTGCTGACATGATGACAACACTAGAAGATACCTACTCTCTAGTATCATCACACTTACAACGTGTAAGGGATTTGACAGAACAAGCTGCAAATGGAACTTACGGTTCTGATTCATTAAAAGCAATTCAATCAGAAATCACTGCGAGATTAGACGAAGTTGATCGTATCGCTGCAAACTGCGAATTTAACGGTTTGAAAATGATGGATGGTTCAATGAAAAACGACATCAATTTACAAGTTGGTCTATATAGTGATGACGATAGTAAAATTGTTTTAGATAAGAGTTTGTTTGCAAAAGCAGATATCAATACATTATTTGGTGAAGCTAAAGACGCAGTAGCTAAAAAATGTGCTGGATTAGAAACAGGTACACAAGCAAGCTCAATGCTTGATAAAATTGATGAAGTTATTAATAAAATTTCCGGTCGTGTAACAACATTAGGTGCAGCTCAAAACAGAATTGAATCAGCTGTAGAATCAATTGGTGTTCAAACTGAAAACATCACATCTTCATTGTCAACATTGAGAGATGCAGATGTTGCAGAAGAATCTTCAAATTATATCAAAGCTCAAATTCTTCAACAAGCTTCAGCTACATTGTTGGCAACTGCAAACCAAACCCCAAGTATTGCATTGAACTTACTATAATTTTGAGGGGATATATTTACCCTAAGAAAGCAAGGACATTCTTGTCCTTGCTTTTATGTATATTTTGCCTGATAAAATATTATGCAAAAGCTCTAATACAAAAGTCTAAGCTTTTTTAATTTTATACACATTTATCCTAAAACTTTTTCACAATATTAATCAAAAAAATTTTAACTTGACAGTTGAATAGAGATAGAATAAATCACAATTTATAGTGGTATCAAGGTGGTACTACTATGAAAAAAATATTGGCAATTTTTCTTTTATGCATATATCTTAATGTTGGTATAATACCGATTTATGCCACAGTTGAAAGATCTGAAAGCATAATAACAAAAATTGAAAATGATATCTATGGTTTTGATTATTCGAATGATAGCTCGCTAAATAGAGTATCAAGACTAGAAAAAAGTGTTTACGGTAAAACTTCGACCGGTGATATTAATAAACGTATAAAAAGACTTTCTGCTGATATTTCTGCGGACGTAATTGGTCTTGAAATTGAACCTACAGAAGATACATTTAAAGAAAATGAAGAAACTGTAGCAGATAGTTCTGTAAATTATCCTATTGTTGATGAAATTGAACAAAAAATATTTAATCAAACTTACAAACAGCGCGATTTTCACTCACGCATAGTTGCAATCGAGCGTAAAATATTCGGTAAAATTTATGATGTAGACGATTATTCTACTCGTATGGATAGAATAAAGGCTAAAGTAATGCCGGATACGATTGCTAAATCTGGTTTTGATAATGATTACACAAATCAAAGCTATTATGATAATGATGCGTTAACGACAAATGATTTATCGGCGCTCGGTAGAAATCGTTTTAGTATGCCATTTGGTCAGAAAAATTACTCACGTCCTTATGCTAACTATGGCGACATGACCGGCGGTGCTACAACATTACCTGCTAATCCAAATTTGAATGACGAACTTGCGCAACTTGAATATGAAACTTTTGGAACGGAGTTTTCTAACGAAGACACTGCAACAAGAATTAAACGTCTAAATAGTGTTAGCAAAGCTAAAAAATCCGCTTCAAAATATGATTCCAATAAGTTTAGCCAACGTATGTCAACTGCCATGGAAATTGGTGCAATGATACTTATGATTTTGGCTATGGTGCTTTAAAATAAAAAATAACCGGGTGATAATTTATCACTCGGTTATTTTTGTTTTATCAATCTAATTAATCCTTCAAAAATGTTTCATAATTTCTTGCAAGCAAATGCGTTTTAACTTGGTTAATCAAATCAAGTGCAACACCAACCATGATGATTAATGAAGTAGCACCGATACCTTGAAGAGTTGTAATCTTAGTTATATAACTTGCAAACGCAGGTACAAGAGCAATTATACCTAAACCCATTGCGCCAATGAAAGTAGTTTTTGTTAAGATTTTATCCAACGCTTCTGCAGTTGGTCTTCCAGGTTTGATACCTGGAATTGATGAACCATATTTTTTAAGGTTATCAGCAATTTCTTTTGGTTGCATATTAGGCATGATTGATGCGTAGAAGAATGTTAACACAACAATCATTGCAAAATAAATTACATAATATGTTAAACCACTTGGATTAAAGATTTTGTTCAACATAAGAACTACATCTTGAACCCAACCTGCAGGCAAATTAGCTTGTCCAACCAAACTTAAAATAGTTGATGGGAACAATAAAATTGCTACAGCAAAGATAATTGGCATAACCCCACCCGGATTAAGTTTGAACGGAATAAAAGTATTTACTCCGCCATAAACCTTGTTGCCAACTTGTCTTTTCGGATTAACAATAATAACCTTACGAATTGCTTCTTGCATCACAACAATGAAAATCATTGTTACAAAGAAGATTGCAAGTAATAGAACTAAGCCCCACATAAGAGCTGAATCATTCGAAACCATTTGCGCAGTTCTTGATGAGTAAAGCGGAATACCTGATAAAATACCAACAAAGATGATTAAAGAACCACCGTTACCGATACCTTTTTCTGTGATTAATTCAGACATCCACATTACAAGAACTGAACCAGCTGTTAATGATACAACCGCAGATATATAAAACATAACATGACTTACACCTGCTGTAATTGCGCCAGGAAGGTGAGCCATGTAACCCATAAAGATTACGGCTTGGAAAACTGCCAATACAACAGTGAATAATCTTGTGTATTGAGAAAGTTTTCTTCTGCCGGCTTCGCCGTCTTCCTTCTGTAATTTTTCCAAAGCAGGAATAATTACAGCCATTAACTGCATAATGATTGATGAAGTAATATATGGTCCGATACCTAGTGCAAATATTGAAACTTTACCTAAAGCACCACCGGTAAACAAATCCAAGAAACCCAAGATATTGTTACCTGACGCGATGTTTGCAAAAATTTCGTTATTAATACCATATACCGGCAAATGGATACCAAAGCGGAACAGAACAAGCATTCCGAAAGTGAAGATAAGCTTCTCTTTCAAGCCTGAAGCATTCCACATAGACATCAAATCTGCCGTTGTAGGCATTCTCATTCCGCCTATTGTTCCTCTTACCATTATACTAATTCAACCTTTCCGCCTGCTGCTTCGATTTTTGCTTTTGCTGATGGAGTTACATAGTTAGCTTTAACAGTGATAGCTTTCTTGATTTCACCGTTACCTAAAATTCTTAAACCATCGCAAGAAGGATGAGCTTTTCTGATTTCTTTCAAAGATTCCAAAGAAATTTCAGTAATTTCTAAATCAGCTAGTCTGCCAACGTTAATTTGAGCATAATTACGTTGGTTGATGATTTGGAAACCTTTCAACTTAGGTAATCTTCTGTAAGCTGGCATTTGACCACCTTCAAAGCCTCTTTTAGCAGTTCTACCTGAACGTTGTCCTTCACCGTTATGACCGCGGCAAGATGTTTTACCGTGTCCTGAAGAACGACCACGTCCTACTCTTTTTGATTTGCCAGTTGAACCTTCAGCTGGTCTTAAATCTTCTAATGTTATGTTTGTCATTTTTATGTTCTCCTTTTAAAGGGGGATTTATTGAAGTCTTAGTCAATAAGTGAATGGGTGAATAGGTGAATAAGTTCGTATTAATTATTTTTAAAGTCAAACAATGTTAAACATTGATAATTTTTAAAATGAACTTATTCACTTATTCACTTATTGACTCATTCACTTTTCCCACCATTTACTAACTATCTACTGAAGTCTATTCAACCACTTCTACAAGATGAGAAATCTTGTTAACCATACCCATGATTGTTGCACTGTCTTGGTGTTCAACAACTTGGTCAGTCTTTTTAAGACCCAAAGCTTGAGCAACTCTACGTTGAGCGTCAGAGCATCCGATTAAACTTCTTACAAGTTTGATTTTTATTTGTTTTGCCATTGTTATTTCCTTTTTATTTTATCGGTGGGAACGCTTATTTTATAAACTCATTGCGTTTCTTGAATTCTCGAAGAACGCTTTTCCCACCCTACGTTTTCGTTCTACTATTATTATTTCATTTCAAATCTGAATGAAAATAGCCGACTAGTTTAATAATTCAGCCATTGTCAAGCCACGTTTTTTAGCAACTTCAGAGAATGGTCTTAATGATTTAAGAGCTTCTAAAGTTGCGTTAGCAGCGTTAAGAGGTGATTTTGAACCTAAAGATTTTGAAAGAATGTTTTCAATACCAGCAAGTTCAAGAACTGAACGAACTGCACCACCTGCAATAATACCTGTACCTTGAGATGCAGGTCTTAACATTACAGCACCAGCGCCTGAACGACCTTTGATTGGGTGTGGAATAGTTGTTTTGAAAATAGGTACTGTGATAAGATTTTTTCTACCATCAGCAATAGCTTTTTGAATAGCGATGATAACTTCAGCTGCCTTAGCACAACCAACACCAACTTGTCCTTTTTTGTTACCAACGATAACGATAGCTCTGAAGCTCAATTTTTTACCGCCCTTAACAACTTTTGTTACACGTCTGATTTGAACAACTTGTTCTGTCCATTCAGATTCAGGCTTAGATTCTTGAGTTTCAACTCTTTTCTTTCTGTTACGTTGTCTTTTTGCAGGAAGCTGTTCTACGTTTTCTTCTGCTACTGCTTCAGTTGCAGTAGTTTCTTCTACAACAGTTTCCTCAACTTGAGATTCGATTTTTTCTTCTGTCATTTTAATAATACCTTTCTTAAATTGTTTTACATTTCGGTTTTATAATTTTATAGACATTCAAATAACCAAAGCTAAAAATACCCATTTAAAGGCATTTACGGTTTATTCAAATGTGGGTTGTTTTCTGACATATAAATATTAATATAAAAGAATTTTAAATGCAAGAGTTTAAGGCCTTTTATATTAAAATAATTAACACCTCACCCTAGCCCTCTCCTGTAAGGCGAGGGAAAGCGCTTATGATGTTCAAACATTCGCATGTTACTACCTCTCCTTAAATCAATTCTACATGGAGAGGGTGCCGAAGGCGGGAGAGGGTGTTATTAACTATTATTTTTAGTCTGGACAATAAATATTTTTTTACCATTGTTAAGTTTTGTAACAAAATAAATGAGTTGTGAAATTAAATAATCATTAAATACTTTTTATATATAACAGATGTAAGCAAAACAGAGAGGTAAGAAAAATGGCTATTCATTGTCATAGTGCAAGATATCATTACGATTCATTCCACAACAGAGGTGGCGATATTATTAATATCGGTAGCAATAATACCTATAATTTTGGTGGTTGCGGATTTGGTTCATCAATTTGGGGCAATGGCGGCAACTTCTGGGGAGGCTTCGGAACTAGCTTAGGCTGGGGACTTGGCAATGGACTTATGAACTGGCTAGGTAACGGTCTTAACGGTGGTGGCTGGAACCCTGCAGGAATATTTGGTGGCTATAACATGGGCTATGGTATGAATCCTTGGCAACAAATGTCAACTTTCTCTTGGGGTGGCTCTACTGGTGGCAGAAGTACAAGTGGTGCTGATAGTTCTGGAAAAACAAAAGAAGTAGTTAAAGATGACCCAGATTGTCAAAAAATTGCAGATATAACAGATAAAATGACAGCTTTAAAAGCTGATGCAACAGCAGATGATATCAAAAAAATAATCAAAGATATTGACGATGTAGTTTTAGATAAAAATAATGAACCTGCGCAAAAGAAAACATTAGAAAACTTAAAAAAACAGTTACAAAATAGATTAGCAAGTATAGAGAATCCAACACCTGTAACAACTTCAAATACTACGACTCCGACAACTCCTACAGGCCCTGCAACAACTCCGTCAAAACCTCAAAGTACAGGCGATACCAATAGCGCTCCTGTACAAACAACAACTTCTGAGCCTTGGGGTGATGAGAATACATTAAAAGATGAAACCGTAGATTTAACAGGAACAGGTTATACGCTTATTGGAACAAATGAAGTGATATCTAAAGTAGACTTAGCACATGATGTACGACGTAATGGAAAAAAAGATAATGTAAATGCAAAAGAGTGCAAGTTATCAAAATCAAATCATACTGAAGCTGGAAAAGTAAGCGTTCCAGAATATATTGCATTAAAAGATAATGATAATAAAGATACATATAACTATAAATTCATTGGTTATACAAAGAATAATTTACCAGTATATACAACACCTAAACAAGGTGAGAACAAAAAAGGTCATATTTATGTTTTAGTAAAAAAAGACAATTCTTATCAATTGGTACAACTAAATAATTCTAAGTTTATAGGTCTTGGAATTCCAGACAATCAAAACAAAAAATAAAAAGCTCCCAAATGGGAGTTTTTTATTTTTTTATAAACACGTACTTAGTCTGTAGGTCAGGCAGTGCCTGACAAAATTCTCAAATATGAAAAATAAATTACAATACATTATCTGCTTTAAACTCTTTTATTTTATAACCAAAAGTTTAAAGTTAGAATAGTTTTTGTCAGGCACTGCCTGACCTACAGGCTTGGATTTTCGGTAGGGTGAAGCGAACGTGAAACAACTATTTAATAAACACGTACTTACTACCGAATCTGCTTTCTGACTGAATTTCTGAAGGAATTTTTTTAAGAAAATTTCCCAAATCAAAAGATATTGGATTAGAAATAAAAAAGTTATTTCTAACATGTAAAATCTCATTTGACGACAATAATTTTGTAACTGCTTCTTCGCTCGCTAGTTTCATTGGGACTCCTACAGTGAGCAGTTTAACATCAAATACTAAAGTTGTCTAGTCTTTGCTTTCTGTTCATTTATATTTTCTTCAATCTTGCATAAGTTGCGTCCATTGCTTTCTTACCCATTTTGCCGAAATCAATTGTATACATTGTGCTTTCGCCAATTTGGATTACGTCTGCAATTTCACCGACTCCTAGTTTTTCGTGGAAAACTCTTTCTCCAACATTAAAGAAATATTGAGTTGCAGTGTTTTTTAATGCTTCTTCTTTTTGTTTTTCTTCTAAACGAATAGCCTCTTGGCGCTTTTCTTCTTCTAATTTACGTTTCATAACGTTATCTTCAAAGAATGCCTTGATTTTAGCCTCTTCTTTTTCTTTATTTATAGGATTCTTTTTCAAAATCATTCTGCTTGGTGTTCTTTGTACCACATTTGTAGTCTTTTTAGCAGTAGGAGCTACAAAGTTTTTACCGAAGCCTGATGAATTATTATTTTTAGAAGATGGAGCGACAAAGTTTGCACCAAAACCTGTTGACGGTTTTACAAAGCCATCAGAGCTAAACGAAGCGCTTGAAGATTTTTTAGCAGTTCCAAAAGAAGAGCCGTTATTACTTCTATCACTAAATTTACCTTTATTATAGCCTCCTTGAACTTTCTTAACCGCGCTATTGAATGTGCTTCTGTGGTCAGAATAATCTGAAAATGCAGATTCAACGTTATCTACAAGTGTAGATGGGATTTCTTCTAAAAATCTGCTTGGAGTGTAATATTTGTATTCACCCCACATTTGACGACGTTTAGCGGTGGTTAAGTACAACTTATTTTCTGCTCTTGTAACACCTACGTACATCAAGCGACGTTCTTCTTCCAATTCTGACAAGCTGTTTGAGCATCTTGCAGAAGGGAAAATGCCTTCATCACAACCTGCTAAGAATACGATAGGAAATTCCAAACCTTTTGATGCGTGAAGAGTCATAAGTGTAACGTTATTCGCGATTTCTTCCATTCCGTCAATATCGGAAACTAAAGATACTTGTGAAAGAAATTCGCCTAATTCATTACCGACTTCTTCCGGCTCAAATTCGTTTGCTACGTTTACCAACTCTTGTAAGTTTTCAATTCTTGTTTGGTCTTCGTCAGCACCTGTTGCTTGAAGTTCTCTCAAATAACCGCTCTTTTCTAATATCAAACTCAAGAATTCCGGCAAACTGTATCTGGATTGGGCTTCTTTAAGTTTTTCTACAAGTGTTGCAAAATCTTTTAATTTAGTCGCCGTTCCAGATTTGATTGTAGAAATATTATCAACATCCATAATAGCTGAATATAAGCTGATGTCATTTTCATCTGCGTATTCTTGCAAGTGCTTAAGCGTGGTTTCACCAATTGCACGCTTTGGCACGTTAATAATTCTTCGTAAAGATTGTGAATCATCAGGATTGTAAATTAATTTCAAGTATGCAATCGCATCCTTAATTTCCTTACGGTCATAGAACTTAAGACCGCCATAAATTCTATATGGAATGCCGGCAGCAATTAAAGCTTCTTCTAATGCACGCGATTGAGCGTTTGTTCTGTATAAAATCGAAAATTGATTATAATTATCAGAAGTATCTCGAATTGATTTAACAATGTAATTTGCTTCATCCGCTTCATCTTGCGCTTCATAAAGTGAAATCTTTTCACCGTCGCCTTTTTGCGAATAAAGAACTTTATCAACACGTTCTTCATTATTTTCAATAATGGCGTTTGCTGCGTTCAAGATATTTGCAGTAGAACGGTAATTTTGCTCCAACTTAACCAATTTAGCCTTTGGAAAATCGTTTTGGAAATTCATGATAATTCTAAAATCAGCACCACGCCAACTGTAAATAGATTGGTCGACATCACCTACAACACAAAGTGAACGAGAATCAGGAATATCGGTTTGTAAGTTTGTGTAAAGTGCTTTTACAAGTTGGTATTGCGCTTGGTTTGTATCTTGATATTCATCGACCATAATATGTTGGAACTTATCATAATATTTTTTTCTAACTTCAGGATTTTGTTCAAGAAGTTTTACACAAAGCATTAACATATCATCGAAGTCGATTGCATTATTGTTATTAAGCGCGTTTTCATAGAATTCAAAAACTTGGGCAATATTTTGTGATTTAAAATCGCGCGCAAAAGTTGCAAATGTATACGCGTCTTGCATTTTGTTCTTTGCGTTTGAAATAACTGCCTTAATTAGTTTTGGCTGATAAATTTTATCATCCAAGTTTAATTTCTTAATCGCTTGCTTAATTACCGCAACAGAATCTGTTTCATCATAAATTGTAAAATTCTTATCAAGCTTTTTACCTGATTGAAACGAATAGTTTTCTATATCTTGTCTTAATATACGCCCGCAAATACTGTGAAATGTACCAACCCACATGTATTTAACGATATTTTCGCCTAACATTTTAGAAAGACGTTCTTTCATTTCTTTTGCAGCTTTGTTTGTAAAAGTTACAGCAAGAATTTTGCCTGCAATTGCGCCATTTTGAATCATATAAGCGATTCTAGATGTTAAAACTTTTGTTTTACCACTACCTGCACCTGCAAGTATTAATAATGCTCCTTGTGTTGTTTTCGCTGCTTCTAACTGCTCTTTATTAAGCCCTTCTAAAATATTTTCCATTCCCCTATTCCCAAATTGCCTGTTTTGTGATATTATTTATAAGCATACAAAAAAAATAATTATTTTTCAATTTAAAAAAGGTGGTACGATGAACGAAATTTTTAATTCAATTGACGACGAACAAAAACAGCCATCCATTATGGTTCCAATGGACGATTTAGACACAGCAGAGCATGCTCCAGATACAGTAGATGAGCTTGCTATGGAATTGGCTACTATAAAACAACCCGCCAAGAGAATTGCAATTATCGGTTCAAGAAACCTTGCTATTACTCACCAACAAATGATTGAAACTTTGGCAACAGCTCTTGTTCGCCAAGGTAACACTATTATTACATCAGGTGGCTCATGCGGTACAAACGCAGCTGCGATTAGAGGCGCTATGAAATCTAATCCTGATAAATTGAAAGTTATTTTACCTCAAACTATTGGTCAACAACCTTCTGACGTTCAAGACCAATTAATAGGTGTTCCAAATATAGTTGAGCATTCTGACAGAGCAATGATGACTTTGGCTGACGCTTCAAGAGTTTGTAACAGAGAAATTATTGACGATTGTAACCAATTAATCTGTTTCTTATCGCATACAAGTAAAACTCTTCATAAAGCAGTTGATTATGCTGAAGAAAATCACAAAGTAGTTACAGTATTCTATTTGGATTAGTGAATTATGGATTTAATTAAGAAACTCACAGGAAAGAATCCTGCTGAGTATGAGCCTGTCGCAAAATCTCTTGTTGACAATTCTGACGTAGCACTTTTTGCAAAATTAGTAAAACAAGACGATTTTTTGTTTGACTTTGTAAAAAATAATGTAGCAAAACGTATTCAGTTTGCTTGTACTAAAGATAATTATTTGAATTTGTTAAACTTTTTTGAATACTATTCATCATCTTATGATACTGTATTTGCAGAAGTTTTATATAAGTTTGGCGGAATAGAACTTTTGCCTGTGATAAAAGAAATCTACATAAATGGTGATGATAATAAAAAGGCTTATGCTACAAAATTCTTTTCACTTGTACCAAACGAGTATTTAGAAGAATTGTTGCCTCTTTTGAGAACTTCAGCAAAATCTTCATTTGAGCCTTTGAGTATTAATTCCATTGAAGTTTTGGCTAAAATGGAGGATGAAATTTCTAAATCTGAAGCGTTAAAGCAACTGAATTCCGAGGATGAGTTTGAAAAATACAATGCAATCAAATTTTTGGTTTCATATCAAGCGAAAGAAGCATTAAAACCGATACTTGATGTTATGAAAAAGTCTACGCTTTCTGAAAATATAGCATCAGAGATTCCATATTTGATATCATTGGAAGAACTTTTAAAAGATAATCTTGATGACGGTGTTTTGGTTTTAAGTCATATTGTGAATGCTATTCCGGAAATTATACCTCCGTCAGCTGTTCTTGATTACAATTTGTACAATATTTTTGAAAGCTTATATCATGAAAATCTAACAAGCACTTCTGCAATTTTACTAAGACTTGCAAAAGATAAGTTTGCGGAATTACTTTCGAATGAAGAATATTTGTTTGATTGCGACAAAAATACAAAAGATGAAGTTCAAGCGATTGGCAATCTTTTGAGTAAAATTAATGAACAAAAATTAAACAGTTTACTTTATGAAGAATTATACGATGAAAGCGATTTTGTATTCTTTGCAGTTGATTTTGTTGATGATGTGGAAGAGTTGGAAACTCTTTTAGATAGCAAAAATCAAACATTGCTTTTAAAGGTTCTTACCTTATTAAAAGAGAAACAAGCATTAAAAGATGAACACAAATCATTGGCTCTTAATAATATTACATGCGAAGATATTAAACAAATCATAGAAGTGCTATAACTTGGGTGTTGTTACTATAATTTTCTTATGGTAAAATCAAAAAGAGGGAAATTGGAGAGTAATAAATGCGGAAGTTATTGTTAATATTGGGAGTTCTTTTAATCAGCTGTGCCAATGCGTTTGCAGCGAAAATTCCTGTTGAAGTAAAAGACTATATTACATCAAAAATTCCGCAAGCAGATATTCGTTTTGACGGCGTAATTATATTGCCGGATAACACTGTTTACTTGCCTTTATACCCTTCATTATTCTCAGATATTAAGAGTTTAAAAATCAAAGAAACTTATCCTGCTAATCAAGATTTGAAGCAAGAGCCGGATGTAATTATATTCAACAATGATTTTGTGCTGTTGAAAGTTCTTTCTGATGGTGAAGGTCATAGAACTGTTTTGCATATGGTTAATCCGCCATTACAGGTAAGAACAGGTTTACTTCCGCAAGATATGCTTGTCCCAAGCGGTTTAATTATTCCTGAAAACATAAAAGGCATAATCGGTAATTTAAAAATTGATACCAAAAACGAAGATATGATTAAAGTTGAGAACAAAGACTCTTATGAAGACTTTTTGTCTGAAACAGAGCCGGAAATCGCTCAAACTTTGATTTCTCAATTAAAAGACAAAGTTTTATTTGTAACTACGAATTATTCAAAGAATGTTCAAGTGGTAGAACCTGCGAAAGCTGTTCCTAGTTATTCTTTGGCGCAAAAATCAATTCCTATTGATATAAAAGCTGTTAATGACGGTAAGTTTTTGCTCGTAACAACTTATGATAGACCTTTTCTTGATGTGATTTCTATTGCTGATTCAAGATTTATAAAACAAGTTAACTTGTCATCTAATCCCGAAGAAATTTTAATTGACGAAGACGGTAAAAAAGCTTATGTAACATCTCCAATAGCATCTACAATTTTTGTAATCGACTTAAATACTATGTCATTGACGCAAAAAATTAAAGTTAACGGATATTGCGAAAAATTGAGATTGTTTGATGATAAGTTATTTTATGTAGATAAATTGAAAAACGAAATTTGGGCAATTGAACTTAAGAAGGATTATGAGCTAAAAGATATTGGACAATTCCCAAATGTTTCAGACTTGGTATTTACTAATAACAAATTGTTTTTAGCAAGTCGTACAAAGAGTAGAGTTGCAGTTATTGATTATTCAACATTGGGATTGGTAAACGAATTTACAACTGTTAATAAGCCATTGTCAATGTTGTTGGAAGGTAAAACTTTGTATGTTCTTGGAGCACAGAACAATATGATTCAGAAAATTAATACCGATAATGACATTCCTATGGGAAATATCGCAATTGGTACTGACGGTTTTTCGTCCGGTTTTCATAGAATTGATAACACGAATTTAGCAGTTATTACGGATTTAAAAAGCAATAAATATACAATTATGGACTTATCAAAAGGACGAATCATAAAGACATATTCATTGAATGTTCCTATTAAGGACGTAATTATAACAACAAAAGTTAATTTATTTGATTAGAGGCAAAATATGGATATAGTAATGGATGAAGTTACAGCCGGCGTTTTGGCTGAACTTGAAAAGACACAAAAAGATTTTTGGAATGTACCTAGAAAAACAGGCGTTTTGATGAATAGCTTTATCAAAATGATGAATATTCAGAATGCATTAGAAATCGGAACTTCAAACGGGTATTCCGGGATTTGGCTTGCTAAAGCTCTAAAGAAAACCGGTGGAAGACTTACTACTATTGAGTTTTATGAAAAACGTCAGAGTATCGCTAAAGAAAACTTTAAGATTTGTGGTGTAGATGATATTGTAAGACCTATTCAAGGCTCTGCGTGTGAAGTTTTAGCTTCTTTTGATGAAAATGAAAAATTTGATTTTGTTTTTATAGATGCTTGTAAAAAAGAGTATGTTAAATATTTTGAGATGATTAAACCTCATTTAACTCCAAAAGCGTTAATCGTGGCTGATAATATTATCTCACATGCAGCAAAAGTACAAGATTTTATTGATGCCGTTGATGCTGATGATGAATTTCAATATGAAATATTGGAAGTTCCGGGCGGAATTCTTGTAGCTTATAGGGGCTAATTAGCAATAAAAATAAATAGGCTGGTTTAATAGTCAACTCTTCCGCGACTTTTTAAGTATTCGCGAATTTGGTTTAAAGAAAACTGAACAATTCTTGTAATTCTAGAAGGTGAAAGCCCTACCATTGTTGCAATATCTTTTGCTTGCATGTTCCTATAGAAGCGATATTCAACAACTGTACGCTCTTTTTGAGGTAATTTTGCAATGGCTTGTTTAATAAGTTTGCTCATTTCGACAATTTCAGCTTGCTCATCCGGCAAAGCAGAAGGGTCTTTAATAAAATCAAACGGAGAAGCGTTATCAGTAGCTGAAGCTGCTAAACCGTCTATTGACAAGATTGTTTCGTAAACTGCTTCACGAACTTTTGTAGGCGATATGCTAAATCCCATGTCATCAGAATTTTCACCATTTTCTGCGACTGCGTCAGAAACATAATTGTCGTCATCGCCTTCTTCTTTTTTATGCTTCATTGTGTACCATTTATAACGGTGGCGCAATTCATTTCTAATCGCCCATTTAACAGCAGTACCAATGTAAGCATCATTATAATGAGCAAGTTGTTCGTCAGTTTTACCTTTAATCAAAGTTTGAATAGCAATTATGCCTATACTAACCAATTCTTCGTACTCAATCATGTGGTTAGGTATACGCCTATGCTCTACTCTCGCTATTTTCTGTACAATACCTATGTATTGTTTGATTAAAGTTTTATTTTCCATCTTTTCTTATTAAACTAACCTACAACTATCATACCTTGATATTAATATTTTTTCAAGATGTATTAATTGGTAAATGGGGTAAATGGATAATATCATGTAAATAAATGGGTTGTACATGTAACACAATGTATATTGTGTTACATGTTGGTGTACCATATTGCACAAGATTAACTCAATCGATTAATACAGTATTCACCTCATCCTAGCCTTCTCCTGTAAGGAGAAGGAAGGTGCTAAAGATGTTCATTTTTGATTTGGAATTCATAATGTTAACAAATTTTGGTCATTCCCTCTCCTTACAGGAGAGGGCTAGGGTGAGGTGAATATAGGCATTTTAGAATATAACACCCTCTCCCGCCTTCGGCACCCTCTCCATGAAAAATTGATAAAAGGAGAGGGGAGCAGGACTTGCTTGAACGTCTTTAACTTGTCCCCTCCCTCGGGGGAGTTTTCTACTTCACTTTTAAGCTAGTAGTTATACTTACCAGTTGGGAAGTGTAGTGTAAAAGGAGAGGGTTTTATTAGCAATTTTGTAAGGTGCGCACACCTGCGCACCGATACTACAATTGCTTGTAAATATTAAGAATTCCAAATTTAAACGACCGTCTTTAGCACGTTTCCTCTCCCTCGGAGAGGGAAACTTTTTGAACTCACTCTACGTAAAATTGTAAATTTTTGTAAAGATTACCTCCAAATCTCTAAAGTTTTTCAAAAATTTGCCGATATATATATAAAAGAATAAAATATCGGAGGGATTATGGCAATACCGGGTTCATTTAATTTAAGTCAAGCTACAACATCACAGGCTTATGCTTACAAATGTTGGTACAATTATAACTATGGTGGTAATACAATGGGAATTTCGGCTAAAGATATGGGCGAAATTACTCAGACTTGGAATTCAGAGTTAACAAAATGGCGTGCAACAGCCAAAACATCAC
Source organism: uncultured Candidatus Melainabacteria bacterium (assembly GCA_934757245.1). Classification (GTDB taxonomy): domain Bacteria; phylum Cyanobacteriota; class Vampirovibrionia; order Gastranaerophilales; family Gastranaerophilaceae; genus CAG-196. The sequence goes on from CAKVLH010000001.1 coordinate 214,527, forward strand.
AAGATGAAAACAAGTATGAAATTGCTGACGATGATTTCAATACGGCAAAAAATAATGCCAAAGATACTATTAAAGACGAAACAGGATATAACGGCAAAAAAGGTGGCATGATTGCAAATGGTGTTACTGATTTAGCATTATCAGCAGTAGCTGCTACAACTGGAAAAGTAGTTGCTAATAAAGTAGTAAATAAAGCTGCAAGTAAAGGCGTGTCTTTAGGGTACAAAGGAGCAAAAGGCAAGGGCATTAGTGATATAGCAACAGTTGTTATGGCAGCCGCTGTTGCTGCTAAATATTGGATTGCAAAACCAAATAAAACGCAAAAAGAAGCCTGTGATGAATTACAAAATTCAATGACAGATTCTCAAGCTGCATTGGCATCAGCTCAAGGTGATATGGAAACATATGCAAGTGAAGTTGAAGAACTTTCAGACGAAGCTGCAGCACAAAATGAAGATGCTAATGATTCTATAGAAGAAGATAAAACAGAATTTGATATGTATAAAGCTTCTTATGAGGCTTTAATTGAAAAAATGCAATCAGGTGAAGCTTTAACAGAAGAAGAAAAAAATCTGTTAAACGAATTAATCCCTTTAATGCAAGAACTTGGGATAAATATAGAAGAAACTTCAAACGAAACGACTGATAATGTCGGGGCTTTATATGATGAAATGGGTACATATCAAGAAGGATATGATGAAGCCGCTTCAACTATGGCAGAAGTAGAAGGTGTAACAGATTATGCCGAAGGCTTTGATAGTGCAACACGAGCAATGTGTTACGTTGAAACAGCTGCTCAAGGAATAAATGCTTTAGGAGCTGGAATAGCTGCAGCAAAACTAGCAGGCAAAGGTCCTATCGGTTGGGCATTTGCAGCTGTAGGAGTCGCTGCCGTTGCTAGTAGTACTGCTGCTGGAGCACAACAATCTAAATGGGCAGGTGATGTCGGAACAGAAATCGGTATGCGTAAAGAGACTCAAAATTTAAATGTCGATACGCAAGGAATTTATGACGAAAATGTAGATGTTTACGCTGGTCAACTTGAAAACGTTGAAGGATTGGAATTGGAAATTCCGGATGATCTAGAAGTTCCAGAAACACCAGAAACTCCAACCGGTGAAAATGGCACACCGGTAACAACATCATCTGATAATCCGTTCGTACAACCTGTAACACAAAGTGTAAATAATGCACCGGCAGCTAATGGTGCAACAACCGGCAATAACACATCCGCTAACACTACAGATGCAGATGACCAAAACGGTAATAAAAAGAAAAAAGACAAAGAAGTCTAACACTGACTATCTCCTCATGAGCACTACTGTCCAAATAAAATTTTGATACAATAAAATAGTTATCAAAAGGCTGGATTTCTCGTATTACAATACACTTAACAAATTGCAGATAAATTTTATTTGGACAGTAGTGCCGAGGGAGGGAATGCACTAAAGACATTCAAGCAAGCAAGTCCTGCTCCCCTCTCCTTTTTTTAATTCTACATGGAGAGGGTGCCGAAGGCGGGAGAGGGTATTATTAATTTGTATATTTATTGTTGGGCTGAAAGCCCAACCTACTTTCTAAAAAGTTAATAAAACCCTCTCCCCTGCCCCTCCCCCAAGGGAGGGGATGCGCTAAAGATGTCCATTTCTTGAAGTCAACAAGTCTTGGTCATTCCCTCTCCTTACAGGAGAGGGCTAGGGTGAGGTGAATACAGGCATTTTAGAATATAACACCCTCTCTAGAATTTCTAAATTCTAGGGCTTAGTCAAATAATAAATTTTACGCCCTTTTATTAAGAAATTCTTTCTCTCCATTGGAGAGAGTTACAATTTTAATCTTGTTTGCTCTTGAAATTCGTGGTATATTACAATTAAGAAAATATTTATGTGGTTATATCGTTCTAAGTTTTACCACGAGGAGGGTACAATGGAAACTAATTTTATTTTTGCCGGTTTTGGTGGTCAAGGTGTGCTTTTAGCCGGTACCGTTCTTGCGAATGCGTTTATGCTAGAAGGCAAAAATGTTACTTGGTACCCTTGTTACGGTGCTGAAATGAGAGGTGGAACCGTTAACTGCGAAATCGTTGTTTCAGATACGGAAGTAAGTTCTGTTCATAAGCAAGACACTGATTACGCAATTGTTTTGAACCAACAATCATTTGACAAGTTTGTAAAAAGAGTTAAAAAAGGTGGAACAATCGTTGCGAACTCAACTCTTGTTGCAGAAACTCGCCCGCGTGATGATATCAAATATGTATTTGCTCCAATGACAAAATTAGCAAACGATTTAGGTACAAGTAAAGTTACAAACGTAGTCTCTCTTGGTGTTTTATCAACCGTTTGTGATGTTGTAACAAAAGAATATTTAGCAAAAGGTATTGAAAAAGTTTTAGGAGCAAAGAAAAAAGATTTACTACCACTAAACTTAAAAGCTCTAGATTCAGCTTGCGCAATGGTTTAAGCTAAATAATCTAAAATAGCGCCACCAATTTCTTCGTTTGGGTCAAAATTACAGTCTTTGGGTGGATTTATCGCATTCCTGATAAGCATTGCGCACAAAGGTCCGAACGCATCCGGAACTTTGATTTTGCGATAAATACCTGCAAGATATGTTTGGATGTTCGGCGAATTTGTGTCATTATAACGAGAAAGTGTTGGATAGAGTTTTGATACATTCTTCTCACCGTTATCCAGCATAAGATTAAGTGTATACAAATCCTCTAATACTTCGTCTTCTGAACTTGGATTCTCTAACGAAGTTTTGATTTGTGCTAAATTTTTCTGCTCTTTTATATCAAAAGTACAGTAATTTCTATATTGATTTGGATACGATACACTCATGATTAAAAGTTTACATTAAAAAAGATATAATATAAAGCACCTAATGCTAAAGCCGGAACGTAAGGTAAATAATTGCGATTTTCGACTTGTTTTATACTTTTAAGAATAGAAATAGCTAATAAAATTCCGATAATCACAAGAGCTGTAAGACTGTAGTAATTCTGAGAAACAAGTTTAAAGACCATTATAGAAAGTACAAAAAGTATTGATAAAATGCATGTTGCTTTGTTGTTAGCTTTGTATTGGTTGTATAAAAACATTGGTACAATAAATATCATAGAAGCAATTAGTGCAAAAGCTAGAGAAAGTAAAATACCTTTTCCTAATATGGCTCCAATAGCTCCGGCAACATAAGTATCAGCTTCACCCATTGCGCGTTCACCTGCTATTAAATAACCTGAACGAGCGATTAATTCTAAGATTCCGGCTCCTATTAACAGCCCTAAAACAGATGATATTAAGCCAGTTTTTCCAAACATAATAAAGTTATACAGAATTCCGCTCAATCCCATAGCGATTGCTATATTGCAGTCTACAAGTTTAGCTTTCAAATCAGTCATAGTCATTATAATAAAGCATGAAACCCAAAATAGGGCAAAAATCGTTTTGACAGTTATCCCGAATTTAACAAACGTAAAACCGAACATAAGCATGGTAAAAAGTTCAATTATCGGATACTGAATGCTGATTTTTTCTTTGCAAAAATAACATTTTCCGCCTAACAAAATATAAGAAAGAACCGGAATGTTATGCCAAAAATAAAGCTTATGATTGCATTTTGGGCATTTAGATGCAGGGAAAACTATGCTTTCATTGCTTAATGAACGTAAAATTACAACATTATAGAAACTTCCTAAGCAAAGTCCGATTACGCAAACCCAACACAAAATATAATGATATAAATCCATTTATACCCCACTATCAGCAATCATTTTGTATAACATGCTAAACGCCTTTTTTAATTTTCTAGAAATTTGCATCTGATTTATATTTAATTTTTCTGAAATCTCTTTTTGGTTTAAATCTTCATAATAAAATAATTTTACAATTTCTCTGTAATCGTTCGGTAATTTTTCAATCACATCGCGCAAAATTATCTTAGTATCTTCGATATCTCTCGGATCGTCATCTTTTGTAAAAATTTCTTCATAACCTAAATTGTCTGAATCTGCGGCAAAAATTTCGTCTAAAGAAACTGTAGATTTTCTTCTGTCAGCTTGCAATGCGTTTGTAACGGCATTCGGAGTAACGTTAAGAGCTTCTGCCACATCATCATTAGTAAGTTCATTTACTTCTTCTTGCGTTAAAGAACTTGTGAATGTATTAATACGTAAAGACAATTCTTGTATATGTCCGGGAACGCGAATTGTGTTTAATTTATCGCGTAAGAAGTGTTTCATCTCACCGATAATTAAATAACCGGCATATATTTTGAAGTTTTTATTAACATCTTTTGAAAAACTATCAATTGCTTTCAATAAGCCGATTGCGCCGGCTTGAACCATATCATCAATCGGGTCATAAGAACGTCTGGCAATTGTTCTTGCAATTTTTTTGATAATAGGAAGCATTTGAGTTACAATGAGTGCTTTCATTCTGGCTTTTTTGTACTTATTTGTAGCACTATGGTATTCTTCTAACCATTGCGCTATTAGTTCGTATGTATTTTGATCGCTAGACTGCTCTTTAATCATACTTTCCTCGTGTAACCTAAATCATGATAGCATGGGAGTAATCGATTTTCAAACAACTTGAATGCGTTTTTTGTCTTATGTATAATCAATTTTATGGGGATTAAGTATCATTATGTGGATAGTCCACTCTTCAAATTAGAATGTACCGCGAAAGTATGCGAGCGACATTTTATACAACTATTTAAGAAAAAAGTTGCGGATATGGGTGTAACACAAGGTGAATTTTGTGTTATGGATACAATTGTTCGCACTCCTGAAATTTCGCAAATTGAACTTGCACGTTTGCTATTAAAAGGACGTGCTCATATCACACAAATGCTAAATTCATTGGAAGAAAAAGGTCTTATCAAAAGAGTCAACGAGACTAAAAATGGGCGCCAAGTAAGAATGACGTCATTGACTGATAACGGTACAATGATTTATAACTCTATTTGTGATGTTCTTGATAAAAATTTTGAGAACATGACAAAATTTTTCGATGGTAAAGAGAAAGAACTAATTAGCTACCTAGAAGAAATTAAAGAAATTATTACCGAAGGCGAAAAGATTACTTTTGGCTAATTCGTAAGAAAATTATAAACTCACTGGCAAATTTTATTTTTAGCTGTTTTTTAATAGCAAACTAAGATTATGGAAGGAATATAATAAATGCACGTATCATCAATTAATTCAACAAATAGACTAAATTATACTAACAAATTTAATAATAATACAAGACAAACTTATCCAATGAATTCGGAAATAAGTTTCAATGGAAAAGAAAAACGCTTAACGGCTTCACTTGCTGCTTTAGCAACTTTTGTGCAAGCGAGTATTTTTGGCATGAAGAAAACTAAAACAGAACAGGAAACGAAAGTCGAATTAACTCCAATGGAAGCTGCACGTCAAGAAAATTCTGCATTTATTAATGCACTGGCTAACAAAACTCATGTTATAAAAGACAGAATGAATGATGACAAGACTGTTAGGGATTATTCTGATGCAACTATTTTGGTTTTGCATAAATATAATAAAGAAAACCCAAAGTTTGCTTATTATTTAGCGAAAGCTACTCAGAATGAAGGTGATACAATTCAACTTTTAACAGAGGATGAGACAGAAGAAATCGCAACTGCAATGAAAAAGAATCTAGAAGTTGTAAAGACTTTGCAGTACCCCGGGTATCCCAAAAGTACACTTAAGGTAATTGAAATATACAAAAGTGCTCCAAATGCAACTTTAGCATTAAGACAATTTGGTTTTACACCTTCCGGTATAAAATGGCTTTCTAAGGATTATAAAAAATCGCCGGAAACGATAAAAGATTTGGCAGGCATGAATTTTAATGAAAAAGAAATTAATGCTCTTTTTTATAGCTATGAAAATTATCCCAATAGTGTAAAATCATTGGCAGATGTGAAAGGTAATTTGTCTAAACATTACTTTAGGGCTGTTGATATAGCAAAAATGTCAGAAAATTATGAAATGAATAAAGATGCAATTTCAACTTTACTTGCAAAACCAGAATTTACACCAAATTATGGAAAGTATAATGGAAAGTTCTTGGCTGCAATTGTCGATACATATAGAGAAAATCCGGATTTGGTTGAAAAATATTTAAAAATATTTCAATATTTATCAGAAGATGAAATGAATGAATTAGTTAAACTTACTCTTACTACACCAAAATATGTAGATATGGCTTTAAATGAAGAAAAAGATAATTTTAAAAAAGCTTCTAGTGTGGTTGAATTTGCGGCAAAATCTACTCTTAATGAAAAGTATTTTGAAAAACTGCAAGAAAAGAATCAAAACAAACCTCTAAGTTTTGAAGAAATGAAAATGTTTAATACTATAGATGCTGATGATAAAAAGTTTGTAGACAAAATTCTGGATGATAATAGAGCAACTACTCCAAAAGAAATTATTGAACTTATTCCGGTTTACAAAAAATTTGACGGTCAAAACATCACTGATGAGATGATTGCAATTGCAAAAGATCCTTTAGCAGAAGTTTTCGGACTATAGAAATTTGATTTTCAATATAAATATATTTATGCTATTATTTCGTTATGAGTTGTGATTTAGATAGTTTAATTAAGCAGTCAAAAAAGATATTACTTTTATCTCACATGAATCCTGATGGCGATACATTAGGCTCTATGTGCGCTTTGTACAGCATGATTTATAAAAGATTTAAGATAAAAGCTGATATGAATGTTGTTTCAAACATTCCGTATAATTACAAATTTTTGCCAAATGTTGACTTGGCAGAGCGTTATTATGATAAATCTTTAGTTTATGATTTGGTTATAACTCTTGATGTTGCGGCGATTGATAGAGTTATGGATTCAAAAATTCTTTTCGATAAAGCAAAATGTACGGTTAATATTGATCATCATAAAACGAATCCTAAATTTGGCGATTATCAGATAATTGAGGCCGATGCAAGTTCTTGTGGCGAAGTTTTGTTCAATTATTTTAAAGCACATAACTGGGTATTAACTGAGGATGCTGCAATTTGCCTGTATACGGCAATTATGACAGATACCGGCAATTTTAGGTTTGAAAACACATCTTCTAATACCTTTAGGGCTGCAGCAGATTTAGTAGATACAGGTGCTAATCCAAATTATATCTATAAAAAATGCTACGAAACAAAGACAAAAAACTATGTTATGTTTCAAAATTATTGTGTCAATAAAGCTGTATTTATCGAGGATAACAAAATCGCTTATACAACTGTTTATAAAAAAGACTTGGAAAAGTTTTCTGCCGGTGATGATTATACAGACGGAATTGCGGAAACATTGCGCGCAATTGATACAACAGAGGTTTCTTTTGTTGCAAAAGAAGTAGAGTCTAAATTAACAAAAATTTCAATGCGCAGTAAAAAAGCTGACGTTGCAACTATATGCACGAAATTTGGTGGAGGCGGTCATACATTTGCCGCAGGATGTACAATTAAAGCAAATATTAAAGATAGCATTGCACAATTATTGAAAGAAATCAGACTGTGAAATTTCAATTCAAAACACTAAGAAATATAATTAAATCAGTTATAGAAAATGACTTTTTTGGCATGGCTGCTGAAATGGGCTTTATGCTTGTAATTGGAATTTTTCCTTTTATGTTATTTTTAACAGCTCTTTTTGGTTGGCTTGGAAAACATTCATTTATGAATCCGTTAATATTGTTTTTGCAACAAGTTATGCCTGATGATGTAATTAATTTGATAGAAACCGTATTAAATGAAGTTTGGTTTTTTTCTAAAGGTGGATTAATTGCCACTTTTGGTTTTTGCATTACAGTTATATTATCGACAAATGCACTTGCAATCGTATTAAAAGGCTTAAATAGAGCTTATAAAGTTGAAGAAACACGTTCTTTTATTTATACAAGATTACTTTCATTAATCATGGTTTTTGTAAATGCGTTAGTGCTTTTTTTGAGTATTAACCTGATTATTTTTGGTAAAGTAATTATTAAATTTTTAATCGCATATCTTGGTTTGACTGTTCATTTAGGGAATTTAATGCTGACTTTGCGTTGGCCGATTGCATTTATAGCGTTGTATATAATGGCATATTTACATTATTATATTTTGCCTGATTTAGGTGGTCAAGAAAGGCTTAGACGCAGAAGTGCGCTTCCGGGAACGCTATTTTTCTGTATTTCTTGGTTACTCGGTTCATGGGGTTTTTCAATTTACATAAACAATTTGCATACATATAACTTTGTATACGGTACAATTGGCGGTTTTGCTGTATTAATGGTTTGGTTATACTACACTTCAATTTTGATTTTAATTGGCGGTGAAATTAATTCACAATTGTATACAAAACTTGAACGTAAAGAAATACTGAAAGCAAAAAGAGAAAATAAAGCGTTGTAATTATCTATTTATTGTGTGAATAATTAGCTTTAGAATTTATCTAGTTTAACCGTTCAATCCGAATTTAAAATCTTCTTGGATGTTATTTGTTAACATAGATTTCAATGAATCTAAGTAGGCATTAACTTCTTCTAATTCAGCACTATCTGTTGTAATTTGTGCGTCAATTTGAGTTTCCCAAGCTGTTAATTCAGCTAACTCGTCTTGGAATTGTGCTGTTATTAAATTTACTTGTTCTTCAAATTCAGGAATTTCTGTATAATCTTTATAACAATCATACTCGTGAGCTCCACCTTCAGCTTGATCAGCTTCAAATAAGTTTTTGAAGTATGTTCGGTTTTCTCTGTCAGCAAGATTCTTTAATGATTGTGAATCTGCTTGGGAATAAGTAGCAAGGTTTTTTTGATTTTGTAAATGAGTAAGTTCAAGGTTAAGAGCGTTTCTTCTTAACTTGTAACTCATTAATGTTTCATGTAAATTTGCGATTGCCATTTTAATTCACCATCATTTTTAAATCTTACATATATATAAAGTATTTAAAAATGATGTGATTTCAGCCTTGTTCTTATTTGTTACAAAACTTAATAATTCAATAACCCTGCATTCAAAAGTGCCCTCTCCCTCGGAGAGGGAATGGCCAAGTCGTAGGGTGCCACACACCTGCGCACCCATTTATTATTTAAAATAAAGGCATTTTACATTATCTTCTTAAACTAAATTTTTTTATGTTACAATGATTAAGATGTATAATTTAGTTCGTCAAAATCTTTTTAAAGGAATATGGGGGTAATTTTGGATAAATCAGATGCAAAAATCGATTTAGTCTATTTGTGGGTAGATAGTAGCGACCCTAAGTGGCAAGAGAAAAAAAGATTATACGAGAACAATGCCAAAGATTGTAATAAGGATGCTGTTTCTGATTGCAGATTTATTGATAACGAAGAACTAAAGTATTCATTGCGTTCTGTTGAAAAAAATATTCCTTGGATTAATAAAATATATATTGTTACTGATAATCAAGTTCCTGCTTGGTTGGATACCAATAATCCAAAAATAGAAATTGTAAATCATACAGATATTATTCCAAATGATAAACTCCCTTTGTATAATTCTTGTGCTATAGAAACCAGAATTCCATTTATCAAAGATTTGTCTGAACTATTTATTTATGCAAATGATGATATGTTATTTTGGCAGCCTATAGAGCCGGAGTTTTTCTTTGAAGATAACAAACCTGTTTATATTGCCGGTAAAAGAATTTTAAACAAAAAATACAAACATTTATACGGATATACAATTAATAGAGCTTATAAACTGATAAAAACTCGCTATGGCGTGGATATTCCGTTTTTTCCACATCATAATGCTGATCCGTATTGTAAATCTTTGTTCTTGGAATGCGAAAACGAGTTTAAGGATGAGTTTGAAAAAACTCTTACTCACAGATTCAGAGATTTTTCAGATATTCAAAGAACTATTATTATGTATTATTCTATTGCGCAAAATAAAGCTGTTTTAAAGCAAAACAAACAGAGTTTCAAGGATTTTGTTTTACATAAGCCTAAAAACTCTCTTGCGTATGATAGCAAACCTCAAAATATTCGTAAAATCAAGCATGCGAATAGCAAGTTGTTGTGCGTAAATGATTCACGTAAAACTACAGATGCTTCGAGAAAGGCTTTGAAGAAAATTCTTGATGAGAAGTTCCCTAATAAATCAGTATTTGAGAAGGAATAAGCGATGAAAGAAAAGGTTTTCTTAGTATTTAATACGGCTGCTTTTGGTGATGTTTTGCTTTGCAATTCTCTATGCCAAAATATTCGCAAAAACTTTCCAAATGCGAAAATCGTATTTGTTGCTGACAAACCTTTTTATGATGTAGCAAAACATCAACAAGATGTTGATGAAGTCATTGTATTTGATAAGAAAGGTATTCATAGAGGTTTGAGCGGATTGCTCAGATTTATCAGAACATTCCCGTATAAACGCGCTTATTGTTCACTATTAACGTACAAAAACGAGCGCAATTTCTTAATATCTTTATTAACCGGCGCACAAAAAATTGTTAGACCCAAAAATTTATATGACGAAAATGTCCAGCTTGCTCATACCATGCTGCTATCCGGGTTAACTGGAGTGAAGGTAGAGAATTTGCCAATCAGATACAATGTTCCTAATGATGCAATCAATAGGGCTAAAGACTTAGTAAGTGATACTGAGAACTATATTACTCTTTGTTGTCTTAGCAAAAACCCGGAAAAAGATATGCCAATTGATGTTGCAATCGAAATAATGCACCAATTAAATGCTAAGAACTGCAAACTTGTGTTTGTAGGTGCAGGACAAAAAGCTCAAGAGTATGCAAAAAATTTAGAAAACGCGAATTGTAAATTTATCAATTTGGTTGATAAAACATCTATTATAGAACTTAGCGGAGTTTTGAAAAACAGCAAATGTTTAATTAGTATTGATACAGGCACAATGCACTTGGGTTATGCAGTCGGCTGTCCTACTGTTGCAATTTTTTATCGCAAAAATACAGCTCCGATTTGGGCGCCTAATCCTGCTTTATACAATGCAAAAATAATAGAAGATGATTTTTCTGCGGAAAATATTTTAAAAAATGTTGAAACATTAATGGGAGGAAATTGATGAATAATATTGCAATATGCTTGAGTAGTGATAACAATTATGTTCAACACTTAGCAGCAGCTATTTCTTCCGTACTAAAACATAAAAATGATCAAGAATGTGTATGTGTATATATTATAGATGGCGGAATATCTGAAGAAAATAAAGAAAAATTAAGCTTTTTCACTAAGAATTATGCTTGTAAAATCAGTTATATTTTGCCGGATATGAACAAACTTAAAAGTTGTCATACTTTTAAACGCGATTATATATCACTGGCTGCATATTACAGATTATTTATACCGGAGTTAATTCCCAATGAAGATAGAATTATCTACATGGATTGTGATGTAATTGCACGCGCTTCTTTGAATGAATTGTACAATAAAGAGTTTAACAACAATCTTGTATTAGGTGTTATTGATGTAGCTGTGAAACCACATTCTAAGCGTCTGAATCTAGAAAAATATATCAATTCAGGAGTTATGCTTATGAATTGTCAAGGAATGCGAGAAGAAAACTCCGTAGAAAAAATTGTTGACTGGATAGCTAACAATCAAGCCAAGATTGAGTGTCATGATCAAGATATTATCAATGCAGTTTTTGAAGGTCGAATCGGTTATATTGAAAAAGAGTTTAACACGCAGGCAATACTTGATAACGAAGGTATGTTTAAAGATGTTGAAAATCCGGTTTTAATACATTTTATTTCGCCTAAAAAGCCTTGGACATTTTATAAGCCAATGAATTATACAAAATGGGCAAAAGAGTATTTTGAAGCATTAAAGGGTACGCCTTGGGAAGATTTTATTGAATATCATAAAAGGAAAATAATGTGGTATTTACCGCTAAGGTTGTTTTATCCGACAGGAAATGCTAAGGCTATTTTTGAACAAATATTTTCTGTTCGTAACAGTAGCGATAGAAAGTATAAAATTATTAGAATTTTGGGATTTAAGTTTCAGAAAAAGCGCGTTAAGCAGATTAGCGAGTAGTAGTTTTTTTGATAGACACCTCATCCTAACCTTCTCCTGTAAGGCGAGGGAATACTCTTGCGACGTCCATTTTAACACATTTTGCTCCCTTCTCCTTTTTCATTTCTACATGGAGAGGAAAACGAGAAGGCGGGAGAGGGTGTTATAAACCTTGAACAAGCGCATCTCACGCCCTGCCTCTCTTTATAGGGGGAGGTCGTAGCTGTTGGCGAAACTTCGTTGAGCCTTACAAATGCTGGTGGGGGCTTATTGAGTTGAAAGTTGATAGTTAATAATACCCTCTCCCTTTACACTACACTTCCCAACTGGTAAGTATAACTACTAGCTTAAAAGTGAAGTAGAAAACTCCCCCGAGGGAGGGGATGCGCTAACAACATCCATGCAAGCGCATATCACTCCCCTCTCCTTTTTCATTTCTACAGGGAGAGGGTGCCAAAGGCGGGAGAGGGTATTATTAACCTTGAACAAGCACCCATCCGAAAGAGGGAACGCGCTAAAGACGTTCATGCAAGCATAATCCAAGATAGGTAAAAATAGAAATTATAACAAAATCAAGCTATACCTGCATTTCATCTATCTAATGTAAATTTTTGTAACGATTTGATTAAAAACGCTAAAGTTTTCAAAAATTATGCCGATATATATATCACAAGGAAAAAGGAAAAAAAGGAGACTCAATTATGGGTATGTCAGCATCACAAGCAAGGTTAATCGCTTTAACAGCAAGAATGAACGACATTGAATATCAAGGTCAACAAATTAACCAACAAAGAACAACTTTATCAAACCAAGTTAACGCATTATATAACCAGTTGCTTGAAATGAGCGTACCAACTCCTCCTTCAACTTCTGATTATACAAAAGTTCAATACTCAGGTATTTCAGATGCTTCTAAATTTACTTTAGGTAATGTAGTTCCTACCGGTAAAAATGAAAGTGGTGATAATACTTACAATGTACAATTCAGCTATAAAAGATCTGGGCATTCTGTTTCTAAGAGTGTAAACAGTGCTCAAGTTACAGAAACTAAATCAGAAGCAAACTTTGTACAATTAAAACCTTCTGAATTGCCTTCATTATTTAAAACAGAAACAAAAGCTACCCCTGGTAATAATAAAATAACTAAAAAACCAGAAACAAATGATACAAAAGTAATGATTGCTGTAACAGGTGCAGAATATAATAATTGGTTAAAAAATAATTCTGATAAAAAATCTTTAGTTACAGTTTTTGGCACAGATGGTAGCCAAGTATCAACAATTCCAAATGACAATACTACTATTTACATTGAATGTAAAGCATCAGACATAGATAAATTTGGTGGTGAAAATGGACTTATCCAAAGCTCCGAAAACGATGGTTATACAAACGTATACGAAGCAAACGAAAAAGAAGAATATAGCTATGTAAATAATGCAGATAAATTAAATTTTGATAGTTTAAAATTATATTATTATGAAAATGGTAAGAGTGCTAAGCCTATTGCAATTACAAGCAGCAATTATAAAGAATATTTGGGTTCTACATCATCTGAAATTGAAGCTAAAATGAAAAATATTTATCAAATGAATAGCACTTCAACAACTGGTACTACATTACCAAACCCAAATGCTGGTGAAACTAAATATAGTGTTGGCGATATGCCCGTTTATGATTTGAATAGTGATACTGCTAAAAATAAATTAGGTGATAGCAGCTATAATGAATATCTAACAGCATTAAAAAATGCTTTTCCTAATGACTATAGCTCATATACTGATGAACAGTTAGCGGATATAGCAAATGATTTCTCTGTTTATATTGAATACAAAAATGGTTCAACAATTCCACATTTCATTAAAAATACAGAGCTATCACAAATTAATCCAACTCAATCGACAGTAAGACCTTATGATTATACTGCAGACGGCACTTATACACAAACAGAAACTAAACAAAATTGTCAATTAGAATTCGACGCTTCAACCGGTCGAATAACAAGAGTTGGTATTGTAAACAATGGGGTAATAAGCTGGATTGATGTAACAGCTGAAACTGTAACAGATGAAGATGCTTACGCAGATGCTTTTAATGATTATGAATATGCAAAAGCTACATATGACAAAAAACAACAAGAAATCAACGCTAAAACTTCAATCGTACAACAACAAGACAAGAACTTGGAATTGAAACTTACAAGACTTGATAACGAAAGAAATGCGGTTAACACAGAAATGGAAGCCGTTAAGAAAGTTGTAAGTGATAACATCGAAAAATCTTATAAAACATTCTCAGGTTAATATTTGACACTGTAAGTAGCGAAGCTCATTAGAGCTTCGCTACTTTTTTATATGCTGGTCATGTCATACCTCTCTTTATAGGGGGAGGTCGCAGCTGTTGGCGAAGCTTCGTTGAGCCTTACAGATGCGGGTGGGGCTTATTGAGTTGAAAGTTGATAGTTGAAAGTGGATAGTTAATAATACCCTCTCCCCCAAGGGAGGGGACAGGCTTGCGACGCCCAATCTAGCGCATTCCACTCCCCTCTCCTTTTTCATTTCTACATGGAGAGGGTGCCGAAGGCGGGAGAGGGTATTATAAACCTCGGACAAGCGCACACCCGAGGGAGGGAACGCGCAAAGACATCCATGCAAGCGCATTTCACGCCCTGCATCTCAAATTAAAAAATCAACAAATAATTGCTACTTATCCTTTGCATTTTATCAACAATGAATTATAAATTTCAATAGTTGCCAAGCAAATTGTCAAACGTCTATCTACAAGGCTTTTTATTGTATTTTCATAGCAAATTAGAAGTGCTGCATCTAAGCCCCCCTCATCTAATGCAATTCTTATCGGTTCACAAATTTCACAAGGACGTGTCCGTTTTTCAATTTTATCTGCCAGAAAAATAATCTTTTCAAAATCAGTCATATCAACTTTTCCAAGAGTATGCCACCTTATTGCAGACAAAATTTCCTCATCTTCTACTCCGAAC
This sequence comes from uncultured Candidatus Melainabacteria bacterium, assembly GCA_934757245.1. Lineage (GTDB taxonomy): Bacteria > Cyanobacteriota > Vampirovibrionia > Gastranaerophilales > Gastranaerophilaceae > CAG-196. The sequence continues at coordinate 229,535 of CAKVLH010000001.1, forward strand.
ACTTTTTTTGCAATAACTGCACCAACAAGAGCATGATGAGTTTTTGGATTGCACAACTCACCGTCTTCTAATTGCAAATTCTTCAAAATTGCCATTGTTTCATCTTTTGGTAAGCACTTCGCACAATCATGAATCAAGCCTGTAAAATAAGCTTTTTCTTCGTCTAAGCCAAATTTTTGTGCTAATTCACGCGCACAATCAGCAGTTCCCAAAGAGTGTTCATATCTTTCTGTATTTAAATTTGCTTTTAACCAATTATCTATATATTCAATTGTACAAACCATGATTTTTTATATATTCCTTTACTTCCTTTAATGTAGTGTCTTCAGTATGATTCCTTAAATCGGTTGATGATATGTCCCTAAACGGCATGTTCGCTAGTTCATAGTCATAATCCGGCTTCGGTGTAAGTTCAACACCACGTGGAAAAACAATAAAATGAACAAGCTTGCTTAACTCCTCTGTTTTATACCAACTTTCAATTTTTTCAAAAGCGTCTGTTCCAATTAGGAAATTTAGTTTTTCCTCTATATGATATAATTCTCGGACTTTTTTTACCGTATTTAGTGAATAAGATTTTTTACCATTTTGCCCCAAAACATATTCTATATCAGAAACTTCAAACTTATCGTTATAGGCAGTTGCAAGCTTTACCATTGCAAACCTGTGTTTTGCAAGTTCCGGATTAATGTCCTTATGTGGTGGAATAAAAGCCGGAATAAAGATAATTTTGTCAAAACCATAATGTGCAAGTGCAAATTCTGCAACTTGAATATGTGCTTCATGTATCGGATTGAATGTTCCAGGGAAAATACAAATATTCACGAAATACCTCTTAAATTTTATTTTATAACAAATAAAATTTGTAAACATTTCTTTACAATAAGTCAATTTTAAATTTTCACCGTTTTTTACTTTTTCGAAAGGAGATAGTGGCATGGGTATAACAACTGAAGTTATTAAAAATCAAAATAATCCTTACGCTAATGTTAATATAAAGAATTCAAACGGACGCACCAGATATTTTCAAGTTCCAACTCAAAATGCCGACTCTTTTGCAATTCAATATAAAAAGCATGACAAAAAAGGTGCAACTATTACAAATATTGCATTTGCAGCATCTGTTGTTGCAGGTGTACTGACTGCAAATGCGTTTACCAAAAGTATTGAAAACAAATTCTTAAAGTTTGCTATCGGAGCATTTGGAGGTGTAATTGCATCATCTGCATCAATTATGGCTTGTGATAAGTTTTTAGAAAACAAACAAAATAGCATAATTGCGAACAATGGCGCTAAAGAAGTTTATTTTGAAGCATAATATTAGCGCAAAAGTAAGATAAACCAAGGAGTGATTTCTGTATTTTCACCAAAGTGTGAGAATTGAATCATTCCTTTTTTAGTAACTTCTATAAATCCAGCAAGTGGATATGTGTTAAATTTGGCATTGCCGGAGGTAAATGTGTAATTATCAAATGTTTTTTCGGTATCGTTTAAAATTATAATTTTTTCATTAATTCCATGCTTTTTAATTTTTAATGAATTCGTATTAGGGCTGAACTCAGAAATTTTTATTATTCTAAAATCCGGAAATAACGCTTGCACTTCGTCTTCTGTTAATTCGCGCTTAGTTAATTCTCCTTCAGTATATGCGAAATCATAAAATTTTAAATCTGAACCTGAATATCCGATAAAATCTTTACCTTTTAAAAATTCATACGAACAATTTGTAGAAAAAGCCAATGATTCATCAGGATTAATAAATTCAGAACTAATACCATTTACTGAGATTTTTGTAAAATAGTTGCCGGATTTCTTATCAATTTTAGTCGACCAAGAGTCCAGTTCTGCATTATAAGTAATACGAGATTTATTTTTTAAGTTTTTGTATGGAATGCTATTTACATCTCCGGCTTGAGCGCAAAGTGTTAGTACGGACAAAATAATAAAACTTAAATATATCTTTTTCATACAATTACTCCTCAGTTTCCACATTATAGCATAAGTTGTTTATTGAATAAAGTGATTAAATCATTATCAGTGCATATGTAATCGACTGATAATAAGAGTTCAACTATTTGTAGTAGTTACAAAACTCAGAAAGATTTATATAATAAAAATATGAGTTTAGTATCTAATTTTATAGGCGGAATATCATCAAGCGGACTTAACGGTTTAGGCGTTAATCCTAATTATGATTTGAACGATACGACATTTTCCGATTTATTAGAAAAACAAATGGAAGTTAAGCCTAAAGAAGAAACTAATAATATTTTTGCTTCCCTTGGAATGCCTGCCGGCATGCAGATTGAAAACATAGATTTTTCTGAAAAAGTGCAAGACCAAATGGAAGCAACAGGACAAGATGTTAATTCTATTGAAAAGAAGAACATGCTTGATTTAAACAGCGATGGTGATGTAACAACATCCGAAGCCGTAACGTTTTTTACTTCTCTTTTAAGTAATAGTGCTGAAGGTTCTGAAAATCGCTCTGAACTATTCGATTTTGCTAAAAAGCAAGCATCAAATTTTTACAATAAATACTCTAGAAACGTTGTTACGGATATACAAGAATTTGTAGATGATATTCAAGGCTTAATCAGCTAGAAAACTTTGCCTTTTGGATAAAAATCAATATAATATAATTATGAAAAAAATTTTAATTTGTCTAATATTATTAAGCATTACATTACCTTCAAATGCAACGTTTTGGAACAAAAAAAATAAGGCATTAGAACAAGAATTGCAAGGCAAAGGTTATGCCGGAAAATTGCCGGATATTGGAGAGAAAATTGAGCGCTCAAAAACAAAAGTTACAACTCCTGTTTTTGAAGCACAAGAAGGTTTTGATGACCCTGCGGAATTAAAACCTGTACCGAAAGACAATCCTGCATTTATTAATATTATTCAAAAAAAAGATAAAACTTCTCAATTCGTAGTTGATGCAAATGAAGTTATCCCAATGTTGGAAAAGCTTGTAGACTGTATTGAAGATAATGAAAGCTTGCAACTCTTTATTACAAAGGCGAATTTGCTTACATTGAATATTGATAACTTAGCTGAAAAATACGACGGCAAGCCTGAAAGTTATTACGAATCTTTTAGAAAGTTGCAAGAAGTTAACAGGTATGTAAAATCAATTTCGCAATTAAGAAAAGAGGCAGTAACATATCAACGCTATTTGGCGTATTCTGCAAGCGGATCTATTTATAATCCGGAAAATATTAATCAACAACTACAATATTTATTGGAAGAATTGAATACTGCAATTTTACTTTTGAGAGAAGAAGGTTAGTTTTGGGATAGCTAGATTCAGCCTAGATTCTGCTACAAAATGTAACAATTTGTAAATATTTTTTTTAAAATCCTAAAGATTTCGAA
>CAKVLH010000002.1 GCA_934757245.1 uncultured Candidatus Melainabacteria bacterium
ATCTTATCTCAAAGACAAGCTGTTGCTGAACAAAGAGATCAAGTTGTTGATAACGTTCTTTCTTCATTGGAAGAAGGTCAAGTTGTTAAAGGTAACGTAGTTAGAATTACTGACTTCGGCGCTTTCGTTGACATCAACGGTATCGACGGTTTACTACCTATCTCTGAAATTTCTTGGCAAAGAATTAAACACCCTTCAGATGTTATCACTCTAGGCGATACAATCGAAGTTAAAATCATCAAGATTGATACAGAATTGAAGAGAATTTCTCTATCTCTTAAGAGAATGGGTGAAAATCCTTGGCAACAAATCGAAGGACAATTTGAAGAAGGTCAAATCGTTAAAGGTACTGTAAACAAAGTTACTACTTTTGGCGCATTCATCAACATCTTCCCTGGCGTTGAAGCATTATTGCCAGTTTCAGAAATGTCTGACGAAAACGTAAATCCGTTCAACATGTTCAAAGTTGGTTCAGAAGTTGACGTTCTTATTAAGAAATTCACTCCAAAAGAACACAGAATCGCTTTGTCAGTTAAAGATATCAATAAGTAAGATTTGATTGATAGTTGATTTAAAAAGGCGCAGCCAAAGGCTGCGCCTTTATTTTATCCATAAAAACATCCGGCGAAAGCTTCGCTTTCGCCGGATAAATGAATATCTTTTATTAATAATTAATTTTATAACCTTCAGCAATTACACGAGCAGTACATCCAAGTCCTTTATTAGAGTTACCTTTAAAATTATCTGTACAGCTATAGTGCACACCAGTTTGATCCCAAGTACCGTCTGTATTGTCAGTAAATTGTACATCGCGTCCACCTAAAGGATATAGGACACCATTTTCACCGACTTGAAATGCAAATAAATCACGACCGTAAGTATTTGGCGCACTCTTACCATTTACATCAAGAAATATATCAGCAGCATTTGTATAATATGAAACTCCGGCAGCAATTGCGTTAGTTCTAGCTGTCTCAAATTCAGCACTACCAGGATTTGCATAAGTTCTTATGAATACAACCGCACCGTTTTTAAGCTCAATTGTAAAGCATTGTCCACCTCCAGGGAATTTATTTATACTTGTAGTAGCATCTGTACCACCGTTATCAGTCATTTCATGGTACACATTAGTACCAATAAATACTGTATCAGAATTTTTAAAACCATTTGTGTGCATATATCTGCCAAGATTACCTACAAAAGCAGAAATATTAGCTTCACTCGACTCTGCATTGACTCCACCATTAGCCCATAAGCTTGTGCCGTAAAGATTGTCTGCACCTTCTTGCACGATTGCGTTATTAAAAGCATTTTCTAAGTTTGAAACAACAACTGATAATCTCGCTGCGTTTGCTTCGTTTCTGCTACTCATAACTAACGCTGGAGCCGTAAGCGCGGCAACAACGCCAACTATACCTAAAGTAATCAAAACTTCCGCTAAAGTAAATCCATGTTTTTTCATCAAAGCTCTCCTAATGTTGAATATTTTTGTCGAGTATGTAACACAATATGCATTGTGTTACATGTCTGGTTAATTTATTTTGCAAACTGTAACGCTCTCCAATGGAGAGAAAGAATTTCTTAATGAAAGGGCGTAAAATTTATTATTTGACTTAGCTCTTGAATTTAGAAATTTTTAGTTAATAAAACCCTCTCCCCTGCCCCTCCCCCGAGGGAGGGGATGAAGTGAAAACCACCTCGAGGAAGGGAATGAAAAAGTATCAAAAGGGGGAGATAAAAAAGGGAGGGGATGCGCTAAAGACATTCAAACAAACAAGTCCTGCTCCCCTCTCCTTTTATCCATTCTACATGGAGAGGGTGCCGAAGGCGGGAGAGGGTATTATTAACTTATCCCTCTTCTTACAGGAGTGGTAGGGTGCGCACACTTGCGCACCAATAACTCTGTAAAATCAGCCCCCACCCGAATTTCTAAGCTTCAAGCGCACGCGCTTTCAACTTGAAATTCTACCCTCCCCCTATAAAGGGAGGGAAATGCATTTACTGTTTGGTATCAGCGTCTTCTCCACATATGTGGATTGGGTTGATTGTCATTTTTTCTCGTAAAAGCAGGCTTCACAAAGATTGCAAAATATGATATTATAAATGTATAGATAACATGTAACACAATGCATATTGTGTTACATACTCGACAAAAATATTCAACATTAGGAGAGCTTTGATGAAAAAACATGGATTTACTTTAGCGGAAGTTTTGATTACTTTAGGTATAGTTGGCGTTGTTGCCGCGCTTACTGCTCCGGCGTTAGTATTGAGTAGCAGAAATGAAGCAAACGCAGCGAAATTATCAGTAACAGTTTCTAACTTAGAAAATGCTTTTTCAAGCATATTAGTCAAAGAAAATGTAGATTCTTTGTTTAATACAAATCTTGCGGCACAAAGTAGCAACAGAGCCGGATTTGCCGGAAATATAGCAGGATATATGCATATAAATGGTTTTCGCACAGGTAATGATAATATAGCTAGAGTGTATTATGGCAGTGTGGTACCCCATGGAATGAGTGCAAATGGTACTGACAACGGAACAAGTGTTCGAAGCAGCTTGGCAAGTGGAGGTGATAGGGCTCACGTAATTGAGTTAAAAAATGGTGCAACAGTATTTATTAATGTGAATACTTCACGACCTCTTTCTGATGCAAATAAACAAGCAATTATGAACGCAGGTGGAGGCTTATTTAATCAGTTTGCAGATGTTTTTATTGATGTAAATGGAGTTAATTCTCCAAATATTGTTGGACGTGATATTTTTGGATTTTATTTAGGCGATAATGGTATATTATATCCAATGGGTGGAACTGATGTTTCAGTTATTGATTCTTGCAAAGATGGACTCGATAGTGAAGCTAATACTTGTAGTGCTAATATTACAAACATTTGGAATAATCAAAGTGCTGGCTGGTCTTGTGTAGACGGTCATATTGGCAATTCTGGCTGGGGTTGTACAGCTCGTGTAATCGCCGAAGGTTACAAAATCAACTACTAGTAGTTGACAACAATATTTAATGTAGTAAAATATCCTTGTATCGATATATCGATACAAGGACATTGTTTATGAAAAATAGTTTTAACAGAAATAGAAATTGGTGGCGCGGGTTAGTTTAAGACTACCCTAATTTTACTGTTCTATTTAACAAAAGTCGGGTAGTTTGACCGAAAAGGTTGCGCTACACGTGTTTTGTGTTGTTATGAGTTAATTGAAAGGAAAATATGGATAAAGTTAATTGTTTTATAGATATCTCAAATAAGGATTCACCTCACCCTAACCCTCTCCTGTAAGGAGAGGGAATGACCAAGTTAATAAAACCCTCTCCCTTTTACACCACACTTCCCAATTTGTAAGTTTAACTACTAGCTTAGAAGTGGGGCAGAAAACTCCCCCGAGGGAGGGGATAAAATGTAAAACCCGAAAGAAACGCTCAATATAACGCGTATCACTCCCTCTCCTTCTTTCAATTTGACATGGAGAGGGTGCCGAAGGCGGGAGAGGGTTAGGGAGAAGGTTTTATTAACTATTGTAAACAACCCGCTCAACATAACGCAATTTTTAAGTTTCACAAGTTTTAAAAGGAAAGACCATGTCAAAAGTTACAGACAAAAATCTAATAAACACTTTACCAAAACCGCTCAAGCCGGCGGCTAAATTCGTGCGCCACCAAGAACAGGCGTCCGGACTTTCAACCTCGCGCTTCATACAAGACGTTACAACTTGCCTTATCCCGAAAGCGGTTTTCTCGCGCAGTCTTGCAGACCTAACCGAAAATACATTCCTTGAAACTTCTGAAGAAACGCTTATCTATTTCGTTCCAACAATTATTGGCGAAAGAGTTGCGAGAAAAGTTTTCTCCAAAGGTTTAGACAATAATCTAAAAAAAGAAGTCGCAACAACCGGTGTAGAACTCTTAGAAAAAGGGAACAAAGCCAAAAACAAACAAGTTTTACCTGTAAAAGCAGCCATTTCACTTGCAGCCATGGCAATTCCGTTAACCGAATTTTCACTAAACTACATAAAAAACTTAATGACTTTAAAAGTATTTAAAAAGAGTGATTTTAAAAGCATAGCCTCATTAGAAAACACTCAAGAAGACACAAAACAGCAAGATAAAGTTAGAAACAGCGCAAAAAAACACATTGGGCTTGCAGCCGGATTATACGCAGGATGTCTGGGTTTAGCAGGTTTATTAGCAACCAAAGGCAAAGATTCAAAAGCCTTACAAAAAATATCAGAATTCATAGTTGCCCCCGGAAACAAATTGTTCAAGAATTCTCCAAAAGCAAAAAATTTCATGAACAAATACTTATGCATGGATTTTAACAGCCAAAACGGCAAGTTATGTTTGAGCAAAGGTCAATTAACCACTTGCGTTTTAGTCGGTGGTGCAGGATACTTTGGAGCTTCAGCAGACAGAGGCAAAGAAAACTTAAAAGAAACTGCAACAAGGTTCCCACTCGTTGCATTGTATGTAATTACAGGTAGCGAGCTTGTTGAAAGAGGATTTAGAAAATTATTGTACAAATTTGGTAAGTGCAAAGATTTGATTGGCAAAGATTTAAGCGTACCGAAATTCGATGAATTAAGCGGCATGGCAAAAAAACTTGCAGAGAAAAAGAATTCTACAGTAGAAAAAGAATACAAGTCATTAGTTAAGCAAAAAGTCTTAATTGCCGGACTTCCTTACGTATTCTCAATTGGTGTAATGGGATTTTTCGTTGCAGGCATGACAAATTATTTTACAAAAAAACGTTATGAGAATGCGCAAAAGCATTAACTTCACCTCATCCTAACCCTCTCCTGTAAGGAGAGGGAATGACCACGACTTGTTAATATTAAAAATTTCAAATCAAAAATGAGCATCTTAAGCGCCTTCCCTCTCCTTACAGGAGAGGGCTAGGGTGAGGTGTTTGCACTCCTATTCTCAACATCCTAAATCTTCTGCGCAGCAATTGCTTTATAGAAGCTGATATAATCAACCATGCAATCAAACTCTGTAGAATAAACCAATTTGTTTACAGTTAGCAAATTTTCTTCCATTTGATTCAAATCCAATTTCGCAATCACGCCTTGTTCAAATTTATCTTGAGAAAGTTTAAAGTCTTTTTGTTCAAGTTCTTGGATTTTCTTCTGCTTAGCAAGTTTTTCTTTATCCATATTTACTGAAACTAAAGAATCATTAACTTCTTGCATAGAGGTCAAATTAACTTTTTCGTAGTTTTTCAAACTTCTTTCATAAGCAATTTTCTTAGCTTTCAAATTAGCTTTGATTTTTCCACCGGCAAACAAAGGTTGCATAATTGAACCACCCAAACCCCAAATCATTTGAGAAGTTGTAAATAAGCTTTCAAAGTGTTTTGCGTTGAATAAAACTCCACCGCCAAGACTTAAAGTCGGAAGCATTTCTTTTCTTGCAACCTTAACATCAATTCCTGCCTTTTCAAGCATCTTTTCTGCTTTCCTGTAATCCGGTCTTTGCATAATAACATCAGAACTTACGTATTCTGGAATTGAGCCTGAAAAAGCTAATTTTCTATAATCGCTTCTTTTGTATTCTTCAATATTATTAGGACTATCACCAATTAAAACCGCTAATTGATGAAGGAGCTTTGTTCTTTCTTTTTTCAAATCTGTTAAATCAGCGACGCCTGAAATATACGCTTTGTTTGCTTTTACAAGGTCAGAAGTTGAAATTATGCCTTCTGCATTACTTACAGACATAATTTCAAAAATTTCTTTTCTTAATTTTACAATATCTTCTTGCAAATCAATCATAGCGTCCATTTTAACGATATTTACGTAAACACTGCCGACTGCTGATACAATTGAAATATAAGCGGACTGTTCGTCCAAAATAGACGCTTCATAAAGCTTTCTTACAGCGGTTGTTTTGTTGTGATTTTTACCAAACAAATCAAGTTCATAGTTAGCAACAATAGGAAGCGCAAAACCGCCTGATGATGGACCTATAAACTTGCCATATCCAGGTAAAAATCCTGCTTGAATAGTTGGAAGCTCTCCTGCTCTTTGCATTACAACATTTTGATAATATTCATCAATCGTCAAAGTTGCCATTTTTAAATCTTTGTTATTTTCTACAGCTTTAACTATATAATCATTCAAATATTCGTCATTAAACTGCGACCACCAACCAAGATTAACATATTCATATTTATTTTTAATCGGTTTAACCTTATCAACCTTTTTCTTTTTGTTTTTATCTACAGACTGCTCTGCTCCTGCTTTTAAAACAGTTTTTTGTACTGCTAAAACAGGAACCGCATTGCCTACGGTTAATGACATTAATATAGCTAGTGATAATAACTTTTTCATATTTTATTCTCTTTCTGAAATTAAAGCTTTTGATTTATTACATGAAATAATAGCACAGGTGTGTTGCAAATGCAACATGTTGTAAAAATAACATACTGCAAATAGAGGATTTGTTTAAATGGAAAATGGAAAATTGTTTTAAACATTTATTAATAATAAATAATTTAATATTGAACGTATTTTACTAAAAAATGTAGGGTGCAATGTTTTGCACCATTAATAATTTTCCATTTTCCACTTTCCATTTTCCATTTGAATCCCCCCTCTTGATTTTTCAAAAAAAGAATGTTAATATTGATGTGTTGCATTTGCAACATGTTGCGAAAATAACATACTTCAAATAGAGGATTGATTTAAAGATGCAAGAACATTTTACTAATACAATATTTTATCAAATAGAATTAACTGCTAAATACTGTAAAATTTTAGGTTCACAGGTGTTTGATAAATATGGCACAGGAATAAGTTGCGAAGAATACTCAGTTTTGGACGTTCTTGCAAACAGCCCTAAAATGTGTCAAAGAGATTTAGCAAAGATTATTTTGAAAGACAGAGCTAATACCGGAAAACTTTTAGATTCTTTAGAAAAACGCGGTTATGTAACAAGAACATTATCAATAAAGAATAACCGTCCGGTAAAAATTGTTGAAATTACTGAAGAAGGGGTTAAAAAGGCAGAAGATGTTTTAGAAAAAATCAGACCACACTTTTTACGCGTTATGGAAAAAATCAATAATAGTGATGTCGCAAGAGTAAGTGATTTGTTAAAAGAATTAAGAGAAATTATGGATGAAACATTGGAGATACAGATTTAGGAAAAGGGAATAAGGTAATATGGTAATAAGGGAATAAGAGATTTAAAAAATATTTTAAATAAAATGCGTACAATAAAAGGGTAAACAGATTGCCACGAAAATCTCACGATTTTCTCGCAATGACAATTTAAGCGACGAAGCAAACCACAATATATCCTGAAAATTGAGCGCAAAGAACAACTAAAAATTAATACCACTTATTCCCTTATTGCCCTGTTACCTTATTCCCTAACAAAACGAAAGGCAAAAAAATGAGCGACGAAAATAAAATAGAAGAAAAAGATACTAAAAAATTACCTGTGAAAAAGAGATATTTTTTCACACTTCTAGCAATAGTAGCTGTTATTGTCGGCGGTTACTTTTTATATGATACATTAGGTTCTGAATCTACAGATGATGCGTATGTTGAAACAACTACAGTTTCTGTTTCACCAAAAGTTTCAGGACAAATTGTAAAAGTTCTTGTAAAAGATAATCAGCCTGTAAAAGCAGGACAAGTTGTTGCGGTTATTGATAAAATCGATTATCAAGTAAAATTAGACCAAGCAACAGCGGCTTATGAAAAGGCTTTGTTGAATCAACAAAACGCACACGCAAATTTGAGCGCAGCTAATTCTGAAATCGAACTTGCAAAAAAGGATGTTGAAAGATACGAAAACCTTTATAAAGTCGGTGCTGTATCTAAACAAACTTTAGATAAAGCAAGAACAAATTTAGAGACAAAACAAGCAAAACAAACAACTGCAGATCAGTCAATTTTCTCTAAAAATCCTGCAAAAAGTGCAAAAGTTGCCGATGCCGATTTGAATGTTTTGAAGGCTCAAAAACGCGCAGCAGAATTGGCTTTGGAATACACAGACATCAAAGCGCCAATCGACGGTACTGTTTCTAATAAAAAAGTTGAAGTTGGTATGATGGTTCAACCAGGAAGCCCGTTATTTGTAGTTGTTCCACACGATGTTTGGGTTGTAGCTAACTATAAAGAGACTCAATTAACAAAAATGAAAGAAGGAATGGATGTTGATGTAAAAATTGACGCTTATCCTGACAAAGTTTTTAAATGTAAAATAGACAGCATTCAAAGAAGTTCAGGTGCGAAAGCAAGTTTGTTCCCTCCTGAAAACGCAGTTGGTTCTTTCGTAAAAATCGTACAAAGAATTCCTGTAAAAATCGTGTTTACGAACAAAGAAGATTTACAAGAATACTCTGTAATTCCTGGTATGTCTGTTGTACCTAAGGTTAAAATTAGAGAGTATTATAAAGGAAGGTAATAAGGGAATAAGGTAATGAGGGAATAAGTGGTTTTAAATTTACCATTTATATATACATTAATTTGCGTGTTTTTATTTTAAATTTTCTTATAACTTCTTATTACCTTATTCCCCTATTACCTTCATAAATTTAAACTATTTCAGTATTACGACTCTGTGGCTTTATGATTAATCATAAAGCCTTTCATTTTGTATCTCAACTACATTATGCCATAATCTCAAACTTATCTGCACGCGTTCTGATTAAAGAAACAGCGGCCTGTGAATTCAAAAAGTTCAAAGCACCCATAAAACTTTTCTTGTTACTTAAAGCCTCACGCGCCTCTGCCATGTTATTATTAATTTGCATAGCTGTAAGCTGATTATTTATCGTTCTATTTTGTTGTAGTTTTAATTCGCGTTGCGGAAATCCGATTTGCTCAGCAGGCTCTGCCGGTTCTTCAACAACTTCCGGCTCAATAGAAAGCGGTTTTGTTTCAGTCTTAACAACAATATCATTATTAGTATTATTATTTTCTATAATTCTAGAAAACGGATTATCTTTGCTTACAAAAGATTCACGAGCCATATCCATGACATCAGCTTGAGTATCATCATTAAGAGATTGTGCACGAGCCTGAGCACGCTTAAATATCATCTCTTTTAGAGCTGCTGCTTCATTTTTTCCAACTATTGAATCAAATTTATAGCTCATTTTCTGTCCTCTTATATATATAAAAACACAATTGTTAAGAAAATTGACAAATTTGTATATAACTCGTATATATTTGTTACATAAGTTAACATTTGGGCTTTTACGCCATTTTTTCGAATATATTTGCATTTCAGCGTTTTTAAGTTAAAAAAATAGGCTGAAATGTGTAAATTTATTGACATTACCATTTGTGTTTTTTTGATTTTTATAGTACAATAATATTGCTATTTATATTTCGGCTAGTGTAAAATCTTAACAGGAAGGATATAACCGACCTGTTTTCTTTTGCCCCTTACGGTTTTACGGATAGACAAAATTAGATTACCCTTCACCAATAATCCGACATGGTAATTTTATTTTTTACCTGATTTTTTATCATGACATCAAAGGATTGTTGTATGTCAAAAACAAGTTACAAAAAGAGGGATATAAATACGTTAATAATTGCAGTTCAGTCGGGAGATAACAAGGCGTTAGAGGAACTAATAAAAAGAGTGCAAAAATCTATTTTTACGATGTTTAGTTACCTTACGGATAAAAGGCAAGATATCGCGGATTTAACCCAAGAAACTTTGTTGAAAATGGCACGCAATATTCCAAACTTAAAAGAACCTAAACTCTTTAAGGCATGGCTAAATCAAATTGCAACAAATGTTTTTTACGATTATATAAAAAAACAAACTAAAGAAAAGAATATAGAATTTAACAATGACAAGATTTTAGAAATAAAAGATAAAATCGGATGCGAACCCGGTGAAAAATGTTTATTTTCAGAAATGGAGAAGCTCATCAGGCTTGCCATGCTTAGTTTACCTGAAAATTTGCGAATAGTGATTGTATTAAGAGAATACGAAGGACTGAGCTACGAAGATATCTCAAGGATTACAAACACAACGCTCGGAACGGTAAAATCGAGAATTTCGCGTGCCAGATTAAGATTACAAGATGAACTGAAAGAATTTATTTAGGAGGATATTATTATGGAAATAACTTGTGCACAAATGGATGTGTTAATTTCGTTTTATATAGAAGGTGATTTGAGCAAAACGCTAAAAGCCAAGGTAGAAGAACATCTTAAAAAATGTTCGGTTTGTCGTGCAAAATATGACATCATAAAAACTATGTTGCAAGACTTGAAAGAAAGTTTGGATGAAAATGAACCTGAAGTCGTAACCAGTGCTACAAACAGCCAATATCGCCTGTTTCAGAATAATCTTTCAGCATATATAGATAACGAACTTCCGCCGGAAGAAAATATTAAGATAAAAAAATTTACTATAAATAATAAAAAAGCACGCAAAGAGCTTGAAAATACTTATAATATAAGAAAACTTATGAACGATTCTTTTCATAAGACTAAATCAGAATTTCGCCAAGATTTTTCTAAAAATGTGATGAAACAACTTGATTTGAATAATGAAGCGAATTTGAATTTTCATCCTGTACTTAAAGTCGCAATAGCTTTTGTTGCAACGGTTTTAATTCTTTCTGCGATAATTGTGTTTTCTCTGACGCTATAATGATTATTATATCAAAGTAGATTGGAGTTTCACCCCAACATTACCCAACATTACAAATTAAGTAGGTAGAGTGGGAAAAGCGTAAGCGGTTCCCACCTTTTTAAATATAGTATTAAGCATTTTTTATTGTCAGCTTAGCAAAGCCGACCTACTGACTCCACGAATAAAATAAGCCCCCTCCCTAGCCCTCCCCTAAAGGAGAGGGAATCACCAGCACTTGTACAAAAACGTTAAATTACATCAAATTTTTTAATTATCTTTTTCATTTTACATGATATTATTTCTAAACAATTACTAATGTCAGAAAATAATACTTTATCGTTTTCATTATCAATTGCTTTTTGTAATATAACCATACAACTCAAAATTTCTTCAAATTCTAATCTTAAATCAATCAAATCGAATTCCATAATATCTCCTTATAAAAGTAATACTATTATAATAAAGAGAACTATAGTTCTCTTATTATATACTATCATGGATATGTTTTAGTTATCATATCTTTTATGATTTTTCTATGGATAAAAGTGAAATTATCAAACGAGTTGCAGAAACAATAAGAATTGAACGCTTGAGAAAAAGATTCAGCCAAGAAAAATTAGCAGAAATAGTTGGAATTTCGACAAAATATTTGAATTCTATCGAGAATGAAAAAGTAAATCCAAGCATCACAATCGTTGTTCAACTTTGTAACGCATTAGAAATTGATTTAGGAAAATTGATAAATTAAAATCACAGATTATTTCTCCCAACTTGCTACAATTTCTCAAAATTATTCGTTGTAATAAAACTTTTTATATTATATAATTAGGGCAACGAAGAGATGAGGGAAAACTAATGGAAACTTTAAACAAAAATGAAGGTTTAATTACTCAGATTATTGGCCCTGTAATTGACGTAGAATTTGCACAAGGCGAACTTCCTGAGATTTATACCGCTTTAAAAATTTATAATGAGGACGGTGCTTGCACAGTTGCAGAAGTTCAACAAATGCTTGGTTCAAACCGCGTAAGAACAGTTGCAATGTCATCAACTGACGGTCTTAAAAGAGGCATGAAAGTTATTAATACCGGCGAACCTATCAAAATTCCTGTTGGTAAACCAATTTTAGGCAGAATTTTGAATGTAATCGGTGAACCTGTTGACAAAATGGGTGATATTCAAACTAATGATTATCTTCCAATTCACAGAGAATCACCAAAACTTGTTGATCAAAACACAGATATCGAAATCTTAGAAACCGGTATTAAAGCGATTGACCTTATTCAACCATACCAAAAAGGTGGTAAGATTGGTCTATTCGGTGGTGCAGGTGTTGGTAAAACCGTTTTGATTATGGAATTAATCCACAATATTGCATCTGAACACTCAGGCGTTTCAGTATTTGGCGGTGTTGGTGAAAGAACTCGTGAAGGTAACGACTTGTGGAACGAAATGAAAGAATCAGGCGTTATCGACAAAGTTGCACTGATTTACGGTCAAATGAACGAACCACCTGGAGCAAGAATGAGAGTTGGGCTTTCAGCTTTGACTGCTGCTGAATACTTTAGAGATTTCTCTAAACAAGACGTACTTTTGTTTATTGATAACATCTTCAGATTTACTCAAGCAGGTTCAGAAGTATCAGCTCTACTTGGCCGTATGCCATCAGCAGTTGGTTATCAACCTACATTGGCAACAGAAATGGGTGAATTGCAAGAACGTATTACATCAACTAAAGACGGTTCTATTACATCAGTTCAAGCGATTTATGTACCGGCCGATGACTTAACAGACCCTGCGCCGGCTACAACATTCTCTCACTTGGATGCTTCAACCGTACTTTCAAGACAAATCGCTTCTTTGGGTATTTACCCTGCGGTTGATCCATTGGCTTCAAATTCAAGAGTTCTTGATCCAAATATCATTGGTGATGAACATTATGAAGTTACAAGAAAAGTTCTTGAAATTTTACAAAAATATAAAGAACTTCAAGATATCATTGCTATCTTGGGTATGGACGAATTGTCTGACGAAGATAAAGAAACCGTAAACAGAGCAAGAAAAATTCAGAGATTCTTATCTCAACCATTCTTTGTTGCTGAACAATTCTCAGGTATCCCAGGTAAATACGTTAAACTTGAAGATACAATCAGAGGCTTCAAAGAAATTATTGAAGGTAAACACGACGACTTGCCGGAACAAGCTTTCTACATGGTTGGTACTATTGAAGAAGCTGTTGAGAAGGCGAAAACACTACAATAAAAAGGATGGAGTGAATAAGTGAATAGGTGAATAAGTGAATAAGTTCATTTTAGATATTTTTAATGTTTAACGCGTTTATTCTTGAATACATTTAATACGAACTTATTCACTTATTCACTTATTCACCTATTCACTTGACCTTTCCTCATAAAAACGAAAGGTTTACAATGAACTTAAAAATAATTACTCACGAACGAATAGTTTTTGAAGGCGAGATTGATGAACTCGTGCTTCAAACTACAGGTGGACAAATCGGTATTTTGAAAGACCACGTTCCACTTACAACCGCACTTGATATCGGTGTTACGAAAGCAAAAATTGGCGAAAAATACAAATATTTTGCAACAATGGGCGGAATTTTCCAATTTAAAGACAATGTTGCAACAATTTTGACTGATGTTTGCGAAGACGGTTGTGATATCGATGTAACTCGTGCAAATGATGCGAAACATAGAGCAGAAGCTCGTTTGGCTGATAATGATGCGAAAATCGATGCAGAACGCGCTCAAGCAGCATTAGCTCGTTCACTTGCAAGACTTAAAGCTGCTTTGAACAAATAATTAAATACGTCAAACTTAACTTACTATACAAAAAATGCGCTCAATGAGCGCATTTTTTAATTTTATTACTATTTTAATCCCTATTTTATAATTGTTAATTTTTGGTTAAAAAATAAAGTTTTTCGAAATAATAGAGTAATAATATAAGTGTTGAAAGTAATAGGTCATAAATATGAAAGGAGAATGATTATGAAATTCTTAATTAAAAAATCACCAGATGGATTTATTAAATCAGTTAATGACGAAATTAGTTCAATATTAAATAGAAACTTTGATAGCTTCTTCCCAGAGTACATTTACAATGAGGCTGAGGAAGCAGACAAGTTTGCTATGCCGGTAGAATTACACGAGAAAGAAAAAGAATATAACGTAAGAGCAGAACTTCCGGGCGTTAAGAAAGAAGATTTGGATATCGATATAGATAAAAACCATATCACAATTAACGCTAAGAAAGAAGAAGAAAAGAAAGAAGACACTAAAGGTTTCAGAAAATCTGAATTCAGATATGGTGAATTTTCTAGAACAGTTTACTTCCCTCAAGAAATTGATGTTGAAAAAACTTCTGCAAAACTTGAACATGGTATTTTGGAAATTGAAGCTCCGAAACTAGCAGCAGAAAAAGGTAATATTAAGAAATTAACTGTTCACTAATTTTGAACTCGAATATAAAAGTTGTAATGGAGGCGGAACGCTAAAGCGTTCCGCCTCTTTGGTATACAAAATCACCCAACCGGCTAAGCACAAATTGCTGAGTTGTCTAATATCTATCGTCTAATATTTTTTGTTTAATTTCATTATAAAGAAAGGAAACAAAAATGATAAAACCAGTAAGTATTTTTCCAAAATTCACTCCTATTAAAGACGCAGAAAAAATTACCTTAAAGAAGTGTGAACAAAAAAATTTTTTAAGATTTGATTTTCCGATAAAATTTGATGAATTTATCAAATCTGCTGAAAAGGAAAAATCAAATATTCCGGAAATTTTTTATTAAGTTGATAGTGATTCGCATGTACACAAAACCATACACCGGCACAAAAAATTTTGTGTCGGTTTTTATTTAGTTTTTGTATAAATAATTGATATATTCACCAAACTATGATAAGATTAAATTCTGAACATTTAAAAATGGAATACAGGCTAAAGATTTTAACACATTTTTGACTATCAACATGGAAAGGAGGTCATAATGCTTGTTGAAGTCAATGCACGAGAATTAGTATTATTGATAATACTAATTCTCACAATCAAAACCCATTAGCGGGTTAGGTAAGGGTACTAGCATTACCCTTGCCTGTATTCTTATTTTAACCTATTTTTAATATTTTTCAAGTACAATATAAAAGTAAGTGTTATTTAAATAACATCAAATTTAGAAAAACTTTAAAACTTGATTTTACCCGAACAAGCGGGTATCAAAAGGAAAATTATGAAAAAATTTATACTTAACGCAGACGATTTTGGAATGAGCACAGCCTATAATAGAGCTGTTTTAGAAGGTTATGAATATGGTATTCTAAAAAGTGCAAGTCTTACTGCAAACGGCGAAGCTTTTGAAGAAGCTTGCACAAAAGTAATTCCTCCATGTCCGGATTTAGGCGTTGGAATTCACTTAAATATAATTGAAGGGAAATCACTCTGCGCAGATTTAGACCAACTTACAGACGATGAAGGTAATTTCAATAACTCATTTGGCGAATTACTTTTAAAATCACTTAATCAAAAAAATACTGCTTTTATTGAACAAATAGAAAAAGAATTTCGCGCGCAAATAGAAAAAGTTATTAATCGTACGCAAGTTACTCATATTGATTCTCACGTTCATACACATTCGATTCCAAAGATTTTTGAATTAACGGCGAAGCTCGCTAAAGAATACGGAATTAAACAGATTAGAACCCAATTTGAAAAGCCTTATTTGATGCCGGATATAAGTAGAATTATTAATCGTAAATATCCGATTAATTTGATAAAAGTTGCATTACTTGAATTCTTTACTTTAATTAATGAAAAAACTGTTTTAAAATATGGCTTAACCACAAATGATTATTTGCTTGGTGTTTCTTTCACTTCTATGATGAACAGCCTTGCAATTTCTTATGGATTAATGGCTATCAAATACGATAAAGTTGTTGCAGAGGCGCTTATTCACCCTTGCAGGTACGAAGACGGCACAATTGATAACCATTTTGAGGAATTTCAAATTACAAGAAATAAAAAACTTAAAGAAAAAATCGAACAATTGGGCTTTAAAATAACAAATTATGCTGACAAAGAACAAGATTAAAACTTTAACTGCAACTATTTTAATTCTTTCACTTTTGGGATTCTCTTTAATGCCGAAAGATGAAGAGTTGCGCATAAAAACAGCAATTTCGCCAACTAAAATTGAGTTTGAGAATGAAAATCATCTATCAATTAGTGATATTCAAACTTTTGATTCTGATTTTTCACAAAAGAATAAAACTCTTGCTCAAAAGTTTGGAATAACGGAAGAAGAAGCTTTTGTAATAGGCAATCTTGCGAAATATTGGGCGCAAAATCTGCTTAATGGACGCGATATTATTCTTGAAGATAACGATATAATTTATTATAAATATAGCTACAGACAAAAACTTGCAAATTCTGCGTTTGGTATTCAAGATGATAAACCAACAAATCAAGTTGCATTTGACAAATTACTAAAATCCATTCGCCATACTAAATACGGAATTTATAAAAATGATAAAATTTATCCGATAGCTAAAGAATACGCAAACGGCGATTATTTGATTATCAGAAAAAGTCATTTCTACAAACTTTTTCCAAAATACATTCAAAACAAAAGATCTCGCTCAAAACAGCAACAAACTTGTTTTACGCCTTTTGTTGGCGGAAATATAAAAATTATTTTTTCGGATTTCACAACTAAACTTAAACCCGATAGAAATTGTTCAAGTGATATTTGCAAAGAGATTTTGACAAACATAAATAGCGCACAAAGTACGATTGATATGGCGATTTACGGGTATTCTTCAACTCCTGCAATCGAAAAAGCCATTAAAAATGCACAGGCGCGTGGAGTAAAGATTCGACTAATTTATGATGTTGATAGCAAAAATCAAAATATTTATCCTGACACTTTTAAATTTGTTAACCTTATCGCGAATTCCAAAAACGACGGTGGTATAAAGGATTCAAACGCTACAATGCATAACAAGTTTTATATTTTTGACAATAAAACCGTAATTAGCGGTTCGGCTAATCTTTCTCATACTGATATGTCAGGATTTAATTTTAATAATATTATTGTTATAAATTCCAAAACAGTCGCAGAAATTTATAAGTCAGAATTTGAACAAATGTACGCCGGAAAATTTCATTCAGCGAAAAATATTTCTGAAAGAAATGAAGCAGACGGATTTAAAATTTATTTTTCGCCACAAGATAAAGCTTTGACAAACGGAATTTTGCCAATTATCCGTGAAGCTAAAACGTATATTTATATTCCGATTTTTGTAATTACAGAAAATCGTGTTGTAGAAGAATTAATCAATGCGAAAAAACGCGGAGTAGATGTGCGCTTGATTTCAGACGCTTTGAATGCTTCTAAAAAGTATTCAAAAATACAAATTTTGAGAGATGCAAAAATTCCGGTTAAAATTGAAAACTATGCGGGCAAAATGCATGCTAAAACTTTAATTGCAGATGATAAATATGTTGTAATCGGTTCAATGAATTTATCAAAAAGTGGTGAAACAAAAAACGACGAAAACACGATTGTTATGACAAATTCTGACGCTACAAAATATTTGAAAAAAGTTTTCTTGTATGAGTGGGATAGAATTCCTGATAAGTGGTTAACCGGCTATCCTCGCGCGGAGGGTTGGGAATCAATCGGCTCTTGTAATGACGGAATTGACAATGATTATGACGGCTTTATTGATAGAGAGGATAACGGTTGCACTAAACCAAAAGTTAACAATCCTCTTGCACACCTTAATTAACTTTGCTAAAATGTTTACTAAAGAGAGAGAATTTATGCCGGCAACTGAAGAATTAATACAAGAGGGGTTTGCGCTCCACCAAGAAGGAAAGCTAGAAGAAGCAGAAACTGCTTACAAAAAGGCGTTGGAACAAGACAAAGACAACGCTGAAATATATAACCTTTTAGGCGTTTTAAAATTGCAACAGCAAGATGTAATTTCTGCGGTTCATTGGGTTGAACAAGCAGTTGAAAAACAACCGAACGCTTATTTCTATGAAACACTTTTTCAAACTTACATCCGAGCAAAACTTTATAAAGAAATTGCTAAAAGAGCACATGAAGTTCTTGAGAAATTTCCGGATAATTTTTCTTTACTTTTTAATGTCGCTTTAGCTTACAGAAATCTAAAACGCAATAAAGAAGCAATTAAATTTTACGAAAAAGCACTCAAAATTGATCCGTCATCTTATGATTGCTGGTTCAATCTTTCACATCTTTATAGCGTTGAAGCCGAGACAAAAAATGCGCTTTCTGCACTAAAAATTTGTAACAAAATTAAACCTAACGACCCTGATACTGAGTATTTTTTAGGCTTAGCTTTAATGCGACTTAAAGACTATGATAAGGGGCTTAAATATTTTGAAAGCCGTTTTTCAAAGGCTGCAACAATTGCCTTGCAGAACAAAACTTACCCGAACAAAGCACGTTTGGATAACATCTGGAACGGTGAAAACATAAGCGATAAAACATTACTTGTTTATTATGAAGCAGGTTTTGGTGATGTTTTGATGTTTGCAAGATATCTTCCGCTTGTTGCAAAAAAATGCAAAAAGTTGATTTTTATGTGCCAAAAACCGCTTTCTACATTATTTAAACAAAACAACCTCGGAATCGACCAAGTAATTGATACTTACATTCCTGAAAGTGAAATCGACTTTGATGTTCATACGCCAATGCTAAGTTTGCCTTATTTGTTGAAACTTAAAGGCAATAAAGTTTTTGCGTATTCTAGCGGATATTTGAAACCCAATATGGATTTAGTCGAAAAATACAAGAAAAAATATTTTGAAAATGACAAAATCAAAGTTGGAATCAAATGGCAGGGTAATACTTATTTTGATTATGATAGAGTTATTCCGGCAGAAGCATTTGCGCCACTTTTGCAAGTTGAAAATACGCAATACTACTCTTTTCAAACATTTGAAGGTTCAGAAGACGCAAAAGTTTTGAAAGGCATTATTGATGTTGGTAAAGATTTTGTTGATTTTTCTCAAACAGCTGCAGCTATGGCGAATTTAGATTTAGTAATCTGTAATGACACATCTTTAGCACACTTGGCAGGCGCAATGGGAATTCCTTGTTGGATTGTGTTACCGTATGAAGTTAATTGGCGTTGGCATACAGATTTAAGCGTTTGCGATTGGTACGATAGCGTAAAACTTTTCCGCCAACATAAACAAAATGACTGGAATGGCGTATTTGAAGATGTTTTAGCAGAAATGCGTTAGAGGATATAACAAACTTACAACTTCTAATTTCAATCAAACTTTTTTTGCTGTAAAATTAAAACTAATCGGAGAGTTCGTTATGAAAGAAAAAGTTTTAATTTTAGGTTTATCAAAAAGTGGCATTGCAGCGGCAAAATTTGCTAATAAACAAGGTTATGAAGTTTATATTACAGAATCAAAATCTTTAGATAAGATTAAAGAAGAATGCAAATCTCAGGTCGAAGAACTTAAAAATTTAGGCATAAAAATTGAGTGCGGATATCATAGCGATGAATTTATTTCAGGTGCGAAATTTGCAATTACAAGTCCCGGAATTCCACCTAAATCAGAAATATTTAAGCGTCTTGCAGAAAAAAACACAAAGATTATTTCTGAAATCGAATATGCATATTTAAATACCAAAATACCTTTTATTGCAATCACCGGAACAAATGGTAAAACAACAACTACAGCGCTTGTTTCACATATTTTGAGCAAAGATTTTGACGCCCCTGTTTGTGGAAATATTGGCGTTCCTCCAACGTCTTTAATTGAAGAAAAACACGATTTTTTAGTTTGCGAAATAAGTTCTTACCAAGCGCAAATGACAGAAAAATTTAAAGCAAAAATTGCTTGTTGGACGAATTTTACGCCTGACCATATAGATTGGCACGGTGGTTTAGAAAATTATTTTAAAGCAAAAGCAAAAATCTTTTTGCCTCCGCAAGAACCTGAATATGCCGTTTTGAACGCGCAAGATGAAAAATTAAAGGAATTTGCTAAAGAGTGTAAGAATGTTGTGTTCTTTGATTGTGATGTTGATGCTCAGCGTACTGTCATTGCGAGGAGCGTAAGCGACGCGGCAATCCATAATGGTGGTGTGAAAATGGATTGCCACGAGAAGCAGAGCTTCTCTCGCAATGACGGCACATTGGAAAGTGTAGTTACACAAAATTCTTATATAAAAGATAACGCAATTTTCTACGGCAATGAAGAAATTATTTCTCTTTCAGATTGTCCGCTTGTTGGTCATCACAACTACCAAAATATCATGTGCGGAATAATTATTGCTAAGCTTGTTGGAATGAAAAACGAAGATATTAGAACTCAAATTATGAGTTTTAAAGCGCCTGAACACAGGTTAGAAAAAGTTCGCGAAATGGACGGAATAACTTTCTATAACGATTCTAAAGCAACAAATCCGGAAGCTTCGATTGTTGCAATAGATTCTTTCAACAATGTTGATGTTGCGCTTATTTTAGGCGGAAGAGATAAAAATACTGATTTAACAGAAATGTGTCATTCAATAAACAAGCATATTAAAACCGTTTTATTAATTGGAGAAGCAACAGAAAGATTTGAAGAAAATCTGGTAAAAAACGGTTTTAGTAATATAATAAAAGAACGCACAATGGAGGATGCAATTGATAAAGCAATAAGCTTAAAGCCTGATGTAGTATTACTTTCACCTGCATGTGCAAGCTTCGATATGTTTAATAGCTACGAACACAGAGGAGATGTTTTTAAAACGTATGTCCTATCAAAATAACGCCAGAGAAGAAAGAATAAACTCTAACAAAATGAGTTCTCAAAACATGCAATCAGACAGACCACTTCTTATTGCGGTGATTTTTCTTGTTGTAATTGGTGTTATGGCGATTTTTTCGGCAAGCGCTCCTAAATGTATCGAAATGGGCTTGAATCCTGCAAGATTTCTTGTTCAACAGATTTTCGGTATAGTTGTCGGAGTTGTAGGTTTAAGATTTTTATCAAATTTTCACTACAAAAAACTTGCACAATACACTCCAGCAATTGCTTGGACAGTTGTCGGCATGCTTCTTTTGGTTAAATTTGCAGGCGTTACGGTAAATGGTGCGCAACGTTGGATTAACATAGGTCCAATGAGCTTACAGCCTTCCGAATTCGCCAAACCTGCTGTAGTGTTGCTTTTGGCAGGTGTTTTTTCAAAAGATGTAAATCTGCTTGATGATAGAAAAATAAGAACGGCGTTTTTCCCAATAATGGTGATGATTGGGCTTATTTTCATTCAGCCAAACTTAAGTATGGTTTTGCTTTTAGTTTCAACCTCTGTTGCAATTTACCTTTGCGCAGGCGGTTCAACTCAATTGATTCTATGGGGTGGTTGCTCTGTAATACCTTTACTTTTATTGAAAGGTTTGAAAGGTTATCAATCTTCCAGAATTCAAACTTGGCTTCATCCTGAAGCTGATCCGTTGGGTGCAGGTTATAACATTATTCAGTCATTAGTAGCGTTCGCTTCAGGCGGTTTATACGGTGTTGGTTACGGTAGCTCTAAACAAAAACTGGCATGGCTTCCGGAAGCGCATACTGACTTTATATTTGCTGTAATAGGTGAAGAACAAGGTTTTATCGGTTGTTTACTGATTATTTGTCTATTCTGGACAATTTTACAAAGAGGATTTGTAATTGCGGTTAAGTGTCAAGATATGTACGGAAAATTGCTTGCGCTTGGGCTTACATTCTCAATTTGTTTTCAAGGATTTTTAAATATGTGGGTTGCTAGTTCGTTTGTACCTGCAACAGGTGTTCCAATGCCATTCATAAGTTATGGCGGTTCATCTATCATGGTTTCATTGTGGATGATTGGAATTTTATTAAATATATCAAAAGATAATGTAAAAAGAGTAAGGTTTGGTAATAACAATGTCAGAAGTATACAATAGCATTTATTTCGTAACCGGCGGAGGAACCGGCGGACACATTTATCCTGCAATGGCTGTAGCAGATACTTTAACAGAAAGTGGTGCGAAAGTTTTTTATGTCGGAAATAAGCGCAACATGGAATTTGAGCTTGCGTCTAAAAAAGGCTACAAGTTTTTACATGTAAGCGTTTCAGGAATGCCAAGAAAATTAAATCCTAAGTTTTTTGTTTGGGGTGTGAAATTGGTTAAGGCTATTTTACGCTCAGTAAGATATATAAAAAAATACAAACCGAACGCTGTTTTTGCAACCGGTGGTTATGTTTCAGCACCTATGATTTTTGCGTGCAGAATTACTAAAACTCCATACATTATGCACGATTGCGACGCAATGCCGGGGCTTGTAACAAGGAAACTTTCAAAACGCGCAAAATACGTTACTCTTGCGTTTGAAAAAGCAAAAAAATATATTCCAAACAAACATACAGTTATCACAGGAAATCCAATCCGCGCAGGTTTTAGAACTATGACAAAAGCGGATGCTAAAGCAAATATGGGATTGGAAAACCGCTTAACCCTTTGTATTATGGGCGGTTCTCAAGGCGCAAAATCTATCAATAATACGACAATTGAGCTTCTAAAAGAATTTTCTCAAGAAAGAAATTTGCAAGTAATTTTCCAAACAGGAAGAAAGAATTATGCGGAAGTAACTGAAAGATTACAGCAGATCTATCCTGCGTTTGAACAAGACAAAAACTTGATTGTTAAACCTTATTTTGACGACATGATTTCTGTTCTAAAATCAAGCGATATTGTAGTTTCAAGAGCAGGTTCTTTGAGCCTTTCCGAGATTTGTGCGTCAGAAGTAGCTCCGATACTTGTACCTTATCCTTACGCGGCAGCTAACCATCAAAGAATTAACGCAAAATATTTGCTCGAGATGGGTGCTTGTATTTATGTTGAGGATAAAGACTTAGACCCAAATCGTTTGAGAGAAAGTGTTGTAGAACTTTTGGATAATCCTATAAAAATGAATTATCTAAAACAAAATGCTTCAAATCTAGCGAAATTCGACGCCGCAGAAGAAATTGTCGGATTATTGAAAAGCTTATAAAAAGGCTAATGGTGCAAAAATTGCACCCTGCAATTCTATAAACTAATTCTATTCTTCTTCTAAACTCAAGACTGCCATAAACGCTTCTTGTGGAACTTCAACGCGTCCAACAGCTTTCATACGTTTTTTACCTCGTTTTTGTTTTTCCAAAAGCTTACGTTTACGTGAAATATCACCACCATAGCATTTATCCAAAACGCTTTTTCTTAACGCTTTAATGTTGGTTCTTGCAATTACTCTTCCGCCAATCGCCGCCTGGATTGGAACTTCAAACATTTGACGCGGAATAATGGTTTTCAATTTTTCTGTTAATTTTTGTCCGATATAAAAAGCGCTATCTTCATGACAAATTACAGACAAAGCGTCAACAACTTCACCCGCAAGCATGATATCTAATTTAACAAGTTTTGAGCGTTTATAATCAACAAATTCGTAATCCAAGCTTGCGTAACCTTTTGAGCGTGATTTCAATTGGTCATAAAAATCAGTAATAACTTCACTCAAAGGTAGGTGATAAATTAAATCAACACGAACTTTGTCCAAATAATTCATGTTAATAAAAATACCACGTTTTGTTTGACACAAATCCATAAGCGTACCAACAAAATCGTTCGGCGTAATTATTGAAACTTTTACATAAGGTTCTTCAATAAAATCTCTTGTTTGCGCAGGAGGCAAGTTGGCAGGGTTGTCAATTTCTATAACCTCGCCGTTCGTTTTATGCACTTTATAAACTACAGATGGCGCAGTTGTTACAATTGAAAGGTCATATTCTCTTTCCAATCTTTCCTGTGCAATTTCCATGTGAAGCATACCTAAGAAACCACAACGGAATCCAAAACCAAGCGCACTTGAAGTTTCAGGCTCAAACGTAATTGAACTGTCTGAAAGCTTCAATTTTTCCAAAGCCTCTTTTAATTCGTGATAATCTTCATTATCTACAGGATACAAACCTGAAAATACCATTGGCAAAGCTTCTTTATAACCTGGGAGCGGTTCATTTGCCGGCGTTTCAACGTGAGTAACTGTATCACCAACAAATCGCGTAATTTCTTTAATCGAACCGGCGAAATAACCTACATCACCACAAATAAGTTCATCTACTTGAACTCTGTGCGGAGTAAGATAGCCAAGTTCGGTAATTTCATATTCTTTGCCTGACGCCATAAATTTGACTTTGTCGCCCAATCTCATTTTGCCGTCCATAATTTTGAAGAAACAAAGAGTTCCTAAATATGGGTCATAAGCGCTATCAAAAACAAGTGCACGTAAAGGTTTTTCTGTCGTATCAACCGGAGGCGGAACAAATTTTACAATTGCTTCTAATACATCAGGAATACCTATACCCGTTTTTGCAGAAACAGGAATTGCCATTGATGTATCGATACCTAAAATTTCCTCGATTTCTTCTTTAACCCTTTCAACATCAGCTGATGGAAGGTCGATTTTATTGATTACAGGGATGATTTCCAAATTTTGTTCAATTGCCATGTAAACATTTGCCAAAGTTTGCGCTTCTACACCTTGAGTTGCGTCAACAATGAGTAAAGCACCTTCACAAGCGGCAAGAGAACGTGAAACTTCGTACGAAAAATCGACGTGCCCCGGAGTATCAATCAAATTAAATATATATTTTTCACCGGCATTAGAAGTATAGTTCATTCGAGCGGCGTTAAGTTTGATTGTAATACCGCGCTCACGCTCAATATCCATTGTATCAAGAAGTTGCGCTTGCATATCACGTTGCGCAATCGTTCCCGTTGCTTCTAATAATCTATCGGCTAAAGTTGACTTGCCATGGTCAATGTGTGCAATAATGCAAAAATTTCGTACGTTATCTCTGTGTTTCATAGTAGTTTTATTATATATGAAACATAAATTCGCGCAAAATTATATGTAGAAAGTTGGTAAAATCATAGCGTTTATAAGACCCTCTCCCCTGCCCCTCCCCCGAGGGAGGGGATGAAAAAGTACCTGAGGGAGGGGATGGAAAAGTACCTGAGAGAGGGGTTGGAAAAGTACCCGAGGGAGGGGATGCGCTTATGACATTCAAATAAACGAGTCTCACTCCCCTCTCCTTTTTTCAATTCTACATGGAGAGGGTGCCGGAGGCGGGAGAGGGTTTTATTAACATGTATATTTTTATTGGGCTGAAAGCCAAACCTACGTTCTACATTATTGTTGTGTTCAATGAAAACGTTGAACACGACCTACATCTTTGTTGAGCCTTACAGATGCGAGTGGGGGCTTTTTAAGTCGAAAGTTGGAAGTGGAGAGTTAATTTTCACCTCACCCTAACCCTCTCCTGTAAGGAGAGGGAACATGCTAAAGGCGTTCAAATAAACGAGTCTTGCGCCCCTCTCCATTTTTCAATTTTACATGGAGAGGGTGCCGGAGGCGGGAGAGGGTATTATTAACTCTTACTTGATTGCAATTAAACAATAGTTTTAAGATATTCAATAATGTCAGCAGATTCATACATTTGAATATTCCTATCATTATCAACCAAAAACGGTACTTGCCTTTTGCCTCCGAGTTTAATCAATGCTTCTTCATTAGGTTGAAATTGAATATCAATTTTTTTATAAGGAATGTCAATTTCATCTAAAAAAGTAAGAACTTTTTGACAATATGGACAATTTTCTAAAATATACAAATCTAACATTTTTTCACCTCGTTATAAATTATTCCTATTTATTATAAAAATAATTTAAAATAACAAACATTCACCATATCGGTATTAATAAGTTCAAATCATAAAAAAACAGAAGATGAATCAACTTCCACCTTCTGTTTTTTAGTATAATCAAATCTATTAGTTAATTCTTTGGAACATATAACCAATGCCACGAGCTGTCAAAATAAGTTCCGGATTAGTTGGGTCTGTTTCCAATTTAGAACGTAATCTTGAGATGTGAACATCAACTACACGAGTATCAATTCTGTGATCTGCCGGATAAGACCAAACATGTTGCAAAATTTCATTTCTTGAATAAGCTTGACCAGAGTTATTAACTAGCAATTCCAACAAGCTGAATTCCATGCCTGTAAGTCTGATTCTTTCGTTCTTTCTGTAAACTTGTCTTCTTGCTGTATCAATCTTGATAGCACCTGTTGTAATGATGTTCTTTCCACCTTTTGAAGAACCTGAAGCAGAAGAAGGTGCAACAGATGAAGAAGCAGGAATAATTACATCCTTACTAATTGTTCTTCTAAGAACGGCTTTTACACGAGCTTCCAATTCTTTAGGGCTGAAAGGTTTGATTACATAATCATCAGCGCCCAATTCCAAGCCTGTAATTCTTTCTGAAACATCACCCAAAGCTGTTAATATGATAATAGGAACATCTGACGTTCTACGGATTTCTCTAGTTACACCATAACCATCCATTTTCGGCATCATAACGTCCAAAACTACTAAATCAGGATTAGTCTTGTTGAACACTTCAACAGCTTCTTCGCCGTCTTCCGCCGTTACAACATCATAACCAACCATTTTAAGACGAGTTTCCAAGATTCTTCTGATACTAGCTTCATCATCCGCTACCAAAATCTTTTGACGAGTTTCGCCTTCGCTCATCTCTTCTTGTAATTCTTCATTTTCTGCCATGCTACCACCTTTAAAACTTGTATTTACAAAAATTTGTAATTCTTAATATTTATACATATATCTTAATAGAATTTAAAGATTTTTGCAAGAGGGTAAAAGTTATATATGTACAATTTGTTTTGTGAAAAACTCAATAACATAGTAATAATCTTGCGACATTTATTAATTAAGAAATTCTTCCTACTTCTTCTAAAGAGGTTTTATTTCAATTCTGTTTGTGGAATAATATAGGCATAAAAAAGGAAGGATATAATTATGTCAGATGTTAGAGTAAGAATAGCCCCTTCGCCAAGCGGAAACTTGCACGTTGGTACGGCTAGAACAGCTTTATTTAACTACTTATTTGCGAAAAAAAATAAGGGTACTTTTGTACTAAGAATCGAAGATACAGACGCTGAAAGAACAAGCCAAGCTTATGTTGATAATATTTTTGACAGCTTAAAGGCTTTGGGTTTAAACTGGGATGAAGGTCCTGATGTAGGTGGTGCTTATGGTCCTTACACACAATCTCAAAGATTTGATATCTACCCTAAATATATACAAAAACTTTTGGATGAAGGATTTGCGTACGAATGTTTCTGCACTCCGGAAGAATTGGAAGCAGAAAAAGAAGAAGCTACAGCTAACAAAAAAGCTTACGTTTATTCTAAAAAATGCGAAAACTTAACAGAAGAAGAAAAAGCTAAATTAAGAGCAGAAGGCAGAAAACCTGCAATCAGATTTAACGTTGCAAAAGCTCAAAAAGCTTTCCACGATTCTTCTATTTTAGAATTCGATGACCTTGTAAAAGGTAAATTACATATGGATACAAACCTAATCGGTGATTTTGTAATCATGAAATCAAACGGTGCTCCAACTTACAACTACGCAGTTGTAATTGATGACGCTTTGATGAAAATTTCACACGTAATCAGAGGCGAAGACCATATTTCTAACACATACAAACAAATCTTAATTTTTGAAGCCTTAGGCTTTGATGTTCCTAGATTTGGACACTTGGGTATGATTCTTGCACCAGATAGAAGCAAACTTTCAAAAAGACACGGCGCTACAGCAGTTTCAGATTTTGTTGAACAAGGTTATTTAACAGAAGCTCTTGTAAACTTCGTAGCTCTATTAGGTTGGTCTCCTTCTGACGGTGAAGAAATCAAGACTGTAGACCAAATCGCAGAAGACTTTAGAATCGGTGAAATTTCATCTTCTAACTCAATTTTCGAATACGATAAATTGAAATGGATGAACAGCCACTACATCAAAATGTTACCAATGGAAGAATTAAAATCTAAACTTAAAAAGTATTTGACAAAATACGATTTAACAGAATTAACCGATGAACAATTCAACAGAATGATTGAAATCACTCGTGAGCCTTTGGTACTTCTTTCTGATATTACAGACGCTGTTTCTTATTTCTTCGGCGGAGATAAAGTTGAAGTTGAACAAAAAGTTAAGGACGAAGTTTTATCTACTGAGCTTTCACAAGATGTTTTGAAAACTTTTGTTGAAGAAGCTACTAACTGGGAATGGACAGAAGAAAACTTACACCACAAGTTGGAAGAATTCCGCGGTAAATTCAAAGAAGAAAAATCTTACAAACCTAAATTCACTATGTGGGCAATTAGAGGCGCTGTAACAGGTAGAACTTGCGGTGCTGATATGGTTGCAACATTGGCTATTATTGGTAAAGATAATTCTATCAAGAGAGCAAAAGCTGCAATTCTATAAAATGAAAAAATTCAGGTGCAAATGCACCCACATCTTTCACGAAAATACGTTCAATCTTGAACGTATTTTCGTTTTAAAAACTATTTTTCAAAACTCTACTTCTTTTCGTGCTAACATAAAGTAAGGAGAGATTATGTACGAAGATGCAATAAAATTACTCACGAGTAAAGGCAAATTCTATGTAGATTTAGGGTTGGATAGAGTTAAATCTGCTTTAGAAAAATTTGGCAATCCGCAAAATGACTTAAAATTCATTCACGTAGCCGGAACAAACGGCAAAGGTTCTGTTTGCACGATTTTAGATTCAATTCTTAGAGAAGCAGGCTACAAAACAGGTTTGTACACAAGTCCGCACATCTGGGAATACACAGAACGTATAAGAGTTTGCGGGGTCGAAATTTCAAAAGAAGATTTTGAAAAGTATGTTTTTGAAATCTGCGACTGCGGAATTCATTTA
The DNA here is from genome assembly GCA_934757245.1 of uncultured Candidatus Melainabacteria bacterium. Classification (GTDB taxonomy): domain Bacteria; phylum Cyanobacteriota; class Vampirovibrionia; order Gastranaerophilales; family Gastranaerophilaceae; genus CAG-196. Next base: position 28,484 of record CAKVLH010000002.1, read on the forward strand.
ACAGAGTTTGAAATCCTTACCGTTATGATGTTTTTGTATTTCAAACATAAAAATGTTGATATTGCGATTCTTGAAACTGGACTGGGCGGAAGATTAGACGCTACAAACGTAATAGAGCAAAATCTTTGTGCAATAATCACTCAAATTGATTTAGACCATACTGAACGCTTGGGCGATACAAAAGAAAAAATCGCATTCGAAAAAGCGGGTATAATTAAGAAAAATTGCCCTGTGATAACTTCTATGGGCTACGAAGCAATTAAAGATAAAGCAGACGAGATGGATTCGATGTTTATCTTGGCAACTCCGTTTGTCCGTTCGGATTTTATTGAAGCTTTAAGCCTAAAAGGTAATCACCAAGTCGAAAATCTGGCATTAGCAATTAACGCTATAAATTATTTGTTCAAAAATATCAACGATGAAACTATTATCAAAGCTCTTGAAAAAGTCAAAAATCCATGCAGATTTCAATATTTTCCGATTGAAAATCTAATTGTGGATGCTTCGCATAATCCAAACGGGGTTCAAGCTTTGCGCAACAATTTGGATGATTATTTTTCAAATGAAAAACGCAGATTTATTTTTGGATGCTTAAGAAACAAAGATTATGAAAAAATGATGAATATTCTTTTTAGAGAAGGCGACGAGATTTATTTGAACGGATTTGATTATCCGAACGCTTGCACTTATGAAGAACTTAAATCAAAATGTCCTTATACTGCTAAAGAATTTACGGGACAAAATTTGACTGACGACAAACTGAACATAATTTGCGGTTCTTTTTATATGATTGGAGGTATGAAATGGCTGAAATCACTTCAAGTTTAGAAGACTACATAGAGACTGTTTACAGTATTTTCAAAACCGAAAATAAAGTAAAGGCAGTCGATGTCTCTCGTAAATTAAATGTTTCAAGAGCTTCAACTACAGAAGCTTTACAAAAATTAGAACAGCTGGGATTGATTAACTATGGCCATTATGGCGCAATTTCTCTAACTGACGCCGGAATAGACAAGGCAAAAGAAGTTATCAAAAAACATAAAACGTTATCAGTATTTTTTGAAAAAATCTTAGGCGTTGAACCGGAATTAGCTGAAAATACAGCTTGCAAAATTGAGCATGTTATTGGAGAAGAAGTGTTTAAAAAATTAGAAATCCACGTAAAAAAATGCCTAAAAAATAATCTTTAATCATTTTTTCTTTCAAGAAAACTTACAATTTTTCCGCCATAATTCTTTTGTTTAAGAATTTTAAAGCCTTCAAACGCAATATTTTCCGAGTGTTCAGCAATAATTATATCGCCTTGGACTTTTGACAAGATTTCTTCGTAAATTCCGCTCATATAAGGCGGGTCTATATAGACAACGTCAAAATTTTCATCAATTTTATTCAAAAGCTTCAAGCTATCGCCAATCATTAAATCCGGTTTCAAACCAATTGTTTGATAATTCTTTTTAAGAATTTGTGCAACTTTAGGATTTTTTTCAAAAACTTTAACTTGACTGAAACCGCGCGACAAAGCTTCCAAGCCCATAATTCCCGAACCGCCGAAAACATCCAAAAAAGTTTTACCCTCAAAATCACCGACAATCGAATACAGAGTATTAAAAACGCCCATTCGAACTTTAGAAAGAGTTGGACGCGTAATCTTTTCGTCCGGCGCTTCAATCTTACGCCCTTTGTATATTCCAGCCGTAATATTCATTAGTTGCATTCCAATTTTTCTATTTTGACATTGAAAATACTTTCAATATCAACACCGTTCAAAATACTTGTAATCAAATCTTCCGGCGCTAATTTGCCTTCTACATGCGAAATCAATCCCAAGATTTTCACATTCGTATATTCTTCAATTACTCTCGGAATAGCCGTCAAAAGTGTTTTTGGACAATCATTTTTTATGTTATTTAAAACAACTCCGCGAATTTCAATTCCTTTTTCTTGCGCAGTATAAATTGAAAGTAAAGTATCGTTGATTGAATCTTCACGCGGAGTTACAACAAAAAGCACAGGTAGTTGTAATCTTTTAACCATATCTGCTGTTTGGGTGGAAGGAGCAAGCGGACTTAATAATCCACAATCACCATCGAGAATAGTACAATCGGAAACCGCAGAAATTCTTTGGAATTCGCTATTAATAAGTTCAACATCAATCGGTTCATTCTCAAGTTCAGAAGCAATGAGCGGTTCGTGTTCAGACTTAAATAAATATGAAAAATGCGTATCAATATAAGGGTCAACTGTTTTAACGTAAGTCAAATCTGGAGACTGCATAAAACCGTTGATTTCAATTCCCGCTGTTTGAATCGGTTTATAAACGCAAGTCGAATAACCAAGACTTTGCATTGTAGCTGCAAGCCCTGCTGTTAGAAAGGTTTTGCCTTCTTTTCTATTTGCAGATGTTATATATAGACTTAGCATAAAATTTGTACCGTTATATTTCTTGAACGTTGTTTATTATCAAAATCCAAAAGCACAACCTGCTGCCAAGTTCCCAAATTCAATAACCCGTCTTTTAATGCAATATTTACTGAACTTCCCACAAGTGCGGCTCTTACGTGCGCATAACCGTTTCCGTCATGCCAGATTTCATCGTGATGATATTCCATGCCTGTTGGTGCAATTCTCTCTAAAGCTTCTTTTAAATCTTGGACAAGTCCTTGTTCATATTCAATTGTGGTTACTGCTGATGTACTACCTTGTACAGATACACACACAAGCGCGTCCTTCAATTCGTGCTGATAAACACAGTTTTGAACATGTTTTGTAATATCAATAATATCGTTGTTGCCGACAGTATTTATAACAAAATGTTCGTTTATAATTGTCATTGTTGACCTCTATTCTATTATTTTGTACAAAGTTGATGATTCTTGAATGCTAACGTTGCCATTTGGAATTACAAGAACTTCAACTTTTTCAGTTTTGGATGCATATTCTATTTCAATTATATCTCCGACTTTAAGTTGCTTTGCAGGTTTTGCGCTATTGCCGTTTACAAGAACGCGCCCCATTTCTGAAACAGTATTCGCAACCGTACGTCTTTTGATTAATCTTGAAACTTTTAAAAATTTATCTAATCTCATATTTCTCTGATAACTTCTTTTACTAGTGTTTTGAATTTGTCTTTTGCAACTCCTGCTGCGTGGATTACATCAGCGTGAGAAAGTCCGACTGTGCTAACTCCTGCCGCTGAATTACAAATACAGCTCAAACCAATAACCTTCATGCCTGCCCAAGATGCTACAATAGCTTCGGGAACAGTAGACATACCAACAGCGTCAGCACCAATTGTTCTTGCCATTTTAACTTCTGCCGGAGTTTCATAAGAAGGGCCGGTAAGTGCCATATATACACCTTCTTCAAGTCTGATGTTGAGCTTTTTCGCAATCTCTTTCGCCAATTCAATATATTCAGGCGTGTAAACGGCACTCATATCAGGGAAGCGTTCGCCCATAGAATTATCATTTGACCCAATAAGCGGATTTACGCCCATGAAATTGATGTGGTCTGTAATAATCATTAAATCGGAAGGTTTGAATTCAGGATTAACTCCGCCTGCTGCGTTTGTTACTACAAGAGTTTCAACCCCAAGTTTTTTCATAACTTTAACTGGGAAAACAACTTTTTGGATTGAATGACCTTCGTAGAAGTGAAATCTACCTTGCATCATAACAACTTTCTTGCCATTAATTTCTGCAAAAACCAATTGGCTTTTATGCCCTGAAACTGTTGATGATTCAAACCCAGGAATTTCAGAATAAGGCATTGCTTGCAAGCAATATTCATCTGCCAAATCTCCAAGTCCAGAACCTAAGATAATTCCGATTTGTGGCTTAAAATCACCGATTTTTTCTTTTATAAACTCTACTGCACTATTTAACATCACACTAAATCTCCCGTCTGTTATCTTATAACAAACACGCTAAACCTTGCAGTCTTTGGCTTTCAATGTTTACAAAACTTATTAAAGTAAAAAATATGAAAAGTGTCTGAAATATTCATTGGAAAGATGCTAAAATACGCCTTAACCTAACGCAAAACGCAAGGGTCAATAGCAAAATCGACAGCTATTCAGCCTGACCAGATATTTAATATAAGACACACTATAAATTTATCCTTCGTGATACTTAGTAATAATCTTTTTAACCTGCTCTGCAAACATATTTTGATTAAAGTCGTCTTTTTGCATGTAAAATTCAATTCGATATGGCGCAAGACGTTTAAGTGCAGATTTTTCAGGCAATGAACTCATTACAATAACCGGAATATCTGCATACATTTCATCATTTTTCAAGCGTTCTACAAATTCGTAACCATCAATTTTTGGCATAGTCAAATCAGTTATAATCAAGTCGTAGTGATTTATCTTAAGTTTAACCAATGCTTCTTCCGCATCCAAAACCGCGTCTACAGAATACCCGATATTCATGAGAATATTTTTAATCATAGTTCTGCTTGTAATTGAATCATCCACCACAAGAATACGCTTATAAGACAAAATGTCATTCGGAAGTAACTTAGGATCTTGCGCAGAACTGATAGCTTTATTAAAGTCATAGTGCAAGATATCCTGCATATTAAGAATTAAGCACAATTCACCTGACGCCAAATTTGTAATACCAGATATATTTTTGACTTTATATAAAGGTGGTGAAAGCTTTTTCTGTAAAATGTCTTGGTCGCCTAAAAGTTTATCAACAACTAAGCCAATAGTTTTATCATCAGCTTCTATAATCAAAATTGTTTCTTTTTCACCGCGTGGAATTGCTTTGAGTTTCAAAATATCAGACAAATAATATAGCGGGATAATTTTGTTGTTATAAACAATAGAGCGCACTCCGTTATTTGTCTTAATTTCATTTTGATTTTTAAGAATAAATGTTGTAATAACTTGAATAGGAATCGCAAAAGTCTGTTCAGAAATCTTAACCAAGAAAACTCTAAGCGTAGTAAGTGTTACAGGGATTTCAATATGAACACAGCTACCTTTGCCGAACTCAGAAATAACTTTAACTTTTCCGTTTAGTTGAGAAATTTTAGTTTTAACAACATCAAGCCCGATACCGCGTCCTGAAATACTTGTAATTGAATCACCGGTTGTAAATCCCGGCCAGAAAATAATATTCATGATAGATTCATCAGTCATAGAATCAATATCTTCTTGTGTTAAAAATCCTCTTGAAACAGCTCTATCTTTGATTTTTTCAAGATTAAAACCATGCCCGTCATCCATAACCTCAATAATAACTTTGTTATCATCTTGTTTTGCAGATAAAAGAATTCTACCGACAGGGTTTTTGCCGTTTGCAATACGTTCTTCGCGAGTTTCAATACCGTGGTCAATTGCATTTCTCAAAATATGGATTAACGGCGTTTTGATTTCTTCAATAATCTTTTTATCTGCGCAAGTATCTTTGCCTTCAATTTCAAAATCGATATCTTTACCTTTTTCATTTGCAATATCGCGTACCATTCTTGAGAATGAATTAAATACGGTCGAAATCGGTAATACGCGGATATTTTTAACCATTGACTCCATTTCGTCAATGATTAAACGCATTTTCATGTCATCCTCTTTTGAAGAACGATAAAGTGAATTCAAATCATAAATTGTTCTTGAAACATTTTGCGTAATATCTGATAAAAGCGAAAAAACCTGTTTTACGAAAGCGCTTGTATATTGTTCAGAAGCACCTGTTTGCAGATATTTACGATTATAATATCTTAAATAATTTGAAGTTTTTAACAAATCCTTTTGGCAATTTTCGTTAACATTTTTTATATTATCGATTTTTTCAAGATTTTTTTCTGTTTTAATCTTTGTAATAATCAATTCGCCAAGCTGATTTACAAGTGTATCAAGCTTTTGAGCATTTACGTGCAAAGTCTTAATTTCCGTAGAAGAAGATGATTTTCCGCCTCCACCTGAAGTTTGTGTAGAAAGATTTTTTGTTTCAACAACTCCGGTATCCTTCTTGTAGTTTAATTCAAGAAGCTGTTTCATAATTTCTAATTGTTGAACAATTAAATCACTATCAATGCTTTCGTTAGGCGCTGCGCAATATTCAACAGCACTTTTTAGCGTCTGCATCATTTGTTCTTCAAGCTGAACAGAGTTTTCCAAAATGAAATCTAGGATTTCTATAATCATATTGATAACTTCTAAAACGCTTGTGTCATCAATATTTTCTTTGAGCTTAAGTATGCCCTCTTTGATTTCTTTTGTATAAATACTACTGCCTTGAAGCATAGTGATTTTTTCTGCAATATCAAAGAACGTTAGTCCGCCATCTTCTGTTTCAATGCAAGAAGTTGTAAACTTAGCTGCCGCAGAGCTCAATTCATTACGAAGTTCCAAAATCTCACTAATCGTAAGCGTGTTGGTCGCATTCATCACAAAATCAAGTTTTGTAAGTATATTTTCAAGCGAATTTTTAACTTCATAAAGATTTGTACCCTTAAAAAATTCATAGATTTTTTGGACTTCTTCTTTAAGAATAACGATATCTTGCGATTCTTCTTCCGGTACAATACCGTCAATTATTTCAAAACAGTTGTTAAAAGTCGTATTGATTTCTTCTTGATTTTTTGCCAACTCTTTTGTTGTATCATCAGGTTCGGCAAGAGAAGCTATCTTTGCGTTCTTATCCGTAGTTTGAGCATCTTCTAACTCTTGCTCCATAAGAAACTCCAAATTAGAAATTATTGTCGTATAACTTTCATCAATGATTTCTCTTGCGTTGCGTATGGAGTCTTGAAGATATTTAGAAACTGCTTCAAGCGAATTATTCATTAACTTTAAGATATTTGCATCAAGAAGAATTTTATTGTTATTAACGCTGTCAAAAAAATCTTCCATTTTATGTAAAATCATTTGGATATTATTAAATCCAACCATTCTTACAGCGCCTTTTAAGCTGTGCAAATCACGATAGACAACTCCAATAATATCTTTGTTTGCAGGAGTATCCTCCAGCGCAAACAAATTATTGAAAAGCCTGTCAAGAATTTCTTCAGACTCAACGCGAAAAATCTCTAATACTTCTTTATTATTTTGATTGTTATCCGAAAAGTCCAACTTAATCCTAACCTTCTATTGCTGAATTTTTAATATCAGCTGATAAATTGTTTAATTTTGAAATTTTTTCTGAACCTGATGTCATTGTCTGAATAAGAGTTTCAGCGATTGAAGAGTTTTCTTCATCAATAATATTCAAGCGTTCAATAATATCATTTTGCTTTTTAGCGTTCTGATTCAAAATTTCTAATGAGTCCAAAATTTCTTTAATCAGATTTAATAAAACTTCAGAATTAGAAGAAACACTGTTAATATCTTTAACAACAGCTTCGATTTCTTTAGAACCTTCTTCTGTCGCCATAACTGTTGAGTTTGTCGTGTATTGAATATTGCTTGTAAGTGAAGTGATCTTTGTAATCGCTTGTTTTGATTCATCAGCAAGTTTACGAATTTCACCGGCAACAACCGCAAAACCTTTACCATGTTCGCCTGCTCTGGCAGCTTCAACTGCAGCATTCAAAGCTAACATGTTTGTTTGCTCTGCGATATCGTCAACAACGCTGATTGTGTTACCAATTTGTTGAGAGTGTTCAGAAAGCTCTAAAATAAGTTCCGCAATCATTTGAATTTTCTGTCTTAAAACAAGCATTTTATCCGCATTTGAAGAAATTGCGTCATGCTCTTTTTCTGAAAAACTGATTGATTGATTAACTTGTTTTTCTGTATTTTTAGAAGTTTGAACGGAATCTTCTGACAAAGCTTTCAACTTTTCTACAAGAGTAGAGATGCTTTTTGTATTTACAGTCAATGTTTCAAAAATTTTCTTCTGTTCGTTCAACGTATCCATAATATCGCTTGTTGTTTCAGACAATGAATTTGATTGACTTGTAAGTGTTGTTTTAATTGCTTTTGAAATCCATTGTTTAGTTATAACGTGTACAGTAACTCTAAATACTACAATTATCGCTAAAAATAAGGCTGTATCATAAGGCGCTACTCTGTTGACTTTTGCAAAGATTAAAAACAATACGCAAACAAGCGTAAACGCAACAATATCAATAACACATTTTATATTAAATTTCTGTTTAAGTCCGAAGATTTTTTCGTCAAGCACTTTTTCTCTCCTATAGTTTTTTTTAAGTATTTATTATATAATCATTTTATACTAAAATCGTTTAAATTGGAATATAAGAAATTATGACAACAAAAGTTCTGTTAGTTGAAGATAGTAATACCCAATTGAAATTTTTGAGAGACGGGCTGGTTAATAATGGTTTTGAAGTAGAAACTGCAACGAACGGTGCAGAAGCTTATAAAAAACTGTATGATTACATCCCCGATATTGTTGTTTCAGATATCATGATGCCTGTAATTGACGGCTACCAACTATGCAGAATGATTAAAAATGTTGATGAAACAAAGAAAATTCCTGTAATTTTGCTTACGGTTTTGGATAAAAAGATTGATAACTTCTGGGGCAAAAAAGCAGGCGCACAGTTGTTTTTGTCTAAATCTATAGACATGAACGAACTTGTTAAAAATATCAATGCAACTCTTCGCAGATATCCCGTAACAGAAGAATATAAAGCTAAAATAGCGTTAAAAGCAAGCGCAGACAATTCTGCACAAACCAGATTAAACACGATTCTTAACGATTTATTACTTAAATCTGTTTTTGCAAATGAATTCAGAAATCTAAGCGACTTTTTAAATTACGAAAGAATCCTTGTTGAAAAATTATTCTCTTTGCTAAGTTCTTTTGTAGAGTACAGTTTAGCAGGAATATTCTTCGCTTCTCCGGATGATTATGCTGAAAATATGTTGTATATTGATACATTGGGAAAAAATCTTAGTAAAGGCGTACTTTCTGATGTTCAGTATGATTTCTTTAAGAAAATGGAAGAATTTCGCAGTTTAAAGAATACTAAATTTGAAGTTGTAAGAATGCTTTTAGGCAAAGAACTTGATTACAAATTCTCTGACCTAAAATCAAAAATCATCATCCCGTTGATTTTTGACAAAAAACTTATTGGCGGAATTTGCTTCTATACGCGTCAAGATATGGATTACGCATCATTTAGATATTTTGATATTATGATTAGCGAACTTCTTGCAATCTTTAAGATGAAATATCAGTACACCGAAAAAGAATTTATGTCGGTTCTTGATGGTCTAACTGGACTTTATAACAGAAGACAGTTTGAAATCGGTTTGGAACAGGAATTCAACCGTACAAAGCGTCATCCGTCAGATTTCAGCCTTGCAATTCTTGATATTGACTTCTTTAAGAAAGTTAACGATACTTATGGACACCAGTATGGTGATTACGTTCTAAAAACGGTTGCAGACTTGATGAAACAAGCGTTTAGAAAAACAGATTTGTTATACAGATACGGTGGCGAAGAGTTGATTATGATTATGCCTGAAACAAATCTTGAAGGCGCAGTCATACCGGTTCAAAGACTTAGACGCATGGTTGAAGAATACGATTTCAATCTAAACAATGTTAAAGCTAAAGTTACTGTTAGTATAGGTTTAACAATGAATTATCAAGACCTGAATTCACCTGCGGAAATTTTGAAATCTGCCGATGAAGCTTTATATAGAGCAAAAGAAAGCGGAAGAAACAGGGTAGTTTTGCATGAACAGCAGTAATTTAATTGAGCAAAAAAAGAATACTCATTTATATTTTCAAGTTGGGGATAACAAATACGCGGTTAACTCTGCAAATGTACTTGAAATTATGAAGTTGCCGGCGTTAGATTATCCGCAAAAGTTACCGAATAATATTGTCGGACTTTTAAAATACAATAATTTTGTTATCAATGTAATTGATATCAGATTTTACCTTGATATAGAAGTAAGACCTTATACTGTTCATAATGAGCTTTTAATTGTAAAAACCGATGAATTAATTTATGGAATTATTACAGATAAAGTTATCGGAATTTTGCCGTTTGATAGCGTTTTTGTTGATGCAATTCCTTACGCTGACAGCAATACGGTTATTGATTCTTTGTATAAAATTAACAATGAAACCATTTTTATAATTAATATTTATTCGGTTGAAAATATTTTGAAGAAACATCAAGAGTGGGCAAAGGTTGAAATACCAAAATTGTTTCCTCAAGATGAAACATCAAAAGCGATTATGACAAAAAGAACGCTTGAAGTTGTAAATAAATCGACAATGAAGCTTGCATCAAGCGAATTGCACGTTAAAAATAAATATATTTCTTTCAATTTGAATTCTAATACTTATTGTATAGCGTTAGACTATGTGAAAGAAGTTTTGAAAGATACATCAATAACAAATGTCCCAGGAACGCCTGATTTTATTGAAGGGATAATGAATCTCCGCGGTGATTATATTACAGTTATTAATCTTAAAAACTTTTTGGGCTTAGATGCCGGCGTTGTTGCAGAAAAAAAACCCGTAATTATCATCAAATGCAATGAACTAAAATTGGCATTTTTAATTGATAAAATTAACGAGCTTTTCGAATTCCAACAAGACGACATCAACGACTTGGGCGACGGATATTTCTCAAACGAATTTATCTATAATAATACGCTTTACACCATTTTAAACGTAGAAAAAATTGCATCTGACAAGCGTATTATCATCACAGATATGTAATTAACCGCGTTTGATTACCGTTGCAAGAAGTTCGCCGTAACTGTTAAAACAGCCATTCGTTTCTTTGATTTCGTATGTTACTTCACTATCTTCTGCTTTTTCTTTCTTAGCAAAAGCTTCTGCGCTTTCTAAATCCTTGAATTCACCAGCCATGTCTGGTTCAAAATATGATGGTTTATCGATAAAAACTTGATACATAATATGCCTCCTAAGATTTTTATAGCACAAACAAAAAATCATTTGTAATTTTTATCTTAAGAGAAGTTATTAAATGCCAAATGCTGATTTGAATTTTGTTGGGTCAAAGTTTATAGCGCCTGTTCCTTGTTGAGCTGTAGCATTGTTATCTTGAACTGCGCCAAATTGAGAATAATCAGGTTTTTGAGTGTCTTTTGTTGATTGTCCTTCATATTCTGCTACTGCAGCTTGTAATTCTGTATTTGCATCAACAACTTGAGACCAAGAACCTGTTGCTGTGATGATTGATGACAATTTTGTTTGATAATCACCAACCAAACCAACAGCTGTATCACTTTCGCCTTGAACGCTACCAACCAAGCCGGTCATACCTTGAATATCAGAACCCATTTTACCGATTGCTTGAGTTAATGATGCTAAAGTTTTTGCAGCACCGCCAATTCTTGTTGCTCCTGCTGCTGTTTGGTCTGCACCAATCTGCATAAGTTTTGTGCTTGCTGATTGACCAACAAATGGAATCCAGCTTGTTGAAGCTCCTGTAGCAGTTGCAGCAGAGCCAACACCTTCATTCACTGCGCCTGTCGTTCCTGTAGCAGTATTTGTTACAACTTGTTGAGCTGCATTTTGAATGAAAGATTGTAAATCGCTAGAACCTGTTGAAATTGTTGTAGCAGCATCTGTAATCAAAGTTGATAAATTATTTGTTGCGTTTTCGATGATTGAATTTTGTTCTTGAATTCTGTTTTGCGCATCTTTTGTTAAGAATAACATTGAATCTGTCAATTTTTGAATTTCAGCAGAAGCGTTTTTGATATTTGCTAAAGCTTTTTGTTTTGCATCAGGTGAAGAAACACCGTTATTAATGATTTGCAAGTTTTCATTAATAATATCAGCTTGTTCTTTTACAGCTTCTTGAGCTGTTTTAATATCTTCTTGATTTCCGCCAATTTCTTCAATTTGAGCAATCGCGTTTTCAATATTACTAGTTCCTGATTGAATGTTGCTAACGATTTCATCAACTTTAGATTGAACTTCACTAGCTTTATCACTAGCTTTTTGGCTTACTTGAGTTGCATTGTTATCATTTTTTTTAACTTCTTGAGTAGCCTTAGAGTTTTCGTTCGTTCCCAAGCTCATTACCATACTCATCAATTTTTGAACCATGTTTGAAATTGCTTGAGCTTTTTGTTGATCATTACCATCAATAGCAGATTGTCCGTCTTGAACCAAACCCCAAACGCTGTTTAAATAATTGTTTCCAGAAGCAAATGAAGCGCCATTAACACCAAGAGATGAAAGTTGGCTCTTTGCGTTGTTTAATATTGATTGTAAATCTGTATTAAATCCTGTGCTCATCTTACTTACTGCTTCCTATATTACCATCTTGTATATATAAAGTATTTAAAAAGTAGGCAATTTCAGCGTTTGGACATGTTGTAACAAAACTTTACAAATCTGTTTCAAAATGCTAAGACTAAGTAAATAATACCCTCTCCCGCCTTCGGCACCCTCTCCATGTAGAATTAAAAGGAGAGGGAGCAAGACTTGTTTGCTTGAACATCTTTAGCCCCTCCCCTCCCTCGGGGGAGGGGAGAGGGTATTATTAATTTCAAGTTCTACTTTCCAACATCTTCCAATTGCGCGTGCGGATGTGCGTTTTCGTAAACATCTTTCATGTGTTTCATAGAAATATGGGTATAAATCTGGGTATTAGAAATTCCGGCATGTCCGAGAAGCTCCTGCACCACTCTCAAATCAGCACCATTTTCAATAAGTTTTGTCGCAAAACTGTGTCTAAATACGTGAGGTGTAACTTTCTTAGGCAATTCTATTTTTTCAACTGTCTCATTAATAACTTTTCTAATAGTTTTATTTTGAAGTCGATAGCCTGTGTTATTGATAAATAGTGGCGTATCGTCATTAATTTCGCCCGTATTATATTCTGGAGCAATAAGTTTTCTTGCTGTATTAATATATTGATTAAGATAATCTTTTGCTCTATCAGAAACTAAGACAATTCTTTCTTTTGCACCTTTACCAAAAACGCGAATTTCGTTTTCTTCCAAGTTTAAATCACCAAAATTCAAGTTGCTTAATTCTGAAACACGCATGCCTGTTGCCCAAAGGAGTTCAAGAATAACACGATTTCTAAAACCGGCCGGAGTTTCAATTTTGACATTATTCAGAATTTTCTCAACTTCATCAGGAGTTAGAAATTTGGGCAAAGATTTCGGACGCTTCGGTGCTGATAGCGAAATCGCAGGATTTGTATCAATATATCTTTCTCTAAAAAGAAACTTATAAAATGTTCTAATTGCAGCAACTTTTCGCGCAATTGTTGTCTTTTTGTAATCAAATCTCTGAATAAAATGCAAGTATTCACGCAGTTTATTAAAATCAACTTCTGTACAGCTTGCATTATCAAGCCAAAGAATATAGCTAACAATATCTGATGAATAAGCTGAAAGTGTGTGGTCGGAAAAGTTTTTTTCCACACTTAAATATGTTTTAAAATCTTCTAAATACTGCTTTTCACTCTCTTGCATAAATCTAATTATAGAAGATTGCCTGAAAGTTTGCAAGAGTTTTATAAATGAATAAATAAACGACCAAAGTGCATTTATACTTAGAAGTTTTTATTATATAATTAACCTATGAAATATCCAAATTTAGAAAAACTGGTTGACATTATTGCTGTTTTGAGAAGCGAAAACGGCTGTGAATGGGATAGAGAACAAACCCATAAATCATTACGTCCAAATATGTTAGAAGAAGCTTACGAAGCTGTTGATGCAATTGACGACGACGACATTCCAAACCTTAGAGAAGAATTAGGCGATGTACTTTTGCAAGTCGTTTTGCACGCTCAAATTGCAAAAGACAACAACGAATTTGACATAGAAGATGTTGCAAAAGAATTGAGTGAAAAACTTATTCATCGTCATCCGCATGTTTTTGGAAATCAAAAAGTTGAATCAACTCAGGATATTATCGATAATTGGGATAAATTAAAAAAAGAAGAAAAAACTTATCGAAAATCAATTTTGGATGGAATTTCTAAATCTCAATCTGCATTAATGTCAGCGCAAAAAATCAGCAAAAAAGTTGTCAAAGTCGGGTTTGAATGGGATACAGTTGAAACACTAAAAGACTGCATAAAATCAGAATATAAAGAATTTGAAGAAGCTGTAGAAGCAGGCGATAAAGACCACATGGAAGATGAAATGGGCGATATTTTTTTCGCAACCGTAAATCTTGCAAGGTGGTACAAAATTGACGCTGAACAAGCACTTTTGAGAGCAAACAAAAAATTCATTAAACGTTTCAAAAAAATGGAAGAAATTAAAACAAAACCATTTGAAGATTATACGTTTGAGGAATTTAATAATTTGTGGAAAGAGGCTAAAATTCTGGAAAGGGAATAAGGTAATAGGGTAATAGGGGAATAAGAAGTATTAAGAATTGTAGGTTGGGCTTTCAGTCCAACAATAACTAAATCAACACCTCACCCTAACCCTCTCCTGTAAGGAGAGGGAATGACCGAGACTTGTACATTTTATACATAATAAAAGTTTTAAACGGACTTATTCACCTATTCACTTATTCACTTGAATAAAAAGGAGCTTATATGAAAAAATTATTATCAACATTATTCTTAATCGCAGTAACTTGTTCAATCGTTTCAGCAGAAGAATTCAGAACTGTTTGCGCCAGCCATATTCTTGTTCCAAATGAAATGGACGCAATCAAACTAAAAAGCCAAATCAAAGATTATAGTGATTTTCAATATTATGCAAGAATTTACTCAACTTGCCCTTCCGGACGTAATGGCGGAAATTTAGGATGCTTCGGCAAAGGTCAAATGGTAAAACCTTTCGAAGAAGCTGCTTTCAATGGTAAAGTCGGAGAAGTTTCCGACCCTGTTAAAACACAGTTCGGTTATCATTTGCTTTGGATAAATTCTAAAAAATAATCATTAAAAATTTATTTTTATAAAACATAATTTAAAACAACTGCGATTGTAGACAGAATTAATGACACAAGCGCAAATTCTTTTACAATTCTGATTTCAGAATGTCCGCATAATTCAAAGTGGTGATGAATTGGAGACATTTTGAAAACTCTTTTGCCTGTTAATTTAAAGCTTGTAACTTGAATAATTACAGACAAAGTTTCCATTACAAAAATACCGCCAAAAAGTGCAAGCAATAGTTCACATCTTCCAACTACAGCAAGAGTTCCTAATAGTCCACCTAAAGCCAAAGAACCTGTATCACCCATGAACACTTGAGCTTTTGGCTTGTTATATCTTAAAAACCCTATCAAAGCACCAATTACAGTTGCGGCAACAATTGCAGCTGCATTATGTCCGCCCATAAAAGCAATAATTCCGCAAGCTAAAAATGCAGGAATACCTGTAGCCGCTGCCAAACCGTCAAGGCCGTCTGTTAAATTGTAAGCGTTAGACGCGCCGGTTACAACAAAAACCGTAAAAATCGGATACAAAAATCCAAGATCAAAATCGTGAGAGCCAAGAGTTATAACTGTTCCGTAAGTTTGCATAGCATAAACTGTCGGAATAAGTGCAATCAAAATTTGTCTAACAAGTTTTCCGCGAGGGCTTAAACCTTTGTTTTCGTGTCCTTTGATTTTTAGATAATCATCTTGAAAACCTGCTAATGCCATAAACAAAAGTGTTATAATGATAATCCAAGCTGAATTATCCATTTGTTGCGCCATTAACAAAGTTATAATAGAAGCAATTATAATAGCTACAATTATAAAAACACCGCCTGTTGTTGGAGTGCCTGCTTTCTTTGCGTGAGCTTCCGGCGCAACATCAAGGATGTATTGCCCGATTGTTTTCTTTCTCAAAAAATCAATATAAGGTACGCCAAATAACAAGCATAAAACCATACTCATTAATAAAGCTACTGCAAACATTATCATAATTAAATTTCTCCTGCGTTTATTTATTCTTTGTTAGCTCAATTCTACCGCATACAGATATTATTGTCTACAAAAAAGAATTCTATAATACTCTATTAGCCTTAAGCTCTTTTCTCCAAGTTGTGTAGAAATAGATTGCCAATACAAAATACACACTCCACATTATAACTGTCGAATAAACTTTTTCACCTTCCATTGCAATTTTTATCCACATAAAAGTCGCAAGTCCGTTAACAATCATCCAAAACCACCATTGTTCAATTGCACGCTTAACAGTCAAATACATGCCGGCAATTGATAAAACAGATGTTATTGCGTCAATATAAGGACTCTTATCTTTTGTTAAAATCAGAATGTATGAAGTAATTATGCAGGCTAAGATTGAAAGTAACACCAGAATAAACATCTCTTTTTTGTTTAATGAGATTTTTTCAATTTCATATTTATCGGATTTTAAATGCTTGTGCCACCTAAAATAGCCTAAGATTTGCATTGGAACATAATACCCCATATACAAAATCAGATTTCCCCACAAGGCATTATGAAAAGCTAAATATCCATAAAAGCTTGAACCCATTACACCAAAAATATAACAAACAGGCGTTCCTTTTCCTGCAAGAATTGTATAAGTTATTCCGAAAAATGCCGATACAAAAGCAATTGGCGAATCTTTAAAAACAAAAACATTCAACAGTAAAATCAAGTATATAAAAATACTTCCGACAATTTCGCTCTTCTTGAACTGTTTAATTAATTCCATATTTATGTTATCTAATAAAAATAGATGAAAGTAAATTCAAATATCACATTCAAGGGATTTTATACAAATAAAACTTTAAAAAAAGGATTAGAATTCGCAGCTGATAATGGTGCTCTTTTTGCTGCCGGAACGACTTTGGCTTGTTCTATGCTTGTCCGTCCTACTGTAATTATGGCAACGCCAAATACGGATAAACAGAATAAAAAAATTGCTTGTGCAAAATCTATAGCCTCAAGCCTTACCGGTTATCTTTTGATGCTCGGAATTTCACGACCGATTGCCAATTCTATAAAAAAAATTGACAAAAATCCTGAAAAATATTTGAAACCTGAAACAATAAAAAATCTTAAAGAAGAAGGCGAAAATTTATATAAATCAAAAGCTTACACGCTTGCAACACAAACTTTTAAATTAGGACTGGGAATGGTCGTAGCGCTTCCAAAAGCAATACTGACTGTGGCAGGCGTACCGATTGTGCTTAATAAAATGTTTCCGCAAAAACAAGAAAAAGTAAGTCCAAATCCTTCATTTAAAGGCAAAAATGATAAAATTGCACAAGGAATCGGGAAAATAATCGACAAAAAAGGAACGCAGGATTTTTCAAAAAAATACAAAGACTCAAATTTCCCGATGCATATAATTGCTTTAACTGATGTTTTTTCTACAGGCGCATTTGCACTTGAAACCAAACGCTCAAAAAAAATTGAAGAAAATAGAAAAAACACACTTATTTATAATTCGATAATTTCAACAGGTTTGAGTATTGCGAGCAGTTATCTTATAGATAAATTGTTGGATAAGCCGACCGAAAAATTTATCCAAAATTTTAAAAAAGCCAATAAAGGTTTACCAAACTTGGAAAAACAAGTAGAAGGAATAAGAATTGCAAAGCCAATTTTAATTATGGCAGGCATTTATTATGCGATAATTCCACTGATTTCTACATATCTGGCAGATAGAATTGAAAAACAATAAAAAGCGCCCAATATTATTAAATATCGAGCGCTTTTTTAGATTTTTTCAGAACTTACTAAGAAATTCTACCTGGAACTACAACGCCACCTTTCAAATTCTTTTTGTAGAATTCTACGTGTGGTTGAAGAACGCTATCTAGAACTTCCGGAAGTTGTTTGTTTTGCATAACTGCTTCAACGATTTCTTGGTAGCAAGTCGCAAATGCTCTTAATTGAGTTACAGCACCCGCTGCTTCCGGAGTTAAGCCTAGAGAATTTGTTTCTACGTATTCTTTGAAGAATGCACCTGTTGATTCGTAAGACTTAGTCAAAGCGCCGATATAAGCTTCTGCGTTTTCAGCGCAAACACCGTTATCCATAGGAACAGTTAGAGCGAAAACTAACTTGTTAGCCGGATTAAAATGTGCTTCTGCTGAGTGGTGCATAGCATCAGGAACTTTTGCTATTTGTTTCAATGTGTCTTTAACAGATTCGTTTTGCATTTGAGCATGCCAGTAAACTGTGTTTTCAAACATTGAACCCATGTATTGGTGAACAGAAGCAGAAATTCCGTTAAGTTTAGCATCTGCCCAGAAAATACCTTCTTTTAATGCATCATTAATTTCTAAATCAGCTGATAATGATTGAGAAGAAATTTCTTGTGCTGATTTTAACATTGATGCCATATCTTCTTGCTTCATGCCTGCAAAAGCAAGTGTAAATAAAGCGTGGTCATCAAATGCTGAGAACCTTCCACCAACATCATCATGAATAAATAAGTCGCCTAACCAGCCGTTTTCGTTAGAAGTTCTACGAAGTTCGCTCTTTTCAGCGTTCTTATCAGTTACAGCGATAAAGTGTTTAGCTGCTGATTTTTTAGCTTCTTCTTCTGATTGACCTTTAGCCATATAAGCATCTTCTAACATTTTTTGAATTCTCAAGAAACCGTCTTTTGTTTCAAAAGTTGAACCAGATTTTGAAGCGATTAGGTAGTTTGAAGATAAAACATCGTTACCTAATTTGTGCAAAAATCTTGCCAAGCTGATTGAATCAACATCTGAATAGAAGAAGATTGAATCAGAATTGATGTTCAAACCGTTGATACCAAGCATGTGTTCTACAGTGTGTTTAGAACCGCCAATACCCATAACGCTAAGTTTGTTAACACCTGTTTGAGCTTTCAATTTCGCTGCTAAAGAATAGATGTCGTCTAATCTTTTTAATTGTTCTTGTGGTAAATTTACCCAGTTCAAGAATTTGCCTTCTTTGTTTGCACGAGAAGAAAATTCGCTTACGAATTCAGATGTTTTAGATGAATATTTTGAAAAATCAACACCTGAAAAAACTGTTCTTAATGATGAATTTTTAGTTAACATATTAACTCTCCTTTTTTGGTTAAATTGTTTAACTATATATTACCATGAAGAAAATTACATTTAAAATATACAAGCTTGTAAAACAGAATCAAATCAATATAGTCAATATTACGTCAAGACATAAATAGAACGGCTGGCACGCCGCGAGCGTTTTTTTAGCGAGCGTAAAAGTGCAAGCTCTGCTTGCTACATCCATTTGAGCCACAACCGTAAGGTTGTAGAAAACGTTAAAAATTTCTTCTTTTTTGTTACTTTTTTCTTCTTGTTTTTTCAAAGAAGAAAAAAGTAAAAATTATTTTGTAATAAAAAGTTTTTTAAAATGTTCTTTTCTTTCTCATTATTTGCGAGGTAAAGAGAAAGAAAAGAACCAAAAGAAAGAGAAAACACGCAATAATTTCCTACACTCTTACGAGCGTTAAATTAAATGGATATAGCAAGCAGAGCTTGCACACTCACGCTCACTATTGCAGCTAATCGCTGCACGTTCGCGGCGCGAATGTCGTTCATTTAATGAATATTATCATTGGCAATAGCATCCTTACAGGAGAGGGAATGACACAAAATTTGTATTCTTTTAAGCTATTTTTAATAGCTTATTTTTAATCCACTTCAACACAACCCCGGAATATGTTGAAACAACCATTGTTATCACAAAATACAAATACGTGTTTTGTACAGGGTTATAAATCCAATAAATGTTGTGCAAACTACGTTCAGCAATCGGAATTCCCTTCAACCAGAATAATACTGCAGTAATTATGTACATTACGAGCAGGTGGTTTGCCATAATATGATAAGTGTTTTCACCAATCAAATTGATAAATTTGATATTTTTAATATAATCGTAAGTTACATTTATGAACAAAAGCGAAAACCAAATCCCTGTAATACTTGTTAGAACAGGAACAATAAGCTGGTCATCAAATCTTCCCCAAACAAGGACATAGCTTAAACCAATTCCGTGTTCGGGATTGAAATCGCGGTTAAAATGCCATAGTATAGCTTGAATGCAAATTACTGCGCCCAGAATTTTTGGTGTGAAAATATTGTATTTGCCTTCAATTTTTGTAGTATAACAATGACCTAAGTAAACGAAAAACAAAGAAAAAATCGTTCTTATAATAACAAGCATTGTTGGAGTTAATGTAACGGTTTTGAGTAAAGGAATCGCACCAAATCCTAGAATTGCATATACTAAAAATCTTGTCCACTCAGGTTTTTCGCGCAACAATCTTTGCAAGAACAAAAACATCATCATAGTAATAAAAAGTTGCGGAACAAACCACATTGGGCAAGATAAATCAAATTGATGACCGTTCAAAAACGGGGTGATAAAAAAGTTTTTTAGGCTGATTTCGCAGCCCCAGAATTTGCCCGTAAGTTTTTCAATTCCAATTGTAACAAGTGCATAAAATCCAGAATACAGAAAGTAAAGAACCAGAAGGCTTTTAACCCTTTTTATCACATATTCGTAAACTCTGTCTAAATACTTGTCTTTAAACAGCATGCCGGAAATGAAGAAAAATAGCGCTAACTGGAACGAATATGGCGGAAACATATCAAAAAGTCGAAATTCCAAATGCCCAGAAACCACAAGCACTATCGCAAGTGCCTTTAGTAGATTAATTTTTTCTGAGAATATTTTATCCATAATTTTTTTAGTTATCGTCGTGTTCAATGACAATTGTTGAACACGACCTACGCTCTGATTATAAAACACATAAAAATGTTTTTCTACAACTGTTTTTTTAAGAACTCTATATTTTTCTTATTATTAACATATTTATCATAATAATACTTATGTTTTTCACCAAATGTTAATGAAGATAAGATTTTATACTTCAATACTTTTAACATAATTAAATTTATTTGATTTTTAATAATCTTTTGTTGATATTTTAGTCCTTCAATTATTTCATTCTTAAAAGGTGTCTTTTCTGCATAAGCCCACCAAACATCAGCATAATCTTCATTTTTATAAAGCCAAGGTTTATTTTTACCTAAAAAATGTAAAATTTTTGATTTTTGATAATCATAGAAATCATTAGACAAATGGACATCTATTTCAGAATTCCAATTTTTTTCCAATGGCTTAATTTCTGAATTACACAACTTATTTAGCGCACATTGTTCTTGATATAAGAAAAAATTATTCTCTATCAAATCTAATAATTTTTCAAAACAATTTTCTTCATTATATTTTTTTACATTAAACAATACAACACCAGTATTAAAATATTGATTTGCTGAAATATTCAAAACAGATTTTGTATATTCTTTAACATGTATTGTTTTAAATACAGCATTTTCATCAATCAAAATTTCCCATAAAGGTTCTTTACACGCTGCCAAACAATACCCATCAACATTATTATCATAAAGTTCCTTCACATCTGTTAAAAACAACAAATCTATATCTGTAAAAATCAGCTTTGAATATTTTGACATAACAACAGGAGCTACTATACGAAAATAACAAGCTTCATTAAAATAACTATGTGTAATATTTAATTTAATATTTTTAAAATAATCCTTTGGATTAAAAAATCTTATTGAAATATTATCTTTTCTAAAATGTTCAACTATCAATTGCTTTTTACATTCATCTGTCGATGTTGAAAAAACAACTATATCATAATTTGTATCAACAGAAGAATTATCAACTAAAGATTGAATACAAACAGATAAATAGGGCAAGTACGCATCAGAAGAACTCATTGCTACTGCAACATAATTATTTATAAATATCGGCTCTATTACATTTATTTTTTCCATTACTATTAACCCTTATTGTTTAATATTCAGATAAAATTTTTAAATACTGTTTAATTTTTGCTTTTTTTTCTTGATAATGTTTCTTTTTTTTACCCAAAGTTATATTGGTTAAAAACCTCACTTTTAAATATTCATTCTTAAGTATTTTTGAAATTTTTATACAACTTGCAATTTCTTTTCTAAACTTTTCATTTTGCCCTTGAATATATGTGTACATGAAATCTTCATAATAAGGAGTTAACCTTGCATATTCCCAAAATATATCATTCATAAAAACTTTAGCTTTATCTAATTTTGAATATTCCACAAATATCGGAGCTCTTACATCAAGCAAAGATTTTAAAACATCATTAGTTTCCCAAGGTTTTGGTCCACCTGCCCAATGAACGATTTTTAATTCTTCTACATTTATTTTGTCAAATTTTAATTCTTGATATAAGCCTTCTTGATACAAAATTGGACAGAAATTATATGTATATGGAAGCTCGTATATATAATCCTTAAAAACCATATTCAAAACATTTTGATCAGGCCATATTTGATATACACTTGAATACCACAACATTCCTTCAAAAAGTTTTTCTTCCATATTATCTTCACGCCACTTCTTTAAATTTGCGAGCATAACCCCAGTATTAAATCGCCTATCTGGAAATTTTTCTTTATCATTTATTGTATATTCATATTGTAATTTAACTCCTGGGTCGACAACAGAAGCTATATAATAATCATCTAATGGCGTTTCATAAAGCTCTTTTAAAGATGTCAACGCTATTATATCTGAATCTAAAAATAATATTTTATCCAAATTAGGAAATAATGAAGATATTTTTAATCTATAATTCGATACAACACTAATCCCTTCTGACATATTTTTAAAATCATCATTATTCATTTGCACATATTCTATATTAAAAGGTTTTATCTTCTTTAAAACCTCTATCTTTCTTCTATTTTCGTCTGTCATATCAGCATTAAGAATATAAAAATTAAACTCTTCGTCTCCACTATTTTTAAGAATCGATGCCATTGAAACAGCCAAACAATTTGCATATTTGTTACTAACTGTATAACCAATATTTATAATATTATTCATTTTTATCTCCTATTTTTCTTCCATCTTCAAACGCTTGGAATGTCCACATGTATTCCCATTTGCCAAAACGCCCGATACTTTCAATATTTTGTTCTTTCAAATAATCAAGAACAATTTGACGATTTTTATATATATCTTTATCAAAAGTTACATTTGCATATTTTTCAAAGCGAATATCTTTAACTACAATCTCATCCTCTTTAAACAAGCCCATTTTAACCAATTTATCAATTGTATTGTTTAAAACAGTCTCCTCATTAGGAATCTGCGCTTTACAATCAAAAAAGACTTCTGCTTGCAAAGAACTACAACCATCAGGCACATTATCAGGGGATTTCATGCTAGGTGAATACACTCGAGAAGACAAAATATCTTCGTCATAAATGTAAAACCACAAATGTTTTGCAACATCAGCACGTTTAAAGCCAAGAGAAACCATATATCCGCAAGTATTATGAAGATTTTTTCCTGCTTCAACAACTTCTTTTGGAACATCGTCAATCATATTAACAATTTCAGGCAAAGGCAGAGAAGAAATTAATCTTTCATATTTTTCGCTTGTACCGTCTTTAAAAGTTACGATTTTTTCTTTTGGGTTGATTTTAACCACTTCTTTATTAAAGCGAATATCCAAACCTTTTTTGCAATCATCCAGAATTGAGCGAAAACCGCCTTTTTTAGGATATCTCATGTATTTTGTATAATAAAATGTTTCATCTTGAACTTCGTAAGAACCTCTTAAAACTTGAGATAAATCAGGCGAGTACATTCTATTTCCAACCCATTTTGTTTCAAGTTCATTTGCTTCTAATCCCCAATATTTTCTTGTATATTTGAATGGAAAATTATGTGCAAAATAGTTCCCGTATTGAACCTCAAGCCATTGAGCATAATCTTTAATTTCTTCAATCGAAATTTGTTTTCTATTGATGAAATCTGTAATAATATTTACTTTTTCTTCAGTAGGAAGTGGCGCAAGATTATTTTGTGCAGGGTGTTTTAACCAATAACCGTTATAATAGTTATATGAAATTGAAGGATAGTCATATAAAGGAGATGATTTTTCAAAAATTCCTTTAATATACGGGTCATCCGTAAAAGTAAAATGCACAAATTTGTCAAAGCGAAAACCATCAATTGTAAAATTTCCGCACAATCCGCCCCAGTCGTTATTTTTTTCATAAATAACAACTTTTTCACCGGATTTTTCCAAATGATAACCCGCTGAAATGCCTGCAATTCCACTTCCTAATATTACTGTTCCCATTTTGTTCCTTTTTATTTTGTGTATTGTCCTCTCCCCTGCGGGGAGATAGAATTTCTTAATGAAAGGGTCTCAAGATTTGTTATTTGATTGTGCCCTTGAATTTAGAAATTCTTGAGAGGGTGTTATTTTTTAAGTTAATAAAACCCTCTCCCTAACCCTGTCTTGGATTATTCGGGCGAGCATAACATTCCAATAATTACAAATCCTAACGGATTTTACTATTATTTACATGTTATTTGCTCTTACGGGCTTACGCCCTACCGAAAATCCGCTCCCCCGAGGGAGGGGATTCTGTATACGCCCCGAGAGAGGGAATGATGTGCTTCCCGAAGGAGGGAATACGCCATTGTCGTTCATGCTTTTTGTAATGAATTAAAAGCAAGATTCCCAGCGCGCAGTCATTACGAGAAAATCGTAAGATTTTCGTGGCAATCCACTCTAGACAACCTACTCTTCCCACATATATCCTTTTGCCATGTGGTTTTTGATTTGTTGCTTAGAAAATTCAAACATATCATTACTATTAAGCGCTTCTTTATACCAATCAACAGTATATTCAATTGCTTCATAGAAATTTAACATAGCTTTCCATTGCAACATTCTATATGCTTTTGTAACATCCAAACTCAACAAAGTGTTTTCATGCACCATATTCGGAGTTGATTTATCAACAACTCTGCCTTTGCCATAGTATTTTGTTAAATACTCGCAAACTTCCCAAACTGTTTTATTACATTCGATTGGTGGGCCAAAGTTAAATCCTTGTGCGTATTCAACAGGATTTTCCATTAATTTTTGACCAACTCTTAAATATCCGCTAAGTGGTTCTAAAACGTGTTCCCAAGGACGAGTTGCTTTTGGACTTCTGATTTCAATATCTTTATTTTCTTCAATAAATCTGATACAATCCGGAACCAATCTGTTATCAGACCAATCACCACCACCTATAACGTTTCCGGCTCTAACGGAAGCGATAGCTTTGCCGTGTTTTGCGTAATCTTTTGGATTGAAATATGAATTTCTATATGAAGAAATCATTAATTCGGCACAACCTTTAGATGAAGAGTATGGGTCGTATCCGCCCATTCTGTCCGTTTCTTTGTAACCCCAAATTTGTTCAACGTTTTCATAACATTTATCAGATGTAATCATAACAACTGTTTTAATGCAGTCAAACTTTCTAACCGCTTCTAAAACATTAAGTGAACCTATTACGTTTGTTTCATAAGTATATTTAGGATTGTCATAAGCAGTTCTTACAAGAGCTTGTGCTGCAAGGTGAAAAACAATTTCAGGTTGGTATTTTGCTATTGTTTCTTCTAATTTTTCACCATCTCTCATATCGCCGCGAACATCAGCAAAAATATGTTCTTTAAGATGAGAAGCGCAATAGTTGCTTCTTGTTGAATATGGATCAAGCGCATAACCTACAACATTTGCGCCAAGCATAGTTAACCAAATTGATAACCAGCTTCCTTTAAAACCCGTATGTCCTGTAACAAGAACAGTTTTCCCCTTATAAACATTGTTAAAATTCGACATTAATTATTCTCCTTGTTATAATTTTTCCACCACTCAATAGTTGATTTTAAGCCCTCATCCAAGCTGTATTTCGGTTCCCAACCGATTGATTTTAGTTTTTCATTGTTTCCAACTACAACCTCATCACCAAACGCCGCAGGAATAGCACCCCAAAGGATATTACCTTTAAATTCCGTAAGTTCAGCGATTTTGTTTACGATATATTTGAGCTGAACAGGTTTTCCGGAACAAATATTAACCGCGCCTTGAATATCACTTTCAAAAACATCAACAATTCCTCTTGCAGTATCTTCAACATGCAAATAATCCTGAAACTTCAAACAATCAGAAACTTTAACATCTTCACCTTTTAGGCAAGAGTTGATTACAGAAGGCATAAGCCTTTGAAGTTTTTCATTTGGCCCATACAAATTAAAAATTCTTGGCCATTTAAAATCAATTTCATGCTTCTTACAAAAACTTGAAGCAATTTTGTACACACTATTTTTGCTTTCGCCATACAAAGTTTGCGGACTTGTTGGAGTTTCATCTTCAAGTAAATAGCCATACTTATACTCGTATTCAGAAATTGTTCCGGCTCCAACAAACTTTTTACCGCCATTTTCTTGAAAAACTTTTAGCAGATTAAGAGTTGCAATTGTCCAATCAATATTAGCGTCTGCAACATGACAACCTTTGCCAACATACCACGCAAGATGAATAAGATTTTCAAAATGATTTTTTACAAAAAAATCTTTTACTGCTTCTGAATCCAAAATATTCATTTCATGTTGAACTAACTCTTCTTGCTCCTCTGCAAATGGAGGATATACAAGCGAATGAACTTCGTATCCTCTTTTTAAAAGTTCGTTAACTACATTTTTTCCAATAAAACCAGTTCCACCGGTTATTAAAACTTTTTTATCTGCCATTACACAGCTCCTACAAACGCATTCTGTTTATCCCAAACTTTCCAAGGAGCATTGCCTTTTTCCCAATATTCGTTTAGCTCAATTTTGTCGCGTAAAGTATCCATTGGACGCCAGAAGCCCGAATGTTTAAATGCATTCAATTGTCCATCATGAGCGATATTTTCAAGCGGACGACGTTCAAAAATTTCATTTGGCTCATTGCTTATATAATTGAAAACTTGAGGTTCGCAAACAAAGAAACCGCCATTAATCCAAGCACCGTCGCCTTGAGGTTTTTCCTTGAACGAAGTAATTGTGTTATCACTTCTTATATCCAAAGCTCCAAATCTTCCTGAAGGCTGGACTGCCGTCATTGTCATCAATTTTCCGGATTTTTTATGAAATTCAACCAATTCTGAAATATTAACGTCGCTCACACCGTCGCCATAAGTTAATAAAAACGGCTCATCCCCAACATACTCTTCTGCTTTTTTAATTCTTCCGCCGGTCATTGTATTTTGACCGGTATAAAGCATTGTAACTTTCCAAGGCTCTGTACGCATTTTGTGAAGCTCGATTGTATTAGATTTCATATCAATCGACAAATCCGAATATCTTTGATAATAATGCACAAAATAATCTTTTATCATGTGAGATTTGTATCCTGTTAAAATCACAAAATCATTGAACCCATAATGAGAATAAATCTTCATTATGTGCCACAAAATAGGATACCCGCCGATTTCAACCATTGGTTTCGGCTTAGAAACAGTTTCCTCGCCTAATCTTGTACCCAATCCGCCAGCCAGAATTAGAACCTTCATTTTTTTGCTCCTTTTACAATTTTTTTAAACTCATTCTTAATACATCCAAAAAACAAAGATTTTTTGTAATATCTTTTTTTAAATCTTTGAAATTTTTTATTTTCCTCAAGCGTATCGCCCATAATGTCAAAAATATTTGTTACAGCTTCCTCAGCATATTTTCTATTCTTTAAAGACATAATTTTTAAAATTAAACCAATATAAGCCTTTTCACGCCAAGCTAATGCCCTCAAAATTTCTTTATTATTAATATCCAATTTGTGCAAAATTTCATGCACCATCTTTGTTGCATTATAAGGCACCATAATCCCCTCATTCAAAGAAGATGCAGATGCGGGTCGAGAATATCTATAATTGTAAAGAGCCTTTTCACAATAAACTATTTTTTCTGCCTGAAGTAGTGTTTCAGCTTGGAATGGATTATCAACCCAACCAGTTCCTTTAATTTCTGCAAATCTAATCTGATTTCTATCTAAAAATTCTTTTTTATATATACAAGACCAAATACTAGGATGTTCTTGAAATAAAATCGGATATTCATCTATTTTAAAAACTCGATTCGAAGAAATCTTTAAATCAACATATTCTTGTTTTTTATCAAACTTATAAAATGCCGATTTAACAATATCTGCATCAAATTCTTGTGCCAATTTATAAAGAGATTCATACATATCAAGCTCGATATAATCATCACTTTCAACAATACCAATGTATTCACCACAAGCTTGTTCTAAACCCGCATTCAATGCTTTTCCATATCCTTGATTTTCTTCAAAACGAATAATTTTAATTCGTTTATCATTTTTAGAAGCATTTGTCAAAATCTCTGTTTCTGCATGTCCGGCACCATTATTAATACAAATAATTTCAATATCTTTAAAAGTTTGTTTTAAAATACTATCCAAACATTGAGAAAGGTATTGTTTCACATTAAATACAGGTACTAATATTGATATTTTTGCTCTTGATTTTTCTTCCACGACTCTATGCTTCCCAATAAACTTTTTCTACGTTTTGTGTATTATGTATTGAATTCAATATCGACGTACTTATTCATATTATCATAGAAATATTATTTGTGCATATAAAAGCTAAAATATGTAATATTATTTACAAATAGAAATAAACTTATTACCTATTAAAAGTTAGCAGTTTTTGCAGATTTCTTCATTATCAATTTATACCGTAATTCACAATCATAACTAAATACAGGGATTTTAAGCATATCGTCATTATAAAAAATCTATAATTTTAATAGCAATTCATTATGAAAACATAATTCTTCTAATCTATTTTATTCATTTTTATTCTACGTTTTGTATGTTTTGAATAATACTACGCATTCATAAATACAAAGACACCTTCACTAATAAGTGAAGGTGCTATAATCTGAAAGGAGTTGTGTATCAAATTTTAGTTCAAACCTAATTGGCTTCTGTAAAAACTGCTTGATGCAATCTTTTGTTCAACTAAGTTGTTGTTTGAAGTTGAAGCCATATACAAACCGCTTAATTTATCTAATCTTCTTGTTAATTTTGAATCAGGATAAGTTTTGTATGCTGATTTCAATCTGGTCCAGCAAGCTGCTTCTTTTTGTGTTGCAGTTGTTTCTTCTGCTAAAGTTGCGCTATAACCTGTGTGGCAACTTTCGTGAGCAATTAAGCAAGCTATTTGTTCAGCAGGTGCATTTCTGTAAATTGAATTAATGTAGATAACTTTTGTACCAAATTCGTTTGTTGTGCTTACTGCAAAAGCATTTGCACTGTTGTATGAAACCATTGAAAGATTGTTAAATTTAATTCTTACAGCTCTTCTTTCAAGACTTCTTAAAACATCTGTTTCACCAGCTTGTTCCAAAACTCTTACAGCTTCAACAATTTTCGCATCAGTTGAAAAGTCTGTAACTCTGTAAGCGAACGCTTGGTTAACTCCTAAAAATAAAAACGCAAATACAATTAATACTAAATTTTTCATCACGACACAACTCCTATTTTTTTCTAATCAACAGCTTGGTATGTTTGTGTCTTCGGACTTTTTTAGAAAATCTTGAGTGTTTTGTTTTGCTTTGTTACAAAACTTCACAAAACAAGGTTTTCAAAAGGGATAAACTGCTGTTATTATTGAGTTGTAGCGATTTAAAAATTGTGTAACGAAATATTACAAAAAATTATGCAAATTATTTGTATTTTACATTTCTTAATAATTCGTTTTAAAACGCATTTTCATAGCTTTTTTGATGCATTAGTTTTTTGAATATTTGGTGCACAAGTGTGCGCACCTCACTTATTTCTTTGGGGTTTTTCGAGCGTAAATTTGTGCACCTTACGATTGTTTAACAAAAAGTAAGTTTTTACCGAGTTTTTTATTTGCGATTTCTGCAATCTTTTGCGCTAAATCGACATAAACTCGTCTTGAAAAATGGTTGATACAAACTGTGTAATCCTCATCACTCTTAATTAAATCAGTTAATTCTATAAATTCTACTTTATCTTTAAAGTTTTCTCTAACTGCCGAATTCAAAATCTTATGACGCTCTGCCATATTTTCATATCCGGCTTGAACTTTATCTGTTGGAATTTCACTTCCCAAAATCAAAACCAAATTCCCTTTAAGGTTATCTAAAATGTAATTCAAATTTTTGATAACCAAATCAACAGGCGGATTGCCACCGAAAACGTAATTTTTTCTAAATTCATTAAGTATCATTATATTTTGCGCACGAGCTTCCGCGGGAATTGGTGCAAGAATTTTATCCCAATTTTTTGAATCCGTAATATCACAATCCGCAAATCCAAATAATGCGTATGTTCCGTCATTTTTGTTTATGTAAATTCCACTATGAGTTACAGTCAAAAGACTCAAAAATACAAGGTTGTATTTTGGGTCGAAAAATTTAGTTTTAAACTCGTCCGGATTTGGACAAGGAAAACGCATAGAAAGCTCTGCAAGCTTTTCTTTTGAAAGTCTATGTGTTTGCTCTATAAACGCTGTATGTGTATGCGCTAAAATGTAGACCAGTTGCTTATTCCAGTAAGGAAATTCTGTATCAATATTGCAATCCGCGTCAATGTAACTTAAAGCAGAATACAAATCGCAAGGTCCTTTAAACAAAATATTCACATCACTTTTTCTAGATTTTTGCGGTTGTTTAATTTCAATATTGTCTACAATTTGAATCCAATCAACATTTTTGTTCAAATCTGATGCAACTTCACCTTCAATTTTCAATTCAGGTTTGTCCAAGTAGTTGTAAACAAACTGTTCAATCCCCATATTCATAATTCTGCAAGAGAAAAGAAAATGGATAAATTTGTTTTGATTTTTATCGAGGACATAAAACCCACAAATTCCATAATTGCCGAATTTATCTTCTGCAATAATATAAGCTGTGTCATTGTTTTTAATTGTTTCTTCCAAGTTTTCATCGCGGAATTTTGTGAAATTAAGCTGATTTGTTCTCAGGATAAGTTTTTTTATTCTCTCTATATTTTTTTCACAATCTTTTTTAATGCAAATTTTAATTTCACTTGAGCGCAAAAAATCTTCGTTAGAACTTGCTTGTGCAAGCTTTTCCGCCTTTTCTTCCAAAATTTTATACTGCTTTAATCTCGTGTGTTCAAAATCGTAGTCGTTTACAAGGTAAAGTTCTTCGGCAATTTTTGAAATAAATTCCGGCGTTGCACTCATCAGGTTTGGGGAATAAAATTTCGCTTCATTGATATTAAGTGAATTATCATCAATAAAAATTACATTTTCTGCACGTAAATTCATTGATTTAATTATGTTTTCGACTCTTTTGCCTTTTGGTGTCCAATCGATTGAAGGGAAAACAAATAAATCCCAAACATCTTTGATACCGAGTTCAAAAAACTTACTTTTTACTTGCTCAAAATCGTTTTTTGAACAAATAGAATTCATTATGCCTTTTGTAGTAAGTTCATGCACAAGACTGATTGTGTCAGGGTTTAGTATAATTTCACCTTCGGAAATATTACCATACCAAAAAGTTTCGTCCAAATCCCAGATTATTAATTTTGTTTTTGTTATGTCGTAGTTTTTTTTCATTATTTTATTATGAATTACTTTGTCGCTCAAGTTCTATTTGTTTTGATTTGTCGAAATCGTACAAACCGAACTATCTTGCAAATACTTATTCCAAGCCTTTACTACAGGGTTATTTTGCGCTTCCGAAAAATTTGATGTATTAACTTTTTCTTTTGAATACTGCTGAACAACCGCGTAAGCCTGCATTACATTAACCAATTCTGCGACTTGGCTTTTTGAAAGCTTGCATGTTATGCAAGAATCAATCCCTGCAAAATTCACTTTCTCTTGATAAACGCATTTATCGCCTTGCCAACCCAAAATTTTCTTGCTTGAAGTTACGTTCATACCGTCAGTCTGAACTGTACCAGATTCTGAATATGATGATGAGCAATTTCTTAAAGCGTTTGCAAATCTCATATCATCTGCTAAAACAACAAGTGTTGTTACCAAAAGTACAAACGCGAAAATAAAATATTTTTTCATACTAAACCTCTCGATTTATTGGTTTACAACTTGTGGGTTTTCTAATTCTCTTCTAATATCTTCAACTGATACGTGCAAAATTGGCGAATTGTCATCTTTTTTTAGATAAACATCAACAATTCCGGATTGCACGATAAATCTTTTACAAAGTATGCAGATAAAATTATGACCGTATATGTACATTGAAGCACCAAGACATCTGTCTTGCCCCGCTTGAATTATCGCATTTTGTTCTGCGTGGATTGAACGACAAGTTTCATAACAAGTTCCTGAAGGAATTTTGTTTTTTATTCTGTAACATTCACCACGCTCGTAACAAGATTCAACGCCGGATGGAGTTCCATTGTAACCGGTTGCCTTAATTTTTTTGTCTTGTCCTACTATAACAGCGCCAACTTGCGCACGCAAACAATTTGAACGTGATGAACAAGTTTTTGCTAAATCTAAAAAATAATCTGTCCAACTTTTTATTGCCATAATCAGATTATACAAAATAAAAAACCGTAAGTAAACTTACGGCTGAAAAATTTTAGAATAAATGTGTATTTTTGAGTCTCTTAATATTAAACAGCGACTTCTTCTTTGAAATAGTCGACTACTGTGTCAAGCACATTATCAAAGAAGAAGTCCAATTCTTGTGATAATGACATGTTTGAAGTTGTCATTTCTAAATCTTGAGTTTTGTTGAATCTTGATAACATTTCGTTTTCGATACGCATATTTAATCCTTTCCTAAACTTTCGGGGTACGTGTACTTTTTGATTTAATTTTTTTTGATTTCCTTTTGCTTACATTTTTGTTATCGGCATTTTTTTTTAAAACTTTAGGCTTTTTAAATAAAAGTTTACAAAACGTTACACAAATTTGCCCAAAACCAGTAGCTACGTGATTTTTAATTATGTATATTAAAAAGTCAAGTGTTAATATCAGGTTATAGTATAAGAATTTTATAATAAGCTGGATTCTTCGGTTCTAATCGAACCTCAGAATGACGGCACGCTTAAAAGTCTCATGCCAAGTCATTGCAAGGAGCACTTTTATTTGGGCGACGAAGCAATCCATTAACATTTAAACAAACACATCTCGCTCCCCTCTCCTTCTTTCTATTCGACATGGAGAGGGTGCCGGAGGCGGGAGAGGGTATTATTAACTATATCATCATTCTAAGCTTTTGGTGTCCAACGATATCTCAGAAAAGAATCTTGCAAATCAACAAAATCATTTTTTTCATAAAACTCTGTTGCTGAAGGTACTGAATTAAGCTCTATTATCATATTAAATTTTTCTTTCAAAGAATTTAATATTCCTGTTCCTACATGTTTAAAAGCAGGCATTTCTTTATCAATTAATGCTGTATCCACCTGCAACCTATGAATTTCTACAATATCGTCCCCTGTTTTATTCTTTTTAGGTTCAATATCAACTAAACCCAGAACATCATCAACTTTTAGATTATCAAAATCTTTTGATTGCTTTGTAAAAAAATAAACTTTATTTTTCACTTCATCAAAAATATCAACAACAATATTTTCTGCAGTTTGATAAATATCTCTACCAAACAAACTTTTCCATTTTTCAAAAGTATTTTTTAACACCGCTAAATCAGCTTTATTTGAAGGGTCAAATTCTAATAAAGTTGTGCCATATCTTTCATAACAACCTTTTGACGGATTTAATTTTTTCACATTGCCGGTTGATACATATTTTGCTTGAAAATTTGGAGTATTTGTGTTGTTGATTAACATAGATTATAATTCCTATTATTTTTTAACTTCCGGTGTCCAACGAAATCTTAAGAATTGAGTGCCTAAGTCTACAAAACCATTTTTTTCATAAAAATCAATTGCAGAACTTACAGAATTTAATTCAATAATTTTATTAAATCCTTTAAGAATATTTAAAATACTTGTACCAATGTATTTAAACATTGGACGTTCTTTATCAATAAAATCCGGATTAGTCTGTAATCTATGAAGGTTTAAATAATCTTTTCCTTCCTTATTTTGCTTTGTTTCTACATCTGCTAAACCTAAAACATCATCATATCTGAGATTATCAAAATCATTTTTTTGCTTTGTTAATATATAAACTTTGTTTGCTTCTCGGTCTAAATTTCCATAAGTTATTGCATCAGCACTCTGAAAAACATCCCAACCAAAACGGCTATCACACCAATAACGTGAAACATCTTTTATAGCTTTCAAATCTTTTTTATTAGCAGGGTCAAATTCCAAAAATGAAACTGCGCATTTTTCATATTCATTTTTTAGAGTATTCAATTTTTTTACTTGAGTTGAACCTACGAATTTAGCTCTAAAATTAGGGGTTTGTGTATTGTTTATCATCATAACGTTTTACTTCTTTCTCCAAATGTATTCCAACATTGATTCATCAGTTAATTTAAAACCATTTCTTTCATAAAAGCGAGTTGCTTTTGTTGAAGAATATAATCGAATGACTTTACAAATTCTTTGAAATTCGTTAATCATAGCTACACCAATATTCTTAAATTCACGATTACTGCTTCCATATTTATAATTAGGATTTACTTGAAAATATGCTAATTCATCTTTTCCTTTAGGTTGCTTTATCATATTTGCTAAACCTAAAATGTACTTTGCGTGAATTTTATCGAATTTGTCTTTTTGCGAAGTTAAAATATAAATTTTGTTTCGCTTTCTTTCTACAGTATCACTCGTCATAAATTCTGCTGTTTGAAAAATTGGTGATACAAAATCTGCTTTTTTCCAGTTTTTATAAGTTCGACCAAGTGTAATCAAATCATGTTCGTTAGTAGGATCAAATTCCACCAAAGAAACCCTTTCTTTAACGTATTCTGCGGTTTTTGGATTAATCCTTTTGACATTTAATGATTTTATATATTTAGCATTGAAGTTGGTTGATGAAATATTGTTTATTTGCATGATATCTTTTATAAAACGCGTAAAAAATAAATTTGCTAGTGGTTTTACGTTTGTCAACCGACAATATGATCTTTTCTTTTTGGTTACTTTTTCTTTTTAGTAAAGAAAAAGTAACTTGCAAAGCTCCTTTTCTTCTTTTAAAATATATACAAAGGTGGTTTTATGGTTGAAAAGAAAAGAATTTTGATTGTCGATGACGACACAGAAATTAGGGATTTGTTAGAGTTTGATATATCGTCAAGCGGGTATTTTGTAGATACAGCTTGCGACGGTATGGAAGGCTTGAATAAGGCTTTAAATAACAAATACGATTTAATCCTGCTTGATGTTATGATGCCAAAAATGAATGGTTTTGATGTTTGCAAAAACATTCGCCAAGCTAAAATCAATGTACCAATTTTAATGTTGACAGCTAAGGGTACGATTGGCGATAAAACAAGCGGATTTGATAGCGGTGCGGATGATTATTTGGTTAAACCATTTGACGTTCAAGAAGTTTTGTTGAGAATTCGTGTTTTATTGCGTAGAAATCAACCTCCTGTAGAAACAATGACTTCTAATGAGATTTTGGAAGCAGGCGAAATTGAGATTTTGCCTGACACATTAGAAACAATTATTCTCAATAAGAAAATCAAACTTACACCTACGGAATTTGAAATTTTGTATTGCTTAATGCAACATTTCAATAAACCTGTAACTCTTGCAACACTTCTTGAAGAGGTTTGGGGATATAGTAGCGACGAAGATGTAAGAATGTTAAGGGTTCACGTTGGCGCTTTAAGAAATAAAATCGAACCTGATACAAAAAAACCTAAATATTTGCATACGGTAACAAATGTTGGGTATAAGCTGACACCGTTTGGGGAAGTTGCGTAAATGGCTGGGTGAATAAGTGAATAGGTGAATGAGTGAATAAGTTCATTTTAGATATTTTCAATGTTTAACGCGTTTTTATTTCAACATATTTAATACGAACTTATTCACCTATTCACTCATTCACTTATTCACCTCAATAAAAATTTCAGAATTACAAAATAAAAGCGTGGAACAAAAATGGTTCAATTTTTTAGTAAAAGAAGATTAAAGATTGCAGAACAGATAATTATCGTTATCTTTTTTGCGGTGCTTATTCCGATGACAGTTAGCGGAATCATTATCAGTAATATTAACCAACAGTCAAATCGCGCACAGCTTCGCTCGGCAGCCGTCATGATTGCTAATATCGTGTCTGAAGAAATTGATGTTTTTGAACATTCAATCAATAACGAACTTACGCAAATCATTGCAAGCCTCGAATACTTGAATAATCCAAGCCAAGAACAAAGTTATCTTGATAGTATTATCGGTAATTTACCTTTTTACAAAGAATTAGCAGTTGTTAAAAAAAGTCAACTTGATAAATACAAAATGTACAGTATTCAAGACGATTATACCGTATTTAGCCGTCCGATGAAGAATGGACGCTATTTGGTTGCTGTTTTGGATATCAAGAATTTGCAAAAAAATCTTTTCAAAACTTTAACTGAAGATAAGCGACAAATCTATGTTTTAGTTGGTAAAGATTTGGTTGCAACAAGTAATTATTCACAAGAAGGCTACGATAAAAGTATTGCGCAACTTCCGACAAAACTTAAAGAAAACGAGCCTGTAATTTATGGTAATACAAAAAACCAACCGCTTGTTTATTTAAAAAAAACCAGTCCGGACGTAACAATTATTGTTAATACTTCTGAGATTGTTACAAAACATACGATTGACTACAACCGCGATAAAATCATACTTTCGATACTTCTTACAATACTCACTGTATTCTTAGTAGTAGGATTATACACATCTTACCTATACATTAATATTCGTCAGCTTTTTAAGGCAATTATTGCGATATCAAAAGGAAACTATGAAAGACGAATTAGGCTACTAACCAATATTTTTACGCCTTTTGAGATTGTTTTCCTTGGAAATGAGTTCAACAGAATGGTTAACCAGATTCACAAGTCTTATATTCAGCTCAAAAAGAAGAACAAAGAGCTTAAACAAATGAATGAATTTCGCTCAAATATGATTGATACGGTTAGCCACGAATTCAGAACACCGCTTACAAGCATTCAAGGATATACTTCAAGACTTTTAAGACAGGATATTAAGATTGATGAAGAAACAAAAGTTAAATCGCTTAAGATTATTAAAAGACAATCTGAACGCTTAAAACGCATGATTGAAGATTTGCTTGTAATTCCTGACATTGAAGGCGCAAGATTAAATGTTAATTTGGTTAATCTTCCGATTAATTCTGTTATTGAAAGTTCGATTATGCTTGTAAGAAATGACGCGAACAAAGAAATTATCAATAATGTTCAAGATTGTGAAATAGAAATTTTGGCTGATACGGATAGAATTGAACAGGTTTTTGTAAACCTTATTGAAAACGCAATTAAGTATTCTAAGGATGAAAGCCCAATTACTTTAGATTATGAAATTAGGGATGAAAAGCTCGTTGTAAGCGTTCAAAATGCTTATGAAGTTATTCCGAGAGAAAAACTTAAGACTTTGTTTGATAAATTCACTCGAGTTGATGATAAGACTACACGCACAACTCGCGGAACAGGTTTAGGCTTATTTATTGTTAAAGGTTTAGTTGAAGCTATGGGCGGAGAAATCAGACTTTATTCTAATGAAGAATGCGGATTTTGTATTAAAGTATTTATGCCAATCGCGGATTAGGATAAATACTTTTGTTAGGTAAACTAACATATTTTTTAAGAAAACTTTTTTATTTTAAAATTCTTCTTACTTTTTCTTCTTTGAAAAAGCAAGAAGAAAAAGTTTTTTGCTTTACTTTCAAGTTGGTAAATGTTACTACTAACTAGATTTGTTTACCCCCAAAAAGAAGAAACTTTTACAGCTATTTTTATACAAAAAAATACAAAAATTTTCTATCTTTTTTCTATCTTGAAATCGCTAAAATATCTATATTGATTAAATTATAGCGTTTTAAAGATGTTAAAATTTTCGCTAAATTTTCTCATGTTCAAAACTATGTAGAAAACATGTTCAAAAGTCGAAAGTTTTGAACATTTTTTGTTAGTTTTGAACATCGTTTTAAAAACTTTTTAAAATCATTGTAGAAAAATGTTCAAAACTTTTAAGTTTTCTACATGTTTTCTACATAGTTTTGAACATGAAAAAGGCTTATTATTATTGAATTTCAAATAGTTTTGCACAAATAATTCGAGCAGAAGAAGAAGATGATGATTAATTTATATATATAATTAAA
Organism: uncultured Candidatus Melainabacteria bacterium; assembly: GCA_934757245.1. Classification (GTDB taxonomy): domain Bacteria; phylum Cyanobacteriota; class Vampirovibrionia; order Gastranaerophilales; family Gastranaerophilaceae; genus CAG-196. The sequence continues at coordinate 66,504 of CAKVLH010000002.1, forward strand.
TAATATAATTATAATAATAAAAAGTTTTGAAAAACTTTTAGAAAAAAAAAAATCCTTTTAAAAGAAATAAGGAATTAATTTTTTATTTTGTTTTTATTAAATTTCAATTAGAGATAATAAAGTTTTATTCAATTATTATTTAATGGATTGCTTCGTCGCCAAAAATAATTGTTGCTCCTTGCAATGACAGAATTATTTGAACGACAATCGCACCGCGAACGTGTGGCGATTAGCCACGATAGTGAGCGTAAAAGTGCAAGCTCTGCTTGCTAATCATCCATTTTATTCACGCTCGTAAGAGCGTAGGAAACTATGGCGTGTTTTCTCTTTCTTTTCGTTCTTTTCTTTCTCTTTTTATTCGCAACAAAAGAGAAAGAAAAGGACATTTAAGAAAACTTTTTTTATTACAAAATAATTCTTACTTTTTTCTTTTTTATTGCGAAATAAAAAGAAAAAAGTAAGCAAAAAAGAAAAATCACGCAATAGTTTTCTACAACCTTACGGTTGTTGTTCAAATTGATGTTGCAAGCAGAGCTTGCACTCTTACGCTCACTATCGTGGCTAATCGCCACACGTTCGCGGTGCGATTGTCGTTCAGTTTAATTTTTTTAAAATAGATACAAAACTCGATTCACTACAGCAAAAGATAGATTTGATAAAAATAATTCCTCTCACAAAATAATTTTGCAATATTGCAAAATTATTTATTCTATGCCATAATCAAATTAAGGTTGGGAGCCTCGAGGTTGGGAACCTCGTAGTAAATTTTTTATTTACTATTTAGTATTTTTAGCCCGAAAAGGATGAGTACCTCACATTCATGAGCGAATTTAAGTTTGATTATAAATTTTTAAAAAAGAATGCGACGTCAGGTAGTTGGCGACGCGGTTATGAGTATTACCAAAAAGATATGATTCTTGAAGCTTACCCTGAAAAAAACTTTTTCAAAGGTAAAGTAAAAGGTAACTACCAAGATTTTTATGTTACCGATTTAATCTTTAAGAAAAACAAAGTAGAAGCAAGATGTAATTGCCCTCTAAAAGAAGAATGGTGCAAACACGCTGTAGCAATCGGTCTAAAAGCTATTGAAACACGTGCGTACGATAATTGGATGTATGAAAAATACGGCGTTGAACCAGATTTATCAGATGTTGATACAACATTAAAAGAAGTTCCAAAAGGTAGCTACATCTTCCACTTTAACCCAAAAAGACGTCAAAACTTTTTCTCAATATTAGTTAGAGATAGAGCAACAAATAAAATCGTACGTTCTTTAGAAAATATTTTAAGAGCCTTAATTGATGTTCAAAAAAATGATCCGACATTTGAACTTAATAATTCTCAAAAAGCAGAATTGGCTTTATTCCAAACGCTTTTGAAAATCGCAAAACAAGATAAAAAAGCAGGTTGGTATGATATTCCGATTACAAAATTTGCTCCGGTTTTTCCTTTAATGGCAGAACTTGATGAAGTTTTGGATGAGAAAACAAAAGATAGAATTCAATTTACTGATAAAGTTTGGGATTTGAATTTAGATGTTTCAACTACAAGCGTGAATGGCGGAACAAACATTGTTCTGGAACTATTTTGGACTCGTCCTGATAAAGATGAAATTTATCCGTTTGAAGAAGTAAAATATTTTTCACGTCAAATTAAGTGGGGAAGATATGAAAATATTATTTTCCCGATTAATATTGCGATGAATGAACTTCCTCAAAGTATTATTAAATCAACTTTTACAGACTTAAAAGAAGCTGATGGCGGTAAATTTGTTTATGAAGAACTTCCACATCTTCAAGAAATTATGAACGTAACAATCGCTGAAAATATTTCTAAATTGTTACTTGAACATAAACCGCCTGTAAATGTTGTAACGCTTGGTATCGACTATGACCAATCTTTGAAAGCTTCATTGGAATTCGATTATTCAGGTGTGAGAGTTCCTTATTCAAAAAGTAAAGACAAATCACCTTATCTTTCTGTAAAAAGTAAAGATGAAGAAGGTCTTGTTTATTGGATAAAACGTGATTATGAACACGAGCAAATGGCTTATAATATGCTTCTTGCTTGTAAATTTGTTCCAATGCAGACAAATAATTTGGCTTTAGAAAAAGAAACTGCGATTGATTTTTATAATTATTATAAACAACAAGCCGGTGAAGGTTGGGTATTTGAAGAACGTGATGATATGAGCTTCTTTAAATTACTTGCCGAGCCGTTTAAAATGTGTGCAAAAATTGATTTTTCAGAAGATTCAGCGGATAGTATGGAAATTCAATTGTATGGTCAAGTCGGCGAAGAAATTATTAACTTTGATGATATTTATGAAACAATCCAAAGTGGTGAAAAATATGCACGTGTTCGCAGTTTAGGTTTTGTTGAATATCCGGCTCAAAATATTTATCAAATCATGCGCTCGTTTAACTCGTTTGACGCATATAGAAACAGCGATAATACCTTCTTGGTTAAAACTTATCGTGTAGGTTTGATTACCGAACTTCAAAACCAAGGTTTTGAACTTGTAATGAGCGATAAATTTAAAGGTTTTTGGGAACAAATTTCAACCTTCTCAACAACTTCTGACGGAATTGAAATTCCTAGTGGAGTTAACGCAGAATTTCGTGAATATCAGGTTAAAGGTTTCCATTGGCTGTGGTTCTTGTACCAATATGGTTTAAACGGTATTCTTGCTGATGATATGGGGTTAGGTAAAACGCTTCAAGCTTTGAGTTTATTACAAAAAGCTAAAGAAGTTGACGGGCCTCAACCAACTTTGGTTATTGCGCCAACAACAGTTGTATTCAACTGGGAAGCTGAAATTCAGAAGTTTACACCTGATTTGACTTGCTTAAAACTTTCAGGGCCTGAACGTAAAACTTTATTTAAGCATATTCCTGAATACGATATTGTAATTACAAGTTATGCGCTTGTAAGACGTGATATTGCAAAATTAAAGAAATTTAATTTCAGATACGTTATTTTGGATGAATCTCAAAATATTAAAAACGCGATTTCTCAAACTGCACAAGCTGTTAAAGAATTGCAATCTGATCACAAGCTTGCCTTATCTGGTACTCCAATTGAAAACAAATTGGAAGAGCTTTGGTCTGTATTTGATTTCTTGATGCCCGGTTTCTTGTTTAATGTTGCAGAATTTAATTACCGCTACGTTACACCGATTATGGAAAGACAGGATAAGACTGTTGAAAAACGTCTTAAACTTCAAATTTTCCCATTCATTTTACGTCGTATGAAACGAGATGTTGCGAAAGATTTGCCTGATAAAGTTGAAAACATGGCTTATTGCGAACTTACGGACGAACAACGCGACTTTTACTTGGATGTACTTGATAGTACAAAAGAAGAATTATTTAAGAGTATTGAACTTAACGGTCTTGAAAAGAGCCGTATGTCAATTTTCTCAGCGTTGCTTAGATTACGTCAAATCTGTTGTCACCCTAAACTTTATGATAAAGAACACGTTAAAGGTGTGATGAAGTCAGGTAAGTTTGAATATTTAAAAGGCATGTTGGAACAGATTATTCAAGAAAAACACAGAGTGCTTTTATTCAGTCAATTTGTTGATATGCTTGATATTATTAAAGGCTGGCTTGAACGTTCAGGAATTCCTTATGAATACTTAACAGGTAAGACAAAAGACCGTCAAGCTGCTGTAGAAAACTTTAACAATAATCCGAATATACCGATTTTCTTAATCAGTTTGAAAGCCGGCGGTACAGGTTTGAACTTAACAGGTGCGGATTATGTAATTCATTATGACCCTTGGTGGAATCCTGCTGTTGAAGATCAGGCTACAGATAGAGCTTACCGTATCGGACAAACTAAAAAAGTATTTGTATACAGACTTATTACCAAAAATACGGTTGAAGAAAAAATCCAAAAAATCAAAGGCAGAAAACGCGACCTTGTTGATAGCGTAGTTTCTATTGATAGAAATATTACGAAATCACTTACAATGGATGATATTAAAGAAATTTTCTCTGTTGATTAGAATTTGTTTTAAGATTATGGGTGCAATTTTTGCACCCATAATCTTTCAATTGAAAGAATATGGTACTTTTTTATATTAAAAACTCCTATCCCTGTAACATTAAATGCCTAATTGTAAAGATTTTGTAATGATTTGACATTTTTCTGATACAATTAATAAAAAGTGGTAAAATAGCCGAGAATTAAGGGAAAAGAGATTATGATGAGATTTTTGATGATGTTATTTACGACAATGCTTATGACTCTACAGTCTGCGCAAGCTATGAATGTAGATGAATTTATGGATAAGCATGTTGCGCCAATTTCTGACGCGGTCGCTAAACTAATTTTCTTTCCAATTAATATTTGTGGTAACGATGTTCCATTAATTATTTTTTGGGTTTTAATCGCAGGTTTCTTTTTCACATTTTATTTTAAAGGTATTTCTGTTTGGGGTTTCAAACACGCACTTGATGTTGTTGCAAAACCTGCTGAAAAACATAACGACGGATGTGGTGAAGTTTCATCATTCCAAGCTCTTGCAACAGCTTTATCAGGTACAATAGGTATCGGAAGTATTGCAGGTGTTGCAATTTCAATTTCAATAGGTGGTCCTGGTGCTGCATTTTGGATTTTTGCCGGTGCTCTTTTAGGTATGTCAATCAAGTTTGTTGAAGCAACTTTAGCAGTAAAATATAGAAGATTTAACCTTGATGGCTCTGTTTCTGGTGGCCCTATGCACTATATTGCTCACGGTTTAACCAGAAAGAAAATGCGTTGGTTAGGTCAACCTTTATCTGTATTATATGCAATACTTTGTATTGGTGGTGGTATTACAGGTGGCAACATGATTCAAATTAACCAGACTGCGCACCAAATCGTATTTATTACAGGTGGTTCACACAGTATTTTCCATGGTTACACTTGGTTAATCGGTCTTGTGGCTGCGATTCTTATCGGTATGGTAATTGTTGGCGGTATTAAGAGTATAGCAAAGGTTACAACAGTTTTAACTCCGACAATGTGCTTGTTATATATTATTTCAGGTTTAATTGTTATTCTTGCAAACTTTATGAATATTCCTCATGCAATCGCCTTAATTGTTCGTGAAGCCTTTCATCCAACAGCTGTTGCAGGTGGTGTAATCGGTACAATCATCATTGGTTTAAGACGTTCTGTTCAATCAAACGAAGCCGGAACTGGTGCAGCTGCGATTGTTTATGCTACTGCTCAAACTAAAGAACCTGTTTCTCAAGGTTTTGTAGCTTTATTAGAAACATTTTTAACAGGTGTTCTTTGCTTATTTACTTCTTTTGCAATCGTATTTTCAGGTGCTTGTACACACGCTGCAAAGGAAATTTCAGGTATTGAATTAGCATCAAATGCTTTTCAATCTGTAATTCCGTTTTTCCCAATTATTCTTTCAATAATTGCTGTAATGTTCGCATTATCAACATTAATTTCTTGGGCTTATTACGGACAAAAAGCTTGGACATTCTTGTTTGGCGAAGGTAAAAAACGCGTCTTAGCATTTAATTTGATTTATTGTTTATTTATTGTAATCGGTTCTGCAATGAACGTTAAATCGGTTATTGATATTACTGACGCAATGATGATTGCATTATGCGTTCCAAACATTATTGTATTGTATATCTTGTGTCCGGAAATAAAACGCGATTTGAAAGCATATTTAGAAAAACAAGATATGAAATTTGTTAAACAATTTATTAAATTCTAAATAGAAATAATGAATAAAAAAACAATGTAGAAATTTATTTCTACATTGTTTTTTTATTGTTTTAATTTTTTATCTTTTTCTACGATAATTTTCCCAATATTTTTTAGTTCTCTCTAATGCTTGTTTTTCATTACAATCATAGGAAGATAAATCTAAATCTATTTTACCTTGTGATTCTTTAAATAATGTTTTCTTTATTTTAAACGGATAAGTTTCATTACCTTTCAAACCGCCATTTTTAAGTATAGAAATAATTTGTTCTATATATTTTTGACAGTTTTTCGGAATATTAGGAAACATGCTTATAAATTTGCTAAGTGGCATATTTGAGCGCATATTATTGGCGTTTGCAGAAGTAAGCATAAAATTAGAAATTTCATTTTGTCCGTTTTTAGAATTTGGTTTAACGTGTTCTATTGTTGCCATAGAAACTCTAATTAAACGCTTTGCGATTTCTTCTTGCGTACGATTTGCATATTTTACGATAAATGCGTTTTCACTTGTTGCAGAAGTCGGTAAATATTCTGCTCTGTCTTTTAATTCTTCGTATAATTTTTTTTCAGCTCTTTTGGGTTTAAGTTCTTCTAGAGAATCTAGAAGTATTTTTCTTTTGAATACATTTTTCGGGTTGTTTTCTAATATTATTTGTCTGCATTTTGTTGTTTTTCCATGAACTTGTAAAGCCAGTTCCGGAGAAAGTTTTAATGAAATTTTATCAACATTATCCAATACTTTAAATTCTTCTAATTTAAGCTTTATTAAAGCTTGGTTGTATTCTTTTTTTAGAATACTTTGTAAATTAGTATTCGGATTAAATTTTGCATAAGCTTCGAAAGTCTTGAACATCTTTTTCTCAACTTTTTGCAAATATTTTTTATAAGGAGATAAAGTCTTAATTATATCTTCTACATCAACGCACTCATTAATTTTAGCTTCTATTCTGGGAAGTTCTGCTCCGGTAATCATTTTTACGCCAAAATACGGGCAGATAATATCTTTAAGTTTCTTTAGAGGATTTCCGGCAGAAGTTGAAGCCTTAAAACTTGGCAACGATGAATATAAAGGCGTTTCTTTTGTATTTTGCCAATTATTATTCAATGCGGGTTTCGGCTGAGTATTAAAAATCTTTGGTGCTATAGCTGAAATTATCACTTCACAATCCCTTTACATAATTATGATAACAGTTGTTTTTGATTTTGGCAAGTTAATAACTTGGTATGAAAAATTGTTGGTTTAAAATTTAATAGTAAAATTTTGTTACAATTAGTGGAAATTAAATCTTTTATTGATTAAAATATCTATTGGATATAGAAAGAGGGGAATTTTTTAAGATGAACGCTAATCCGAATAAAGTACTTTTACCTAACGATGTTAGAAAATTGTTAAATATCGATAATAAAGAGATAGTTGAGCTTTGTAAAAAAACTTCTGTTAGTCCAAAGAAAGATAATAGAGGACAAATTTATTTTTCAGTCGACGAAGTTAAGAAGTTGAGAAATGCAAAATCATCAGTTGTTGCAGAAATGAATGAAAAAAAGAAAGTGGCATTACCCGTTATGACAAAACCCGATTCACAAGTAGTAGTTAATGGATTACTAGATACCCTCAACAAAATGGAAAACAATATCACAACTTCTATGACTAAAATTATTGATGAAAAATTAGAAGGCATGGATGACGTTGTTTTAGAACTTGTTAGATGCAAGACTGAAAACGAAAATTTGAAAAACAAAGTTAATGAATTGAACAAAGAAAACTTTAAATTAAAAAATGCTTTAAATAGCTTCAAACCATTGATTTGTGGATTTTTTATTAAGAAGGAAGAAGATAATATATTATTGTAATAGAAAGGGAATAAGGCAATAGGGTAATAAGGGAATAAGAAATTTTAAAATATTTTAAATAAAATGCGCTAATCATACGCAATATATAAATAAAAATTTAATACCTCTTATTCCCTTATTACCCTATTACCTTATTCCCTCAAGAAAAGGATTTATCATGGCAAAAGCGGAAGAAACAAACGTATCAGATGAAAGAAGCAAGGCGCTTAAGCTTGCGATAGAAAAGATTGAAAAAGATTTTGGTAAAGGCGCAATTATGAAGCTTGGCGACAAGCCTGCTGTTAGCGTTGAAACAATTCCTACTGGCGCTTTAGCATTGGACGTTGCTCTTGGTGTTGGCGGTATTCCTCGCGGACGTATTATTGAAGTTTATGGGCCTGAATCATCAGGTAAAACAACTTTAGCACAACATATAGTTGCTGAATGCCAAAAGAAAGGTGGAATTGCAGCTTTCGTAGATGCAGAACACGCACTTGACCCTGAATACGCAAGAAACCTTGGTGTAAATGTTGATGAACTTTTGATTTCTCAACCTGATACTGGTGAACAGGCGCTTGATATTACTGAAGAATTGGTTCGTTCAGGTGCTGTTGATATTATCGTTGTTGACTCTGTTGCAGCTCTTGTTCCAAAAGCTGAAATTGAAGGCTCTATGGAAGATCAACAAATGGGCTTGCAAGCAAGATTGATGTCTAAGGCGTTAAGAAAATTGACAGGTATTATTGGTAAAACGAATACAACTGTTATTTTCATTAACCAATTGAGACAAAAAATCGGTGTTATGTATGGTAATCCTGAAACTACAACAGGTGGTAATGCTCTTAAATATTATGCTTCTGTTCGTCTTGAAATTAAACGTGTTGAAGGTATTAAAGGCGACGGTGAGGACGTTGGTAACCACGTAAGAGTTAGAATTTTGAAAAACAAGGTTGCTCCTCCGTTCAGAACAGCGGAATTTGATATTATATTCGGAAAAGGTATTTGCAAAATCGGCAATATCCTTGACGTTGCTGTTGATTTGGATATTGTGAAAAAAGCTGGTTCTTGGTTCAGCTTCAATGATGATAAGTTAGGACAAGGTAGGGACAAGGCTAAAGAATTTTTGGCTAATAATCCTGAAATCTTAAATCAAGTTGAAACATTGGTTAGAGAAAAATTAGCAAATAGTTAATCGGTTGTAAGTCGCTATTTTATTGGGTTTAAGAAAATAGTTGACAAACTTGCTTAACTATGATATAAAGTTATTGGGGTAAATGTATATTTTTGAGTCTTGCACACATTGCAAGACTTTCTTTTTTTTATTGTATCAAAATTTTATCTTGGACAATAGTCCCCTCCCTCGGGGGAGTTTTCTGCCCCACTTCCAAGCTAGTAGTTAAACTTATAAATTGGGAAGTGTGATGTAAAAGGGAGAGAGTATTATAAACTGTTTTTAACTTTTATTAAGTGAATTGCTTCATCGCCAAAATGACTGTCGTTCTTCGTAATGACTTGGCGTCATACTACTAGCTTGTCGACAAAGCCAATCCATTAAATATTCAATGTCCTTCGTTAAAAATATCTTTTCTTGTTACAATTCCAACGACTTTTTGCTCTTTATCAATGACAATTGCCCATTCTGTCGAATTCTCGTGTAAACGATAATACGTTGTATACAAATTATCTTCCGGATAAACTGTAACAGGATTTGTGTCTAAAATTCTACTTACGGTTATATTTTGCATTTTGTTATCAACCAAAACATCTTCAATATCTGATTTTGTAATAATTCCGGCTAACCGTCCTTTTTTGTCGCAAATAGGATAAGCGTTATGATTTTCTTTTTGCATAACATTCAGAATTGTTTTAATCGGTGTATCATTTTTAAAAGTCTGTATGCCAGTTGTCATAATATCTTTAACGCAAGTGTTTTCAGAAAGATTAACTTCCGCATTTTTATATTGATTAACTACAAGTTTTGCATAAATCGGTTTATGATTAAGTTTTTCTGCTGTTAAATCTGCAATTGCTGAGACAAGCATCAAAGGAAGTATGCATTCATAACCGCCTGTCATTTCAAAAACCATAACAACTGCAGTTAAAGGTGTTCGCGCAACAGATGATAAAAATCCTGCCATACCAAGTGAAGCAATTGCTACAAGATTAACCTCTGCGCCAAAATGATTTGCTACAAAGCCTGTAATATATCCCAAAAACGAACCGAGCATTAACATCGGCAAAAATATTCCGCCGGCTGCACCTGACGCAAAACATATTGGAGTTATTATGAATTTTGCAAGGAATATAATTATAACAATTGCAATCGGAAAACTATTCAGTAAAAGTTTTTCGACAGAGCCATTGCCGGAAGATAAAACATAAGGAATTGCTAAACCTGCTAAACCTGTAATAAAGCCTGCAATGGCCGGTTTGCAGTAGTTAGGTAATTTAATTTGAGCAAATTTAGAATTGAAAAAGAATATTGTTTTTGAAAACAAAACTCCTAAAAATCCTGATATTAATCCTAGTAAGATGCAGACTACAACTACAGAAGGACTTATGCTAACTGCCGGAATAGAGATGTTAAATGCAGGATTTGCGCCAAGAAAATATCTCGCAATACTTGCAGATGTAACTGTTGCAACGAGTGTCGGAAAAAGCATAGATGGCGTGAATTTGTGGATTAATTCTTCCAGCACAAAAAGAGTTCCGGCAATCGGCGCATTAAAAGTTGCACCAATCGCAGCACCTGCACCTGATGCTATTAATTTATCTCGATTATTTCCGCTAAGTTTGAAAAGTTTTCCTACAAATGAACCTGCACCTGCGCCTAGTTGAACACTTGGACCTTCTCTACCTAATGATAAACCCGTTCCAATTCCAATTACGCCTGCGAAGAATTTAACAAAAATTGTGCGAACTCTTATTAATTTTCCACTTCTTAATAGCGACATTTTTACATAAGGAATTCCACTACCTGAGGTTTCGGGTGCGAATTTGTAAACTAAAAATCCTGCAACCAATCCGCCAAGAGTTGTTATTAACAAGAATAGAAGCGGAGTTGCGTAGAATTTTGACATAATAAATGAAAATAAATTTTCGATTCCTAAGCGAAAACCTACAACAATTAAGCCTGTAAGAATTCCGACAATAATAGCTTGCCAAAAAATTTTTGTAAATCCTTTTTCCATATAATTAAAATAGCATGAAAATAGTTTAACATTATGTTCTTTATTGACGAACTTGATAAATTGTTAATCGAAAAACTGGAAAATTTGTGAAAAGACACATATTCAGGTATACCAAGGAGTAGGTTGGGCTTTTAGCCCAAGAAATTTAATTTAATGTTGGGATAGAAATCCCAACCTACCAGCTCAAATGTTGTCGGAGATTTCAAATAAAATTATCCGAGTGGGGAAAGTTTTTGGTGCAAAAAATTATCTGCTATCTCAATATTGTCTTTCACTATGCTATATGCTAAAATTTTAGTAAACCAGATTTTTTAATAAGGATAGAGAGTGTTTTCAAAGCCAAAAATTTCAATAATTATTCCTGTGTATAATGTCGAGAAATACTTGTGCGAATGTTTGGACAGTATTCTTAATCAGACATTTCAAGACTTTGAAATAATCTGCGTTGACGATGGTTCGACTGATAAGTCGTTGGATATTTTGCAGGAATACAAGCGCAAAGACGATAGGTTTGTGATTTTGCAACAATGCCATGCCGGAGCTGGTGTAGCAAGAAATCAAGGATTAAAGCTAGTACTAGGAAAGTACATACAATTTTTAGATTCTGACGATTATTTTGAACCAACACTTTTAGAAGAAATGTATAACAACGCAGAAAAATTTGGCGCAGATTTAACAGTTTGTTCTTTAAGAAAAGTCGATATTGAAGGAAATATTACAGAATCGGGAAGTTCGAATTTTCCGATTAATATTGATAAAATTCCTATGGAACAGATTTTTAACAGGCAAAATTTCAAGGAAGATATTTTTTGTTTGTTAGTTCCAACTATGTGTAATAAATTAATTAAAAAATCATTTATACAAAAAAATCACATTGAATTCTCAAAACTAAAAATTTATGAAGATATTGCATTTATGCATAGTATTGTTGCGTGTGCAGATAGAATTGTAGCATTTAATAAAGAACTAATTAATTATCGTTTCAATCGTCCGGGGAGTTTGGTTAGCACACGTTCTAAGCACACAATTGATGCGGTTAAGTCTTGTATTTGCTTAAAACAATTTCTTGAAACAAGAGGTTTGTTTGATGAATTGGAAACTGCGTACACAAAGGTAGTAGTAAATCATATTCGTGCAGAAATTAGTTATTGTAACGACGATGAGTACAAAGAATTTTTGCAGGAGTTTAAAGCACTTTTGCCGAATGACTGGCAAAAATATCAGTCTGCACTCCGCAAAGACTATATTACACCAGAATATTTAAGACATTTTATTGGCAATAAAAAAGTTATGCTTTGGGGCGGAAGTCTGTTTATCAAACAGGTTTTGGAAAAAGAAAAAGAGAAGAATCCGAATATTTTAGGTATTATTGATCGTAACGAAGCTTCGTGGGGAAAGAGTTTTTGCAATTACAAAATCTTTTCTCCAGAGGCTTTATATGATTTAAAACCCGATGGAGTAATTTTGACAGTTTTATCAAATAATGAATCTATTTATGAATTTTTCAAACAGGAATTTGCTGAAAAATATCCAAATGTGGAGCTATTGCCGAATATTTTTGATGAGGGGCATATATATTTATGAAAAAAGTTAGCATAATATCGCCTTGTTTTAATGGGGAAAGTTACATCAGGCCTCACATAGAAGCCATATTGGCACAAGAATATAAAAATTTGGAATATATTTTTGTTAATGATGGTTCTTTTGATAAAACAGAAGAGATTATATTATCGTATGAGCAAAAATTTAAAGAAAATGATATTAATTTTGTATATCTTAAACAAGAAAATAAAGGACAAGCTGCCGCAATCAATTTTGGTCTAACAAAAATTAGCGGAGATTATTTTTCGTGCATAGATTCTGATGATGTTCTTTTGCCTACATTTGCTTCAGATATGTCAGCATATTTAGATTCTCACAAGGATATTAATATATGTTTTCCAAAAGCAGAAATTGTTGAAGAAAATTCAATGGCTCATTTAGCATATATATTCAGAGCTCTACCATCGACAGTTGTAGATACTCTGTTTGAAGATTTTCTAATGTGCAAAGACAACATTCCTTTTCTTGCATCTTACATGTTACGTTTATCACAATTTAAAAAAATATATCCAGACATGAAAATTTATGAAGGAAAATCTGGACAAAATTTACAACTTATTCTTCCATTTATTTATAATCAAAAAGTTGGTTATGTTGATAAATTTCTGATAAAACGAGTTCTACGCAAACATAGTGATTCCAATGGATTAGACTATAATGAAAAACTTATAAAGTTTAAGAATTGGGAAGATATATGTTGCCAAACTCTTAAATTCATACCTAATATGCCTGAATACGAAAAAGGCTATTATTTTACGAAGATTAAAGATTATTTTTCACAATGCAGACTTGAGATGGAAGAGTCAAATCTTGAAGTGTCATTGCATAAAAAAATAAAAAATAGTGATAAATGTATTTTATGGGGTGCTAGTTTATTTCTACACAATTTTATTAAAAAATACAATTTTAATTATAAGAATGTCATTGGTATTATTGATACTGATAAAAATAAAGAAGGTCTATTTATTGATAAACTAGAGATTTTATCACCAGAAATTTTGAAAGATACGAAAATTGATGAAATTATCATTACAATTGTTAAGCAAAAAGATATACGCTTTACACAAATTCAACGATACTTACAAGATAATAATCTAACACATATAAAATTATCAACAATATAGGGGAATAAAATGGAATTAACAAAAAACTGTACCGGTTGTATGGCTTGTTATAACAAATGTCCAAACAATGCAATTTCAATTGTTTATAATGAAGCAGGATTTTACACTCCACAAATTGATAATAACAAATGTACAAATTGTGGACTTTGTGCTTCTGTTTGCCCACAAACAAAAGAAATACAAGTTAAAGACGAACCTACACATTGCTATGCTGTTATGTCTAATGACGAAATTAGAAAAAATAGTGCTTCTGGAGGGTTATTTGCGTTAATTGCACAAGAATACTTAAAAAATGGTGGATTTGTTTGCGGTGCATCTTTTTCTGATGATTTTAGACAGGTAAACCATATAATTATCGATAAAGAAGAAGATTTAATAAAACTTCAAAATTCAAAATATGTTCAGAGTAATATTGGCGATGTTTTTTCTAAAATCAAGCTTTTACTTGAAAATAACAAAGAGGTGCTTTTTGGTGGAACACCTTGCCAAGTTGCAGGCTTAAATAGCTATTTAGGAAAACGCTATGACAATTTATTAACAATGGATTTGGTATGTCATGGTATCCCTTCGCCACTTGTTTGGACAAAATATTTAGATGAACTTACAAATGGAAAAACAATCAAAAGTGTTTTTTTTAGAAATAAAAAAGAAGGGTGGCACTTTGAACCAGAAGTTGAAATTAATCTGAAAAATAGATTTTATAAAAGAAAAATCAAAAATAAATTATTTTATAGAGCTTTTTTTGAACATCTCATATTAAATGATACATGTTACAGTTGCAAATATGCAAATTTACAAAGACCCTCTGATATTACGATGGCAGATTTTTGGGGTATAGAAAATATCGATGCAGAAATGAATGATGAAAAAGGAACTTCGCTATTAATTATAAATACTCAAAGGGGGCAAGAAATTATTGATAAATATAAGCATTATTTTAAAAAAATAAAAAAATTTAATATCAATGAAGCAATTAATGGTAATCCTCGTTTACAGAATTCAAGCGAAAAAAATCTTGATAATACTCAATTTGTAAAAGAATTAAACAAAACACCTATATTGAAAAATATCAAACAAAATTTGTGTCCACAATATGAAGGAGTAATAAAAAATTTTTGGGAATGTGATAATTTTGGAGCGACCCTTTCGGCATACGCTATTCAACAATATTTTCTGAAAAGAGGTAAAAATTATTATCTTTTAAAAACGTCTTCTCCCAAAGGTTTTGTACAATCTTTTGCTGAAAAATATTTAAAAACAACTCATATTGTTTCAACTCCAATACAGTACGAAGAACTTAACCAGAATACAAATAATTTTATTATAGGTACAGACCAAGTACTCCGACCTCTTTTAATAGAATATAATTTAATGGCAGATTTATTTGGTTTTACAAGTTATGGTAAAAAGCGAATTGCTTTTTCTGGTAGCTTCGGCATGGTGTTTCTTGAAAAAATGAGCTGGATAAACCGATACCAATATAGTAAATTGATAAAAAGATTTGATAACATTTCAACCAGAGAAGTTACCGGAAAAAATATTTGTAAAAAAGAGTTTAACATCAATGCAGAATATATAATTGATCCTGTATTTTTAATTGATAAAAATCAATGGTTGGAAATTGCTCCAGACACGAAAGATAAATATCGTGGTAAAATTGTTTGTTATATATTTGAAATGCATGGTGCAAAAGCTAATGAAGTAAAAGAGTTTTTAGAAAAAAAATACAATAAAGAAGTTGTAATGCTTACAAACACAAAACTTCCTGTAGAAGAATTCATATCAGCGATAAAAGATTCTGATGGTTTGGTTACCAATTCTTTTCATGGAACATGTTTTGCACTAATTTTTAACAAAAAAGTTCTTGGTATAACAAATAGTACTAAAGGCGATGCAAGATTCGATTCTTTAATAAAATTGTTCGATATAGAAAAACTTACAGTTGAAAAGATAGAAGATATTTATGAACGAGAAGAATTGTTTTGCGAATATAATTTTCAAAATTTCCTAAGCGTTGTTGAAAAAGAAAGAAAAAGAGCTGAAGCATACTTTGAACAAATTGTTAATAAGGAAAAACAAATAACATTCAACAATTTCCTTGCAGAAATAAATTACCAAATATTTTTACTAACCGAAAAATTTTTGAAATTTATTATTTATAAATACATAAATATAGTATTTTTAGTGCTTCATTGTATTACACGTAAAAAAATTGTTCTATGGGGAGCTAGTTTGTTTTTGGCAGATTTATTGAAAAAAAATTCTAAAATAGCAAATCACATCTTGTGCATTATTGATAAAAATCCTATGCAACACAATAAGAAGTTTTTTGGTTGTATGATTTATCCACCAGAAAAATTAGTCGAACTTAACCCAAAACTCATTATTTCAACTGTAAAAAATAATCATAGAAAAGTTTACAAAGAAATAGTGAATTTTGTAAATAAAAATTGTCCTACCGCAACAATTTTGCCGGATATATTTGAAGGATAAGAGCAGAGAAATTATGAAATAAACTCAATCTTTGTATGAGATTATAATAAAGATTAGAAATAACTACAATTCCAACAATGTGATTATAAAGAATTATTAAATGATATTAAATGCAATGATTTCTTTAAACTACTTCCTTTAAAAGAGAACAATGGATATATGATTTTTGATTCAACGCAAAATTATCAACATCGTTATTACGCATATTATGATTTTCGCAAAAATAAAAAAGAGGATGAAGGATAACAAATGACTAATACAAAACCTAATTTTATTTACAAATTTGAGAAAACCAATTCGACGCAAGAATAAAATAACAAATTATTTTTGAGTTTATAAAAACTCTTTACAAACTTTTTGTCAAAAATGATATTTTTAAAATAAAAAATGCAAAAGAGCGTAATAGAAAAATGTTGCTTTTTAATGAACTAACTAACGAAAACGTTTATAAAATAACAGAATTTTATTGAAATAAATCGTAAAATGTTCGAACTTTTAAAAATGTTGTTATAACAACGTTTTAGCATTTAGTTAGTTTTGGTGTATGTACCCAAAATACAGTAGTAGAAGTCAAAAGTCGCACTATGACAATAAAAAAGAGACCCTTAAGGTCTCTTTTTTAAATGGTGGAGGTTAGGAGATTCGAACTCCTGACCCCCTGCGTGCAAAGCAGGTGCTCTACCAGCTGAGCTAAACCCCCATTTCGGTTGTTTTGGTCTTGTAGTCGCTATCAAAAATATCGGCTACATTTATTATTCTACATGATGAATTTTTTTTGTAAAGGGGTTTTTTAATTTTCTTTAACTAATTAAGAAAATTTACTTCATTAATAAATATTACCCACTTCTTTAATCCAACTGGGGAATAATCAAACTTATTAAATCAGAGTATTTTTATCTACGAGAAGGAGATAAAATATGAAACTTGAACATTCTGAAACATTACAATGTTTAGTAAATGCTTTTGCCGGTGAATCACAAGCAAAAAATCGTTATACTTTTTTTGCAAAAATTGCTCAACAAGAAGGTTATGAGCAAATCAGTCAAATTTTTCTTGATACAGCATCAAACGAATTTGAACATGCTAAATTATTTTATAAGCATATTCCGAATTCAGAACATTTGACCGTAACAGGCGCTTATCCTTTCTTTTTTGGTGATACTTATGAAAATCTTAAATCTGCAGCTTCTGGAGAAAGAGAAGAATGGGAAATTCTTTATAAAAATTCTGCGCAAATTGCAAAACAAGACGGGTTTGATGATATTTCCAGATTATTTAACAATATTCTAGAAATAGAAAAACGTCATGCGCATAGATTCGAATTACTTGCCCAAAATCTGAAGTCTGAAACCATATTCCAAAAAGAAGAAATTACGCAATGGGTTTGCAGAAAATGCGGGCATGTTCATATAGGAAAAGAAGCTCCTTGTAAATGTCCGGTCTGCGAGCATCCACAAAGCTATTTTCAAATTTTTATAGAAAAATTCTAAATATAAATGTGTCGTATAAAATAATAATCTAAATATATTAAGTTCACATAGTGTCAAGCTTTTGTTAAAATTTTAAGCGGAATTAAGAATTTTAAGGGAAGTGAGATGAGAAAGAATTTTAAGACACTTATATGTGCCACAGCTATTATTGGCTCTATGTCGGCATCTAGTGTTCAGGCATTAGAAATTGATGCTGATATAAATCAATCAACATCTATAACATATGATGAGTCTGTTACCGTAAAGGATGACGTGATTTGGAATATTACAGACGATTCAAGTCCAACAATAATAGAAATTAACGATAAATTAACTAATAATGGTGCTATTAATAATAACGCCAGTTTGGTTGTTAAAGAGATTGATAATGCTTTACTCATTGAAAAGAATTTGCAATTAAATTCTAATTCATCTCTGACAATAACAAACGGCGGAGCAAATAGATGTAGAATTTCACAAGATATATTAAAACTAACCGGCGGAACTTTGGAAAATTTCGGTGAAATAATTACAGATTCTTCTTTGGAAATTGGAAGTGATGCGGTTTTAAATAACAATGATGATTCTTTGGTAAGAGTTATCTCTGGTAGTTTAACAAACAATGGAACATTAAATAATGCCGGAACGCTCAATATTGAAGATACATTAAATAACTTAGGTAAGATAGCAGGTGCTAATGGCATATTGTCAGTAAAAGACGGTTCAAATTCAAGTTCAATAATTCAGAATGAACTTCATATAACAGGTAATTTCTCTAATACCGGCGAAATGACAGCACATAGCAAGTTTTCAAATTCTGGCACGCTAACCGGTGATACTGGTAAGTTGACAGTAAACGGTGGTACAAACACAGGTACAATTTCACAAGGTGAATTTATAAATAGTTCTGGTGAATTCAATAATTCAAATATCATTGAAGCAGAAGATTTTAGTAATGCGGGAACTTTTAACAACAAATCCGGAGCAAGTCTTGTTGCAGGAGATTTGTCGAATTCCGGCAATTTTGTTAATTCTGGAGATGTAATAGCTGACGAAATTAATAATACCGGTATTTTTGATAATTCCGGAAATCTTGGTGCAAGCAATGACAAAATCGGTACAATCAATAATGACGGTACTTTTAACAACAGCGGAACTGCTTATATTAATAATTTCGTAAACGGAGTAAATGATTCAAATTCAACGTTGACTAACAGCGGTACGTTTAATTCAGATTTGATTACAAATAATGGCAGTATTATTAATAACAGCTCCGAAAGTGCTGTTGGTTCAATTATTGCAGGAAGTATTACAAATTTCGGTAATATTACAAATGCAGGTGAAATATCAGTTTCTAATTCATTAGAAAATAATGGTACAATCAGCAACGCCGGAACGATTACGGTTGCAGACACAGGAAGCTTAACAAATACTAGCAATATAAATAATAATGGAACAATAAGTTCTAATAGCTTTACAAATGGAGTTGATGCAGAAATAACGGGTTCTGGTAATCTAAATCTTAAGCAGGGACAAAATGACGGTAAGATTAGCCAAGCGAAAATTACCATAGTAGAAGGTAGTTCATTTCTTAATAATAACTATATAAAAACTGATATTTTAAATAACAAATCAAATTTAATTGGTATCGGTGGAACTCTTTTGATTAAGGGTGATGCGAGCGGAAAAGGTGGCAGTAATGCGCTTGGTGCATCAATATCTCAAGATAAATTAACAATTGAAGCAAATTTTGTAAATGACGGATCAATTAAAGCAAACGATTTTATGAACAAGAAGAATTTAACCGGCTCTGGCAATCTAACGATTAATAACGGTAGTAATACAGGTTCAATTGCTCAAAAGGATTTGTCCGTAGTTGAAAATTTTGAAAATAATGGCAAAATTGAAATTAGTAATTCCTTATCAGTTGGAGAAAGCGGTGTAATAAGTGGAGCAAATGGTTCTTTAATCGTTGATAACGGTTTGAATAAAGGTAAAATTAATCAGAAGGATATTACCATTAAGGGTGAATTAGCCAACTTTATTAATGCTGGTGAAGTTGTTTCAACGGATAAATTTGAAAATTCTGGTAAATTTATTGGTGATGATACTTATGGCAATGGTTCTCTAACTGTTGCAAATGGCTTAAATCATACTAATGGTTTGATTAGTCAATCAAAATTAACTATAACTCAAAATACAACAGGTTTTAAAAATGACGGAAGCATTATTGCCGAAATTATAAACAATGGAACTTTCAATAATACAGGCAATATTGGAGATGATACAGCCGGAGCTGTAAATAATGATTTTATAAACAAAGGAAGTTTTATTAATAGTGGAAATGCTTACATTAAAGATTTAAGCAATTCAGGAACTATTAATAACACAAGTAATATTATTGTTAGTGGGAATTTAGAAAATACAAATCTTGTCGAAAATTCCGGCAAACTTGATATTACGGGTAAATTAACAAATACAAAAACAATTCGCAACTTAGCGCAAGGTAATATAATTGTTAGTGATGAATTGATTAATTCGGATAATTTCTCAAACGCGGGAACTGTCAATGCTAATAAAGTTACAAATAAAGGAACAATCGCAAATAGTGGAACTTTTGAGGCAAACACCATTACTAATGGCGATGCGAATTCAACTTCAAGCGCAATTGTTAATACTGGCAATCTAACCGTTAGCGAAATGATTAACAATGCAATATTACAAAATAAAGGTAATAATTCACAATTAGATATCACGACTTCGCTAACTAACAATGGTTCAATTTTAAACGAAGGCGCTATGAATTTTACAGCAAATAGTGAACTTGTTAATACCGACACTATTTCTGTTGAAAATGGCGGTTCAATCGTTGGCGCAATTGTTAAAAATACAAAAGTGATTAGCGCAAAAGACGCGTCAAAATTAGATTTTATAAGTTTGGATAACGCTCAAGGTACAATTAGTCTTAAAAACGGTTCAAGATTAAATATTGCGAATCAAACATCTGCAATCGAAGGTACAATTATCGCAGAAGGCAATAATGATTCTTCTCAGAATCGAATTGATGTAGCAGGAAGCAATAAAGATTTTATCGGTACTTTGTTAGTTGGTAATAATGCAGGCGACAAAACTGATTTGACTTTGGGCGGAATAAATGTAACAAACGACGCGCAAGTTGGTATTGCCCAAGCGGGTAAATTGATTTTATCAGGTAATTCAACTGTTAATTTGAATGAAGGCGATACAGTAAAAGGTGATATCAATCTTCTTACAGGCGGAAAACTCAATCTTGACGGATATAATTTGATTACAGGGAATAAATCAACTCAAGAAGGCGGAAATAAAGCTTATTATTCACAAACCGGCGGTACTTTGAACCTTATCAATAATTCTACTCTTGCTCTTGGTGATTCAGCTACAATGACAGGTGGAGATTTGAATATTGACGGTACGTCTCAATTCTTAGTAACTTCAGAAGAAAACGGAACAATTGATTCTGCGAATTTCTTAGATAATTTAACAATGGCAGACGGCGCAAGATTTGGTGTTATGAATAGCGACGGTGCTGATTATAATATTGAAAATATCAATGTTAATAACGGGACTGCTAATTTTACAATTGATGTTTTAGGTAGAAGTAATGCAGAATACGAACACGGCTCAGACCAATTCTTTGGTGAAAACATTAATGGTAACGGTACAATCAATATTGAAGATTGGACTCTAGCAGGTGATATTTTCGGTTGGCAAGCACCGATTGATAGAGATATCAAGCTTGATAACGTTTTTGCTTATAATAACATTTCTCCAAATGTTAAACTTACTGCAACTAAGAAGGAAGTGTTTACTCCGATTGGTTGGTATCAATTAAACAATCATGGCGGAATGAATGGTAATTATCAGTTAAATTTGACAAGATTTAATCCGCAGGTTTACAGAGGTCAAGTAACGACTTTATCTCAATATATGAACCAACTTGCAATTGACGATATGTTGTTCAATCATTCAATGCTATTACCAAGCTTTAAGGATGATGACCTGTCTGATAATGGCACAATGGCAAACAGATACGCTGCGGCTAATCCTTTGTACGCGCCATATCAGTATTCTAAAAAGGACGGCGGACTTTGGTACAGAATGTACGGTACTTTTGAAACTCTGCAAATGAATCAAGCAGGTTTGGGAAGAGTTGGTAATAACGCTTACGGTACAATTATCGGTGCTGACTTTGGGTTAAAAGAACTTAAACATGGTTGGAAATTCATGCCGACTGCGTATATTGGCTATAACGGTGCGCACCAATATTTTGCAGGTGCAGGTGCTTACCAAAACGGCGGACAAGCAGGTTTCTTAGGAACTTGGTATAAAGATAACTTTGTTTTAGGCGGTTTGGTATATGGCGGTGTTTACCAAAACAGCATGGACATTGCAGGACACACTGATAATACATTTAACTATTTTGCAGGTGCTTCAGCAAAAGGTGCTTACAACTGGAGATTTCATAGAGATTGGGTATTGCAACCTAATTTAATGCTTGCATATAATTTCTTTGGTCAACAAAACTGGCACTCAGATTTCGGTCAAATGGGTATGATGTCAGGAATATTAAATGGTATTAATTTAGCACCCGGCATGAACTTAATTTGGGAAAAAGAAACATTTAGTATTTATGCAACTTTACAATATATGTATAACTTGAATGGTGCCGTTGACGGTAGAGCAGGAAATGTAAGCCTTCCTCATTTATATATGGATAGAGGTTATATCCAATATGGATTTGGATTTACAAAACGCTTTACTGACAGATTCTCAGGATACTTCCAAACAGTATTCAGAAATGTTGGCAGAACCGGCGTAGGATTTCAATTAGGTTTGAATATCAAGTTGGGTAAATAAAAAATCGAAAAATAGCGCGTTCAATTGAGCGCGCTATTTTTTTTGTTCTGAATAACAGAAAGCCCCTTTCGGAAGAGAGACAAAAGGAGCAAGGCTAATATTATGAAGAAAAGATTTGGATACTAAAGAAGTAAGCCGAACACACACACAATGCCTAATCATTTTTTTAGTCGAAATCCGACAATTCACTAGCTGCCTTCGACTTACATATATATTTTAGCATTTGTCTCCATTCTTCTTAATCTGCTAAAGTAGTAATTCTTAAGGATTATTTATTTCGATTGATTTTATCGATTTCAGGCCCTACATATTTGCCGATAAGTACTTCTTCTACAAAATGGTCTATAGGTTTAATCGCAACGCCTAAAGCAACAAATCCACCCAAAGTTTTTATAAATTTGCCTTTAAGCATTTTACTTTGTTGGAATTTGGTTAAAACGCTTTTTACTGCAACATTAGAAGTTTGTCCTGCTTTTAGGTCTGCTTCGTATGCCTTGAACCACTTGTCTTGTTTGAATTCATCAGTTGGATTAAGTAAATTTTTTCTTAGTTCAATCAAATCTTTTATTGTTTTTTCAGAATAATTTTGTATTTTTTCTTTTGAATCAAGTCTGAAAACTTTGAATACATTTTTTAACGAAGTCTTCTTATTATCAAAATCCATTGCATTAGCAACGATATCTGAAAATTCTTTTATGCATTCTGCGTCTTTGCCGTCAAAAGCGTGCATTTTTCCGTTAGCAATAAATTGTTCTGCTGTTTTTGCAACTTTTTCTTTTGCATTTATGCCAATTTTTTCTTCCGTAAGTTTACCGGCTTGAGCAAAAATATTTTGACCTGCTTTAACAGCGATTAAAGGTAAGAATACACTTGCCATACCTTGGAAAACAGCTTGTTTCAAGCAACGTCTTGAATCAGGACTGTATTCAGTTTGGTCATTTTTGTATTTGTCATAAACGTCTGCACCAATGTATAAAAGAGCCGGTACCCAGCTTAATGTTGCGTATCCGCCAATAACGGGTCTTAAAGCTTCTCCGACTTCGTTTGTAAATGCGGCTCCGCGGAGGGGCCATTGCATTAGAGGGTCTTTGTATTCGCCTGTCTTTGAATCTTTTGTTCTCGTGTCGGCTTTAAAAGTTTGTACGCTTGCACCAAGCGGTCTTATCATTCGGCTATTTCTCCTTCATGCATGTATGCTATTTATTTATAACGCGTGAACAATTAATTTTGCGCGTTTTGTGTAAAATTTTTACATTTTTTTACAAAATTTCGTCTGGCAGGTTTATTATAGCACAGAAAAAGTTGGGTTGGAGAGTAATATTTTAAAAATGATTTATGATATACTAATTTTTACACAGAGTAAAGAATGCTCTTTTCGAAACAGAACCAGCTAACACATTTGTATTAGACTTCGAGTTGGTTCTCGCTAGAAAGGAGAGTCAATATGGATAACTTCAATATAAGCTTATTATTAATCTTTATGATTTTATTTGTATTAAAAAACGGCTCTCAACCGAAAGGCTAAGAGCCGTTAGACTTCTTCAAGAGTATTTGGTAGCTTCGCAAACTACCACTCTGTGTTTTTATTATAAACTATAATTAGTGAATATTCAACTTTTTTCTTCATTTTTTATAAGTGCTATAATGTTTTTATGGAAAGAAAATTTGAACTGGTATCGAAATATAAGCCGTCAGGTGACCAGCCAAAGGCGATTGAAGAACTTGTAGAAGGACTTAAAGAAGGGGATGACGCGCAAACGCTTCTCGGTATTACAGGTTCAGGTAAAACATTCACTATTGCAAACGTAATTCAAGAAATTCAAAAACCGACGCTTATTATTGCACACAACAAAACTCTAGCGGCACAGCTTTATAACGAGTTTAAAGAGCTTTTTCCGAATAATGCGGTCGAATATTTTATTTCATATTACGATTATTATCAACCTGAAGCCTACATTCCGCGAACAGATACTTATATCGAAAAATCTGCAAGTATAAACGAAGAAATCGACCGACTTCGCCATAACACAACTCGAAGTCTTTACGAAAGAAACGATGTCATAATTGTTGCATCTGTAAGTTGTATTTACGGTTTGGGTTTGCCTGAAAGTTATTTTAAAGGCACAATTCAGATTAAAGTCGGTGATACTTTAGATAGAGGCGATTTAATAAAACATCTTGTAATGACGCAATACACAAGAAATGACCTTGTTTTAGAGCGTTCAACATTTAGAGCAAGAGGCGACATTTTAGAAATCATGCCGGCTTATGAAAAAATTATTACAAGAATTTATTTCTTTGGTGATGAAATCGAAAAAATCGTTAAGATTGATAATTTGACAGGTGAAATTATTGAAGCACCTGAGTCTGTAATGATTTATCCGGCTGTGCATTATATCGCTTATGATGAAAATGAAGACGAAACGATTTCAATGATTAAAACAGAACTAAAAAATCGTGTAGTTGAATTAGAAAGTGAAAATAAGATTTTAGAATCTCAACGACTCCAGCAGAGAGTTAAATACGATATCGAGATGATTAAGGAGATGGGGTATTGTTCAGGGATTGAAAACTATTCGCGTATTATTGAACGCCGTCCTGTAGGTTCAGCTCCGGCAACGCTTTTAGACTATTTTCAAACAGATTTTTTAACAGTAATTGATGAATCTCACGTTACGCTTCCACAGCTTAACGGGATGTACCACGGTGATGCGGCGCGCAAAAAAACGCTTGTTGATTTTGGGTTTAGATTACCTTGTGCGAAGGATAACAGACCTCTTAAGAGTGAAGAATTTTTTGCAAAAGTCGGACAAAAAATTTATATTTCCGCAACTCCGGGGGATTTTGAAAAGAAAACTTCTGAACAAATGGTTGAACAAATTATTCGTCCGACAGGATTGGTTGATCCAAAAATCAGCGTTCGCCCAATCGAAACACAAATTGGTGATTTGAAAATCGAAATTGAAAAACGCGCCAAAAAAGAAGAAAGAGTTTTGATTACAACTCTTACAAAGCGTATGGCGGAAGATTTATGCGACTTTTTCTTGCAAGAAGGTATTCGAGTAAGATATTTGCATAGCGGAATTAAATCAATCGAACGTGTCGAAATCTTGAGAGATTTAAGACTCGGAGAATTTGATGTTTTGATTGGCGTAAACTTGCTTAGAGAAGGTTTGGATATTCCGGAAGTTTCACTTGTGGCAATTATGGACGCGGATAAAGAAGGATTTTTGAGATCTGAAACAAGCTTAATTCAAACAATCGGTCGTGCTGCTCGTAACGCTTGTGGTGAAGTTATTATGTATGCGGATAAAATAACGGATTCTATGCAAAAAGCGATTGACGAAACAAACCGTAGAAGAGAAATTCAACTTGCGCATAACAAAAAATTCGGAATTATTCCACAGACTATTAAAAAACCGATTGAAAACAATTTGCTTTCTCTTGTTGCAAGTTATAGAGATTTTGAAGATATTGTTGCGGAAGAAATGGTTGACTTGGGTATTGATAAGAAAGATTTACCTAAACTTATCAATAAATTGGAAAAAGATATGCATAAGGCTGCTAAAATTCTTGATTTTGAACGCGCGGCGGAAATCAGAGATAAGCTTAAAAAGTTAAGAGAAATGGTATAATTTTATTTCAAAGCTCCGCCTAGGTAGTTGAATAGTTTTTCTTCTTCCGGAGAAAGTCCTTCAAGTAATTTTTTAGTATACAGTTCACAATGAACTTCCAGCGCTGTGTTTCCGGCGGCATAATCTGAGACATTGTTTGCTGTTTCAATCATATCTTCTGGTATCACTCTTGTTCTAAATGCTAATGTCCTTGGCTGTGTTGTGTGCAATATTTCATGAATAATAACATGTTTCAAATCAAAGTCAAATATTGACGTATTAGGGTTTGATTTTACCACAACGACTTGTTCTTTACTTGTTTTCGCATTCCAACCGCTGAATAAATCTTGTTGCGCGTTTCCGATAACAATTTTAGGTATTTTAATTCCATTTTCGTTTAGAATTTTAAATGCTTCTTTGCAACATTTGGCAAACTCAATGTTGTTATCGCAATATAGTTTTTCAATGCCGTATTTTTGTTGTAATTCTTGTTTTATTTGTAAAACTTCTTTATCAGTATCTTTTTGAGAGGTTAGTTCAAGTAAAGGAATTACTTTATCGCTCATAATAGTTTCTCTTTTATTCAAGAAATCATCCAGTTCCGGACTAAAATCTTGATTTATGATTTTGTTTTCAAGATCTAAATCATCATCAAAGGTTAATTTTACATAATTATCAAAACATCTTGATGCAATGCACTCTACATTAAAATCAACATCTTCAATCGACTGTGAGTTTTTAATTTCTTCGATTAAATCCATTCGGCCTTCTTCCCTGCATTCATCATAATGGTTGTCTTCTAAGAATTTAATCAGTTTTTCTTTATAAGAGTTTAAATCGCCACTTTCTTTAGATTTCATAACATCATCTAAAGTTATTTCTTGTGGTTTAGAAGCTTTTGCCATAAGTCCGGCAATAATTCCGCTTAGAGCAAGACCTGTTGCATATTGAACCTTTTTTGAGCTAATTTCTAAACTATCGCAAGCTAGTTGTTTTGCGCCTTTTGGCATGCCGGCTTTAAAAGCAGGAGCTTGTTGTTTTTGAATTTTAATAGGAGAGTAATTTATATTTGTAATCATACATTCAGTAAAACAGGTAAATAACAATAATTGCCTTTTATGTAAAGAAGTATTAATTTTATTTTGTTATATTTAAAGAAGTTAAGTAGGTTGGGGTTTCTACCCCAACAAAAACTTTTTATATACTATAATTTCCAAATAGGAATTAACTCAATTTATAAAAATAATTTTCAAAAATTTCTTTTCCGTCAATGGCATAGAAATCAACATCAAAATCAAAATAAGTATTTCTTTCGCCGTTAGAGCCAACAATTCTAAATTCTTTTTTCTCTATTGGTAATTTATCCATATTTACTGCGTGTTTTCTTGGGGACGCATATATAGGCATATCCTTAACTCCGATTTCCCCAACCATTTTTTTGGCGTATTCAATAATTGCATCTCTGATTTCATCATTTTCTCTGTATACGGTTTTCAGCTCAATATTATCTATTATTAATGCAGGTTTTTTGTCAATTTCTGCTATATAACACATTGTGTTTCCAATATCTTCTTTACCGAGTTTAACTTCTATACAAGATATCATTTTATTTATTACATAATTTGGAGCACTTGCTTGATTTGCACCAGAACCGACTGCGGTACAGCAAGAAGCGTAATTCCCTAAAAACAAAGAGTGTTTTATATCATTCATATCGGCTTTTTGAACTTTGATTTTTGCTTTTTTGCCGTCTTTTAATATTATTTCTTTTTCAACAAATGATTTAGGATTAAATTTTACCCAGTTGTCATAATTGATGCCAAGTGCTTCAAATTGTTTTTTAGTTTCTTGGTTTGGCTTTAAATCGTTAAATATTTCTTTTATGGATTTATTTTTATTTTGTTTTAGCAAAGAAAGTAAGTCCATGTATTTATTCCAAAAAGCAGAATCCGAACTGATTAGGCTGTTTAAATGCTTGCTGTTTTTAAAATTTAGGCGTGTACAATGCTCTCCGTCAGAATCTCGTGTAGCTAAATCATTAAGAATTTCATGTCTTTTGGCTATATTTTTTCGATTTGGTTCTGCGTAAGTTTTTATAAGTGTTTTAATTGTTGTATCAATGCTATGTTGCCCCCAATCTTCTTCATTTAACATAGCAATTGCTTGTGTCAGAATTAGTTTATCGCGATAATCTTTTATAGAATTAGCGACCATTTTGCGATTTTTTGTTGTTAAATCATTGATTTGTTTGATTAATTCTTTGTTGTCTTTGCCCGTAAATTTTTGTTTTAATTCTTTAATTTTTGCCTTATTTTGTAAATATTCATCTGATTCTGTCGGATTAGTTAGTTTTAGCATATTTTGATATTCACTAAAATCATCTTTCAAACTTCCAATTTCAATAAGATAATGCCAAACATTATCGTATTTGTCTTTAAAACTTTGGATGAAAGATTTGCGCCCCAACACTTTTAGCATATTTAATGTATTTTTAGGCTTATCCATAATTAAAGTAGTCAATTCATTGTCGTTAAATTTGCAATAAGGATAAGATAATTCTTCCCGATGTTTTATTGCTTCATTTCGTAAATCTAAAATTTTCGTTGCTTCATCTAAGCTAAATTTATTTTTGACTATATCATTCAAATGCCCTCTAGGATAACCCATTGCGATAATTTTTTCCATTTTGTCTGAAAATTCAAAGAAAACATCACGCATAAATATTTTAGGTATGGACAAAATTTCTAAAATATTTATGCCAGAAGAAATTAGATTTATGGTTGTAGTTACCATGTCTTTATAATATTTTTTTCTAATAGAATTATACTTAGTTGATATTGTTAAAATGCAATCTTTTAGGGATTCCCTATTATAGCCCGCATTTGATATCATTTCTCTTGCACTATTTGCAGAAATCAGATTTTTGTCGCGCTTAAATAAATTCCAAAAACCTTGAAAGTTTGGGTTAGAAGAATTTGTTTGATTTGCGTTTTTTGAATTTGTTTTATTATCAATTGAATTAATGTTCTGTAATGGAGAAATTCTCATATTTTGTTTAAAACTTGTAAAGATATTTTTTGCTAGTGAAATTGAATGGGATAGTTTTGAAAAAATGAAAAAAGTTTTTAAACAAGTCGTGGTCATTCCCTCTCCTTGCAGGAGAGCGGATTGTCGACAGAGAGCAGAGGAATTCTGCTTTGCAGAATCCGTAGACTCGTTTAACGTCGACAACCAAGCAGGGTTAGGGTGAGGTGTCAACCTTAATTTTAAAATATCCTTGAGTATGAGTAGCAATAAAATTTCATCTAAATGGTTGATAACAAATAAAAAAAAATGTATGATAATGTTAGAAAATAATTGGGGAGATTGGGGTCTTATGTTCAACAATATTAATGATAATAATAACGGATTATTTTATAACTCTCAATTAAACAATGCGAGCAATGTAATTAGTCTTGCCTCAATTCGTGCAAATCTTCAAAAAGCAGGATACAGTTCAAATCCTTATGTTGATAAAACTGAAATATCTTCAAATGCAATGCAGCTTTTTCAGAGAGATTTGGATATAAATAAATTTACGAAAATTGCAACCAGCGACAAAGATGACACTTCACACTTGGAAAAAATGCAAGAATTATTTAAAAATGGCGTTGTAGATGTGTTTGAAGATGATGTGATAAAGGAACTTGTAACGAATTCTAAATTATTAGATGATTTAGAGCTGTAAATGTGATAGAATACAGCTATGGTATCGTCTGATTATTATATCGTAGATAATTCGGATTTAGAAAATAAAAGACTTGAGGCAGCAAAATCCCATTATAGAAAAGGTGATTATGCATCTGCATTAAGACTTTATCTTGATATGCTGAATGCAAGTATTTCTTATAAATTATATTATGAAATCGGACGCTGTTATTATAAACTCAACGACATGTTACCGGCAGAAGAATATTTTAAGAAATCAATCGGACTTGAAAGTTTTAAAAATCCTTCTTATCTATATTTAGGCAATATTTTTTATAAAAAAGAAGATTTGAGAAATGCTATCGAGAATTGGGTTTCAGCGTACGCTTATAAACCTGATGACGAAGCTGTTTGTTTAAATCTTGCAACTTCTTATTTTTCTAAAAATATGAAATTTCAATCTGTTTTTTATTATGAAAAATATTTGAAGTATGCAAAGGAAAAAGGGCAATCATATTCAACAATTAAAAAAAGCATAAACCGTTGTAATGAAATAGGAAAAGAATTCACTCAGAAGGCTCAACGCGCGATTTCTGTACGAAAAAATAATGAAGCAATAGAATTTTTAACTTTTGCGGTAAAAAATATGCCGGTAAGTTTTGATATAAATTATTTGTTAGGTAAAGTTTATTTAGAAGAAAATGATAATATGCATGCAATGATTTATTTAAAACAAGCACTTTGTCTTGATAATAAATCTCTTGATGTATTACAAAAATTGGCTTCTGTTTATATTAATTTGGGCGATTATACTGCGGCATATTGTACTATGCGCAGATTACTTCCGCTGGTTATTCATAATCAATCTGAATATTTGAGGATTTTACAGACTGTTAAAGAATTGAATTCAACATTTGATGATTCAAGTTATTTGGGGCATAAACAATGGGCAGATAATTATTATGCGGATAATAATTATCACATGGCACTTTTAGAATACGAAAATTGTGTTATTTTGAAAGACGATTTGCAAGAAGAAATCGGCGATAAAATTGAACGTTTGAAATTGTTTATTAATCCTGAACAACGAATTATAAAAACTTGTTTGGAAAAGGGTGAAGCTTTATATAAAGA
This sequence comes from uncultured Candidatus Melainabacteria bacterium, assembly GCA_934757245.1. Taxonomy (GTDB): domain Bacteria; phylum Cyanobacteriota; class Vampirovibrionia; order Gastranaerophilales; family Gastranaerophilaceae; genus CAG-196. The sequence continues at coordinate 97,265 of CAKVLH010000002.1, forward strand.
AGGTGATTTTATAACTTCTAATAAGTATTTTTCAAAAGCAATGCTCTTGTCAAATGAAAATTCTGTGGAATATAGATTGGCAAAATCAAGAGTTGTAAATGTTTAAAAAATTGAAAAAGTTTTTTTATTTGCATATTTTGAAGAAAAAGTATTATAGAACTGGTGCTTGTAATGCTTGCGGACGTTGCTGTCAAAAAATCTATGTTAAGCATAAAGAAGTAATTAAAACAGAAGAAGAATTTCATAAACTACAAAAATTGCATCCGTTTTATACTTATTTAAAAATTGTAGATAAGGATGAAACCGGATTAGTTTTTGAGTGCATGAATTTAGATAAAGAAACACATAAATGTAAAATTCACAAAAAGCGCCCCGGAATTTGCAGACGTTATCCGCAAGAAGAATTGTTTAAAATGGGTGGAACACTTGCTGAAAACTGTGGTTACAGATTAGAGCCGATTGAAAGTTTTGAGGATGTTTATAAGAAAGTTTGCAAAAAGAAAAAATAGTAAAAATGCGCGCATTTGCGAATAAAATGCTAATGTTGTATTACCATTTCGCAATAAGGCAACTCTGAAAATCCGCATTTAGTATAAACATGATGAGCGTGTGCGTTTTCTTTTTCAACTTCCAACCTAAAAATCGCGTTAGGATTTTGTGATTTTATATATTCAATAAATTGTGGAATTATTTTTTGACCTCTAAATTCGGGCTTTAAATACAAATCCTCAAACCAAAGACAAGGTTTGCCAAATTCGGTTGAAAAACTTTTTGCAATCATTGCATAACCCATAATAGTTTCATCTTGCGTAAAAACATAACCATCCAAATATGGTGAATTATTTATACATGTTTCAAAATCGGTATTAAAAATTTCGTCGCTTCCATTGGTAAATACAAGTTCAGATGAATAAAAAATTTTCATCATCGAAAGAATTTCTGACTTGTCTTCAAATTTCATTTTTCTAATATTCATGTTATTATTCTAGTATATGTAAGTCGGTTTTACAAGCGAACTCTAAGAGGAGTTTTATTTTGGGAAGAATTGTTCAACTATCAAAAAATGTTATAAACCAAATAGCAGCAGGGGAAGTTATTGAGCGTCCATTTTCTGTAGTTAAAGAACTTGTGGAAAACTCAGTTGACGCAGGAGCGACAAGAGTTAGTATAGAAGTTTCTAATGAATGCAGAAATTTACGCGTTGCGGATAATGGTTCAGGAATTCATCCTGATGATATTTTATTAGCGTTCTCTAAACACGCAACAAGCAAAATTGCTACGGGCGAAGACTTGTATGCCGTAAGAACAATGGGTTTTAGAGGTGAAGCTTTAGCGAGTATTATCTCAATTTCTAAACTAACCTGTATAACAAGAACAAAAGATTTTGATTACGGAACAAAAGTAGAATGTGAAAATTCTGAAGTCAAAAAGGCTCAAACAGGTTGCGCTATCGGAACGATTATGGATATTAGGGATTTATTTTATAATCTTCCTGCAAGGTTGAAATTCTTGAAATCTCCAAAAACAGAGTTTGCATATATTAGCGAACTTATACAATCGCTTGCGCTGGTTCATCCGGATGTTGCATTTGAACTTAAAAATAACGGCAAAGTTACGCTAAAAACCACAGGACAAAACGATTTGGCGCAAACTGTAAAAGAAGTTTTTTCGGATGAAATTGTTAAGAATTTGCGTCCGGTTTTAAAAACGGATAAAATTTCTAACCTAAAAATTTCGGGCTTAATTAGCACTCCTGATTATACGAGAGCGAGCAAAAAAGATTATTATATGTATGTGAATTCTCGTATTGTTAAATGCCCGATATTCCAAAAATCAGTTGATATGGCGTATAAAAATCTTATCGGTTCGCGCTATCCGTTTATTATTTTGAATTTGGAAATTCCTCCGGAAGATGTGGACGTGAATGTTCACCCGACGAAAAAAGAAGTTCGTTATAAAAATCCGAATCAGATTTTTAACTTTATCCATTCAGCGATTGATATGGCGCTATCTGGCTATGTGGAAAAAGAACAACCGCAAGTAATTCAAGAAGAAGTTGCAGAACAAGCAGAATTACAACTTGAAGTTCAGCAAGAAACTAAGCAATTGCAAGTTATAAATCAAACTCGACCTATGATGAATTTTCAACCGCAAAATTCTGATGATGTTTATGTAAGCAGTAACCAGAATTTGGGCTATGTTTTTGAAGAACCTAAAAAAGAAGAAACGCTAAAAACTTCTGTTATCAAGGAATTTCCAAAACATGAACAAGCAAGGTTTGTTGCGCCAAGTGTTCCGGAAATCGAAGATGTGATAATAGGTCAGTACAAAAAAACGTATATTCTGATTGAAAAAGAAGAGGGTTTAGAAATTGTTGATCAACATATCGCAGAAGAAAGATATATTTATGAAAAGCTTAAACAGTCTAAGAATATTGACTGCCAGCTTTTGTTTATTTCGGATGTGCTTGAAGTCTCACCAAGCGATAAAGAGCTTTTAGAACACAATCGAGATAAGCTTGCTAAATTCGGGTATGAAGTCGAATTTATGTCAGACCACGAAGTGATTTTCAAAAAAGTTCCGCAAATTTTATCAAAAGTTGCGCCGAAAGAAATTTTGGCGGATATTTTGGAAAACATTTCCGGCGATATTGATAACATTGAAGAAAAAATCTTGATTACAACATCTTGTAAAGCTGCTGTGAAAGCGAACACTTATTTGAATATGTTTCAAATGCAAGAAATTATTAAGAATTGGCGCAAGTGTGAAAAACCGTTTACTTGTCCACATGGCAGACCAATTTCACATATAATTGAACATAAAGATATTGCAAAATTTTTCCAGAGAAATAAATAAATTTAAATATGCGTATTCGGTGCGCAGGTGTACACACCCTACTTTTGCTATCTAAGCGTATTAACTTCTTTTGATTTTAATTCTCTAAACAATCGCATAAATTTTGAAATTTCGTTTGGTGTTGTAAATGTTTTGGTAATTTGACCTTTTCCGTTCAAAATGCATTTTATAGAATCTTCGTTCAAAGAATCGGGTTTTACATAAACATAACTGGTTGCATTATTCGGAGCAATGATTTCTATTGTACGTTGTTTTTCGGCATCTCTTACAATTGTAGATTGTTTTGTTGTTTTTACGATTGGATTTTCAATATTCAAGCGCAAAGATTGAGTAATGATATTTAGAGTTTTATCTACAGTTCTTGGTTTTGTTTCTTTTTTCTGCGCGCCAATTCTTGCATAAATATCTGCTAAACCTGTTTTAATTTCAACAGCTTTTTCTTTCATTAATGCAATTAATTTTTCGGGCTCTTCGTCATCCAAGCCTGATTTTGTGTTAATTGTAGGATAATATTCAAGCCCTTGTGTGTTGTTTTCTTGAATATACTTGCCAACTCTTTTATCATATTTATCTCTTAGAACAATAACTTCGTCCCCTTTTTCCAAAACATCATGAAAAATCTGACGTCCTTGTGTAAATAATTCTGGAATTTCTTTTTTTGCTTTAAGTTCTTGCGGTTTTATTCTGAATGTACCTGTAAAATTTGTGTTATTTATTGAATTTGAAATTTGCATAGCTACTCCTTGTTATTAAGATAAAACCTGGAAAAATAATTTTTGCTATCGTCTATTGTAAATCGACCGTTTTTGTATTAAAATTGCTCTGTAAATCACATATTTAAGGGGTGTATCAGATGAAATTTGTTGCGAATAAAGATGACTTATTGAACGGGATTAAAATTGTAGAAAGAGCAACAGTTGTTAAGGGTTTGCAGCCTGTTTTGGCGAATGTTTTGATTGAAACAATCGGTACAAATCAGATTAAATTAACGGCAACAGATTTTGATTTATCTATCATCACAGTTATTGATGCAAATGTAGAAACAGAAGGTAAGTTTACACTTCCGGCTAAAAAACTTGGCGAAATTCTTTCAAGACTTAATGACGAATTCATAAATTTGGAACTAAACGGTTCTACTGCAACAATTACTTGTAAAAACTCTAAATTTGATATTATCGGTATTTCTGCAAACGAATTTCCTCAAGTTGAAGAAAATATCGCAGAAACTGATTGCATGGAGATTGAAACAAAACCTTTTACAAAAGCAATCAGAGAGGTTGTTTCAGCGGCTGCAGGATATGAAACAAACAACCTTCTTTCAGGTGTTGTTTGTGAAGTTAATAAAAACATCTTAGAAATGGCTGCAACTGACGGTAACAGACTTGCTCGTGTTAGAGAGGTTGTTAAAAACGCTTCTACTGATGAAGAAAAACCGTTTGAGATGCTTCTTTCTTCAAAAGTTTTATCTGAACTTTCAAAAATTTCTTTGTTAGCTGATTCGGAATCAATCAAGATTTGCAAAGAAATGAAAAAAATTGTTATAACAATTGACAAAACTAAGATTGTTACTCGACTTATGCAAGGTCAGTTCCCTAAATATAATCAACTTATTCCGCAATCTTTCCCTAAGACTGCTACGGTTAATAAGGGCGATTTGATTTCTGCACTTGAAAGAGTTGCGGTTATGGTTAACGAAAAGAACAGCATTGTTAAGTTTGAATTCATTGATAATACACTTAAACTTTCCGGCGATTCACCTGATGCAGGTAATTCTCAAGATGAAATTGATATTCAATACATGGGTGAACCACTTGCGATTGCGTTTAACTACAAATTTATTCTTGAGTTCTTAAAGATTGTTGAATCAGAGGAAATTAAAGTTGAATTAAATTCAGCACTTTCTGCAACAGTATTTGCGCCGGTTTCAGACGAAGATTATATTTATCTTGTTATGCCGGTTCAGTTGAGAAGCTAATAGTGAAGGGAATAAGGTAATAGGGCAATAAGGGAATAAGTAGTATTAAATTTTTATTTGTATAATTGCGATAATATTAATAAAGTAGGTTGGGTTTTCAACCCAACAAAAGTATTCAATATTTAACAAAGTTCAAAATTACCAATATCTAAAATCTCTTATTCCCTTATTACCCTATTACCTTATTCCCTAAAAAAGAAGGAGACCATATGCAAGGAAAAGCTTTTAAATTTGGCGATAATATTTCAACAGACCATATTGCTCCGGGGCGATTATTCCATTTGCGTTCTGATTTGCAAGAGTTTTCTAAACACGTTTTAGAGGATGCAGATGAAAACTTTGCAAAAAACATGAAGAAGGGTGATTTTGTTGTTGCGGGTAATAATTTTGGATTGGGTTCATCTAGAGAACACGCTCCACAAATTATCAAGATTGCCGGAGTTGGCGCAGTCATCGCTAAATCTTTTGCAAGAATTTTCTATAGAAATGCAATTAATATCGGACTTTTGGCTATTGAATGTGATACTGACGGAATTGATGCCGGCGACGAATTGGATTTGGATATCAAAGCCGGAACTTTGAAAAACCTTACAAAAGGTACAATTACAGCGATTGAACCATTGCCGGATGTTATGATTAAGCTTCTTGAAGACGGTGGCTTGATTGAACATATTAAGAAGAATGGTGATTTGGTGTTAGGTTAACTAAAAAGGGAATAAGGTAATAGGGCAATAAGGTAATAAGTGGTATTAAATCCTTAATATCTAAAATCTCTTATTCCCTTATTACCCTATTACCTTATTCCCATAAAAACAGAAAGTAGGGTGCAATTTTTTGCACCAAATAATGAGAAACTTGAACTTTAAATCATGCAAGAAATTACAGTCGGAAAAATTTACAAACATTATAAAGGCAATGTTTACAAAATAATTGCTCTAGCTAAACATTCGGAAACTACAGAAAACATGGTCGTTTATCAGAATGTTGACAAGGGCGATATTTGGGTACGTCCAAAATCAATGTGGAATGAAGTTGTGAAAGACGGACAATTGAGATTTCAATTGATTGAACCGTAGGATTTTATATTACCTCATTTTTAAAATTGTAGGTTGGGCTTTCAGCCCAACAAAAACTTTTTATTTTGTATAAAATGCACAAATCTTGGTTATTCCTTCGCCTTATAGGAGAGGGCTCGGGTGAGGTGTTTCCCCTTTTAGATTTTGTTGGGTTGAAAGCCTGACCGACTTTTTAATAGACTGCCTTTCTAGCTAATATGTACTCTCAAATTTTTATTGCATAATAATGAACAATTACAAAATTAGTTTCGTTATATTTATGTAATAAAAAGGAGAGTACATTATGACAGATGAAAACAAAATTGTAGAAGAAAGACATGAATGCTTGTGTCAAAACAAGTATTTTAAAAAATTTGTAATTGTTTCAGCGGGAACTTTTGTTGGTGCATTTTTGGCTTTAAGCCTTTTTGCAGCGCTTCATAAACCTCCAATGCCGGCACCTATGCCAATGCCTTGCCCATGTCAACAACAAATGATGAGACCTGATTTTGCGCCAAGACATTTTGACAGAGCAGATAGAGGCGAATTCCATAAAAAATTTGAAAAGAAACACGCTGATAGACCGCTACCGTCAAGAGCTGACAGATTGGATATTGATGACTAAAATTTGTAAGCCCTTGTTTCATCTGAAACAAGGGCTTTTTGTATCTAAAAACGTAAAAATGCAAAATAAAAACTGACCCAGAGTTTGAGTCAGTATCACTATTCTCTATAATTTTGGGAGGAGATTTGGGGATAGTTGATACATGGCATGTTAATATAAATTTTAAAATCATTATACATGTTGTCAAGAAAAATTTACAATTATTTACATAAGTTTACATCTATTTTTTGAATTTTGTTTAGCATAAATAAATGTTTGTAATAAAAAACGGTCGGAATTGTTTTGCAATTCCGACCGTATCATAATTTTGTTAACTAACCCAATTTTTCAATCAAGCTTGCGTGTTTTGACGCAAATTCTTTACCTCTTGCAATAATTGCAGCTTTTAATAATGCGTGCAAATCAATTGGTTGAAGCTCTTGATAATTGTTTGGAAGTCTAAGAGACCAGTTTTGGTCGCCAGATGTTCCAGGTCTATTGTATACATCATTAATTTGGAAATAATCAGTGAAGAACATTTGAACGTTTCTTGCTTTTGATGCAAAGATTTCTGTTAATTTAACAAATCTCAAATATTCTTTATCTTGAGTAAGTCTAACAATGATATCATCTTTGTTTTCAGCTTCAGCAAACAAATCTTCAACAAGGTTTTTAGCGTGCAAATAACCTTCGTGAGTGTTAATCATGCTTTCAGCCCACATAGAAATCGGCAAGTTGTCGTGAGTTCCAACCATGTTCCAAACATGTTCTGTGATGTTTTTACATCTGTATGGATGTTCAGGTTTTTCAGGAACTACAAACTGAGTTAATCTCATACCTTGAAGTTCGTATTTTTTCATTACAGCGTCAACAGGGTTTGTCAAAGTGCCCAAATCTTCGCAAACGATTGCGTTTTTGTCCATACCGCATTCTTTTGCTGCTGCAATAACGATTTTTTCAATCAATCGGCCGTAAAGCTTGATTTGTTCTTCTGATAAAGTTTTAACTCTTTTTTCTTTATCAGCTTCCAAAGACCAATCTAAATCTTCGTTTCTTGCGATTGCATATCTTGAAAGTTCAGGATGTTCAGGAGAAGAATATAATCTGCCTGCGCCTTCTTCACACATTGGTTTTCTGCCAACTTTATAAACCCAAGGGTCAATTAAACCAACGATGTGGTCAATTCTAACGCCACCAGGGTTTTCTTTGAACATTTTGTGGTAAAGGTTTTTCATCAAGATTCCGCCTTCGCCCAAAGAACCGTCAGCGTTGAACATTTTGTCAGGATCCATTACAGGGAAGCCCCATGCTTGACCGTCTTTTGAGAAGTAATCAGGAGGGCAACCTAAGTACCAGCCTTCCAAGAACAATGATTGATAAGCCCAAGCATCTCTATCAGAGAATGCAACTTGACGGTCTGCAATCATCTTGATACCTTTTGATAAAGCAAATTTCTTAGTTTCTTCGTTTTGAATTTCTAAAACGAATTGGCAGAACTTGTAGAATTCTATTTCATCTTCGTATTTTTTTCTGATGTCTGCAATTCTAGCTTCTGCAGCTTTCTTTGCTTCTTCTGATTTTGGATTCATCAAATTCTTGTCTGATTCGTTTTTCCAAGTGTACCAGAAGTCGTTATCGTTTTCGATAGAAAGTGCTTCATACAAAGAGTCGTTATCCAACCAGAAAGCATTTTCTTTTTTGAATTTTTCGAAATCTTTTTTTAATGAAGAACCGAATAGTCCGCCATGAATTTGCTTAAAATTATTCCAAGCTTCTTTCAAAGCTTCATTTTGAGCCTTCATTATATATGAATAAGCTGTTTTGCCTTGGTTTTGGTTAGGGTTACCGGCAACAACTTTTTCAAAAGTTTCTTGAGAAAGAATATTGTCCCATTTTTTTTCAGTCAATTGTTTAAGGTCAATAAACAAAGGATTGCCTGAGAAAATTGTACCTGTATAAGGTGAAGAGTCTGAACTCTTTGTTTTACCTGCAGGACCAAGTTGAAGTGCGTTAAAAATTCCATGAGCATAGTCGATTAATTCGTGTCCGGCAGCTGAATTAAATGTGCCGAAGCCTGTATCTTCGCCATCTTTAGATGGGAAACTGCTTCCATGAATAATTAGCGCAAAATTATCTTTGCCAAGTGCTTTTAGTGCTTCTGACACAAGTTTAGCGTCAGCTTTCTTTGATGTTAAACAGACCATAAATATTTTACTCCTTATTTACTCTCCTGCAATTTAGTTTATCATTTACAAGAATTTATTTCAATAACTACATGCTTTCTATAACTTTAGTTGTAGAAAACGGCTGCTTTTTGATAAAACCAGAAAAATTTATTAAAATTTGACCCCCGTCATTACTGCATTGTAGCTTAGTCTCTCCTCTATATGGAGGATTCTATAACTAAAGTTGTAAAGTTATTTTTTATCGTGCCGTAATTTATAGGGAAAGGCAAATTATAAATTTATTGAAAGGAATTTATTATGGGATCAACTTCTACATTAACAATTAACACGAATTTGTCATCCCTAACATGTCAAAAGTACCTAAAGAGTGCGACAAAAGGCATGAACTCAGCAATGGAGAAATTATCTACTGGCTTCAAGATAAACTCTGCTAAGGATGACGCAGCTGGTTACGCAGTGTATACCGGCATGGAAGCTAAAGTAAGCGGTTATGATATTATTGAAACAAACGCGCAAATGGGTTTGGATATGCTTACAACTCAAGAAGGCGTTTTGGATATCATTAACGACTACTTACAAAGAATTAGAGACTTGACAATGCAAGCGGCGAACGGAACTTATGGTTCAAGTTCACTAGATGCTATTAGTCTTGAAGTTCAACAGAGAATGGATGAAATCAACCGTTTGTGCGAAATCACAGATTTCAATGACACATATCTGTTAGATGGTTCAAGACAAACTGATATCAATCTACAAGTAGGCTTGTATTCAGATAAAAGATGTGTTATCAAAATGGACGCATTCTTATTTGATAGCGCCAAATCGACTGTAATTTTTGGTCTAAAAAATAAGGCTGATTCAACAGATACAAGACCAGGTTATTTAGATTTAACATATGATGATGATGCAGATACTTATGATTATCGTGCAAGAAAACTTGATAAAGACGGTAATCCTGTAAAGGATGCAAAGGGCAATATTGAATATCTTGATGGTTCGTACAAGACTGCTTTAGCAGCAGCAATGGCGGAAAATAAAACAATACAAGACGGCAAATTAGTAAAAGGTAAAGAATTTAGTATAAATGCCATGTGTGATGCGATTTACAGAAATGACAGTTCTGCTCGTGAATTTATTGATCAAATTGACCACGCAATTGACAATATTTCTCTAAGATGTACAAAAATTGGTGCATACATGAACAGATTAGATTCAGCAATCGATTCAACAGATGTTCAAAGAGAAAACTTGACAGAAGCGGTATCAACAATCAAGGATGCTGATGCAGCAACTGAATCATCAAACTATATTAAGTACCAAATCTTGCAACAAGCAACAGCAACATTGTTGTCAACGGCTAACCAACAGCCTTCAATTGCATTGAACTTAATCTAGTAATTGATTTGCTAAATATAGTTTTGTTGGGCTGAAAGCCCAACCTACATTTCGACAGACAAAAGTTAGGTTTGTTTTGATCTGCTCTAGCTCTGTTGCGTGAAAACGAAAAATAATAATAGAAGATAATAAAGGTCCTTTCAATGACCCTCGTAACTTATAGTTACGAGGGTTTGCCTTTTCTTAATGGAAAACTGAAAATGGACAATTGAAAATTATTTAAAAGTATTTAAAATTATTTTCCGCTTTCAATTTTTCATTAAGAAAAGTAGGGTGCAATTTTTTGCACCATGTAATTTATGCAGTGGATTGCTTCGTCGTCATTTCTTCCCCTGCCCCTTGTGTGAGAGGAACGAGGGGGGTGAGGGGAAATTTGCTCCTCGCAATGACTTGATGTCAGACTTTTAAGTGTGCTGTTATTCTGAAGCCGATTTTACACTTCACTGTGGTTGCAATTTTTTGCACCAATAATTTATTACTAACACTACAGCTTCACAAAAAAAAGACAAAAAGCGAAGGCGCACCGTTCGGTGCGCCTTCTTTAAAAGTATTTATTTGGTGAAAATCACCACTAAACTTAAACGTTAGCTACTGCTTTAGGGCCAGCGTTAACGATTTCAGCAGGCATGTTTGGATACTTAGCTGAGAAGTTATCAGCAAACATTTGTGCTAATTTGTTAGCAGCTTCGTCATAAGCTTTCTTATCTGACCACATTCCACGAGCGTCAAGCATTTCGTCTGGAACGTTTGGACAAGATGTAGGGTAATCTACGTTGAATACATCGTGGTGTTTGAATTCGATTGAATCAAATGAACCGTTCAATGCAGCAGTTACCATAGCTCTTGTGTAAGATAATTTCATTCTCTTAGCACCTGAAGCAGCTGAACCGCCTGCCCAACCAGTATTTACTAAGTAAACCTTAGTACCGTATTGGTCAAGTTTATCACCTAACATCTTAGCGTAAACTGAAGCATCCATTGGCATGAATGGTTCGCCGAACAATGTTGAGAATGTAGGTTGTGGTTCTGTAACACCTCTTTCAGTACCAGCTAATTTAGAAGTGAAACCGGTTACGAAGTGGTACATAGCAGCGTTTTTGTCTAATCTAGAGATTGGAGGCAATACGCCGAATGCATCAGCTGTTAAGAAGATAACAACTTTTGGAATGCCACCCTTAGAAGGGATTTGAGCATTGTTGATGTAGTTGATTGGATAACCAACACGAGTATTTTCTGTTAATGAACCGTCTTCGAAATCGAATTCTCTAGTTTCTGGATCCATAACAACGTTTTCAACCAATGAACCGAATTTGATAGCGTTGAAGATATCTGGTTCGTTTTCTTCAGAAAGGTGAATACATTTTGCGTAGCAGCCGCCTTCGAAGTTGAATACGCCGTCTGGAGACCAACCGTGTTCGTCATCACCGATTAACTTACGGTTTGGATCAGCTGACAAAGTAGTTTTACCAGTACCAGATAGACCGAAGAATACAGCTGTTTCACCAGTTGCAGGGTCCATGTTAGCTGAACAGTGCATTGGAAGAACATTTTTCTTAGTCATAACATAGTTCATAGTAGCGAATACAGATTTTTTGATTTCGCCTGAGTATTGAGAACCGCAAATGATGATTTCGTGAGCTTCATAGTCAATAGCGATGCAAGCTTCTGAGTTTACACCATCAACTTCCGGATCACATTTGAAACCAGGAGCACAAAGGATTGTGTAATCAGGTTCACCGTAGTTAGCCAATTCTTCAGCTGTTGGTCTGATTAATAATTCATGAATGAACATGTTTTGGCTTGCTAATTCGTTGATAACTCTGAATTTTTGAGTGTAAGTTTTGTCAGCACCAGCAAAACCATCGAAAATAAAGATTTCTCTGTTTTGTAAGTAAGATGCGATTTTACCCTTGATAGCGTTGAATTTTTCTCTGCTGATAGGTCTGTTTACCTTACCCCAAGCGATATCGTTGTGGATAGATTCTGTATCAACGATAAATTTATCCTTAGGTGAACGACCAGTGTATTTACCAGTTGTAACAACCAAAGCACCAGTGTTGCTCAATGAGCCTTCACCTAATCTTAAAGCAGCTTCAGTTAATTGAGCTGGAGTCCAGTTTCTGTGAACTGCTTTTGGTCCGATAATACCAAATTTTTCAATTCCGTATGTTTCCATAATATAGCTTCCTCCTTTTTTAAAGCTTTTTTATATACACATTAAATGTATTACAAACACTTATGAAAATCAAATGTTTTCATGTCAAATTATTAGTTTTTAGAAATTCTTAATATGCGCCTTGAAGCCCTTAATTTCCTGCAAGTGCACTACCTAAATAATATACGCAGAACGCTACAAGCCATGCGATTGAACATTGCATTAAGACTACAAGCGTTGCATAGCGTTTACCTAATTCACGCCTTACAGTTGCAATTGCAGCCACGCAAGGTGTATATAACAAACAGAAAACTAAGAATACAAATGCGGTCAGTTGACTGAATAATCCGCAATCTCTTATATCGCCGACAAGAATACTTAATGTACTTACAACGCTTTCTTTCGCCATAAAGCCTGTAATGAACGCTGTTGCAATTCTCCAATCCGCAATTCCTAAAGGTTTAAACACCGGAACAAGGAAGTTGCCTAAAATTGCAAGTAAACTATCAGCAGGATGTGAAACAAGATTTAATTTAACATCAAAAGATTGTAAAAACCAAATTACTATTGTAGCCCAGAAAATTATTGTAAAAGCTTTAGTTACAAAATCTTTTGCTTTCATATAAATCAATCTGTAAACATTTACAAAACTTGGCATTCTGTAATTTGGAAGTTCCATAACAAAAGGTACGGCTTCGCCTTTAAAGAAAAAGTATTTCATTATATAAGCTAAAATTATGCCCACAAAAATTCCCAATAAATATAGACTAAGAATTACAACTGCTTGATGTTGTTTAAAGAATGCAGCTGTAAACAATGCGTAAACAGGAAGTTTCGCTGAGCAACTCATAAATGGAGTTAAGAAAATTGTCATTTTTCTATCACGCTCTGAAGGCAAAGTTCTGGTTGCCATAATCGCCGGAACTGAACAGCCGAAGCCGATTAGCATAGGCACAAAACTTCTTCCGGAAAGTCCGATTTTTCTTAAAGCTTTGTCCATAAAAAACGCTACTCGCGCCATATAACCGCTATCTTCAAGAATTGACAAGAAGAAAAACAGAGTTACGATTACAGGCAAGAAACTCAAAATGCTTCCTACACCTTGGAAAATACCGTCGATAATTAATGAATGCACGACAGGATTTAAACCATAAGCCGTTAATGCATTATCAACAATATTAGTTATAAATAAGATTATTGCATCCATAAGGCTCGTCAAAAGCGTTCCTAAAGGCCCGAAAGTTATATAGAAAATAAATCCCATAATTGCCAAAAATGCTGGAATGGCGGTGTATTTACCTGTTAAAATTCTATCTGTTTTTGTAGAAATCTTTTGACCAATTGTTTCAGTCGGTTTTGAAACAAAATTTGCACAAAGATTTTCTATGAATGTAAACCTCATATCGGCAAGTGCAGCTTCGCTATCAAGTCCTGAGTCTTCCTCAAGTTCTTTAATAATGTGGTTGCAAGCATCAATTTCATTTGTGTCCAAATCTAAAGCATCAAGCGTAATTTGGTCTTTTTCGGTTAACTTTGTCGCTGCAAATCTTGTCGGAATTTTAACCGCATGCGCGTGGTCTTCGATTAAATGTTCAATTGAGTGGATACATCTGTGAACAGGGCCGTCCGCGCAGAAATCAATGCGTTTTGGATGATCGCCGTATTGCGCAACATTTATTGCGTGGTCGATTAGTTCACCTATGCCTTCGCCTTTTGATGCAGAAATTGGAATTACAGGCACGCCAAGCGCCATTTCTAAACCGTTCACATCAATGCTTCCACCGCTTTCAGCAACTTCATCCATCATGTTAAGAGCAATTACCATTGGAATATCCAACTCTATAAGTTGCATTGTAAGAAATAAATTTCGCTCAATATTTGTCGCATCAACAATGTTGATAATTCCGTCAGGTTTTTGTTTTAGGATAAAATCACGAGTTACAACTTCTTCATTACTATATGGTGAAAGTGAATAAATCCCAGGAAGGTCTGTAATTGTTGCATTTTCGTAATGTTTGATAACGCCGTCTGTTCTATCAACCGTAACCCCGGGGAAGTTTCCAACATGTTGATGTGAACCTGTGAGTTTGTTGAAAAGCGTTGTCTTTCCGCAATTTTGATTACCTGCAAGCGCAAAATGTACATTTTCTTTTAGCTTAATTCGTTTTGCGCCGTCAATTTGTTCTTCACCAATCATAGAGTGGTCAATATCTTCAAAAACTTTGTTTTTGCGAGGATAATCGTGGGCATCGTGAATATCTTTGAGAATGATTTTTGACGCATCAGATTTTCTAATTGTAAGTTCGTATCCGCGCACTCTGATTTCCAACGGGTCTCCCATAGGTGCAGTTTTAATTAATTTAACTTCCACATTTGGAGTTAAACCCATGTTCAAAATATGGTTACGAAGCGCTTTATCTTCGCATTCGATTGATTTTATATATCCTTCTTTTCCAACAGGCAAATTATCTAAAGTTGTCATTTTAACCTCAAAACTTCTTACATATATTATATGTGCTGAAATTTTTACAGGTATAATAATTTGTTTACATTGCTTAATATTATTTAAAAATTAGGCAATTTTTGCATGTGAAAAACCTTTATTAATATATAGGGAATTAATTAAGGATTAGGAGAAAAAATTATGGCAGTTGGAGCAAGAGATTATATTGACAAATTACTTGTAAAAAAGTATGCAGACGAAAAAGTTGATAACCATGAAGCAATGGAGTCAATGGTAAATCCCGAGAAGATGTTGGAAGCTATGAATGACGTTGCAAACATTCAACGTAATATGTTTATGCTTTCGCAAAAGTTGTGTTCGACATGTTATGCGATTAACGCTCGTGCCGCAAGATATCAGAAAAAAGAGATGAAAGAAGCTTAAAAAGTTATTAAGGTTGATGGTGCAAAAAATTGCACCCTACCCTCTTTCAATTTTCAATTTAGAAAAGTAGGGTGCAATTTTTTGCACCAATAATCCTAATAATTTAAACTTACAAACTTTCTACAAAATCGTCTGCTGAAAATTCTTTGCCTGTTAATTTTTCAATCAATTCGTATTCATCAATTGAAGCGCCGAGTGCAAAAATCTTTTCGTCCATAAATTTCGCAGAGTTAGAATTTTCTGTAATTGCACCAAGCTGTGATTTTAAGTAATTATAAATTTGAGCTTTCATCAAATTTGCTCTAAAATAATTTTGATAATACGCCGGATGTGAAAGATAATGCGGAATTGTTGCCCACTCATTGTCTTCCGTTTCAAATCTGTTCAAATATTTTCCGCGTAAATTATTCCAAAGTTCTGCTGGATTTTGTTCCGGATTAGAATAAAATTTGCGTTCAAAATCAATAATCAACAAACTTTTTGAAATAAAAGAAACTTCATCTTCTTTTATAGAGTTTTTAAATCTGTTCAACAAATCTTTGTCAAGAATATCAGCAAGGACATTTTCGCGTTTAATTATATCGCCCATCATCATCGCAATAGCTTCTGTTACAGCAGGAGAAGCTGCTGTGCGGTCTAAAAACGGCAAATTTAAATTAATCCCCAAATCGTACACGCAATGTCCCATTTCGTGATTCAAAGTGTCCAAGCTTATGACATTATTCGTAAGGTTTGCTAGAATTCTAGAATCTTTACCAGCCTGAACTCCAAAGCAAAATCCGTGTGTATTTTTGCCTTTTCTTGGGAATAAATCAAGCGTTAATTTGCCGTCAGCTACCATTTTATCGACATCATAGCCCATGTTTTTATACATGTTTTTAGAAATAAGTGTGATGTCGTTTTTCTCTAAAACTTTATTAACATCTTTTTCCGGATTGTCGTTTAATAATAGCCCGTAATGGTATGACTTTAATTCATCAACATTAAAAAATTTTTTCAAATCATTTTGCTTTTTTGCCTGAATTTCTTTAATCGTATTTTGGGTTTTCGAATAAACTTCATTGATTAATTTTTCCAAAAATTCGTTTTCAACTTCGTAGTCTTCTTTGAGTTTGTATTCAAAATAATTTTCGTAACCTTTTGTTTTTGCGTACTCGTTGCGCATTTTTACAAACTCAACCAAATCGTCAGCAATCAAATCTCCGCAGGCAATCTTAGCTTCGTGCGCTTTTCTTCTGATTTCCGGATTTTCTTCATTTTGAAGTATTTTTGTAACTTCTGTTTTAGTAATTTCTTTATTATCAATTTTTAAAACATACGAATTAAATTTCTTTGCAATTTCGTTTTCTTTTTGGCGAAGTTTTTTTAATTCTTCACCTGTATTCAATTCTTCGTCAAACTCTTTCAACAAATCTTTAAGCTGTTTCGCTTCATGTTTAGAAAGAGAATTCTTGTCTACGTTTTGAAATTTCTCATACATTTTTCTATCTTGAAAAATTTTTGAATATTCATCTTGCGCAGTTTCATATTTTTTCATATTTTCCGGAGTAGAATTGATATAAAAATCCCAGCACTTTTTCTCTAAATCTATTGAAACTTTTTCTAATTTTTTGCAAAACTCATCTCTTAATTCTTGAAACATAAACGCTCCTCTGCTTTGTTGTATAAGTTGACAAATTGTTGAATATAGTAAATAATATAAGAGTAGGGCACAGCTCCTAACACCTAAGCGAAACTGTTAAGAGCTGTCTTCATACCCTACAGTTTTAGTAGATTTAATGCTATTGCTAGTATGCTAAGTGCTAGTAATAGCATTATTATTTTATCTAAAACCTTAGTTTCTAGCTCTACTTGGTATCATTTTATAATAAATTTTCGGTTCTGTCTATAAAAATATTGTCCTAAATAATCTCTTGCTATATAAATAGCTTTAATGTATTATTGTAAAGCAGTACAGACTAATTATAAGGGGATATTTTATGAGCGGACACTCAAAATGGTCAACGATTAAACATAAAAAAGCAAAAACAGACTCTTTAAGAGCCGCAGAATTTCAAAAATTTTCTAGAGAAATCATCGTAGCATCTAAACTTGGCGGGCCGGATCCGGCGGGTAATTTCAGACTTAGAACAGCGATTGAAAAAGCTAAGGCTGCAGGACTTCCAAACGACAATATCAAAAGAGCTATTGAAAAAGGTTCTGGTGCAGGTAACAGCGAAAACTATGATGAAATGGTTTATGAAGGTTACGCAGCAGGTGGTGTTGCGGTTGTAGTAGAAGCTATGACTGATAACAAAAACAGAACAGCCGGCGATGTTAGAAGCTATTTTACAAAATTTAACGGTAATTTAGGTGAAACAGGTTGCGTGGGTTGGATGTTCGACAAAAAAGGCTGCATTACTTTTAACAAAGATGATGTAGACTATGAAAAGCTTTTCGAAGCTGCAATTAATCTGGATGCAGAAGATATTGTTGAAGAAGAAGACGAATACAAAGTTTATACTTCGATTCCGAACTTGCAACCTGTAACTGAAGGCTTGGAAGCTGAAGGCTTTAAATCTACATCTGCTGAATTCACAAGAGTTCCGCAGAATACAATTGAAGTAACAGACGAAAAAACTGCAATCAACATTATGAGATTGTTAGGTAAATTGGAAGAACACGATGATGTTCAGAATGTTTACGCTAACTTCGATATTGATGACGATTTAATGGCAAAAATAGAAGAACAACTTTAGAAAGTACATAGGTAGGAGGAAATCAACTATGATGAACATGATGAATATGATGAAACAAGCTCAAAATATTCAAAAAAGATTAAAAGAAGCTCAAGATGAACTTAATAAAATGGATATCGCCGGCGAAGCTGCTAATGGTTCAGTAAAAGTTATTTGCGACGGCAAAGGTTTATTCAAATCTATCAAGCTTTCTGCTGAAGCTATCAATCCTGAAAATCCATCTTCAGTTTCAGAAGATACTATTGAAATGTTAGAAGATATTATCACTACAGCTATTAGCCAAACTACAGGCAAAGCTCAAAAGGTTATGGAAGAAAAAATGAAATCTGTAACCGGTGGTATTAGCATTCCGGGGTTATTTTAAGAAAGGCAGGAAAGGGAATAGGGTAATAAGGTAATAAGGTAATAAGAGATTTTAAATTTTTAATTTAAACTTCAGCGATAAATAGATATAGTTACTTCTAAGTATTCGCAAAGTGTAAATAAAGTTTTTAATCTTTCTTATTCCCTTATTACCCTATTCCCTTATTCCCCTATAACATGATTTATCCAAAATCAATTGCAACACTAATAGAACAGTTCCAAAAATTTCCGTCCGTTGGCCCAAAGTCTGCACAGCGGATGGCTTTTCAGGTGCTTAAAATGCCGTTAAGTGAGGTTGAAAAATTTGCAAATGCAATTCTTGAAGCTAAAAAGAGTTCTAAAACTTGCGAAATCTGTTTCAATATTTCAACTCAAAGTCCTTGCGAAATCTGTTCTTCAACAAATCGCAATCGTTCGGTAATTTGTGTGGTTGCTGAAACTAAGGACTTAATTGCAATTGAAAAAACCAACGAATATCGAGGACTTTATCACGTTCTGCAAGGTCTGATTTCTCCAATGGACGGAATTGGTGCAGAAGATATCAGAATCAAAGAATTATTGCAAAGACTTACTGATGATGAAGTCCAAGAAGTTATTTTGGCTCTTTCACCTTCTGTAGAAGGCGAAGCTACAAGCTTGTATTTGACAAAATTAATTAAACCATTTGGTATAAAGATTTCGCGCATTGCTTTTGGTTTGCCTGTTGGCGCAGATTTAGAATATGCAGATGAAGTTACCCTTGCTCGCGCAATAGAAGGCAGACGAGAATTATAGAATTAGTCATAAATTATAGAAATCGTATATATTGACAAAGCCTAATGATAGCGCTATACTGAGCCTATGCTTACAATTAAAAATTACAACTCAACAACATCCTATTGCTGTTCAACCTCTCAATCGAGACTTGGATAGATTTTGTTACGTTGATTTGTAGTAGAAAGTTTTGAAGGGTCTGGTTAAATATTTAACGCGACTCTTTTTTTGTGGAGCAGGTAATGAGAATAAATAATAATATAAATAGCAATTTAAAAAATAATAATATAAATTTTAGAGGTCCATTGGATGGCGTTGTAACAAGTGCACTCAGAACTTGCGATATGAACGAAATGGTTAATGCAGTCGGGCTGGATGTTGGCGCGATGGTAATTCCTCGTGCTTATTATGACACTAAAAACAGAAATCAATACGCAGGTACTGAAACATTCTTTAGAGAACTTAGTGGAACATTTATCAATTGTTTGGCAGCGGGTATTTTTGCTAAATGGATTGCTAAATTTATGGCCAATAAAGGTGAAGTTAAAATTAATCCGAACAATTGGTTTACAAATGATTCTATAAAAACACTTAAAGCTGCTTGGGAAGGTGATACTAAGAAGTATTCAGAAAATGTTTTCAATAATATTTCCGGTCGCGACGGGCACGAAGTTAGAGAATTTAAAAACATTGATTGGAAAAATGTTGAATGGATTGACGAAGTTCGTTGGGATAAACTAAAATGGCGCGACGCAAAATATAAAAATATCCAAAACAAATTGACTTCAAAAGAAGGATTTGTCGATACAATGACTCAAATTATTGAGGACAAAAATATTTCACGCTATGACAAGCATAACGTGCTTTCTATTATGGAAAAACGACTGACGAATGCTCTTGGCGCAGAACGTGATACAGAATTAAATATTAAAGGCAATAAGCTTGCAGAAAAACTTGAAAATATTTTGCGCGACACTCATGATATGGGTAAAGATGTTTTCGGCGTGAATGGTGGAAAAGATGCTGAAAAGATTTTGGCAAGAATTGCTAAAGTTAATAAAGTCAAGGCTTTTGGTGCAATTACAGGAGCGTGTGTTTTAGGACTTACTAATCAATACATCAATAGAAAGATTACTGAAAAAAGAACAGGTATTAAGGGTTTCGTAGGTGATGTTGATTTTGCATCTACATTTAAAGGTGAGCAGAAAAAAGATAACTTACTTTGGGCTAAAAAGATTGGTGCAAGCGCGCTTATGGTTGGTATGGTGTTCCAACTTATGGGTGCAAAAAACTTAAAACAGTTTGCAAAACGTCTTGAATTTTCAGGTCCGATTACAAGCGGAAACGCTATTAAAACAGTTTATGCTTCAACAATTGTAGGAAGATTTATGGCAGCCGATAACGGAACTGAGCTTAGAGAATCTATGACAAGAGATTATTTGGGCTTCCTTAACTGGCTTGTATTTGGCGGATTTGCAGCAAAAGGTGTTGCGAATTTACTTGATAAAAAAGGCGAAAATTTGTTCAACTACAATAAAGAAGGCAAAGGTTTAAGACATTGGCTTAATAATATGTCATTAAAAACGCATAATGAAATCGCTTCAAAAGGTAAGGATTTTGCTAAAAAGAATATGTGGAAACTTAATGTGGCACAAACGGCCGGTATTGCTTATTCAGCAATAACTTTGGGGATTTTACTTCCAATGCTTAACGCAAAAATTACAGCGCACAATAGCAAGAAAAAGAGCGCATAACTAGCAAAAAAATATTTTTAGGCGTTTAATTATTCATGAAGAAATATAAAAATGCAAATTGGTAAGACATTCAACAAAATAATTAATTCGCCATATCTGTCAGCATCATTCTTTCTGGCAAGTGGCGGATATAAAATATACGAAGATTATACTGGCGCAGATAAAAAATATAAAAAGAAGTTTTTAATCAAAGATACTGTAGCTTTAACTGGTGCTGCGCTCGGTATGCTTGCTGAAAGAAGTGCAACGAAAAAGTTTGTAAAAAGTAAATTTTATGAAAAAACATTACATAATTTATCAGAAAAGATAGTTTCTTTACATAAAACTAAAAATGCACAAACTTCTGTTAATTACACAAAAGCGATAATCAAAAATGTATCTTCGAGTTTTACTCTGTTTGCGTCAGGAATTCTTGGTGCTTTAGGAATGGATTATTTACTTTCTAAAACCGGATTTGAACAACCTACAATTAAAACACGAGATCACGAACGTGAGATGAACAAAGTAAGTCAATACATAGACAATAATATTAGCAAAATTATTGATGAAAATACAAAAGAGGAGATGTATTCCAGAGTTACTGACATGCCACAAATGCGTGTTTTCACAACAGGTTTAATTGGAGCGCAAGCACTTGATCTTGCTAAGGATAAAGAATTCGATAAACGACTTCAGCATACAACAAAGTGTATGATTAATGATTCTCTTGTACCTTTGTTTTTCTTGTCAACATCCAGTACACTAACTAAAAAAATGCGCTCAATTTATCGTGTTCCAATCATCTTTACCTCACTAGTCGGCGGAACAATGATAACTAAAAAGATTATAAATCGATTTGGAAACAAGGCGGATGATTAGAAATTAACTATGTATTGGTGTTGAATGCATTATTAATTTCTAAATTGCACCGATGAAACATTTATACTATAATTTTTCTATGAGGAAGATTAGAAAGCTTTATTATTTTGATAAAAAAAGAATGCAAGAAATGATTTCTTTTCTCAACAACAGAGATAAGTACATTAACCACATTATGTTTAATCCGCTTATTCCTCTGCATCATTTATTGCCATTGAGGTTTAAATTTCTTCCAGAATCTTATGTTTTGAAAGACAAAAAAGAAATTAAGGGTTTGATTACGGTTGCGCCTTCAAGATGTCCGCTAAAAAAAATGGAAATTCAGCGTTTGTTTTTTGAGGACAATTGTTATGACGACGCAGGTGAATTGATACAGTTTGTTGTATCGAAATACAAAGCTATGGGTGCGGCGTCTTTTGTTGTGAAAATAGACGATTTTTTGCCGGAATTATTAAAGCTTTTTGTTGCAAAGTGCGGATTTAGCCAGATTTCTTACGAAAAACTTTGGAAAATTGGCGCATTTGAATCAGAATTTAACAAAAAAGATTTTAGAGAATTTAGAAATTCTGACGCTCAAACAGTTGCAAATCTTTATAACGAATCTTTATTACCGCATTTTAGACCGCTATTAAGCCGAGATGCAAAAGAATTTAAGGAAATCTTTTTCAAAGGACTTTCGTATTTTAGTGAATACAAATATGTAATTGAGGATAAAAATTCGAAAAATATTACGTGCTATCTTTCTATTCAGAGCGCAGACAGCGAAAACTTTATTCTAGATGTAATTCAATCTTCTTGGGTCGAATTAGATATCTGTGCGGTAATCGGTTTTGCAAAAGCTCAAATTGCAAAGCGTCAGAAGAATTTTAATCTGTATATAAGAACAAAAAAATATACCCAACTTGGTGAGCGCGATGAAAAATACTTTATGGAAAATAAGTTTGAATGCGTGCAAAATCAAGTTGTTTTAACCAACTCATCAGCCAGAATAATCCGCGAAAATGTGCATACAGGACAGTTTACAATTTTAAGCCAATTCTGTAGCGTACGCCCGATTGCGCAGAACTTCAACAATTAAAAAGACTTTGTGCTAAAATAGAACTGGTTAGCAGGTATGAATTGCTACGAGGGATAACATTCCCCTCATCCCCAACCCCTTTCCCATAAGGGGCGAAGGAATATATTAATAATCTGCGAACCTATTACAAATAAAAATTTTGAAAGGATTATGAATATGCTAAGAGCCGGAATCGTAGGACTTCCGAACGTTGGAAAGTCAACTTTATTTAATGCGCTAACTGCTACAAAGAATGCACAGAGCGCAAATTACCCATTCTGTACGATTGAACCTAACGTTGGGGTTGTTGTTGTGCCTGATGAAAGATTGCAGATTTTATCAGATTTGTGCAAAGCAAAAGAAATAATCCCTACAGTTATCGAATTCGTTGACATTGCAGGTCTTGTTAAAGGTGCGAGCAAAGGCGAAGGCTTAGGAAACCAATTCTTGCACAACATCAGAGAAGTTGACGCTATTATTCAAGTTGTAAGATGTTTTGATGATGAAAATACAATCCACGTAGAAGGCAAAGTTGACCCTATTTCGGACATTGAAACAATTAATACTGAGCTTGCACTTGCAGATTTAGCTTCTGTAGAAAGACGTATGCAAAGAATTTCTAAGCAGGCTAAAGGTGGCGACAAGGAGGCAGTTTTAGAAGACGGTGCATTAAAGAAACTTAACGAATTGTTGCAAGACGGCAAGTTTATCAATCTTAAAGATCACTTTACAGAAGAAGAAATTAACGTTATTAAACAACTTAATTTAATGTCTGTTAAACCTGTAATTTATTGTGCTAATGTTTCCGAATTTGACTTGAAAGACGGCAATGATTATACAAAACGCGTTGAAGAATACGCTAAATCACATGGCGCTCAAACAGTTATTATTTGCGCAAGAATCGAAGAAGAACTTGTTGAACTTGGTGAAGAAGGTGCTAAAGAATACTTAGAAGAACTTGGAATTTCTGATAGCGGTATTAATAAAATGATTAAATCAGTTTATGAACTTCTGAACTTGATTACATTTATTACAGCAGGTGAAAAAGAAGTTCACGCTTGGACTATTACGCGTGGAACAAAAGCTCCGCAAGCCGCAGGTGTAATTCACACAGATTTTGAAAAAGGCTTCATTAGAGCAGAAGTTACAGGATATCAAGATTTTGTTGATAACGGTTCTTATACGGCTTGCAAAGATAAAGGCGTTACAAGACTTGAAGGTAAGGATTATGTAATGCAAGACGGTGATATCGTTCACTTTAGATTTGCGGTTTAAACTAATACTTAAAACTTTTTATAAAAACAGCGCTTCAAAGTTTTTTGAAGCGCTGTTTTAGTAATGCTATTTCGAGAATTGTTGCGCTTACAACATGTTGCATTTGCAACACTCGTATGATAAAATCGTTCTATAAATTAATATAGGATATTTAATATATGAGTGAAGATATAGCAAAAATTGAGAATATAGAAGAAGAACAATCAAATATTAATCCTTGGCTTACATGTTTACCTACTATGACAGCTGCTTTTATGTTTGTATTGGATGAAACAATTGCAAACGTAGCGTTACCACACATGGCGGGAAGTTTTTCGGTAAGTAGAGAAGAATCTATGTGGATTTTGACTTTCTATCTGATTGCAAGTGGTATTGTAATTCCAATGGTTGGGTGGTTTAGTAAAGTTCTTGGCAGAAAAAACTTTTTTATTATGAGTATTATATTATTCACAGTAGCTTCTGCGCTTTGCGGCTTGTCTAAAAATTTGGAAACTATGATTTTTGCTCGTATATTACAAGGTATTGGCGGGGGTGGTTTACTTCCGATTTCTCAAGCAATTTTGATGGAAAATTTTAAGCCTCAAGATAGAGGAAAAGCAATGGCTGTATTTGGTTTAGTAATTGTACTTGCGCCAATTGCAGGGCCTGTATTGGGTGGTTGGCTTACCGAAAACTGGTCTTGGCCATTTATTTATTTTATTAACATTCCATTTGGTATAATTGCTGTAATTTTATCTAACGTTTTTCTCTTTGATCCGCCTTATGCCAGAAAACAACAAAATGTAAAAACAGACGCATTTGGTTTCTTTATGCTTTCAATTTGGCTTTTGACATTACAAATCGTACTAGATAAAGGTAACAATGCCGACTGGTTCAACGCGCCTTGGATTTGCTGGTTGTCTGCAATATCTTGTGCAACAGGTTTAGCGTTTTTGATTTCTCAGATTAAAAATAAAGATGCGCTTGTTGATTTAAGTGTATTTAAAGATAAAAACTTCTTTGTCGGAACACTCGTTCAAATTGTAATGCAAGCTGTACTTTTGGCATCTATGGCGATTCTTCCGCAATTCTTGCAATCGCTAATGGGATATGATGCGTTTAAAAGTGGTTTATCAATGATGCCACGTGGTGTTGGTGCATTAACTGCGATGATTTTATGCGCAACCCTTGCGAATATTATGGATAATAGAATCTTAGTTATGATAGGCTTGGGATGTATTGCCGGCGCTAGTTGGATGCTTGGTGATTTGAACCTGCAAATTTCAACAATGAATATTGCAATTCCGAATTTCTTATTTGGTATTGGATTAGGACTTGCGATGATTCCGGTTATTACTTTATCTATGGCAACAATCAGTAATGACCAAATGACAAACGCCAGTGGTCTGCAAAACTTGTTAAAAAACCTTGGTGGTGCGTTTGGTACATCAATTGTTGCAACTTTGCTTTCACGTGGCGCGCAAAAACATCAATTTATGCTTATTCAACATTTGACTGATACTGCACAAAATTACACAGAAAGAGTGCAAACTTATGGAAGTGCGTTTATGACAACGTTCGATCCGCACACAGCGACTTATATGGGACAGCATACGGCTTATCAATTGTTAATGCAGCAAGCAAACTTATCAGCATTTATTGACGCATTTAGGATTTTTGCACTTGCCGGTGTTATAATTATTCCATTGATACTACTTTTGAAAAAAATCAAAGAAGAAGTTTAAGGATTTTAGATATAATGAAAAAAATATTTCTGTATTTAATTTTACTAATATTGGGATTATCAATGATAATCCCTTTTTCTATTATGTTTTTAATCTCACTAAGTGGAAATGAAAATATTTTTACAGATTACAATAATATCAATTTATCATTTATTGCGTATAAAAATGTATTTGCATCAATTCCTGTTCTAAGGTATTTTCTTAATAGCCTGATTGTTGCGAGCGTTGCGACAATCGGACAAGTGGTTATTTCTGCGCTTGCGGGATATGGTTTTGCAAGATTAGATTTCAAATACAAAGATGTTTTGTTTTTTATATTCATTTTAACAATGATGGTTCCGCCACAAGTCAATATTGTTCCGCTGTTTTACCTTATGAGTAAATTAGGCTGGATAAATACTTATCAAGCTTTAATTGTACCTGCTATTTTTGGCGGATTTGGTGTGTTTATGATGCGTCAATATTTTGAAAGCTTTGCTAAAGACTTGGAAGAGGCCGGTAAACTGGACGGATGTAATGCTTTTCAGATATTTTATAAGATTGCTTTGCCATGCGCTATGCCTGCAATTGTAACGCTAAGTATTTTTACTTTTGTTACAAGTTGGAATAGTTTCATGTGGCCTTTGATTGTTACAAATACTGAGAGTATGCGTACTTTGACAGTTGGTTTGACAATTTTCAAAAGCTCATTTAGAGAAATTACATTGTGGGGTGAACTTATGGCATGTTCTTGTATTTGTTCAATACCGGTAATTTTAATATTTATCCTTGGCAAAAAATACCTAATAAATAACCCAATGGACGGAGCTGTAAAAGGATAAGGTGTTTCTTGATTATAGATGTGGTTTTAGTTAAAAATTGCAGTAAGAATCTTGTAAGCTAACTCTAATTCGTCCGGTCGTAGTTCATCTATAATTCCCTTCATGATAACTTTCTTTTCTACATCATTAACTTTTAAGTGTTCAAAGTCAAACAATTGTGGCAAGCTTATTTGCAAGCATCTTGAAAGTTCCGGCAAACTTTTAGAAGGGAATGTGATTCCACATTCAATTTTGCTTAAATTTCTTTGGTCAATACCAATTTTCTCGGCTAATTGTTGTTGTGTATATCCGCGCTTTTCGCGTAATTCCTTAATTCTTCTACCTAAGAGTTCTTTAATTCTATTCATGCCTTTAGGATAAAACCTATTATAAAAAATTGTAACGATACGGTTAGTGTAATTAGTATTGACAATATGAAGATTGCATAGTAGACTAATATATATAGTAACGCATATTCATTGTTGCTATTCAATGTAATATAGTGTTATTATATATAGTTGGAAGTATGAAGGCTAAAACCACATCTTTAGCCTTTTTTTTATGCTTAGACTTCCTTTTCTGTTTTGTGAATTAACCAATATAGATTTAGAATTCATTTACTACATATATTTTCAAAGCCGGTGATTCTTTTGTATCATCTCCGTAGTGAGAGAATACAATTTTTCCGGCATGAGAAAGTCTTATAAACGGTTTGATGTATTCAGGACATACAGAAGCCGGTTTGTAGTTGTATTTGTAAAATGATTGATTTGTATCATTTAACAATAAAATATTTTTCTTAGAAAAGAATTTTTTGTAAATTGTAATTTCATTGTTTTTGAAGTCAGAAACTCTGATAATACTGTAATCCGGATAAAGTTCTTGAATTTCATCTACATTTAATTCTTTGGCTACAAATTTGTTGTTTTCGTAAACGTATTTGTAAAATTTCAATTCTTGAGAATTTATACCTATAAATTCTCCATCATGTATGAATCCGATGTTAGTTTCAGGCCCGATTGCAAGTTTTTTGTCTTTGTAATAATATTCTACAAATCCGCCAGAACCTATGAATGATTTGTTTTTAAGTTGAATGTCGTTATTTGTTTGTTGATTAGTTGCCCAACTTGAATTTTCAGGATTATAAAAAATATGTTCTTTTTCTTTGATATATGTATAAGCAGATGCTGAGGATGCACAGATACAAAATGCAAAAATTGCTAATAATAATTTTTTCATAATAAACTCTCCTTTGATAAAGATATTTTAACACTAAAAATAAAAATTTCATGCTAGAATTAGAGTATAAATTATAGGAGAGTAAAAATGGACGATTACAAAATTATTATTACAGTTTCAGGCTCTGATAAAGTTGGTATTGTATCAAGCATTTCAACAGTTCTTTCTAAATATAAGGTTAATATAGAAGATATTAAACAAACATTGATGCAAGGACATTTTGTAATGTTCATGTTATGCGATATTGAACATTCAGAATTAAATTTTAAAGATTTAAAAAATGCTTTGATTGAAGAAGGTAATAGATTAGAAGTTGAAGTTTGGGTTCAGAAAAAAGGTATTTTTGAAAAAATGCATACTGTTTAGAAGAAAATTAAAAAAAGACTTCCAAAAATAAAAGGTTTATGTTATTATAGGTTTATTGCCGAGGAGACGTGGCCGAGTAGGCTGAAGGCGGCACCCTGCTAAGGTGTTATATGGGGCAACCTGTATCGTGGGTTCGAATCCCACCGTCTCCGATTTAAACCCACCTTTCGGTGGGTTTTTTATTGGATATTTTTTAGCAAACTACAATGTTACAATTTTAGATATTGCCCCTGCTGACAAAAAAAAATCTGTTTAATATTATATTTAAAAAGGTGGAAATCGCTTACGCTTTTTCCACCCAACAATACTTTTAATCTAATCTTTTATGTGTTTGTTATTACGCAATTTCTGCTTTAGTTTTAATCGAATTATCAGTTGAATTGCTTTGTGGAAGATGAATCAACTCTGCTGTATTATCAATCTCATCCTGCTTTTCAACCATATCCTTTGTAACCACGAATTTAGTAATATCGTGTTTTGTAGGAATGTCATACATAACATCAAGCATTAATTCTTCAACAATAGAAC
Organism: uncultured Candidatus Melainabacteria bacterium; assembly: GCA_934757245.1. Lineage (GTDB taxonomy): Bacteria > Cyanobacteriota > Vampirovibrionia > Gastranaerophilales > Gastranaerophilaceae > CAG-196. The sequence goes on from CAKVLH010000002.1 coordinate 125,833, forward strand.
GTAGTGCTCTTGCACCGGTCTTACGTTTAATTGCTTTTTTAGCAATCAAATCAATTGCTTCCGGTTCGAATTCCAAATCAACGCCATCCATTTCCATTAAGCATTTGTATTGCTTCAACACTGCATTCTTAGGCTCTGTCAAAATCATCTTCAATGTCTTTTCATCCAAAGCATCTAAAACTGCATAAACAGGAATACGACCGATAAATTCAGGAATCAAACCAAATTTAAGCAAATCTTCCGGTTGTAGTTTTTTAAGAATTTTAGCAGCAGCTTGTTCTTTTTCAGCTTGTGTTGGAGCAGATTTGCCAAAGCCGATTGAAGTACCGTCTTTAACACGGTGTTCAATAATCTTATCCAAATCAACAAACGCACCACCAACAATAAACAAAATGTTGCTTGTATCAATTTGAATCATCTCTTGTTGAGGATGTTTTCTTCCGCCTTGTGGAGGAACATTTGATAAAGTACCTTCAATAAGCTTCAATAATGCTTGTTGAACGCCTTCACCGGAAACATCTCTTGTAATAGAAGTGTTTTCAGATTTTCTTGCGATTTTGTCGATTTCATCAATATAGATAATGCCTTTTTCTGCCTTTTTAGCATCATAATCAGCGTTTTGATATAATCTTAAAAGTATATTTTCAACGTCATCACCAACATAACCGGCTTCAGTCAATGTTGTAGCATCAGCTACAGCAAACGGAACATCAAGCATTTTTGCCAAAGTTTGAGCCAACAAAGTTTTACCGCTACCTGTTGGTCCAACAAGCAAGATGTTTGATTTTTGAATTTCAACACCGTTTGTATCGTTCTTTTGGTTGTGTCTTAAACGTTTGTAATGGTTATAAACAGCTACAGAAAGAACTTTTTTTGCATCATCTTGACCCACAATATGTTGATCTAAATATTCTTTTATTTCATGCGGTTTTGGAATTGGTTTATCTTCAACATCTTCTGTTTTCTTTTCAGATTTTTCGCCTGTTTTTTCTTTTTGTTCAAAAAATTCTTCATCTAAAATTTCGTTGCATAACTCTACACATTCATCACAAATGAATACATCAGGGCCTGCAATTAATTTTTTTACCTGATCCTGCGTTTTGCCACAGAATGAACATTTTAACCTATCATTAGATGACATAATTTCTCCTGTTTGTTGACTGTTTGGATTTCTGTTTTTTGTCTTATGCTGTTGGGCTGAAAGCCCAACCTACATTTCTTGCTAAGAAATTCTACCCTCTCCCTAGGAGAGGGTAATTTCTGTTTACATAGCATCCTTAGTAATAACTTTATCAATCATACCGTATTCAAGAGCTTCTTGAGGTGTCATGATATAATCACGGTCAGTATCTTTTTCAATTTTCTTGATTGATTGACCTGTGTTTGAAGCCATGATTTCGTTCAATGTCTTTTTGATTCTCAAAATTTCTTGAGCTTGAATTTCGATATCTGTTGCTTGACCTTGAGCGCCACCTAAAGGTTGGTGAATCAGCACTCTAGAGTGTGGAAGAGCCATTCTCTTACCTTTAGCACCAGAGCATAATAGAAATGCACCCATAGAAGCTGCTTGACCTAAACAAATTGTTTGAACGTCAGCTCTGATGTGTTGCATAGTATCATAAATTGCTAAACCTGCAGTTACGCTACCTCCTGGAGAGTTGATATATAACATAATATCTTTTTCAGGGTTTTCGCTATCTAACAAAAGAAGCTGTGCAACGATTAGGTTTGCAACCATATCATCAACAGGTGTTCCTAAAAAGATAATTCTTTCTCTTAACAATCTTGAGAAGATATCAAAAGAACGTTCACCTCTGCTTGATTGTTCAATTACTACAGGTACAAAACTCATTTCTTATTTTCCTTTCTTATTATGTATAAAAGTGTCAATAACATTATACATTATATAAACAATTTCACAAATAATTAATTCGTATGAAATATTCTTCTTATTGGGTCAATGATATTTTAGCATGAAAACAAAAAAATAGCTCTTTTTTATTTTTAAGAGCTATTTTGGATTTTATTGTGCTTTTTGAAATAATGGTGTTTCTCTGTTTTGCAAACAAACTCCGAATTGACAACTTGAATTGTAATTAAAGTTATTTTCCTGTGGAGCAAAACTGTTTGCCTCACGTCTTATATCACTTCTATCTATAGGGTTTAATCGAGCTTCAGGGGAGCCGGAAAATTCCTTAATATTGCCACTTGGATTATAAATAGGTGATACTTTTTCTCTAAATCCCGGAACTTGGCAAACAGTCGCACCTTCGTCTATCGGGCATGTTGCAAAACTTGGTAAAAATGCACTGACGATTAGAATGGATGATAGTATTATAATCTTTTTCATAATTTCTCCTTTTTTAATGATATTTAAATCTTGCTTAAATATATATTAGGAGATTTTTAAAAATTATCATTAACCACTCTGACTAAGACTTTTAGGCTATTATCTATAGTTCAAAATACTCTGCTTTGTCTAAAGTGCGTTCGTCTCTATAATAGCTGTTGTAAAGTTTTGCTTTCTTAATTATGTCATACCATTGATTATAATGGTACATAAAATCATCTTTATTTTTGTTCATATAATGGATTGTAACGATGCCCTCATATCCTTTCGTTACACGCAAAAACTCACATTGACCTTGCACTTTATTATAATTAGTTGTACATCTTCCGACAATTGCGTCGTTTTCTGTCAACCTCAAGGTTTTGTAAGGAGAAGTCGGATTTATTTTTTGCATTTTGTCGGTTGTGTTTGACAAAAATACATTAATCGGATAGTTTGAATACTTGTAAGAATGGATTACAATCGCTCTCGACCAATTATCGCGTGCTTGTCCTCTGGGGACATACTGCAAAAGCGCTTCATTGCCGATTTTTTTGTAATACGCTTTTACCCAAAGTTCTTTGTTCGGAAACTTTATTATAATTGTTTCGTAAGCAAAAACGCAGAGTGTAGAAAGTAAAAATACTGTGCAAGTTAGGCTAAATAAAAGGGCTTTTTTCATTCGCAATCACTCCCTTTTCTCCAACTTCTGTTATCTCGTGCAACAATTTCGGCGCGAAAATTTCGCTTTCAAAATGTCCGATATCAAAAACAACTTTTCTAGCGTCTAATGCTGTGTGAAACTTCAAATCTCCGGTAACAAATGCGTCTGTTTGACCTATGAATTCTGAACCTGAACCGGCACAGAAACCAATAGTTTGAACTTCTTGCGCGTCATAATTATTAACATATCTTAGCTTTGGCGAAATTTTTAATAATTTGTTTTTAAGTTCTTCGACCGAAATAGGTTTTTCAAGCTCTACAACTCTTACAAAGTCATCATTGTAGCTTTTTTTAAAGCCGAGCTTTTTTATGATTAAATCAGTTGTTCCGCCTTCTGCGCGGTCTAAATTTGTATGCGCGCAGTACATGTTGATTTTGCGATATTCCAAAGGAACAAAAAACAATGGATGGTGCGAAATTATCATATCGCAATTTTGTGTAATTGCTTGTTCAAAAACCTTGTCGGTAATTGTCAGCGCGAACATGATTTTGTTGACCTCATTGTTTGCAAGCTCTACAATCCAACCGCTTGCGTCCCATTTTTCTTGGGTTTCAAGTGGTGCAAACTCTTCTATTTTTCGCACAATCTCGTACTTATTCAAAAATTTCCTCCAAAATACGTTTTGCAATATTTTGTTTTGTATCTTTTTCAATATGTTTGATGTTTAAATCTTTATCAAGAATATAAATCTCGTTTTCGTTGCTGTTAAATCCGATATCTTTGCGCGAAATATCATTCGCAACCAAATAATCACAGCCTTTAGCTTGGATTTTTTTCTTAGCGTTTTCTATTAAGTTTTCGCTTTCAGCGCAGAATCCAACGATAAGCGGATATGCTCCCTCGCTCCTAGAGTGAGAAGGTTGGGGTGCGGGGGTATTCCTCAATTGTTTCAAGTCGCATATCTCTTTCAAAATGTCCGGATTTTTCACCAACTCTAACGTAATTTCTTCTTCCGCACCTTTTTTAATCTTTTGTTCAGAATAATTTTTAACTCTGTAATCAGAAACCGCTGCTGCCATAATTACGCAATCTTGAGAATTCAAATATTCTTTTACGACTGCTTCCATTTCTTGTGCTGTTTCTGTAACAATATTTTTGTAAGGCTTTTTAACTTTAAAAGTCGAAACCAACGTAACTTCTGCACCTTCGGAAGCTGCTACGTCCGCCAGAGCTATACCCATTTTGCCGGAAGATGAGTTTGAAATGTATCTTACGGGGTCGATTTTTTCTTTTGTTCCACCGGCTGTAATCAAAATTTTTTTACCGTTTAATTTGCCTTGAGATAAAATTCTGTCTGTTTCTTCAAAAATTTCTTCGACTTCGCGCATTCTTCCTTTGCCGTTAGTTCCGCAAGCTAAGAAACCGTCATCCGGCTCCAAAATATGATATCCGTTTTGTTTAAGCTTTTGTAAGTTTTCTTGAATAAACGGATTTTCCCACATATTAGTATTCATCGCTGGTGCAATTAAAAATGGTTTATTAAAAGCGCATGCAGTTGACAACAGCAGATTATCACAGATTCCGTTTGCAAGTTTAGAAATCGTATTGGCGCTAGCCGGTGCAATTACAAAAATATCTGCTTCGCTAAGTGCGATGTGTTCAGGTTTGTATTCATCAATTTCAAAATTATCCACGTAAACTTCGTTATTTGAAAGTGTTTGAAGTGTTAATTTCGTAACAAAATTTAAAGCGTTTGGAGTCAAAACAACTTGTACGTTCGCTCTTGCTTTTTTGTATAGTCTTATAAGTTCGCATATCTTGTATCCAGCGATACCGCCTGTAATCCCGATTAAAATATTTTTATTTTTTAGCATAGAAATATTATAGCTTAAAGGTGTTAAAATGGCACGCTGGATTTTGTGGTTGATAATAAAACCTTATTGCTAATAATCTTAAGTCTTGTCTTTAGAATCAAAGAATTTTTCTTTTGCGCAAGTAATAACGCCTGCTCCGATACCAATAAGTCCGTTCATAACAATAGAGTTTTTTGCAGGAGATTTAAAGAAATGGCATTTGCGTGATACAAAATCTAATACAACACCAAAGCCGAACCATGCACCTGCTGTGCTCAAGCCGTCGTGCATTGGAGTTGAGATTGTGCGGGTTGGACTTGTATTCTTTTTTTGCACACCAAAACTAACTTTTGGCGAGATATTTTGTATTCTCTGTACTCTCATAATATAGGGTTCGCTAATGTAAAATAATGTGAAAAAATGCCGATGGCCGGGGTCGAACCGGCACGTAGTTGCCTACACCAGATTTTGAGTCTGGCACGTCTACCAATTCCATCACATCGGCATATTAAATTTTCAAAACTTCAACAGTTAAAATCATTAAATCAAAAACAAATTAAAATAGCAAGGGGGAAATAAAAATCTCTTGGCTTCTTAATTCAATCATTAATTTTTTCTTAACTTTTTTATTTTTTCTTAAAATCTGGGGTATAAATATAATTGTAGTAAATAGGAGGATTATATTATGGCATTAAGACCTTTACAAGACAGAATCGTTATTAAAGTTATTGAAGATACAGAACAAACATCAGGCGGAATTTTTATTCCTGATAGTGCAAAAGAAAAACCACAAAAAGGTGAAGTAGTTGCAGTTGGCGAAGGTAAGACAAATGACAAAGGCGAAAAAGAACCTATGGAAGTTAAAGTAGGCGATATCGTTCTTTATGCTAAATACGCCGGTACAGACGTTAAAATGGATGGCGTTGAATATAAAATATTGTCAATCAAGGATGCGTTGGCAGTAGTTGAATAATAGTTAAGGGAATAAGGTAATAGGGTAATAAGGGAATAAGAGTTTTTAGATATTTTTAAAAATAAATCTGGTTCAACAAAGAAGATTGTAGGTTGGCTTGAAAACCCAACAATAACTAAAAATGAACAATCCTTATCCGAATTTCTAAGTTTCGCACAGCCTAACTTGAAATTCTACTCTCTCCCTATGAGAGGGAATAACCAAGGTTTGTAAATTATATACAAAATAAAATTTAATACCACTTATTCCCTCATTACCTTATTCCCCTATTCCCTTCTAACAATTAAAAACAATTTTAAAAAGGAGATTATAAAAATGGCTAAACAAATAGTTTTTGAAGAAGAAGCAAGAAAGGCTCTTCTTAGAGGTATTGATGCAGTTGCTGATGCCGTTAAGGTTACACTTGGACCTAAAGGCAGAAACGTAATCTTGCAAAAGAAATTTGGTGCACCTCAAATCGTAAATGATGGTGTTACAATCGCTAAAGAAATCGAATTAAAAGACAATTTGGAAAACGCAGGCGCACAACTTCTTAAAGAAGTTTCATCTAAAACAAACGATGTAGCAGGTGATGGTACAACTACAGCTTCTGTTCTTGCTCAAGCAATCGTTAGAGAAGGTCTTAGAAACTTAACTGCAGGTGCTAACCCAATGTCAATGAAACGTGGTATCGACAAAGCTGTTGAAGTTGCTATCAACAAGATTAAAGAACTTTCAAGACCTGTAAATACTAAAGAAGAAATCGCTCAAGTAGCGGGTATTTCAGCAGGTAACAATTCAGAAATCGGTGAACTAATCGCTGAAGCTATGGATAAAGTTGGACACGATGGTGTAATCACAGTTGAAGAAAGCAAATCTTTCGGAACAAACTTAAAAGTTGTTGAAGGTATGCAATTCGACAAAGGTTATATTTCACCATACTTCGTAACTGACCCTGAAAGAATGGAAGCAGTTCTAGAAGATGCTTATGTTCTTTGTGTAAACAAGAAAATCAACCTAATCGCTGACCTTGTACCAGTTCTTGAACAAGTTGCTCGTGATGGTCGTTCATTATTGTTAATCGCTGAAGACGTTGAAGGTGAAGCTCTTGCAACATTAGTAGTTAATACAATGAGAAAAGTTCTTAGAGCAGTTGCAGTTAAAGCTCCTGGTTTTGGCGACAGAAGAAAAGCAATGTTAGAAGATATTGCAATCCTAACAGGCGGTCAAATGTTTACTGAAGAACTTGGTATTAAGTTAGAAAACATTACAACTGATATGATGGGTGTTGCAAAACGTGTTACTGTTACTAAAGATGAAACAACAATCGTTGTTGGTAACGAAACAAAAGAAGCTGTTGCTGAACGTGTAAGACTTATCAAAAAACAAATCGAAGCATCTGACAGCGAATACGATAAAGAAAAACTTCAAGAACGTATGGCTAAATTGTCAGGCGGTGTTGCAGTTATCGAAGTTGGTGCAGCTACAGAAATCGAACTTAAAGAAAGAAAATTAAGAATCGAAGACGCACTTAACGCTACAAGAGCTGCTAACGAAGAAGGTATCGTTCCAGGTGGTGGTGTTGCTTTAATCAGAGTTCAACAAGAACTTGAATCAAAAATGAACACAATAGCATTCGATACAGACGACGAAAAGAGTGGTTACAAAATCTTAACTGCTGCTCTTGATGTTCCTCTTCGTTCAATCGCTTTCAACTCTGGCGCTAAATCAGATGTAGTTGTTGAAAATGTTAGAAACGAAAAAGATGCTTACGGTTATGACGCATTATTAGACAGATACACAGACATGTTTGCAGCAGGTATTGTTGACCCTGCTAAGGTTACAAGAAGTGCTCTAGAAAACGCAGCATCAGTTGGTTCTATGTTGCTTACAACTCAAGCAGCTGTTATTGACATTCCGGAAGAAACTAAAGCTCCTGATATGTCAGCTATGGCAGGCATGGGTGGTATGGGTGGCATGATGTAGTTACTTTTTCTGTAGAAAAAGTAACCAAAAAGACTTTTCATACTTTGTCGAAAGGCATTGGCAATCTTACAAGATTAAATTGTAACACACCAGTGCCTTTCTCGTATTAAGACTACTAGCTCCGCCTCAAAGTGGGGCTAGTAGTTTTTGTTTATAGGAAAAAGTAACCAAAAAGACTTTTCATACTTTGTCGAAAGGCATTGGTAAGCTTACAAGTTTAAATTGTAACACACCAGTGCCTTTCTCGTATTAAGACTACTAGCCTAACGACGTAGACATTTGGTCGGCTACTCAATGAAACTACAAAATTATATTAAGACTACTAGCTCCGCCTCAAAGTGGGGCTAGTAGTTTTTGTTTATAAGAAAAAGTAACCAAAAAGACTTTTCATACTTTGTCGAAAGGCATTGGTAAGCTTACAAGATTAAATTGTAACACACCAGTGCCTTTTTTATCTTTAGATAGTTGGTGTATCTAATAAAGTTAATGGTGCAAAAAATTACACCCTACCATCTTTCAATGGAAAATTGAAAGTGGAAAATAGTATTAAATAATTTTCAATTGTCCATTTTCCATTTTCAATTTAGAAAAGTACCATTAACTATTTATTCAATTCGTATAAAAATCTCAATCCTTCAAGTGTCAAGTAAGGATTTACAAAATCGAATTTTCTATTCATGTATTTTGCAATTAAACTTGAATAACCACCAGTTGCTATAATACAAGCTTTTTCACCAAGTTCATTTTCACATTGTTCAATCAAACCCTCAATTGCACACGCAGAACCGCGAATTACGCCCGAAAGTATCGCGTCAACTGTGTTATCCCCTATAGCCTTTTTTACTGTATCCGGTTCAATTTTTGGAAGTTTAGAAGTGCTTTTATTTAACGCACGAAATTGCAAATTTAGCCCCGGCATAATAACACCGCCCACAAAATCGCCTTCCTTATTAATAATATCAAAAGTTGTTGCCGTACCTAAATCAACAATAATTGCAGGTTTTGAATACAAAACGTAAGCTCCGCAAGCATTTGCAATTCTATCGGCTCCGGCTTCTTTTGGATTTTTCAACTTAATTTTAATGCCCAAATTCAATTTTGGTGATAAAAGCATTGAATTTAAATGAAAAACGTTATCAGCTGCATTTTTCAGAATTTTGCTTAATTCATCAACAACTGACGCAATAATGCATGCAGAAATGTCATATTTTTTGAACAAAGAATGCAATAATATTTCATATTCTTCTTGAGGCAATTCTTTATCAGAAGCAAGTCGAAATGTTTCCAAAATACTTTCGTTTTCAAAAACGCCAAGCGTAATGTTTGTATTCCCTATATCAATCGCAAGAAGCATTATACTTCTCCATAATTACTAAGTGCACTATCTAAAATTTGTTTCATTTCATCGCGATATGTTTTAGGACTAATTATTTCGCATTTGTCATCATATCGCAACAATCTTGATAGCAAAACTTCTTTATTTTCTCCGCGATTAGAAATTGCTTTCCAGCCAATTCTATCGGTTTTTGTATATTGTTCGTTTTCTCTTAAATCATATCTTGATGCCAAATCGTCGCGAATTAAAAAAATTACAGATTCGTCATTAAAATTTTGCAAGAATTTTTGTTTCATCACTTCCAATCCGGAAACTCTTGCTGAGTCTATCATTCGTTCTCTATTTTTGTAGAAAACGTTAAAATAGGTTTTACCTTTAACCTCTGTTATTTTTATTGGAATACACTCCATAATAACACGGTTTTTAAGCATTAATTGGATTTTGCGCTTATCCGTAACTGCATTTTCAAAGAGTTCAGAAGTTAATTGATAAGTCGCTTTTTCTACTCTTGCAATTTTTTTGTTCGAATAGCGATTTAGTTTTTCAACAAAACTGTTAAACAACTTGTTGTATTTGCTTGTCATTTCGTTTTTCACAAGATTTTGCATGCTTTCAAGTAAATTAATATCTGTGTTAGTGAGTTCCAAGCCAAATGGCATACTTGTAACAAAATACTTGTTATGAATTTTTGGAATCTCAATTCCGCAATATCTGCAAGTATTTATGTATTTACTGATTACGCTATTGTTGAAAACAGGTTCTTCTTCATTTTGATTAAGTTTTTCAATCAACTCACTCATCGTGAAGTTGCCTTCTAATAACACTTGCAAAGTTTTGATTACCTGCATTGAAGATAAATTTTTCTTTTGAGATAGTTTTTTAGCCATTATAATTTTCCCTCATATCCTTCAATTTTTGTATAATCTTCGCTTTAATTTCTTGCGGTTCTATAACGGTTGCACCTGCGCCAAAAGAAAGCAATCTCTGGATTGCGACAAACTCATTGTGATATTTACCTTCAATAATGTAGTTATTTTCTTTTGTTTCAATAATTTTTTCGTTTTCTAAAATATCGTTTACGCCAAAGCTTTTAAGAACAAATTTTACGCAAACTTCCTTACGTTCAAAAGCATCGTCATTATCTTTGCGAGAAAGAATTGATTTGATTCTCTTGATATTTAAAATAACAGATTCTTTTTTGCCTAAATCGTAAGCGTAAAGATATATTTTGTCATTTTGAAATACAATATTCTGTGCGCAAACTTCTTTTGTGTCATTTTCTTTTGCTGTAGGGTTTTTGTATACAAGAGTTAAAATTCTGTTGTTTGCGCAATCGTCTTTTAGTGTATTAATCTCTGCAATTTCAAAATTCTTTAGAACGGAAATTCCGTAAAGCTCTTCGCGGATTTCATTGTCTGTAATGTGAAATGCAAGTTTTTTAAATAATTCGTCGTATTTTAACAACAATGACATGTCAGAATTATCTTTAACTTTTCTATAAATCTTATGCAGTAAAGAAACATCTTCATGGGTAAGATTTAGTGAAAACGGATGTTTTTGAAGAACGTATTTGAAACCTGTTTTTGCACTTGATCTTGAAATTTCACAACCCATAGTTCTCAATGTATTTAAGTCAATTCTTAATATATCATCAGAATGTTCCGGTTCCATGATTTTCATCTCGATAAATGCTTCTCTGATTTCTTCAAGCGAACGTGGAGCTTTCATCAAAAGCCCAACCAACATTAAAGCGCGAGTACCTGTCAATGATATTTGTCTCAATTCAACATCTTCTTGCAATTTTAACACAAAACTATCCTCTTAATTTGCGCAGAAACTACCTAATTTCTGTACTCCCTAAACTAAAAATATATTTATATTATTTACACAAATTGAATAAATATTCAAGAGTATCTTCGCAAAATCTTCTGTCCTCAGAGCTAAACGGTAAGACATCTCCGGAAAATTCGCGTCTTATTTTTGCAAGCACACTTTGTTGTTTACCTTTTGGAACATAATCAATTTTGGTTACAATTGTAAAAATAGGTAAATTATACGCTTCAACCCACTCGCGCATTTGATAATCGTTCTTTTGAATATCGTGACGCGCATCAATAAATTGAATTAGAGATTTTATTTGTTTTCTGTTTAAAAGATATTCTTCTAAATATTTTTGCCAACGCGCTTGAGCTTCACGAGAAACTTTTGCGTAACCATACCCAGGTAAATCCGCAATCATAAATTTATCCGAAAAATTAAAGAAGTTTATAAGTCTGGTTTTCCCTGGAGTGTTGGATGTTTTAGCAAGTTTTTTGTTGTTGCAAAGAGCATTGATAAATGAAGACTTGCCTACATTTGAACGCCCAAGAAGCGGGAATTCCGGAAATGGAAAATCGGGACATTGAGAAAGTTTTTCTGCACTAATAATAAAATTTGCATTAAGCTGTTTCATGTTTATCCCTTTCTTCCCTAAGTGCATCTTGTTTTTGCTTTGCTCTATGAGTAACTATTGACAATAAATTATAAACTTTTTCATTGTTCACAACAGTTAATTGAGCTTTTCCTTTCATCATAGAAACATCAATTGAAGGTTTATTCTCAAAAATATTTGCAGTCTGAATGCTCACAATCTGAACAAAATTATCTTTTAGAATGCTTAGGGGTTCTTTTAAAAATGTTTCAAATGTTTTAAAAATATTCATGTTGATTTCCGATTCCGTATGAATATTGTATACTAAAATCGCTAAACATGCAAAGAATCGGTGCGCAAGTGTGCGCACCCTACCATTTTTCCAAATCAAAAGTAGGGTGCACACACTTGCGCACCGATTCTTTATAGTATAATTCTCTTATGGATAATCTTGAGCAAATAAAAAAAGCTGTCGAAATTGAGGTTAAGTATAAATATATCAACATCAATGGCAAAACGCGCAGTTTTGCTTCTTTTATTTGTTCCGAATTACGAAAAGAAATAAAGGTCTCAAAAAATCCGAAATGGAAAGTTTTACTTGAGCATTTTGAACGTTATTCAATGGACACTCTTCCTCAGCGCAAACGCTCTTTAGAAAGACTTGTGAGTGTTATAAAAGCTGATATGGCACCAAAACCCGAAGTTGAAAAAGACAACACGCTTACTCTAAAATCAGATGTTATGTATCTAAAAGGTGTTGGGCCAAAAATTGCTTATATGTTAAACAAACTCGGGATTTATACTGTTGGCGATTTGTTGTATTATTTTCCGCGTAAGCACGTTGATTATTCAACCAGAACGCGAATTCGCGATTTAAAAGTCGGTGAAACTACTACGATTTTTGGCACAATAAAAGCTGTCGAATCATTTACGACAAAAAATAATCTTGGTGTTGTAAAAGTTCGAATTGGCGATGGCTCAGGATATTTAAATTTAAGTTTTTTTGCTTCTAAAGCCAACAAATATACGCAAGAAAGAATGAAAACCCAGTTTCCGAAAGGTACCGGAATTATGGTGTCCGGTCTTGTAAAATTCAATAATTACGATAGAAGTTTGACGCTTGATAAACCGACTTATTCGATTATGGATGACGATATTCTAGACCCGTCAAATATAAATATGGCAAGAATTGTGCCGATTTATCCATTGAGTGAAAAACTGAATATTAAAACTCTAAGGCGCGCAATTTTCAACACAATTCAACTTTTTAAAAACGACATTGAAACGGTTTTACCGAATAAGATTATTGAGAAATACAATTTGCTTCCGAAAAAAGAGGCGATTGAGGGAATACATTTCCCTAAAGACAACGAAACTTTGCAAAAAGCACGTTATACGCTTGTCTTTGAGGAATTATTTTTAATTCAACTCAAACTTGCACTTTTGAGGGAAGAAAATAACAAAAATCTTTCTGCTGTACCTTTGGAAATCAAAAAAGACGGGCTTGTAATGCGATTTATTGAAAGTTTGCCGTTCAAATTAACTTCTGCACAACAAAGAGCGGTTAATGAGATTTTGAATGACTTGAATTCAACAAAACCAATGCAAAGACTTCTTCAAGGTGATGTTGGCAGCGGAAAAACCGTTGTGGCTACAATTATGCTACTCGCCGGAATTGAGAATGGTTATCAGGCTGCAATTATGGCGCCGACTGAAATTTTAGCGCAACAACATTATAATAATTTGGTTAAATGGCTTACTCCGTTGGGTTTGAAAGTCGAACTTTTAATCGGAAGTATCGGCAAAAAATTAAGACGCGAATCTGAAACGAATTTGAGAAACGGACAAGCAAATATTGCGGTCGGAACGCACGCTCTAATTCAGGACGGTGTTGAATTCGCAAATTTGGGCGCGGTTGTGATTGATGAACAACATAGATTTGGCGTAAAACAGAGATTAGCATTGAGGAAAAAATCCCAAAATCCGCAAGTTTTAACTATGACAGCGACTCCAATTCCTAGAACACTTGCAATCACAATGAACGGGGATTTGGATTTAACGATTATTGATGAGCTTCCAAAAGGCAGAAAACCGATTATAACCACACTTACTAATTCAAGACGCCAGATTGCGGATTTAATCAGGCATGAAGTTGATAATGGACGCCAAGCTTATATTGTTTATCCGCTGATTGAAGAAAGTGAAACGCTTTCTGCCAAGGCTGCTACGATAGAAAAAGAGCGTTGGCAAAATGAAGTTTTTCCAAACTACAAAATTGGGCTTTTGCATGGCAAATTGAAAAATGACGAAAAAGATGAAGTTATGGAAAAATTTAAAAACAAAGAGTATGATATTTTGGTTTCTACGACGGTTGTTGAAGTCGGCGTGGATGTTCCGAATGCGACTGTGATTGTAATTGAAAACGCCGAACGTTTTGGACTTTCTCAATTGCATCAGCTTAGAGGACGTGTTGGAAGAAGCGATTTGCAATCTTATTGCGTTTTATCGTCTTCTACAAAATCTCAAGAAACGCGCGCTAGATTGGATATTATGACACAAACGAATGACGGCTTTGTAATTGCAGAAAAGGATTTGCAAATCAGAGGCCCCGGAGAATTTTTGGGGACTCGTCAAAGCGGTTTGCCGGATATGATTATTGCGGATATTGTGAACGACGCTAAAATTTTGGAACTCGCCCGAAGTGAAGCCATTGAGTTTGTAAGAAACAATAATATTGATGACTATCCGTTGTTGAAAGAAGCTAAAGGTTTGAATTTTGACGGAGATTTGTTTGGCGCTGGATAAGATTCTTTTAACAATAACACAAGGCGGAGCTGAAAGCTCCGCCTTGTGTATGATTGAAATATGCACTAGGTTAATTCATAAGATCGTTTAAATCGCCTAAGATGCCTTCGTGTTTGCCACTATGACCACAGTTACATTTGCATTCTATTTGACCTGTTACATTAACAGTTACTTTGTGGTCTTTGATTGCATCCTTGATTTCATCAAGTTTTGCTAGGATTTCATCGAGTTTTGCTAACAATTTAGTATCATCACCCTTAGAACCGGCTTTATTGGCAATTACATTCAATATGTTCATAATATTCTTGTATCGAGTATCGTTCTTGCCAAATTCTTTTTCAAGAGCAGCTAAGATTGATTTAGTTGTTGTTGCAATTACATCGGTCTTAGCATCAATGTTAGATAAGATATTACCGTTAGCCTTAGATTGTTTAAGAAGTTCTGCAACCATAGCTTCTAAGCTTGACAAGTCAACTGTGCCACCAGAACCGATTTTGATATTGCCGATTGCGTTAATTATAGCTTTAGAATTTGTATCTTGTTTTTCTAAGACTTTTTCTAACAAGTCGCGAAGTGAATCTGTGCCTGCAACACCCTTGTTAATAGCTTCAAGGACTGCTGTGAAGTTTCTATTCATTTCGAAACCAACCGCACCTAAGTAGTTAAGAATTTCGTTTCCGAGTTTCTTACCGTCTTCGCCGTTTTGTTTAACTTGAGTATTTAACTGTGCAAGTAATGCTTTAATATCATCAAGTTTTACATTGCCTTTATCAACAGCATCAATTAATGTTGAGAAGTTTCTGTTCATTTCGAAACCAACTGCCGCGATGTAGTTAAGGATTTCTTTACCCATTGCGTCGCCTTGTTTACCGAGTTTTTCAACCAAAGTATACAATTTTTGCAACAATGCATTAGTTTCGTCAGCCTTAGCATTGTTTTTCTTAGCTTCTGTAAGGATTTTTTCAAGATATCCGTTAACAACAGCATCGTTTTTGAAATGTTCTTTTAAATCTCCGGCGATGCCGTCAAGAGTAGTTTTGATTTCACCTAACAATTTCAACATTTCAGCAAGTTTTTCACCGTCAGACTTGTTAGAATTTTGAATTTCTGTGAGCTTGTTAAGAATATTAACTTGTGTATCGCCATTTTCAACCGCTTTCTTCAACAACTGTTCAATCAAAGCTTTCATTTGTGTCATTGTTGTATTACCGGTTTTAATGCCGTTAATAATTTCATTCAATTCATTTTTGTATTGTGGGAATTCTGCAACCAAATCTGTTAGTGTTTGAATACTTTGTTTGATGTCGACTAATTGAGATAAGACATTTTCAAAACCACCATTTACGGAATTTCTAATCTCTGTCAATAATTGGTTATTTTCTGTCATTGCATCAAGTATTGCGACTAACAATTTTGTATTACCACCAATAAGGTCTTTGATGTCATCAAGTGTCATACCGTTACTAATTTCTCTTTCGATAATTTTTTGTAAAAGTGCATTAGTTACTTCTTGACCTTTTAGTAATGCATCTAGAGCTTCTTGTAATGAAGAGTCTTGACTAATTGTCAATTGTACATGTTGATCTTGGTTAATATCCGGAGCACAGCTTGTAAGAAGTCCGAGGGCTGCAATAGGAATCATTGCTGTACCTTTTAAGAATCCGAGCACTGCTTCTTCTGGAATGTCAGGAAGCGCTTGCATAGCTACTTCTAAGCTTTTCGCCAAAGTAGGATGTTCTTTTAAGAATTCTGCGAGTTTAGATTGTGCTTCTTTTGCACCATCCGTATCACCGGCTTTTACTTTTGCTTGGCAATCTTGTGCGAGAGCTGCTACTTCTGCTTTGACATCACGAGGAACATCTTTAATTGCATCTGAAAATGCAGCATTAACTGCTTGTTGATTTCCGGTAGGTACTCCTGCTTGTGCATATTGTCTTTCACCGGCTACTACGGCATCTTTTCCACCTTTAAAGAGGTTAGTAAATTTATCCCAGAAAGTGTATTCGCCACTTGGTTGACGCATACCGTCTTGGGTGTATTCAAACTCTTTTGAGCCTTTAAATGCTAGTCGACCGTCTGTATCAATTGTTGTAGATTCAATGCCATATTCTTTATAAACTGCATTCATATCGATTTGTCTACCTGATGGGTCATAAGCAAATGCTTCTTTTTGTCCGTTTCTTTCATAAACTACAATCGTAGTTCTTTTTGCGGGATCTGAATTCTCAAGTGTAGCAGTTGCTACTGGTTCACCTTGAATATCTTGTTTAATTCTTTTGAACGCTGCGCTATCACCAACAGTATCTTCCTCGTCTGCCATTGGATTCAAAGCTAGTGAAATGGCTCTTTCTAGCTGTTCTTTGCTAATTTGATTCTTCTTGGCCGCTTCTTCTGCGGTCATGCCGGATTTCCAGTCCTTTACAGCTTGTTCCAATTTTGTAATTTGTGTAGACATTTGATCTCCTTTCGTTATTTCAAACAATACAATCCTACTTTTGCCATGTATATCGGCAAGTTTTTGAAAAACTTTAGGAATTTTTTATGTTTTGTTACAAAAATTTACAAACTGGATTGAATGCCGCATGATTACTGAATCGTATTTATGCAATGGTTTGCTTCGTCGCCCAAATGATAATTACTCCTCGCAATGACATGGCGTGAAACTACTTGTTGGGCGTCATTGTGAGGTTCGTTAGAACCGAAACAATCCAGCTTTTTAGAAACTATTATTTTTTATCTTGACATTAATTGAAATTCTTATAACTATTAATCTGTAATAGTTATCTACTTAACGACTTCCAATGTTTCATAATCATTCAAGTATGGTAAATGTTCTTCCGTAATCAATTCTCCCGGAAGTAAAATTGAAATTCCAGGAGGGCATTCTGCAACTACTTCCGCTGAAATTCTGCCGATAGCTTCAGATTTCGCAATAGTTTCTTTTTCCGCATAAAATGCATCTCTAAGGCTCATTTTTATTTGAGGCTCAAGAAGTGGCATATGTTTACGGTTTTCTAAATAATAAATATCTTGATAATTTGTAGCAGCGATTTTTTCTAATGCGTCAGCTAAATATTTAAAATCGGAACGCTTATTGCCGATATTACACAAAATCAAAACTCCAATGTCAGAGGCCGATTCCACTTCAATACCGAAATCGATTTCCAAAATTGATTCCAAACGTTTTCCTGAAAGTCCGTCAATTCTAACGAATACTTTTGTAACATCGGTTTTATAACCAAAATCGCCTTTTAACTGGTGTAATTTAGGAATAGCGTCAAGTCTTGTTCTCAAGTATTTTGCATTCTTAACGGCTCTGTCTAAGAGTTTTTGACCATTTTTTGATTGTAAATTTGCTCTTGCAGCATCAAGACTTGCCAATAACATTAAAGACGGGCTTGTTGTATGCAAAAGTTTCAATGCCTTTTCAACAGCTACAACATCTAAACATGAGTTTTCGGCGATATGTAGCATTGAACTTTGGCTCATGCTTCCACCGGTCTTGTGAAGTGAATGTACAACCGCGTCTGCGCCCAATTTTAAAGCCGTTTCCGGAAGGTGTTTGTTAAAATTCCATAAACATCCATGTGCTTCGTCTACAATTAATGGAATGCCATGTTTTTTACAAACAGCGCTGATTGATTTAATATCAGAAACGACGCCTTCGTATGTCGGATTTGTAATCCAAACCATTGAAACATCTTTGTTTTCATTGATTAGTTCTTCAATTCTTTGAGCATCAATATTTCCCCAAACAGACCAATCGTCAATTTTATTTGGGCAAACCCAAATTGGTTCAGCGCCTGAAATTATTAAACCTGTTAGAATTGAACGGTGGCAGTTTCTGTTAACAATAATTTTTTGTCCTTTTTTGGTCAAAGCCATTGCAAGTGCTAAATTGCCTGCAGTTGAACCGTTTAAAAGGAAAAATGTCTTTTTTGCACCAAATGCTGTAGCCGCAAGTTCTTGCGCTTCTTTAATTGGGCCTGTCGCAGGGTGTAAAGTACCTAAGTTGTCAAACTCATCTGTAGTGTCAATATTTAAAGCTTTATCACCAATAAGTTTTCTAAAATCTTTGAAAATCGCTTTACCTTTTGTGTGTCCCGGAATATGGAATTGGTAAGTCGGATTTTCATAAGCTGTTTTTAGCGCCTCTACAATCGGAGCTTTTATTTTTATTGATTCTTTAATAGTTTCTTTTATATCTTTTTTTAAATCTTTTGCCACTACATTTTCCCTTTGATTGATACTTGCTGTTTATATAATACTCAAAAAAAATTTTTTTTGCTATTAAAATAAATTCTTTTGATGTAAATAACTACTTTTCGCAACTTTACTGCAATCTGGTCTTATTGTATAATTAAAAAGCTAATTTATAAAAATGTTAGGAGAAGTATGATACATTATTTTCTTGGTTCTTATATTGTAACAATTTTTGGTATAATTTGCGCTTATTTATGGGGCGAGCATGTTCATAACGGCACAGGTTTGATGTGTGTATTTATTGCGCTTGTGCTTGCTATTCTTGAGATAAGTTTATCTTTTGATAACGCAGTTGTAAATGCGATGAAATTAGAACATATGTCAGAGAAATGGCGTCATAGATTTATAACTTGGGGAATTTTAATTGCAGTTTTCGGAATGCGTTTTTTGTTTCCGCTTTTAGTTGTTGCGATATTTGCAAAGTTAAATATTTTAACAGTTTTAAATATGGCATTAAATGATGTTCACCAGTATGCACATTATTTATCCTTAACACATGCTCCAATAGTGGCTTTTGGCGGTGCTTTTCTATTAATGCTGTTTCTGGATTATTTTACGGAAAAGAATAAAGAAGTTCATTGGATAAAACCTATAGAAGATAAATTGCATAAACTTTCTAAAATTAGAGGAATTTGCACTTTGACAACTTTGGCTGTTTTAGGAGTTTTAATGCTTAAAATTGCACCAGAAGCAAGGCAAAGCGTATTTACTTCAGGAATCTCAGGCATTATAACTTATCTCGTAATTGACGGTGTTGCCGAATGGCTTGAAAAAAGACAAGAAGAAAGAGCAAAAATTTGTGCTGATACGGTTAAGTGTTCTGGACTTGTAGGATTTCTATACTTGGAACTAATTGATGCTTCGTTTTCTTTAGACGGCGTTTTGGGTGCATTTGCTTTAAGCCAAGATATTTTGATTATTACAATCGGATTATTTATCGGAGCTATGTTTGTGCGTTCACTTACAATAATGCTTGTTGAAAAGAAAACACTAGACCAGTATTTATACTTAGAACATGGTGCACATTGGGCAATTGGAACACTCGCAATATTGATGTTTGTATCAACATTCCACGAAGTTCCGGAGGTTGTAACCGGACTTTTAGGGTTATTGTTTATAGTTTCAGCTTTTGTTTCTTCATTAATTCATAATAAAAAGGTTAAAAATGACAAAACTGTGTAATCCTCATCTTTATTACGTTGGCGGATGTTTAAGGGATGAAATTCTTGGCATTCCGTGTTTTGATGTAGATTATTGTTTTGAAGGTAACGCAATCGAAGAATTTACTTCTGATAAATATGACGTAGTCAAAGTTAATCCGAATTTTGGAACGGTCAGAATCCGTCTGGAAGATGTCGGTGAAATTGATATAGCTTCAACTAGAGAAGAAAATTATCCGCGAAAAGGACATTTGCCGGAAGTTTTTAATATCGGTTGTTCACTTAAATCAGATTTAAAGCGTCGAGATTTTACGGTTAATACTCTTGCACGCTCAACAGCAAGTAATGGTGAACTTGTAGATTATTATGATGCGCAAGGTGATATTGAGAAAAAGTTACTTCGAGTGTTGCATGAAGATAGCTTTATTGATGATCCTTCAAGAATTATTAGAGGGTTAAAATTTTCTGTACGATTTGGTTTTAGCCTTGAAGAAAAAACAAAGGAACTTCAAGACGAATATTTGGCGAACATTAATTACGACATGAGCTATCATCGTCTTAAAAAGGAATTGGTTGAAACTTTTAGCTTAAATAAACAAAAGGCTTATGATGAGTTTGTAAATCAAGGGATTTATAAGTTATTAGCGCCTAATCAAGATGTTCAACCAATTAAAACGTCAATTGAAGATTTGTTGAGCGAGAATCCTACGAAACATACATGGCTTGTATATTTGGCGCAATTTGATTTATCGCGCATAGAGCTAACGCGTCAAGAAAAAAGAATTTTAGAATGGTCAAAGCGTTTGAAAACCGAAAAGCCGACAAATAACACTCCTTTTGAGAGCATTTTGATACATAAGTTATATGCGTAAAATTAAAATAAAAAAGCGATTTTGTAGAATTCTACAAAATCGCTTTTTGTCATAATCAAATTTTATTATCTTACATCCGATTGAACCATTACGTTGTTAAAATATTTATTCGCGACACGAATAATATCGGATGCTGTAACTTCGTCAATCATTTTTGTGTAATCATTTAAGAAATCATACCCAAATCCGTAAGCTTCAAATAAGCCGATATTAGAAGCTTTTTCGGAGTTCGTTTCCATTGCAATTACAAAACTGCCTTTTAAGCGGTCTTTTGCGTCTTGTAATTCACTATCCGATACAAATTCCAACTTTAACTTATTCATTTCAGCCAAAATTTGTTTTCTTGAATATTCCAGAGTATCAGGGTTTGTGCCGATATAAGCCATAAATACGCCACCAAGCATTTTAGGCGAATAGCTTGTTCCTAGTTGATAGGCTAAGCCGTCTTTTTCTCTCAAGTTTTTGAACAAACGTGAGCTCATGCCTGAGCCCATAATTGTATTGATAACCTTTAATGTTACAAAATCTTTCTTGTTGCCCACGCCGGCTACTTGCCAGCCAATAAATAGCCAAGAAGTTTGCAAATTTTTAATTGTCTGAGAAACGGTTTTTGGTGCGGTTAATTTTGTTACGTGGTATTTAGAAAAATCAACTTTGCTTAAATTTCTGTTTGGTAAAATTGAACCAAATGCGCTAATCATTTTGTCTGTTTCTACGTTACCGTTAATTGAGACAATAACGTTTTTTGCGTCCAAAATGTTGTTGTAATATCTTACGACATCTTCTCTTTGAACGCTTGGCAAAGATTTTTCCAAAATTTTGTTTGAATGTGAATAAACGCTGTTTTCAAAAATTAATGTCTTAAAATTCTCTAATGCTATGTTCATTGGAACATCACGTTTTTGTTTAATCTTAGCCAAAATTTCTGAACGTTTTTTCTCTAATTCATAGTCATCAAAAACTGCATTATTTATAACTTCGTCCAAAATATCAAGAGTTTTGTCTATTTGCGCAGTTGTTGTTTGAACGTTGATTACAAAATAATCTTCGCTACAGTTTGCGTCAATTTCAATTCCGTTTTCGTCCAAAATTTGAGCAAGTTCTTGCGCTGAATATTTTTTTGTTCCTTTTAAAAGTGTTGTTGCAGTTAATGTTCCTTCACCTGCAACTTTTTCTATGAATTCGCCACCACGCGCGATTATGCTGATAGCGATAATGTCGTTGTTTTTGTTTTCGTTAATCAAAAGTGTTGAACCGTTGTCAACTGTGTATTTAACAGTTCCGTTATGTTCAGAAATTTTTGTCGCGTTGTGTTTAACTTCGGCTTTTACATTGCTAACTTTTTTCAAGTTGTCAGGTAAAACTATTGATACCGCGCTTCTATTCACGCCCAAATACTTGTTAGCAGCTGTTTTAACTTCTTCTGCCGTAACTTTTTTTACGCATTCAACATAATTATCGTAAATTGCCGGAGTATTAGTTAAAGCCATAATATATCCGAGTTCGGACGTTATATTAGAAGTTGATTCTCTTGAGTAATAGGTGTCTTGCACAATCATGTTTTTTGCACGATTAAGTTCTTCGTCTGTAATGCCATATTTTTGAATATTTTTAATTTCTTCAAAAATGGCATTTTCTAGCTTATCCAAACTTGTTGGCGTAAAGTTCGCTGTGATATAAAAGATTCCGTCATCTCTAAAACTTCCGTTAGAGGCTGAAATTGAATAAGCAAGCCCTTTTTGCTCTTTAATATCGCGATAAAGTCTTGAGGATTTTCCTCCTCCTAAAACTTCTGATAAAACGTCAAGTGCGTATGTTTCTTTATCAGTAATATTTACACCGCGGAATCCAATCATTAAATAACCGCTTTGAGTGTCGGCGTAATCAATTTTGCGTTTCTGTGTTTGAAGTTGAGCTTCTTTTCTGAAGCATTTTTTAATTGGTTTTCTGTATTCTTGATTGAAGCATTGTTGAATTTTTGAAACTGCTTTTTGTGTATCAACATCACCGGCAACGAGAGTTACCATATTTGAAGGCGCATAGTATTTATTAAAGTAGTCTAAAATTTCTTCTCTGCGAATAGTGCCTATGATATCAGATGTTCCGATAACCTTTCTTTTGTAAGGATGATTTGTGTACATCATATCGTTTAAGTTGTCATAAACCTTTTTAGAAGGTGTGTTGCCGTCTTTTGCAATTTCTTCCAACACAACTTTACGCTCTTTTTCGAGTTCCTTGCGTGGAATTTGAGGATTTAGAAGCATATCAGAATGCAATTCCATAGCTTTATCAAAATATTCTGATGGAATTGTAATGTAATAGTGCGTAAAATCCTTGCTTGTTGCAGCATTTACGATTGCACCTTTTGATTCTAAAATTTTATCAAATTCGCCGGTCGGATGCGCTTTTGTACCTTTAAAGAACAAATGTTCTAAAAAATGTGCAACGCCGTTATTTGTGTCTGTTTCGTTTATTGAACCTGTTTTAATCCAAGTATCAATCGTAACAATCGGGTTGTTTTTAATTTCATAAACAACAACGGTTTGTCCGTTTGGAAGCTTTTGAACTGTGTAATTTGCTGCCCAAACGCCCGCCGTAAAAATTAACATTACTAAAACAGTAAGAAATTTCTTCATATTACCTCTCCGCATAAATTTTATACGTATATGATAATATAGTTTGCTTAGAATTTCTACTGTATTAGTGTCTAAAAAATCAAATCCCGCAGAAAATTTGTTTTCCGCGGGACTTAAAATTTTGTGAAATTGTACTAATATCTTGCTAAATATTTATCAATTTCCCACTGAGAAACATAAGTTCTAAATGCATCCCATTCGATTTCTTTAGCAGTCATAAATTCATCTACAATGTGGTCGCCTAAAGCTGTTTTGGCAATCAATGATTTATTCATATAATCTAATGCTTCTTGCAAACTTCCCGGTAGAGATTCGATTCTCATTTTCTTTCTTTCTCTGTCTGAAAGTTTGTAAATATTAGCTTCTACAGGTTTTGGAGGCTCAATTTTGTTTCTTACGCCGTCTAAACATGCTGCAAGAATTGTTGCGAACGCTAAGTATGGGTTGCAACTTGGATCTGGTGAACGAAGTTCTACACGAGTTGATATTCCACGTTTTGCAGGAACTCTTAACAATGCACTTCTATTAGCTAATGACCAAGCCATATAAACAGGTGCTTCATAACCAGGAACTAAACGTTTGTAACTATTTACAGTTGGATTAAGAATTGCAGTCATGCTCTTAATATGTTTTAAAAGTCCACCGATTGCATATCTTGCAGTATCAGATAATTGATATTCCGCTTTTTCATCATAAAAAGCATTTTTATTATCTTTAAATAATGAAATATTGCAATGCATGCCGGAACCGTTGATTCCGAATACAGGTTTTGGCATAAATGTTGCGTGCAAACCATATTGAGCAGCTATAGCTTTAACCGCAACTCTAAATGTTACAACATTATCAGCAGTTGTTAGAATATCTGAGTATTTAAAATCAACCTCATGTTGACCATCAGCAACCTCATGATGAGATGCTTCAATGTCAAAATCCATTTCCTGCAACGTACTTACAATGTCTGAACGTACTGCTTCACCTAAATCATCCGGCCCTACATCATAATAACCGGCAGTATCATGAGTTTTTGTTGTAATTTTACCCTCATCATCTTTTTCAAATAAAAAGAATTCAGCTTCCGGCCCTACATTCATAGAGAAACCAAGTTTTTTAGCCTCTGCCATAAGTCTTTTTAAATTACATCTTGGACAGCCTTCAAATGGCGTTCCGTCAGCATTGTGGATATCACAAATCAATCTTGCAGAATTTTTGCCGTCGTGTTCTTGCCAAGGCAAAATTTGAAAAGTATTTTTATCTGGATAGAAAAACATATCTGATGTTTCAATATTTCTAAAACCCTTAATTGATGAACCATCAAGCATAATCTCATTATTTAAAATTCTATCAATGTGTTCGGATGGAATCGCTAAATTCTTTACCTGACCATTAATGTCTACAAATTGTAATTTTATAAATTGTACGTTGTATTCAGCTATAAGCCTTTTAATATCAGCATCTGTGAAACTTGTGCCGTTAAGTGGCTGGTGTTGAAAATCCATACGAATCCTCCATTCTTCTTAATAATTGTATACTCTACACTCAAATTTATGTATTAACTTTATATTATTTTTCGTCAATGGTCAATAGGTTTAATATAAAGAATTTATTAATTTTCTAGATTTTGCAAGTAATTTGCGCACGCCTTATCAAGCGTGTAATTCTGCATTGTTAAATATGTATTCGCAAGGATTTCGTCTTTGTTTTTATGGTTAATAATCTCGTTTATAATTCCGTCTTTCCAGTAAAATCCGTTTTTGCCGTTTTTAATAATACCTGCAACGCCGTCGTTTTCGGTGCAAACAGTTATACAACCGCAAGCCATAGCTTCTAAGTAAACCATTCCAAAAGTTTCATTGACACTCGGAAGTGCAAAAATATCAGCATTTTTCATTTCTTCCAAAACAGAAGCATTATCCAAACGCCCTAAAAATATTGGTTTTGAAGAAAGTTTTTTGAGGTTTTTAAGTTCTTCTCCGTCGCCTATAATTCTTAATTCAACATCAAGATTTTCACATTCGCTGATAACTTTATCCACATTTTTGCGTTTGATTAAATTTGCACAAGTCAAAATTCTAATCTTATCTTCAGGCGACCACTTTCTTTCTATTGGCTCAAAATCAATACCTGATGCGCAAACAAACGTTTTGTTTTCATACTGCGGATAAAGTTTTAAGAATTTTTGTCTCAAAACTTGAGATCTGCAAGCAATTTTTTTTGCGTTTGCATAAGCTTTTTCTAATTCGGATTTAAAATAAATCGAATAAATAGGTTTTGTTAAAACTTCTAAATCCGAATAATGTACGCCGGCAACAAACGGCAAACCGAGTTTGTTTGCAAAAATTTCTCCGCTTGGCATGTGTGCGATTACTATGTTTGGCACAAAATCTGTTTTAATTTTGCGCCAAATTTCACCAACAAACGGCAAAAAATAATTAATGTTTTCGACATCTCCATAAATATCGCTTTTATAAAATGGTTTCTTTCTAATAAACGAGTTAAGAAGAAAATTCGGTTTGATAACGCGGACTTCATGACCCGCTTTTTGCCAGCCTTCTACAAAATATTCAATAGTTCTTGGTGTGTTTTTTTCATCTTCTTTAATTGGATACAAATCTGTTATTACGAGAATTTTCATCAGATGTCTCCATATTTATTTTTTTCGAAACACAGAATGTTGATTAATGAAAACGCCATTACAACGATTAGCAAAACTACCGCAAGTGCTGATGCGTAGCCTAAATCAAGGTTTTCAAACGCGCGTTCGTAAATATAATAAACGATTGTTTTGGTAGAATTCAAAGGACCGCCTTTTGTCATAACATAGATTTCGGCAAAAACTTTCATTGCAGAAATTGTACTTATTGTAGAAACTAGCGCAATTGTCGGCATAATGTGCGGAATTGTTACTGTCAAATGTTTGGTTAAAAAGTTTGCGCCGTCGATATCGCAAGCTTCATATAAATCTTGCGGAACACTCATTAACGACGCAAGATAAATCATCATATAATATCCGATACCTTTCCAGATTGTAACTATTGCAACGGAAAATAGTGCCCATTTTGTATCAACAAGCCAGCCGATAGGCTCTAAATGGAAGATTGTAAGTAGGTAGTTTAAAATTCCTTGTCCTGCGTAAAGCCATTTAAATGCAATCGCAGCAACAACGATGGATACAATTACTGGTAGATAAAGCAAAATTTTGTAAAGCGTAATTCCGCGAATTTTTTGGTTGATAAGAATTGCTAAAAAAAGCGGAAAAGTTACCAAAAACGGAACTGCAATTACAAGATACATAAATGTATTAAACATTACCTTGTAAAAAATCGGTTCTTTGAAAAGTTTTACGTAGTTGTCAACACCGTTGAATGTTGGATTGTAGATGCTTGATGAGTAGTCAAAAAAGCTCAATCCAAAGGTTTGAAAAAACGGTATGAAGAAAAACACTATTAAAACTGCAAGTGCCGGCAGTAAAAATAAATATGGTGTGTATTTTTTATAATAATTCATACACTAATTATCTCATTTGTTATGATATCGGTCAAGAGCGTTTTTAGTGAGTGTGAAAACAAGGCGATTGCATTTCAAAATGCAATCGCTCAGTTTTTTAAGTAATATTACAACTTAGTTTCCTTGTACAGAAACTGCACCGGTTTTCTTATCAACAGAAACAATCTTAATTGTTTTCAAATTATTTTTTACCGGTGCATCATCAGATAAACCGTCTTGTACAACTCTAATTTTTGATAAAATCAATTTATCTGTTTTATTAGAAGAAAACATTTCACCTTTTATTAGATAAATTTCGCTTTCACCATTACTTGTAACTTTATTAGCAATACCTATCATTGTGTTATTATCGCCATCTACCTTTCTTACATTCAATCTGTAAGAATAGTCAGAACCATTAAAGAATAGAACATTTTGATTGTTAGATTTACTAGAATATTCTACGCTATTAAAACCAAGAGCCTGAATCATTTTTGATATTGCATCTTTATTATTGCCATTAAAGAAACTTATACCATTTACATCAGATTTTATATTGGTTAAACTTTTATTTGCAGTTTGTTCAATTTCTGCTACGCTATTTTCGGATTCATCAGGCATATAATCTTCTTCTTTTAGCTTGCCGTCTTTATTAAAATTACAAACAGTAGTTTTTGTACCTTCTTTTGTAATTACACTAAAATCACCATTATCTTCATGCACAACCCTTATTTCAAAACTATCTTCACCTAATCCTAAGTTACAATATAACCAAAAATATTTACCCGAATCTATCCATTGCATGGATTCATCATAACGTTTATTTCCGGTAGTAAATACTACAGAAAAATCTTCATAAGTCGTTATAATACGCGTTTTATCGTAAGATGTTCCGCCGTAATAATACTTTCCATACTCATCTTGAAGATGTTTGTTACACCATTCTTGACCAATTTTTACAACGGTTTCAAATTCTTTTTCGTTAAGTCCTGTATATTTTTTTATTTCTCTTGGGTCTCTATTTTTAACTAAACCTTTAGTCATTTCAATATCATCTAAGTTATCATTACTGATTTCAACACTATCTTGTTGACATCCTTGACAGTGGTGATGAGATTTTGGAGCATTACAAGCGGTTAACATTGTAGCCGCTGCTATTGTCGGTAACATTATTTTTCCTACCTTTTTGATAGGTTGTGATATTGGTAAAATCCTCATTATTATATCCTTTCTTCGTTTTATATTAAGCATAAAACACGTAAAAATATTTTTTTGCTAGTCTTGTAAAAAATTAATAACACCCTCTCCCTTTACACCACATTTCCCAATTTGTAAGTTTAACTACTAGCTTGGAAGTGGGGCAGAAAACTCCCCCGAGGGAGGGGATGCGCTTATGACATCCAAGCAACCGAGTCTTGCTTCCCTCTCCTTTTTCAATTTGATATGGAGAGGGTGCTATTGAACGTCGTAAGCGTAGCCCCCTCGCCTTACAGGAGAGGGTTGGGGTGAGGTGAATATTAACTTTCAACTTTTAACACAACCAACTTCATCAGCCTACCGTAAATTCGCCCAAGGCTTACGCAAAAAAAAACGAAAACTACACAAGGCAGAAAATAAAATAATTTTATTTTCCCAACAACACCATTAAAACGGATATATCCGCAGGTTTAACTCCGCCAATTCTGGAAGCTTGCGCCAAATTTGTCGGACGAATTTTTTCCAATTTTTCTTTTGTTTCTGTTGAAATATGTTTAATCTGCGAATAATCAATATTTGCAGGAATTCTATATTTTTCCAACTTTTCAGAAGTTTCTACTTGTTGTTCTTGGCGTTTAATATAACCATCATATTTAATCAAAACTTCAACTTCATCAGTAATATCCTCACCTAATCCAAGATTGCGAGTTTCTTCATCAATTTCTTTAAAAATTTCATAATTAATATTAGGACGCTTAAGAAGTTCCGCCATGCGCATTCCACGGTCGATATGCTCGCCAACTTTCGCTAAAATAGCATTTGCTTCCTCTGTTGCAGAAATTTTTGCTTCTTTTAGTCGAGCAATTTCTTTTTGAATATTTTCTTGCTTATCCAAATATCTCTTGTATTGCGTTTCATCTATCAAACCTATTTGATGACCGATTTCTGTTAATCTCGCATCAGCATTATCTTGTCTTAAAAGCAAACGATATTCTGAACGCGAAGTAAGCATTCTATAAGGTTCTTGAATATCTTTTGTAACCAAATCATCAATCAAAGTTCCTGTATAAGATGAAGCGCGAGAAAGCTCTAAAGGTTCAGAATTATTAAGATATTTAACCGAATTTATACCTGCAATCAAACCTTGCGCCGCAGCTTCTTCATATCCGCTCGTACCGTTAATTTGTCCTGCGAAGAATAAACCTTCAATATCTTTTGACATTAAAGAATGTCTTGTCTGAACAGCCGGAACATAGTCATATTCAACAGCATAAGCAGGTTTAATAATATGCGCTTTTTCTAACCCCGGAAGCGAACGCAACATTTCAACCTGAACGCATGCCGGTAAACTCGTTGAAAAACCTTGAATATAAACTTCATAAGTATTTAGACCTTCCGGCTCAATAAAAATATGATGTGAAGGATTAGACGCAAATCTAACGATTTTATCTTCAATTGAAGGACAATAACGAGGTCCAACACCTTGAATCAAACCTTGATACATCGGAGATTTGTCCAAATTTGAACGAATAATTGAATGCGTTTCTTCATTAGTTCTTGTTAAATAACAAGGAACTTGCGGACGAATTGGGCGATTTGGCTTGAATGAGTAAAAACTCAATTTTTCATCCCCTGGTTGAACGTCCATTTTTGAATAATCAATTGTTCTTTTATCAACTCTCGCCGGAGTTCCTGTTTTAAGCTTCTTTGTAATTATACCATGTTCTCTAAGCGAAGCAGAAAGCCCGATTGCAGCGCGTTCTCCAAGCCTTCCGCCTGAATAAGCCTGCAAACCTACATACATCTTACCTTCAAGTGAAGTTCCTGTAGTCAAAATTATAGCTCGGCAAGAATACTCTATTCCGTATTCGTCAACCGCGCCGACAATTTGTTTGTCTTTTACCTTTAAATCCGTAATACAAGTCTGCTTAACCCAAATATTATCGGTATTTTCAATAATATGGCGCATGTATTGCGTGTATTCTTTTTTATCGGACTGTGCTCTTAAAGCTCTAACGGCAGGGCCTTTAGAAGAATTAAGCGTTTTCATTTGAATGTAAGTAGCGTCAGCAACTTCACCCATAACTCCACCCAATGCGTCGATTTCTCTAACAAGAGTTGATTTTGCAGGGCCTCCAATCGCTGGGTTACAAGGTTGAAGCGCGATATTATCAACATTTAGCGTACATAAAAGAACATTACAGCCTAAACGCGCAGCACTTAACGCCGCTTCACATCCGGCATGTCCTGCTCCAACTACGATTACATCAAATTTATTATTAAGATAGTCCATAAGTGGATTATACAACAAACAAATATAATACTTAAATAGTTCATTTAAAATAATCTATTTTATAAAATTCCTAAACACTTCAATTCCGTCTTCTGTCAAAATTGCTTCCGGATGGAATTGTACGCCATAAATAGGCTTGCCTTTAATTTTTAGCGCCATTGGAATTTTATCCTCTGTCCAAGCTGTTATTTGAATCGGGCTTTCAATCCTATTGCTGAGTGCCTTCTCTTTAGAGAAAAGGGGTGGGGTGAGGTGTTGGTTTAAACTGTAAGTGGAATAATCCACAATCAGCGAATGATACCTCGTTGCGCTAAATCCTTGCTTCATTCCCTTAAAAAGTTCAAAATTCTCATCAAAATATATCTTAGAATTCTTGCCGTGATAAGGTTCTGGCGCTTTTATAATATTTGCACCAAAATATTTTGCGATACATTGCATCCCTAAGCAAACGCCTAAAATTGGCAATTTGTCTTGATAATAATCTATTATATCCATTGTAACGCCGGAGTTTTCGGGATTTCCCCACCCAGGAGACAAAATAATTTTTGAAAATTCAAGTTTTTTAATCTCATCCAGAGTTAATTCGTCATTTTTTATTACAATCGGCTCGATGCCTAGAATTTTTATATACTGTACGATATTGTATGTAAAAGAGTCGTAATTATCAATTATGAGCACAATTCCACCTCAATCATTTTCCGAACGGAATTAAAACAAAAGATTTTATCAGCATTTTCTAAATCTTTCGGATATAGAATTTTTTCAAGCAATTTGCCTTCTTCTATAAGTTTTTGCCTGTATGTTCCGTTCAAAAGTCCGCAAGAAATTGGCGGAGTATAAAGTTTTCTATCTTTTTCTATTGCAACATTCGTAAAAATTCCTTCTGTGATTTCTCCGTGTTCGTTGATTCTAATATGTTCAAACGCATCTGTCGGCATATTTTCACGAATAGTAGTTTTGTGGTACAAAAACGGATTATGAGAGTTTACTTCACCTTGAAGTTTTACGCGTGGCTTATTTGCCCCATTAAAAATACAACCAGAAAGCTCTGTAACTTGTTTTTGCAAGTTACCGTTTTTGTCTAACGTAACTCGTAATTTTAGGGGGGTGTTACAATTGCAAATGTTCTCAGAATTATGCATTGTTTGTGAATCTATTGTCAAGGTATCATCTGTTACCCCACCCCGAAATCGGAGATTTCGACCCTCCCTCAAGGGGAGGGTATGCCGTTCAATCTTTTCATTCCACTTAAATCCCAACTCTTTTGCAGATTTTTTTATTCTCGCAACATGCCTTTCCCAATCATCGACTGCTGTTTCAATCAACTGAAAGTCGGAATGTAGAAATTTCGTTTTAACTAAAGTTTCTTCCCATTCATCTTCTGCGGTAGAATCCCAAACTATCGCACCGCCGGCATGATAGGTATATTTATTATTATTGCCGTATAAAATTCTTATTGGCACGCTAAACTCACACTCATTAGGTGATAAAAATCCGATTGCGCCACAATAAATATTTCGGCTAAACGGTTCTAATTCATCAATTACATGCATAGTTGAAACTTTTGGTGCGCCTGTAATTGAACCGCAAGGAAAAATTGCTTTGAAAATGTCATACAAACTCACATTATCTTCTAATTCAGAAGATATTTCTGATGTCATTTGAAAGACCGTCGGATGTTCTTCTATTTCAAAAAGTTTGTCAACTTTAACTGTTCCGGTTTTAGAAATTCTGCCTAAATCGTTTCTCAACAAATCGACAATCATAATATTTTCCGCGCGATTTTTTATGTCATTGTATAGAAAATCCCGTCTTTTTTTATCTTCATTATCACCCAATCTTGGCGCTGTACCTTTCATTGGCTTTGTTAAAATTTTGTTTCCTTTAAGTTTAAAAAACAATTCCGGTGAATACGAAAGCAGGGTTAAATCTGGAGTTTCCAGATAAGTATTATAAGGAGTTTTTTGTTTCTCTAAAATCGCTTCATATAAATCAATGCCGTTCAAATTCGTTAAAACTTCTGACGGGTAGGTATAATTAACTTCGTAAGTAACTCCGTTGGAGATATATTCTTTAATTTTATTTATAGCTTCAATGTAGGTTTCTTTGCTTATCATTGGCTTAATGATTGTACCGAGCTGTTTTGGCGGATTTGGCGTGTAATTCTCAAATTTATCAAAGACCTCAAAATACAATTTTTGAAAATCATAGGTAATATATCCGAGCAAATAGTAGTTTTTGCGCAATTTGTCAATTCGGCAAAAGGCTTCTTTTAAATCGCCTTCAGCTTTAATAATTTCAATCGGATTTGAAAAAGATTTGTTTGCGTAAATTTGCATAAGATTATTATATCGAAAAAGTTAACAAACAACGAAAAAATAAATAGCAATGTTAACGACTTCCCAAAAAAATATATTTGATGTAGAATGTCTAAGTAAATCGTAATATTATAAGGACAGTCGTTTTTTGACTGAATGTGGATATGACAATACAAGAATGGTTTGATAAGCGAAAAGAAGCTCAAATTGAAAGACGAGCTAAAGACATGAAGGGGATTGATGTTGAAACTCCCGAACTTTGGACAAAATGCGTTCATTGCGATACTCAAATCCTAAAATCAGAATTAGAAGATAACTTAATGGTATGCCCTCATTGCGACTATCATTTTAGAATAAATGCAAAAACTAGAATTAAACAATTGTTCGACCAAGATTCTTTTGTTGAATTCTTTAAAAATGTTCAACCTTGCGACCCCTTGAACTTTGTTGATACAGAATCTTATGCAGAACGCTTGAAAAAAGCGCACGCTAAAACAGGTTTGGACGAAGCTGTAATTACAGGTATCGGAACTATTGAAGGTCATAAAATTGCAGCAGCGGTTATGGACTTCGATTATATGGGCGGTTCAATGGGAAGTGTTGTTGGCGAAAAAGTTACAAGAATTATGGAAAAAGCGCTTGAATTAAAACTTCCAATGCTTGCAATCACCTCATCAGGCGGAGCAAGAATGCAAGAAAGCGCATTAAGTCTTATGCAAATGGCTAAAACTTCTTGTGCAGTTGCAAGATTAGATGAAGCAGGACTTCTATATATTAACTTATTAACAGAACCTACATTTGGCGGTATTACTGCAAGTTTTGGTACTTTGGGCGATATTATTATAGCAGAACAAGGTGCAAGAATCGGTTTTGCAGGAAGAAGAGTTATTGAACAAACAATCAGACAAAAACTTCCTGATGACTTCCAAACTGCAGAATATTTGTTAAAGTTCGGTCAAGTAGATATTGTGTCTAAGAGAAAGAATTTAAGAAAAACACTTGCTAACATTTTAGACATTCACGGAGTATAGAAATGGCAGTAGTATTAGATTTTGAAAAACCTATAGTTGAAATACAAAATAAAATAGATGAATTAAAGAAAATGAGCGAAGAATCCGGAATGGATTTGAATAATCAAATCGAAACATTTGAACAACAAGCTCAGGATTATAAAAAGGAGTTGTATTCTAAATTGAAACCTTCACAAAAATTACAAATCGCAAGACATCCTGAAAGACCTAAATTCCTAGATTACGTGAACTTGATATGTGATGAATTTATCGAACTTCACGGGGACAGAGAAGGAATGGATGATAGAGCCATTATTGGCGGACTTGCGAAAATTGATGGCAAACCTTTAATGATTATTGGTATTCAAAAAGGTCGTAACACAAAAGAAAACTTGGAATACAATTTCGGTATGCCACAACCGCAAGGTTATAGAAAAGCATTGAGATTGTTTAACCACGCTAATAAATTCAATTTGCCGATTGTAACTTTGATTGACACACCTGGCGCTTACCCTGGAATCAAGGCAGAAGAAACCGGTCAAGGCGTTGCGATTGCGGTTAACTTGAGAGAAATGGCAAAACTAAATGTGCCAATTATTTCTATCATTACAGGCGAAGGCTGTAGCGGTGGTGCTTTAGGTTTAGCTGTAGCTAACAGAGTAATGATGCTTGAACACGCTTATTATACAGTAATTTCTCCTGAAGGTTGTGCTTCAATTCTTTGGAGAGATGCGGCAAGATTCGCTGATGCAGCAGAAGCTTTGAAAATCACTTCTAAAGATTTGTTGGAATTTGATATTATTGATGAAGAAATCCCAGAACCTTTGGGTGGTGCACATGCTGATTATGCAGTTGTTTCAAATAATATGAAATCTTCAATTGTAAATGCGTTAGAAGAATTGTCTAAGAAATCTTCTGAAGAATTGCGAAACGAAAGATACGATAAATTCCGCAAAATGGGAAGATTTGTAGAAGCGTAAGTTTTTAATAATATTAATGGTGCAATTTTTTGCACCATACTTTTCTAAATTGAAAATGGAAAATGGATAATTGAAAATTATTTAATACTATTTTCCATTTTTCACTTTCAATTTCCCATTGGAAGATAGTATGGTGCAAATTTTTGTGCCTTTAAACTGTTATTTCTTGTTATATCCGGTTAAATCTTTGATAACTTCGCCCGCAATAATCAAGCCGACAGTTGAGGGCACAAACGCATTACTCCCTGGGATTTGACGTCTTGCAGTACATTTTCTAACAGTCCCTGGAGGGCAAACACAATGTTTTTTGCAACTGATTTCAATATCGTCGTTTGGTTTGATTGGAATTTCTTTTGAATAAACAACTTTAACTTTTCTAATTTTTCTTTTCTTTAATTCTTGTCTGATTACTTTTGCAAGCGGACAAACAGATGTTTTAGAAATATCTGCAACTTCAAACGCTGTAGCGTCCATTTTATTGCCTGCACCCATTGAAGAAATTACAGGAATACCGGCTTTTTTCGCGCGTTCTATGATTTCTAATTTTCCTACAACTGTATCAATCGCATCAACAACATAATCATAACCTGAAAAATCAAACTCATCTGCAGTTTCAGGGGTATAAAACATTTTATAAGTATTAACAATTGCGTCGGGATTGATATCCAAAATTCTATCTTTTGCAACATCAACTTTATATTTACCGATAGTGCTAGTTAGTGCATAAATTTGACGATTTACGTTTGTGATACAAATTTTGTCATCATCTATTAAATCAAATGCTCCGACTCCACTTCTTGCAAGCGCTTCTACCGTATAACCGCCGACACCGCCAATCCCAAACACAGCAACACGAGTGGACGCTAATTTTTCAATCCCCTCATGACCAAGCAAAAGTTCTGTTCTTGAAAATCGGTTAAGCATTTATGCTCCAAATTATTTGATAATACCAAAACCTAACAAGAATACACAAATTACAAATACTAATGCAACAATACCAGTTAGTTTATTCAAGCCTTTTTCTGCACTTTTTTGTGAAGAAAACATTTGTGCTGCGTTACCTATCCCTGCGATTCCGTCGCCTTTAGGAGAGTGCATAAGAATTAATACGATTAGTAATAGTGCGGATAAAACCTGCAAAGTCCAAAAAAATGTTAACATTTAATCTCCTTTTTTATAAAATGCGCCCTTTTTGAGTTTAATTTTATATTATCGAAAGTGTAAAGTCTAGCCGGACGCTTAGATGATGATTTAGAAAATTCATTCAATTCTCTCAATCCGTCGGTTGTAATAACTTTTTTTCTGAAATTACGTTTATCAAGCTTTTTCTGCATAATCATTTCATAAGCTTTTTGCATTTCAGTTAGAGTGAATTTTTCGTTCAATAATTGATAAGCCACAGGACACATTTCCAAACGTTCCCTTGTGCGTTTTAGAGAGTATTCAATGATTTCCTTGTGGTCAAATGCTAGAGGTGGCAAGTCGAACACTTTATGCCAAGCCAAATCAGGAGTAGTAACTACGTTAAAATCTTCTGCTCTGATTAGCGCAAAATAAGCACAAGTAATTACACGAGAAACAGGGTGGCGAAGAGGATCGCCGAATGTATAAAGTTGTTCAAGATAAATGTTATCAACATTTGTTTTTTCTTTAAGTACACGCATTGCAGCTTCATCAAGGTTTTCGGACATTCTAACATATCCACCCGGAATTGCCCATTTATCTTTAAATGGTTCATTATTACGTTTTACAAGTAACACTTGTAATGCATCATCTTTAATTGTCAAAATAACAATGTCGACCGTAATCTCGTGTGTCTTAATTTCATTAAACATTTATCACCTCTAAAATAATTGTATTATAAAGAATAAAAAAATGTAACAGTTTTGAAATTAATAAGTGTATTTTGTTACAATTAAAGCTTGAACTAATCCAGCCTAATTTCAGCATTATCAGAAGTTGAAACTTCGCTTTCTGTTTCGTAGTATTCTTGAGAAAGCTGAGTATCGACTATATTGCAATTTACAAGTTTTTTCAAAATCTCAATATAATCAAGACATTTTTTACCTTTTACTCCAATTGTTTCCATTTGGATTTCACCGTTTGGAAGTAATTTTATTTGCATTTTTTTAGACATCTTTTTAGCTCCTTATTCCAAATTCACCGTAAGAACAATTGTATTATCGTCCATAACTTCTTCTGATTCGATTTCCATATTGTTGTTTTTAAGATTTTCAACAACGCTCAAATATGTATCTTCTTGAACATTCAATGCATATTCAGAATTCAAATCTTCTACTTTTTCATCAATATTTTCAGATTGTTTGGCACTAATTTTCAAAGAATACGGTTTATCTTCAGAAGGTTTCGTAAAACAAAATTTATATCCGTCAATACTTCCAACAATTTCTCCCGATAAAGATTCTTGAACATTATTAATACCGTGCTCTGTTAGTGTTTTTATCAACAAATTTTTATCCATAAAAACAGTTTCAATATTTTTCTCAATAAAATGTTCTTCAGTTATGCGTTCAATATCTTCACAAGAAATTTCTTGGTTAAAAGTTGTATCAAGTTCACCAATGCTATTTTTTCTTTCACTTGCTTCTGCAACAATCGAAGCTGCTACGGAGCTTACTATCATAAAAATTGCATAAGGTAGTGCTATTACTGTACAAGACATATTTTTCTCCTATGGTTATTTATTTTCAATGTGAATTACTTTAGACTAATTGTTGTATAGATTAAAAATAACAGTTTATAAAAAGCTAGATTCTTCACGCTAATCGCGTTCAGAATGACTGGACGCTAGACTACTAACTTGGCGTCATTGTAAGGTGCGATTAGCACCGAAACAATCCATTTAGCGCAACATCAAAAATCAAGGGTTCTTCCGCCACGACTTGAAGCTACGTTTTGGTCGTCAACATCTTTTTTGTATTCCTTAAGATTTGACGTCTTTGTTGCAGAGACTGCTCTAATATTTGCCCACGCCCTAAGTGCAAGTATTTGTTCTCTTTGCGTCATTGAAAGCGGAACTGTTGTAGAGATATTTTTCTCTAAGTCCTCAAACTTGAGCGGTCTGTTTTCAAAAAACGCATCACAAAGTGCAGAAATAACAACCTGTTCGATTTCTGAACCGATAAATCCTTCTGTCATTTTTGCTAATGTCGTGCAAAGATTTTTTACGCCCATTATTTCGCTCGCAACTTCTTTGTCTTTCAACCTACGCTCTAAATGAAGCTTAAAGATTTCTTTTCTTTCTGCAAGAGTTGGAAGGTCAACGAAAAAGATTTCGTCGAAACGTCCTTTTCTCAATAATTCCGGAGGAAGATTGCTTATATTGTTAGCAGTTGCAATTACAAAAACGGGTGCTTCTTTTTCTTGCATCCAAGTTAAGAATTGCCCGAAAATTCTTGAAGAAACTCCGCTATCGCCGTTTGAACCAAGTCCACTCAAACCTTTTTCAATTTCATCAATCCAAAGAATTGAAGGTGCTACGGCTTCTGCGGTAGCTAAAGCGCGTCGCATGTTTTCTTCTGAGCTTCCGACAAGTCCTGAAAAAACTTTGCCAAAATCAAGCTTTAATAATGGCAATTGCCAAATCGTACTCATGGCTTTTGCAGTCAAACTTTTTCCACAACCGGGAACTCCTGTAACTAAAACACCTTTTGGCGCAGGAATGCAGTATCTTTTAGCCTGCTCTGACCAAGAATTATTGCGCTTTAACAACCAATTTTTAAGATTATCCAGTCCGCCAATATCTTTTATTGAATACTCAGATTTGATGAATTCCAAAATTCCTGTTTTCTTAATAACTTGAACTTTTTCTTCCAAGATTACAGGCAAATCTTTCATATCAATTTTGCCGTCGTTTACCATTGCAAGCGCAAACGCACTTTCGGCTTCTTGAAGCGTCAAACCTAATGCAGCTTTACAAAGTTTGTCTTTATCTTCTTCCGCTAATTCAATTTTTACACTCTTGTTTTGGTTAATCATGTTATTGAATTTCGCTTTGATTTCACTCAATGTTGGAAGCGGAAAATCGTATATTGTAATTTCTTTTTGTAAAGATTCCGGAATAAGAAGCTCCGGTGATATAAAAAACAAAGTTTTTCTAACTGCACCTAATTTTAAATCCGGTACAATGTCGCGCACTTTTCTTATCACGTTATAATCCGGAGTTCTGTTTTTAGGCCCGAAATTTGTATGAAAATCGTAAATAATAAAAACAGCGTCTTTATCGTATTTGCGGACGAATTCTAACATTTTGCAAGGACAAGTCGTATCGGTGATTGCCTTTCCTGTTGTATCATTGAATAAACCACTTGTTTGTGTCCATTTAAAAACTTCTCGCGGAAATTTCACTTGCTTTTCATCAGTAACTACAGATTTGATATACTGCGTAACTCTGTCTTCCTCAAATGTTGTAATATAAATCATCGGAAAACGAGCTCTGATTAGATTTGAAAGTTTGTATGTACTCATATAAATTCCTCTTTTTAGCTATTCTAGCAGTTTTTTACGGATTTTAAATCAATCTTACGAAGTATACTTGTAAAATCACCCATTCCGTTCATAAAAACAATACCATTTTTGGAAATATTTACCTCAACTTTGTTTTTGTATTTTGTAAAAATCGTTTCATCATACCTGTTTGTCAAAAAATGATATCTCTGATTGCTTGAACCACACCAAGGACGTGAATAATCCAGTTTCTCAATTTCAAAAGGTCCATCTATCAGCAAATCCGTATTATTTAAAAGTGTCAAATTCTTTTTATCTAATCTCAACGCTTCTAAATATTTTCCACTAAAAGTTAAAACACCAAGATTCATAGATTTAACTTTTTCTGCAATAAGCCCAACTGCTTCTGCTTGCTCAAAAGGTTCTCCGCCGAGAAATGTAACTCCTTCAATCTTATCTTTATAATTCAAAATATCATTTATAATATCGTCTGTTTCGTAGAGTTTACCGCCATTGTGCGCCCAAGTATGTGTCGCTTGACAGCCTCTACAATGATTAGAACATCCTTGCACCCAAATGCAATATCGCGTTTCAGGGCCTTCGACTTTTGTATTTTTTAATATGTTAGAAATTCTAATCTGCACTACAAATCAACTTGCCTTTCCGAAAAACGCTTAAGATTAAGACTGCCTTTCATTTTATTTACACAAATTAAAATTCTAAGCTGATTTATCATGTGTTCTTTTAAATGCAAGAAAAGAAAAACATCATCAATCTTTTTGAATCCGCCAATTTCTTCACGCTTTTTAATCAACTTTTTCGCCATAACAATATTAATCCCAGGAAGCGCGGTCAATTCAATTTCGGAACAATTATTCACATCAAGTTTTTCTATCGGTTTTAATGGGATTTTCTTTTCTTCTTGTACTTGAGAATATGTTTCATCTACAGTTATTTTCGGTAATATTTCAGAAATTCGTGCTTTAAATAATTTTGCATCATGAACTAATCCATTATAGGTTTTAAAAGAACTAAAACTTTGACAAAACATATTCCAAAGCTCATCAAAACTATAAACTTCTGTATCTACAATGATAAATTCTCTATTTACACCACTTATATCGTCTTTTTCTTTAGCAATAATAATTTGATCTCTTGTTAATTCAAGTGAACAATATTTATTGGACAATTTCAAATTACGCCATATATTTTGATAAGGCGAAAGGTACATTTTAGCAGTCTTAAGCGCTTGAAGGCGTCGAGTAGTAGAAACATTCGTTGTATTATTTTCATAACTTTCAATTACAACTATAATTATAGAAAATAATATTACGCCTAATAATAACCATAAGTTTATGCTATCCATACTAATAATCCTACCAAACTTATTGGCATATTTCATACTCTAAAGAAACTATTTGACTTTAATAAAAAAATAAATGTACGCTTATTAGCGTACATTTATTTTTTTATTTAGTAAAACAGTTTATTCTAATTCAGAACGTTCGATTTGTTGTTCAGTTGTAAACTTAACGATATCACCTTCTTGAATGTCATTAAATTTAACAAATGACAAACCGCATTCAAAACCTTGAGCAACTTCTTTAACGTCGTCTTTAAATCTCTTAAGTTGATCAACTGCGCCTTTGAAGATTTCTTTGCCGTCTCTGTAGATAGTTGCGGTATCGTTTCTGTTAATCTTACCTTCTGTAACATAGCAACCTGCGATTTTTTGAATTTTACCGATTGTGAAGATTTGTCTGATTTCAACTTGACCTGTAACAACTTCTTTAACTTCCGGTGAAAGAAGAGAAATCATTGTCTTTTCAATGTCTTCCAAGATTTGATAAATAATATCGTATTTCTTGATTGTTACGCCTTCTCTTTCAGCCGCTGCAAGTGCATTCGCGTCTTCTTTAACTGTAAATCCTAAGATTAAAGCGTTTGAAGCTGACGCCAACATAACATCGGCTTCTGAAATATCACCAACACCAACGTGAATAATCTTAGTAACGATTTCTTTTGATTCAAATTGAGCAATCGCTTGTGCTACAGCTTCCGCAGAACCATGAGTATTAGCTTTAATAATCAAGTTCAATTGCGGAATATCGCCTTCTGCATCACCTGATTCTCTTCTCATGTGAGCAGGTAACATAGCATCAAGACGATTATTACGTTCTTTTTCTTTACGCTTATCAACAATTGCTTTCATTTCTTTTTCGTTCTTAACTACTTCAAAGAAATCGCCCGCATTTGGAACTTCTGTTAAACCTAAAACCTCAACAGGAGTTGAAGGTTCTGCTTTCACAATTCTTTCGCCGGAGTCTGAAAGCAATGCTCTTACTCTACCGCAAGCTGTACCAACTACAATGCAGTTGCCTGTTCTTAATGTACCATTTTGAACAAGAAGTGTTGCAACAGGGCCTTTACCTTTATCCAAGTTAGCTTCGATAACTACACCGGAAGCTTCCGCTTTAGGGTTAGCTTTAAGGTCTTCTAAATCTGCTACAAGCAAGATGTATTCTAACAATTCATCAATACCCGTTCCTTGCAAAGCTGAAACATTAACCGTAATTGTTTCGCCACCCCAAGCTTCAGGAACAAGTCCATGTTCTGTTAATTGTTGCAATACTCTATCTGGATTTGCACCAGGTTTATCGCACTTGTTAACTGCTACGATAATTGGAACTTCCGCTGCTTTTGCGTGGTTAATAGCTTCAATTGTTTGAGGCATGATACCGTCATCTGCTGCAACAACCAAAATCGCGATATCAGTTGCTTTCGCACCTCTGGCACGCATTTCTGTGAACGCTTCGTGCCCCGGAGTATCAACGAAAACGATTTTCTTTTCGTGTTTGTTATCAAGATAAACCGTGTAGGCACCGATAGATTGTGTGATACCACCAACTTCGGTTGCAACGATTTTGTGTTTAGAAGCACGAATGCTATCAAGTAATGTAGTTTTACCATGGTCAACGTGTCCCATAATACTTACTACAGGTGCGCGTTTCTTTAATAATTTTTTATCAACTTCTGTAAGCGCTTTTTGTTTTTGTTCTTTTTCAAGTTCTTCTTCCATGAAAGCTTCGATATCTTCTTCAAGAACTTCAAGTTCATATTCTGCACAAACCTTTTTAATTGTTTCAACATCAATAAGTTGGTTTACTGTTGCCATAACGCCTTGGAACATCAAGAACTTAACGATTTCGGCAGGTGATTTATGAATTTTATCCGCCAACTCACTAATTGTCATTGGTTGGTTTACAACAATTTGTTTAACCTCTGCTTGTTCTTCTTCCTTGTGAGATTTCTTTTTGTGTTTTTGTGCAGCTGCTTTTTCCAAAGAAATCATTTCTTGGTCTTCTTTTTTAGAATTGAAATCTTTGTCTTTCTTTTTGCTGTCAACTTTTTTCTTACCACCTGTAGAATTACTTTTGCCTTCGTAAATTTCTTGAGGAATAATTCTTCTTTCAACAAGTTTCTTTTCGTGTCCGCCTTTATTAAACGGTTTTTTATCTCCTCTTTCAGGTCTGTCAGTTTTTTCACCTTCTTTTTTAACCGGTTTTTGAGGCGCACGTCTTACGATTTCGATTCTTGATTGGTTTTTAGGGTATTCAATCTTTGTTCTTTCAATTCTTACAGCAGGCTTTTCGGCTTTTTTAATTTCAGGTTTTTCAGCCTTAACTTCTTCTGTTTTTTCAACTTTTTTTTCAGCAACTTTTGGTTGAGGAGCTTTTCTAACAACTTCAATTCTGCTAACAGGTTTTGCTTTTTCTACACGTTCAACCTTTACCGTTTCTTCTTTTGGTTCTTCTTTTTTAGACGCTGTAGTTTCTTCAGTTGCAGGAGCTTTAGATTTTTTAACAACAAAAGCTTTTGGCTTAGAATTAGATTTTTTAGGCAAAAGTCCTAAATGCTCTTTAAGCTTGCGAATTTGAGTCGGAGTTACGGTATTAGAGTGCGACTTTACCATTATATCTACTTCTCCAAACTTTTCGATAACCTCTTTGCTGGTCATTCCGAGTTCTTTTGCTAATTCACTAACTCTAATACTATTCATAT
The DNA here is from genome assembly GCA_934757245.1 of uncultured Candidatus Melainabacteria bacterium. GTDB lineage: Bacteria > Cyanobacteriota > Vampirovibrionia > Gastranaerophilales > Gastranaerophilaceae > CAG-196. Next base: position 168,909 of record CAKVLH010000002.1, read on the forward strand.
ATTATATATTTCCTTTCAAATTTATTTCTCTTTTTCAAGCAAAACCAAAAGTTCTGTTTTTTCAAGAGTTGCGTTGGTTTTTAACGCTTTATTCAGCTTTGATTTTTTAAACGCTGATTCAATACAACTTTGATTATAACAAAGATATGCAGATCTGCCAAATATTTTAGAATTCGGGTTTATAACCAATTGCCCGTCGTCATGTTTCTTGGTAATTCTGATAAGATTTTCTCTTGGTTTAAATTCTCCGCAGGCAACGCATTTTCTTTGTTCGTTCATATTTTATTTATAACATAAATATTATTAAAATTAAACAATTATAATCATAGACAGGTAGGTCAGGCATTGCCTGACCTACTCAATATTAATAATTTTAAATTTTAATCTTTTTTGTTTTTATTGCCATTAAAATACCAACGAAATCCCCAATGCTCTTTGCCAATTTCAGAGTCTGGCATTGCAGTACAAAATGCTAGACATCCAACAACAGAACCCAAAATCTTTAAAAGATCTTTTTTATCTTTCTTTGCTTCGGTTGTGCGATTATTTTGCTCAATTACAGGTTTTGTTGTTGTCATATTTTTTGCTTGAAGAGTTGTTCCAGCAACTAATGTAGAAAGTGCAACCATAGAACCTATTGCAGTATTTCTTGCTGTTTTTGACAAATTTGTACTCATAATTTTTTGAATTTTCATTTTTTATTCCTTTTTTGCTTGTACATACAAGTAAAAACATGAACATTTTTTTTGCACATAAAAATGATTGAATTTAATATTTGTTTACAATGTTAATATTTAGTAGTAGGTCAGGAATTGCCTGACAAATACTTTCTAAGCTTGTGTTTCAGCCAATTTTTCCAACTTCAACTTTTGATCGTATTCTGTCAACAAATTAATTAACTCGTCCAAATCGCCATCAATTACTGTCCAAACGTTAAGGTTGTGATTAATTCGGTGGTCTGTCAATCGACCTTGTGGGAAGTTATAAGTTCTGATACGTTCGCTTCTATCACCTGTTCCAACTTGAGAACGTCTTAAGTCGGTGATTTCTTGCATTTGTTTTTGAACTTCCATATCATAAAGTTTTGCCTTCAAGATTTGCAAAGCTCTTTCTTTGTTTTGCAATTGTGAACGTTCTTCTGTACAGAAAATCATAATTCCTGTTGGTTTGTGGAATACACGTGCTGCGGTTTCAACTTTGTTTACGTTTTGACCACCCGCACCGCCTGAACGAGCAGTTGAAATTTCAACATCATTCATATTTAATTCAACTTCAACATCATCAACTTCAGGCATAACTGCAACTGTAGCAGTAGAAGTGTGAACTCTGCCTTGTGATTCTGTAGCAGGAACTCTTTGAACTCTGTGAACGCCTGATTCGTATTTAAGACGAGAATAAATACTATCGCCTTTCATAGAAATAATAACTTCGCTTACACCGCCGGCTTCGCATTCAGTTTTGCTCAAAATTTGAGTTTGCCAGCCCATTTTATCAGCGTAGCGCATGTACATTCTCATCAAATCGCCTGCGAAAATGTTTGCTTCGTCTCCGCCTGCGCCACCTCTGATTTCAAGCATAATATCTTTATCATCCATCGGGTCGCGTGGAAGAAGAAGAACTTTCATTCTTTCTTCGTATTCAGGAATCTTTGCTTCATTTTCTTCCATTTCAGCTTTCAAAAACTGTTTCATTTCTTCGTCTTTTTCTTCGTGAATAAGTTGTTTTGCTTCATCAATCGCATCAACAGCTTTTTTCCACGCATAATAAAGTTCAACAGTTTCTTCCATTGATTTTCTTTGTTTTGACAAATCACGGAATTTATTGTAATCAGCGATTACATTAGGGTCAGATAGAGTTTGACCTAATTCAACATATCTTTTTTCTATCTGAACGATTTTATCTAACATGTCTTTCATAATTTTTACCTCTTTAATTCAAGTATAAATCAAACATGCAAAATAAAATAGAGCGCCCTTTCTAAAAGGTTTATATTAGTCGTTCATTTGTTTTTTTAAGGTGGTTTTAACTCCGCTCAAAGGCCCGTTGTTTGGCGCTTTTAAATTTTCATAATATTTTTTTACATATACAACAGGAAATTTTGGAAGCCATACAAACTTCATAATTATAGAAGCTGCGTCAGCACCTTGAGAAAACATAAGCTCATCAATAGTTTGTTCATAAGCAGGTGAAATAGAAGAAAAAACTTTCAGAAAATAATTTGTTGCGCTTACGCTATAATATCCGGTTGTTGTTACAGGTTTTGAAAGTAATTCTGTTATCTTAAATTCAGATTCATCTTCTAAAGTATTCATATCAAAAGGCATTTCAAGCTTTTCGTCTTTCATTCTTATAATCTCATATTTTTCGCCATTAAATACAAGTATCATAGTGTTTGGTTTAGGCATATAAATATCATCAAAAATATTGTCTAAAATCGGTTGACCGTTAAAATCAGTAACTCCGTATTTGTAGTTTTTGCAAGTCAAAAACATACCGCCATAAAGCAAATCAATAGATTGATATTCGACTGGAAGAATCGCAAATCCTTGTTCGTCAAACAATCCGTACTTATCACCTTTTTTTAGTTTTACGAACTTTCCGAGCACTCTGTCCGCATTTGAGTATTTAGGTTCAACCAAAATGTTTCCGTTACTATCCATAACGCCGAATTTTGTACCTTTTTGAATAATCCAGCCTTTTTCGCCCAATCTGATTAGTTTCTTGTAATTCGCGTCAACAATGATTGCACCGTTCTCGTCTTTTAAACCGAACTTGCCGTTGTCGCTAAAAACAGTCGGAGACGCAAATACAGATGTTTGTAACATTAGTAATAAAAAGATAAAAGCTAACTTCTTCATAAAAGCAGATTAACATAAAATTGAAGCAGAAAAAAGTATATTTGGTGCAATAGTTAATATGGTACGCCGTAGGCTAGAATATATTTGACACATCACCTAAAAAGTTTTATGTTATAATTTTGATTATGAGAAAGAGCGTCAAAATATTAACCTCAACAGTTTGTACTGCAGTAGTAATCGCAGGTGCAGGAGTTTGCACTTATCTTTATACATTGCCAAAGCTTGTTTCAAGTGCATGGTTAAATAAAGTTGCAGTAAAAGAAGCGACTGAAATTTTGAACGCGGATTTATCAATAAAAAATCCGAAACTTGCGACTAGTTTTAGTCCAAATATCGGTTTTACTTTAGAAGAATTAACGCTTAGTAAAGACAACAAACAAATACTTGCTCTAAACAATTTAGATACAGAATTTTCTTTCAAAGATATTTTTGCAAAACGTATTATTGTAAAAAAACTCCTTGCTGATAACGTTTTTGTTAACGCATCTGACTTGATGTCGATTTTACCAAAAACAGAGCAAAAAGAAGAAAAGCCGAGCGAGTTTAGTATAGACATGTTTTCTACGATTTTGGGTGTTAGAAAATGTTTGATTACATACAACATGGATGATGTCGGGATAAAATTTGATGCGCAAAATTTAATGCTTGATAGAACTCAGGCTAAAAAATATTTGCACTTTGATTTTGATTTCTTTATGACGAAAGGACAAGACAAAATCCAAGTTTCAGCTGATGACAAACATTGTATTTATATGGGTAATGGCGAATTACATATAGATAAATTTCCGATAGAAATTGATAAATCAAAAATTGTAATTGACGCTTTTGCTTCCAGAAAAGCCGGCATGAACTTAAATGTTTCATCCAGAAATTTTAGCGCGCGTGATATTTATAATATTGTGTCTTCAAATATAATTATGCCAAACGGCAAAGAAATGCTTGCGCCAATTTGTGATGTAAAAGGTAGTGTGGATTTTAATCTTCATCTAACTAAACAAAATATTCGCGGTGATATTAATGTAAATGAATCAGAATTCAAGATAAAAGATTTGATGAAAATGCCTGTAAAAATTACGCAAGGCATTGTTGAAATCGGTAACAAAGATATTACTTTGAAAGATTTTAAAGGTTATTACAACAACAAAACTAATGATACTTTGACAATGGAAGGCACAGTTAAAGATTATTGGAAGACTTGCGACACAAAAATAGTTTCTGATATTTTTGTGAACGACGATTTCTTTAGAGAGTATCTTTCTAAAATGCTCGGCTCTCCAATCAGCTTGGTTGGTGATGCGGGTTCAAGATTAACTTTGACTTCAAAAAATGGCTCTTGTGATATTTTGTGGTATTTTTTGCTTAAAGAAGGCGAAGGCTTTATGTTGGGCGACCAGTCAATGGTGTTGAAGGATTATAAAACTCTTTTCAAGGTTGATTTGAGCGTCGTAAAAAACATTTTGAAAATCAACACGATTGATTATTTTATAACAAACGAGTTGAAAAAAGGCATGACGCCTGTACTTTCAATTAATGGCAATCTTGATATGGCAGATAATATGAAGCTTCAAGATATTCATCTGAAAATTCCGCGTCCTTTGCCGAGTGAATTTTTAAACTTTTTAGCAGGTCAAAAAATATTTAAAAAAGGTACTATTACAGGCGAAATGGGTGTGATTAATACGGGCGAGTTCCCTGTAATGGAAGGAGTTATAACTCTTGATAAAGTTAGAATTCCATCTCAAAGACTTTTTATCAAATCCGCTAAAATCGGGGCTAAAGGCGATAAGTTGGGCGCGATTGCAGAAGGAAGATTTAAGCGCTCAAAATATAATTTTAAAGGTTATATTGTTAATGATTTAAGACTGCCGATTGTGGTTAAGAATGTAGATTTGAGCGTTGATAATATTGATATAGAAAGATTTTTGGCGAATAGTCAAGAGAGTAATGTTAATAATACCCTCTCCCCTTCCCTCTCCACAGGAGAGGGGGCTTCGCAAGACGCAGAAGCCGATACTAACGTTGATGTTCCAACATTCCAAAAGGGTTTGATTATTGTTGAAAAATGCATGTTAAATCTCGAAAATGGAAAATATAAAAACGTTAATTTTGGTAATTTGCACGCAAACTTGACGCTTGATAAAGACGGAATTTTGAATTTGCAATCAAACAAATTTGATATTGCGGAAGGTATTTCTACATTAAAAGTTCGCGCTGATTTGATTAAAAACAAATATTATTTAAGGCTTGGTGTAAAAGATGTTAACTCAACTATTATGGCGGATGCGCTTTTAGGCTTGCCAAGAGAAATTTCCGGAAAAGCAATGGGATTAGTTGAGATTAATTCTGATGCGAGTCTTAAACTTAATGGTGATATTAAATTTAATATTCAAAACGGTACGATTGAAAAAATCGGATATGTCGAATACATTTTGAAAGTTGCAGCGCTGTTTAGGAATCCGCTTGTAATGATTTCTCCGACTACAGTTGGAGATTTGGTTAACATTCCGGACGGCAAATTTGACGTGATTAAGGGTGAATTGAAGCTTAAAGATAACGTAATTGAAAGAATGATGATAAAATCTTCTGCTAAACAACTTGCTTCATTTATTGTTGGAAGATATGATTTGAACACTAATGATGCGACTTTGAGAATTTATACAAAAATGTCAAATAAAGGTGAAGGTTTTGCCGGAGTTTTGAGAAACATATCTTTGAACAGTTTAGCTAATAGGATTTCTTCAAGCGGAAGAAATGAAAGCAACTATTATGCGTCTGAAATTGAACAAATTCCGCAACTTGAGGTTGACGAGAAAGATGCGCAAGTGTTCTTAACTAAAGTTGATGGTGATGTCATGAATTTCAATTTCTTGTCTTCTCTTAAGAGAATCAAATAGAAAGTTTCTTTTGGATTAGATACATTATTTCTTCTTTATAAAATCTTTATAAATGTTGTTAAAACAACTGTACCATGTTTTTTTTATGGGGTATAATATTAATTAACAAAGTAGTGATAGAAAAAGTCCGAACGGACTGGAAAAGACAAGGAGATTAAAATGTCAGAATTAACATTAGAAAAACAATCTTCTACAACTGATTTCGTTGGTGGCAAATGGCAGTCAGAAATCAATGTAAGAGATTTCATCCAAAAAAACTACACACCTTATGATGGTGATTCTAGCTTCTTGGCAGGCCCAACAGAAGCAACTACAAAATTGTGGCAAGAATGCTGCGATTTGTTCAAAAAAGAACGTGAAAACGGTGGTGTTCTTGATATGGACACAAAAATCGTTTCTACAATCACTTCTCACAAGGCTGGTTATATTGACAAGAGTTTAGAACAAATCGTTGGTTTGCAAACAGATAAACCTCTAAAACGTTCTCTACAACCATTTGGTGGTATCAGAATGGCTGAAACTTCTTGCAAATCTTATGGTTACGAAGTTGACCCAGAAATTACAGAAATTTTCACAAAATACAGAAAAACTCACAACCAAGGTGTTTTCGATTGCTATACTCCTGAAATGAGAAAAGCAAGACACGCAGCTATCTTGACAGGTTTGCCAGATGCTTACGGTCGTGGTCGTATCATTGGTGATTACAGAAGAATCGCTCTTTATGGTATCGATAGATTAATCGAAGACAAAAAAGAACAACATGCTTCATTAGACGGCGAAATGAGACCTGAAAAAATCCAATTGAAGGAAGAAATCGCTGAACAAATCAGAGCATTGCAAGAAATGGCTGAATTAGGCGACGAATATGGTTTCGATATCAGAAAACCTGCTTCAAACGCTAAAGAAGCTATCCAATGGTTATACTTCGGTTATTTATCAGCAGTAAAAGAACAAAACGGTGCTGCAATGTCAGTTGGTAGAACTTCTACTTTCTTGGATATCTTCATTGAAAGAGATTTGAGAAACGGTGTTATTACTGAAGCTGAAGCTCAAGAAATGATTGACCACTTCATCATGAAGTTAAGATTAGTTAAATTCGCTAGAACTCCTGAATACAATTCATTGTTCTCAGGCGACCCTACTTGGGTAACTGAATCAATCGGTGGTGTTGGTATTGATGGTCGTCATATGGTTACTAAAAACTCATTCCGTTACTTACACACATTGGAAAACTTAGGTACTGCTCCAGAACCTAACATGACAGTATTGTGGTCTAAGAGATTACCACACGCATTCAAACAATATGCTGCTCACATTTCTATTACAACTTCATCTATCCAATACGAAAACGATGATTTGATGAGAGTTACTCACGGTGATGATTACGCTATTGCTTGTTGTGTATCTTCAATGGTAGTTGGTAAAGAAATGCAATTCTTCGGTGCAAGAGCTAACTTGGCTAAGTGCTTGTTATACGCTATCAACGGTGGTGTTGACGAAAGAATTAAAGAACAAGTTGGTCCTAAATACAGACCTATTACTTCTGAATACCTAGACTTCGATGAAGTTATGGAAAAATATGAAGATATGATGGAATGGTTAGCTGGTTTGTATGTAAATACATTGAACGTTATCCACTACATGCACGATAAATATTGCTACGAAAGATCTCAAATGGCTCTTCATGATAGAGACGTTAAGAGATACTTCGCAACAGGTATTGCTGGCTTATCAGTAGTTGCTGACTCACTTTCAGCTATTAAATACGCAAAAGTTAAAACTATCCGTGATGAAAACGGCTTAGTAGTAGATTACGAAGTTGAAGGCGATTATCCAAAATATGGTAACAACGATGACAGAGTTGACCAATTCGCAGTTAACCTTGTTAAGAAATTCATGAATATGATTAGAAAACACTATACTTATAGAAATTCTATTCCTACAATGTCTATCTTAACAATTACTTCAAACGTTGTTTACGGTAAGAAAACAGGTAACACTCCTGACGGTAGAAAAGCTGGTATTCCTCTAGCTCCTGGTGCTAACCCAATGCACAGACGTGATACTCACGGTGCTGTAGCATCTTTGGCTTCAGTTGCTAAGCTTCCATTCAATGATGCTCAAGACGGTATCTCAAATACATTCTCAATTATTCCTAACGCATTGGGTAAAGATGATGTATTCATGGGAGACTTGGACATCCAACTTGATTGCGGATGCTCAGAAGGAACTTGCCAATAAGAATGATTAGTGAAAAGTGAGTAGTTAATGGATTTTTCCATTGCTACTCGCAAATCACAATTATTAAGTTGAAAATTGAAAGTTGAAAGTTGAAAGTAGTTTAAGATTATTTTTAATAAAATTCGTTCAATATTGAATATTTTGAAATTGAAAAAATTTAATACAACTTTTCACTTTCCACTATCCACTTTCAACTCTTGATGAAAGTAGTAGGGTGCGCACACCTGCGCACCGAACAAACATAAGGAATAAAACAATGACAACACAACAAGAAGAAAACTTAATAAATCTTTTAGACGGTTATGTTGAAAAAGGTGGACACCACTTAAACGTAAACGTATTCAACAGAGAAACATTGCTTGATGCTCAAGCACACCCAGAAAAATACCCACAATTAACAGTAAGAGTTTCTGGTTATGCTGTAAACTTCATTAAGTTAACAAAAGAACAACAAGACGATGTTATCTCAAGAACATTCCACGCTTCTTTAGGTAACGGCTGCGGCTGCTAGACTAAAGGGTATAGGTAAGAGATTAAATAAAGGCGCGATATGAAATATCGCGCCTTTTAAATTGAGAATCAAATTCAATATTAAACATATTTTATTTTAAAAAAGTAGGGTGCAATTTTTTGCACCATTAATCTAATTTAGTAGGTCAGGCACTGCCTGACAATAACTTTTCTAATTAGTTAGTAGGTCGGCTTTACTAAGAACTTTAATTCCTATATCCAATTCCTGATTTATATCCGGATATAGAATATAGACTTGGTAACGAAGGTTCAATCCATTTTAAACCTGATAAAACTGCAACAGTTGCGATATCGTCTGTATGCATTCCTAAATCAATAAGCTCCGGTTTTCTTTCTTTAACATCTTTTATTCCAATTTTTTTTGAAACTTTGTCAGTTATAAAATTTGCTATCTTAGAACCGCCAACAACTCCCGTTAAAATTATTCCGCAAACCATGCCTACCGCTCGACAAGCTTTAGAGGTTATCTTCAATTTTTCTAAAATAGCAAGCGCCACTCCTGCCCCAATATTGCACATAAAAATATTAGCTAAATACTGGTACAAACCTTCGCTTACTTTGTCAGGAGCTGTTTTTTTAACATCTTCTCCTGCTATTTTATCAACGACTAAACCACTTGCAATCCCTCCTACAACGGGTATTGCACCGTATATTGATAAGTAACCGATTTCGGAAAAAATATCCTTAGAACTTATGTTTGTTGGAGCAGGAATGAGCCTTTGCATAAATCCTTCGAGTTTTTTGTTTTTCAATTCTTCTTGCAATTTTTTTATTTTAGATAACGAAAGGACTTTTGTTTTTGTATCTTCCAAAATACTCAAACTATCTTCACTCAAAGAATTTCTATTTTTTGAAACGAATTCTTCTACCAATTTAGTATTTTGTTCTTGTATTTTTACTAAAGGCTCTAATGCTTGTCTGCGAGTGATTTTAGAAGCTATTTTTGGCGCAAGCAACGCACAAATTACGGATGAAAGCAATATTGATGTATTTTTTAAATAATTTTTTACTTCGCCTTTTTTATCATTATATGTGTTATTTTTATCAAAAACGTCATACCCTTTTTTAGCGCTATACAATGCGGTAGATGCAAGCATAATTTGTGGCATGTTTTTGTTTAAACGGGCAATTAACATAGGTTGATCTAAAAATTTTGCAAAGGACTTAATGTTATTTATCATTTTTAACGAACTCCGCAAAATCTTTGTTTAAAAAACTATTTATAATCATTTGTTAGGGCCTCCTTACTATTTATATAAATAATGTAAGGGAAGCCTAACAAAATGTCAAGCGCATAAGTTGTGTTCAAAAATTTAATAATTATTTTTATTATGTCAATAATTATCATGGACAGTAGTGCCACAAATGGTGAGGGGGGTAAATTAGCGCCGAAGCAATCCATAGCATTGAATACAACCTACAGTTCAAATTAAAAATGGAAAATTATTTAAAACAATTTTCCATTTTTCACTTTCAAATTTCCATTCAAAAATGTAAGATGTGCATGCTTGCACATTTTACTTCTCGTTATGATTATTTTCCTAGTGCGTGCGCTTTTTCTGTTGTGCTTTTGATTACATCGTAGAACAATTTTTCGCTGTTATTTTCATCCATGCAATCAACGCCGACTCTTGTACAACCGCCTTTTGTTGCTACATTAGAAATCAATTCTTCCATACTGATTTCTCTATGCAATGCCATTTTTGCAGAACCAATTGCAGTTTGAATACTTAATAACAAAGATTTTTCATAATCTAAGCCTAATTTCTCGCCTGCTCTAGCAATTTCATTGATAACCTTGTAAAAAAATGCAGGGCCTGAACCTGAAATCGCGGTAACAATGTCAATTTGAGCTTCATTATCAACCACTATGCATTTTCCGATGGTAGAAAGAAGTTCTTTAATAAATTCTAAATCTTCTTTTTTTGCGTTTTTTCCGCCAACCATACCGCTCATACCTTCGCCAACTAAAGCAGGAGTGTTTGGCATAACTCTGATTACTCTTGTACCTGTAGGTAAATTTGCTTCAAGTTTTTCGGTTGTAACACCTGCTGCAATTGAAACAACAAGTTTTTCAGGATTAATCCAAGGTGCAATTTCTGCCAATACATCTGCGACTTGATTAGGTTTTGTAGCAATAAATACTGTGTCTGAATTTTTTGCCAATTCTTTATTATCGCCGATTACTTTAATACCCAAAATCTTAGATTTTTCTTCCAATAAATCTAATTCAGCTTGTGAAGCAACAAGTTCTTCAGGCTTTGCAAAACCTGTTTTAATTAATCCTTTTATAATTGCGCTTGCCATTTTTCCTGCGCCAATAAAACCAATTTTATAATTACTCATAATCAGTTCTCCTTTATACTCTCTTCAAAATTATTGATGTATTTATTCCGCCGAATGCAAAATTGTTTGTCATAATATAAGGACAATCAAGCGTTCTACCTTCGCCCATAATATAATCCAATCTTCCGCATGCTTCATCAGGATGTTTAAGATTCAGAGTCGGCGGATACCAATTGTTATTCATCATCTCTACGCCTAAAATCGCCTCAATTGCACCGCAAGCGCCAAGCGTATGACCTGTATAACTCTTGATTGAACTTATCGGAATTTTGCCAAAAACTTCTTCTGTCGCAACAGATTCCGCTATATCACCATTTACAGTTCCTGTTCCATGCGCATTAATATACCCAATATCGTTAGGTTTAAGCCCCGCGCATTCTAGTGATTTGCGCATAACTTCAGCCATTGTGTCTTTATTTGGATTTGTAATATGTGCTCCGTCTGTATTTGTCGCAAATCCGACGATTTCTGCATGAATTTTTGCTCCGCGAGCTTTTGCGTGTTCATATTCTTCTAATATAACGGTTCCGGCGCCTTCTCCGATTACAAGTCCGTCTCTATCTTTGTCAAATGGAGCCGGTGTTAAATTAGGCGTATCATTTTTTGTACTTGTAGCATAAAGAGTATCAAAAACTCCAACTTGCGTTGGGTGGATTTCTTCGGCACCACCTGCAATCATAACATCTTGGTAGTCGTCTTTAATTACTTCATAAGCATAACCGATTCCCATTGAACCCGATGTGCAAGCAGTAGAAGTCGGAATTAATCTGCCGTGAGTTTTAAAATACAATGACAAGTTTACGGCGGTTGTTTGTGGCATCATCTTTATGTAAGAACCCGAATTTAACATTTTGACTTGTTTATCAATGCACATTGAATAAAAATCTAAAACTGCATCAAAAGAACCCATTGAAGAACCATAGCTAACGCCGGCTTTGTGTATGCATTCATCACCCAATAATCCTGCGTCTCTAAAAGCATCTTCTGCTGTAACAACTGACATTACAGACACTTTACCCATTGTGCGCTTAATTTTTCTGTTAAAATATTCCGGTTCTACAAAACCTTGAACAAATGCGCCTAGATTTGTATTCAATCGTTCAAATTCATCTAATTTTTCCCAATTAGAAACGCAATTTTCGTAAGTTTTAAGCCTTTCAAACGCGGATTTTACTGTTGAACCCAGAGGAGACGCAAGCCCCATTCCTGTTATAACGACTCTTCTCACAGATAAAGCCCTCCGTTTATAGCAATGACTTGTCCCGTAATATATCCTGCATCCTCTGAAAGTAAATAATTTACAGCACTTGCAACTTCTTTTGCGCTTCCCATTCTCTTCATAGGTATTTGTTTAACAACTTCTTGTGGTAAATCTTCTGTCATTTCAGTTTCAATAACCCCAGGAGCTACGCAGTTAACAGTAATATGACGTTTAGCAACTTCTTGACTCAAAGCCTTTACGGCGCCGATTAAACCTGCTTTTGAAGCGCTATAATTAACTTGTCCTCGATTTCCGCATTGACCGGAAATTGATGACATAACAACGATTCTGCCTTTTTTAGCTTGAATTAATGGCATAATAATTGGTCTAATGACATTATAAAAACCACCTAAATTAGTGTCGAGAACTTTATCCCACTCATTATCTTCCATTGCAGGAAATGGATTATCCATTGCAATTCCGGCGTTCAAAACTATACCGTAATAAACGCCATTTGTTTCAATATCGTTCAACAAAACTTTTTCAGCTTCGGCTCTGTTTGAAATATCAAACGCCAAAGATCTCGCTTTAACTCCTTTTGATTCGATTTCTGATTTCAAATCATTTAATCGTTCTGCGTTTTTTGAGCAATGCAAAACAAGGTTATAACCGTTTTCTGCCAAATAAAGCGCAATCGCTTTGCCAATTCCTCTACTTGCTCCTGTAACTAATACATCATTCATTTTTTAGCACTTCCTCGATATTTTCACCTTGATAAGCGTTAATCGTCGCGCTCGCCAATTCGTTTCCTATACTATCATATATTAAACAGTCAAAAACGACAATTTCGTTATCATCAAAAATTTCGGAAGCTTTTACAAAATATGTATTGCCTTCAAGAAAATAATCAATTTTGTTATTATAAAGCCTTGAGCCTAAAAGTAACCCCGGACGCGGTTCTTCTTCCCCTCGTTTATAATAAGCGTAACACCCGATAGTTTGCGCCATAAATTCAATTCCGACAAGAGAATTAATACCTTTACCGTCCTCAAAGAAAAGTTTTTGGGGATAAACATCAAACTTAGCTGTCAAAGAATTGTTCTCTAAATCAATTTCTACAACATCATCAATAAGAATCATTGGCGGTTTATGCGGAAGTATCTTGGCTAAATCTACCATTATAAAGCATTATCCGTTTCGCTATTTGTGCTTAGTTGTTGCGCTCTTTCAACAGGGGCACTAGTATGACGTGTATTTTCCTCGTTATCTCGTACGCCTTTGTCAATATTCAAAGTTTTAACTAACGCTCTTACATCACCTTTTAATTTAAAATACTCCGCAAACTTAGGTGTTGTTTTGATATTATAAGAACGTCCGTTTTTATCCTTATGGCGCGAAATCAAACCTTTTTCAAGAAGCTCTTGAACATGCTCATACGCGTTTGAACCTCTTAAATCCTTTAATAAAGATTGGCGAATAGGCTCTTTTAGTGCAATTACGGTTAGTGTCTTTAAAACGGGCGGTTTTAATTCAACAGGACAAAGCTTCTCAACAATATCTAAATGTTCTTGTTTAACCTGCAAAATATAGCCGTTTTCGTCATCAATTTCTAATGCGCCGTCTCTTGAAGCGTAATCCATGATAAGTTCAAGCAAAGCTTCTTCAACTTTTTCCGGCTCTTCTTCCAAAATTTCTGCAATATCTTTTATCTGAAGCACTTTAGCCGTTACAAACAAAACAGCTTCGATTCTTGATTTTAACTGTTCCATTATGCACTAACCTCGCTATTATCAACTAAAACACTTTTTGCATTCTCTATTGTAGCATCAAATTCTTCACTGTCTTGACTAGTTGTCAATTCCTCGTGTGGACGTTTAACAACGTACAAATCAGAATAAAATTCGTCTTGTTCCAAATCATAATCACTCTCAACAGTTAAAAATAACAATGAAATATATGCGCTAATTTTATCCATTCCAAGAAGTGTAAGTTCGTTAAGTTCAATCTTATCTTGACGGCTTAAAATTTCAGACAAATTCGCTTTTAATCTTTGCACTCCGTTTTCAATGTATTCATCATGCGCAAGATTAATAATATCATCCGGCGAAAGTTTTGCGTAATTCTGAACACGTCTTTTTGCACGTTCGTGCGCATTCTTTAAAGACTGTTTTTTATCCAGCATTTCGTAGAATTCTAATTGTCTAATCAAGTCGCGCAATGTAACGACACGATTGTGGTTAAGTCTTACGCTCGTTCTGCGTTGCAAAACTTCGTCAATAGAAATCACGTTGTTTGTTGGGATATAATCATCCTCTTGATAATCTAAAGGAGCATCATCATACTCTAAATCAACTTCCGGTTGTGGCTCAAAATCAAGAACATCCAAACCTTCCAAAACATTTGACTTAAGTTTAAGCAAAATCGCAGCAAACAAAAGAGTTCTACCCGTAAGTCTTAAATTTTGCGCCTTTGATTGAAAAAGGTGCATTAAATATTTATCTGTAACTTCTACAATATCAACATTCCAAGGGTCAATCTTACCTTGTCTTGCCATACTTACAAGAATTTCAATTCCGTCAACTTCAGCTTCTTGAACGAATTTTTCTTCTTTTTCATTCAAATGATGAGCGGAATTGTGCATAACGCCCGTAGAATTCATATTCAAACTATCTATATTATTTACTGCCATACTTATATTTTAATTTATGCGTCAAGTCTTTTAATCCTCTGTTTTCATGAGTATAGAATCGGCATGAATACCAATCAAAAGATTTAACGTCCAAATCCCTTTTGTAATTTTAACATTCAAATGAAAATCCTGCAAATCTTTACAATTGTCTTAATATAAAAGTTATTGTTGGGGTGGAAACCTCAACCTACTGTTACCCTAATAGCTTAAAGATAGCTATCCTATATTCTTAACCAAAAACTCCGTAAAATCTTGAACCTTGTATTGTCCAAAACAGAATGCACTTAATGCTGTTTCGCAACCAAGACAAGATGTCAAAACGATTTTTGTACCACTATTTATAATATTATTGTGTTTGTTTTTGTAAATCTTTGAAAGAATCTTATATTCGTCAAGTTTTGTAATTCCATTTAATCCGCAACAGCTGTCAAAATCTTTCATTTCAACGTATTCTAAATTTTCGGTATTCTCTAAAATCCATTTGATATCTTCAAAGTTATCCAAGTTGCAAGGTTTATGGAATGTTACTTTAGTTTTCTTTTTTAGTTTTAATCTAAGTTGATTTTCTCTTATATAAGTAAAAATATTTCTAACATTCAAATCTTGCGAAAAGCCTTTGATTGTTTTTTCACAGCTTGCACAAGTTGTTACAATATCAGTAATGCCATTCTGCTTAATTATATTTAAATAGCTTTCTTTTGATTGCCTAAAACTTTCTTTATCTCCGCGAACATAAAACGGAATGCCACAACAATTGAATTTTGGAGAGCAAACTTCGATATTGCAAGAGTTTAAAAGTTTTACAACTGCCTTATTGCCTTTAATATTCCCGCTACAACCGCCAAAATAGATAACTTTTTTATCAAAATTTTTAGACTTTATATTTTTAGCGAAAAGGCTTAAAATTTTTATTCCGATTCCAAATATAAAATTTTTTTGGATAAACGAAACAAATCTTTCAAAGCTATGCGTTCTAAAGTATTCGGCTTTTGCGGATGCAATTATGTCAACTACATTGATTCCACTGGGACAAAATTTAGTACACGCTCCGCATTTTAGACATAAATCTAAGTAACGATTTAATTTTGGAGACATCTTGAAATCCCCTTTGATTAAACCGCGAAGCATAATGAAATGCCCTCTTGAAACTGTGCAGTCGTTGCCTGTAATTTTGTATATGGGACAGACTGCCTGACAAAGTCCACATTTTGAGCAAGAGTGTATTTCTTCTTTGTATTCCGCCAAATCTTTCATAACACCATTTTAGCACAATTGTTTTGTTGCTTTCGTATAAAAATTCGACATGATAAATTTTTAAAATTTGACATGGCAAAAAATTTTTTTTGGTGTTTTTATATCATTGTGAAACTTCGTGATTTAAATTATATATTTGGATATCAAAAAATAGTAAAGGTAGATAATAATCTATTGCGTGGTAGTGCTCCTTTTACACCTTTTAAAATGGCGAGATTAAAATTGAACGGTGTGAAGCAGATAATTGATTTGCGTACATCTTCAGTTTCCGGTTCATCTACTGCGAAAGCAATTGAGAAGTTTTATTGTAAATGTTTTAACATTAAGTATATTAATATGCCATTCGCATTTACTAATGGCTATTTACCTGCAGAAAATAGTTTTGAAACTGTTGCTAATAAAATAAATGAAAACAATTTGAGAACTTATATTCATTGCCATTACGGAAGACATCGAACAGGGGAATGTGTTGCGTTTTATCAAAAACAAAAAAATTACAATGAAGACGAAATAGTGAAAGGTTTGTTAGATAATGGTTGGAATAAAAAAATCGATTTTGTAGAACGTAGCTATAAAAGCTTATTAATGTTTTTAAAAAAATATTTTCCTGCTCAGAAACATATAGATGAAGTTGAAAAATATAAAAAATTGTTTGGATAATTCTTTTAAGGCATATTGTGGAAACTTAAGCATTAATATTATAGAGTAGAGTCGTAAGAGAGTTGAAATATTATAACTAATTAGTTATAATATAATTAGGTACAAAATGGATAAGAAATACGAAGTAATATTCTGGCAAGATACAAACGGTTATAGCGAAAGCCAAGAATATATCTACAAGTTGAAAGAAAAATCTTTAAAATCAAAAGATGCAAGAATTAAATTAAAGAAAATAGTTGAGTATCTTGATATCTTAGAATGCTATGGCACACAAGTCGGAGAACCTTTTATCAAACATTTAGAAGGTGATTTGTACGAATTAAGACCGATTAGAGACAGATTTTTCTTTTTCTACAAACAAGAAAATAAATATATTATTCTTAACCACTTCGTAAAAATGACTCAAAAAACTCCTCGTAGGGAGATTGAAAAGGCCTTAAAACTAATGAAAGATTCTATTGAAAGGAATTTGTAAAAATGGAAAATAAACATTCTAACAAATGGTCAGATTTTAAAGAAACTCTTGATTTAACAAGAGAAGAACAATCCCAAATAGATTTGCAGGTAGAACTATTGGGAAAAATTCTTGAGATTAGGAAAGAAAGAGGCTTAACACAAGCTGAGTTTGCTAAATTATGTAATATCAAACAAGAGTATTTAGTTCGTTTAGAGAAATCAAAAACAGCTCCTCAAATTGATACTTTATTGAAGATTTTAATTCCTCTCGGATATAAACTTGATATTGTACCTTTGTAATAATATGAAGTTTTTAATAGAAATAAAATAGCAACGGCAAAAACCGTTGCTATTATTGAGTTTTAAATTTGGGCCCGGAGGGATTCGAACCCACGACCAAAGGATTATGAGTCCTCTGCGCTACCGCTGCGCCACAGGCCCAAGAGCATGGCGTCTTAATTATTCAGTTTTATTTTATTTAGCCTGTGTCTTGCGCTAGCGTCGCTACCTACCTCTCACAAAACTTGACATTTAGTCAACTTTTGTTCGGCAGGGTGCCACAGGCCCAAAAGCATGGCGTCTTAATTATTCAGTTTTATTTTTTTGTTCGGCAGAGTGCCACAGGCCTCTAAGCAGGATAACTTAAATTTCATCCACCTTACTCAAGTCTATCAACTAATTGGCAAAAAATCAAGAGCAAAATGATAATTTATATAATTAATCTAATTTGTATTTGTATGGTTTGATTGCTGTTAACTTTGTCAAGTAAAAATACTATAGAATTGAGTTTGCCTGCGTTCAATAACCAATAGTAACAGTAAAGGATTGAGTTTGTTAATAAATGTAACAATTTGGCTAATTTTGCGCGATATAGCGCAAAATTTTTTATGTTGGATTTTTTTTAATAGTATATTAATAGATAAACAGTCAACATAAGAAGGATTTGTTTTTATGAAAAACTTTAAGAGAAAACTATCAGCACTAGTCATGACAACATTGTTTGCCTCAATGCAGGTTTCATACGCGACTATTGATACAGGTTTAGGCGTAGGCAATGGCGGTGCAGTAATTAATAATGCCAGTGGCGGTTATGTAAATATGACCACCGGTAACGGTTCAGCAAACTTGAATTTCAACGGCAATTCTCATGTAAATTGGGATACTTTAAACGTAAATAAAAACGAAAGTTTGAACTTTAATGCAGTCGGCGGAGCTAATGATTTAACAATTTTAAATACAGTAAATCAAGGCATGTCTAAGATTTATGGTCAAGTTAATGCAAACAGCGGTATTGGTAAATTGATTATTTCAAACCCAAACGGCGTATTGTTTGATGGTGCAAAATTCACTACTGCAGGTGATTTACAGTTGACAACAAAAGACTTGTCAAATGTTCGCGTAGAAGATTTGGGCAATCTAAATCTTGATGATGCAAAATTTAAACAAATCTATAACGATAACGGTGAATTGGTAGGAATATCAATAAAGAATAATTCAGAATTCCATGTTGGCGGAGAATACAATATCGTAGCACCTCTAATCAATGTTATTGATTCAAGCGTAAGCGCAAAGACATTAAAAATGGTAACATCAAACGGACAAGATTATTTGGCGCTTGGAACCAGCAATGGCGCTCAAAAAGCAGGTGTAAATCTAAAAGCAGTAAATATCAATGGCGATGTATATATAACAACACCTGGCGCGGGAATTGTTCAAACATATAATGGCGGTACTATTAACGGTAATTTGAACGTAAATTCCAAAGATTCTGTTGTATTAAACTATAACGACCACGGCGAAAGACTTACTGTAAATGGTGATGTAACAACAAAAAGTTCTGGCAGTATGACATTTTTAAGAAAAGCTGATGTAAAAGGCAATTTATCAATGTCAAATAGCGGTGGATTTGTTGATGTAGGCGATTCTACAGTTGGTAAGAATGCAACATTAACAACAACCGGTACCGGTGATATGAACAATACAAAATACAACCACTTCGTTCACGTAATCGGCGATACAAAAGTGGGTGGTGATTTGAAAATTGATTCAGCTCAAAACATCCATATCGGTGGTTATGATTATGACGCTAAGAAACTTGCAGACGGCAAATTGACAGTTGGCGGAGATTTAACAGCACATGCTCATGACGGTCATGTAATGACAACAATAGATACAAGCGCTAATAAGATTTCATTAAAGTCAGATACTTTAAACGTATTGACAGACGGTAAGGCAACATTGAGCGCAAATGAATACGAATTCTCCGCAAATGGCTATATCGGTGGCTTGAATTCAACAGGTTCATATACAATTAATGGCAAGACCGTAACATTACCTGATGGCAAATATTCAGTTGACGACTTGACAGTAGATGTAATGGAAAACTATAGACACATAGATTCATTGTCTAATCCAACTAACATAAATATTGCCGGTGGAAATATTACCAAAATTGACACTCCTGCAAATGCTTACATAGCATCAAAGGGTGATGTAAAATTAACAGGTGCAAACGCAAAAGACGTACATATTACAGCCCCTAATAAATATATTGAAATTACCGGCGACAAAGTTCACGCAGACAATATTATTGTTGGTAAAGAAACAGATAAGTTGAAAGTAGATTTCCCTTCTAGAGATTATACATTGAAGTATACTAATATTCGTGATGCCAAAGAAGTAACAGTTGGCAAAACAGAAGAAATCACTTACGAATTAACCAATGGTCCTAAAGGTTACAATACTCGCGACCCACGACCAAGCAATACAACATACTTAGTTGGTCCTGATAAACCTGATGTACCAAACCCACCAACACCGGATCCAGATCCAAACCCACCAACTCCGGATGATAATGAAAACATTAAAGTTTTAAGAAGTTATGAAAGACCTACGTCTGTGGATGCAGTTCAACCATACACACCGGTAGCATACGCAGCCGACTTGGATGACGATGATGTTGACACAGGAGTTCGTAAGAACGTTGACGGTTCAGTAACTGTTGTTAGAGCATTTCCAATGATTAACTAAAAAATAATATAAACTGGAAAATATGAAAAAGCCCGCAAACGCGGGCTTTTTTACTAATAATTATCAACAACAGAATTTTGTTATATAATGTTAGTATGAATAGATTTAGATTTTTAACTTCAGGCGAAAGTCATGGAAAATGCCTGAATGCAATAATAGAAGGAATACCTGCCGGAATTAGAATAAAAGCTTCCGTTATTAACGAAGATTTAGCGCGTCGTCAAGTCGGTTATGGTCGCGGTGGCAGAATGAAAATAGAAAAAGACACTGTTGAAATTAAATCAGGTGTGCGATTTGGAAAATCAACAGGAGCGCCAATTTGTCTTGAAATCAAAAACAAAGATTTTGAAAATTGGCAAGAAGTTATGAACACGGAACATCAAGATTATCCTGCTCAAGAAACTTTAAAGAAAATTGAAGAAAAATCATTTACAACAGTTCGTCCCGGACACGCTGATTATGCGGGTTCTATCAAATACAATTTTACTGATTTGAGAAATGTTTTAGAACGCTCTAGTGCAAGAAAAACCGCAATAGAAGTTGCAGTAGGCTCTGTTGCGAAACAAATTCTTAAAGAATTCGGAATTATGGGATTTTCTCATGTTGTACAAATCGGCAACGTAAAATTAGATTTTTACCCAAAAACTTATACTTTAATAAAAGAAAAAGCAGAAAAATCAGACGTAAGATGCGCTGATGATTTGACAGCTGATAGAATGCGTAACGCAATAGACGAAGCCGCTCAAGCCGGTGATACTTTAGGCGGAAAATTTGAAGTTATTTTTGGCAATCTTCCTGTTGGATTAGGTTCTTACGTCCATTGGGACAGATGTTTAGATGGGCGTTTAGCGCAAGCTGTAATGAGTATTCCTGCTGTTAAAGCTGTTGAAATCGGTGCAGGTGTTGACGCAGCATCTTTAAAAGGTTCTCAAATGCATGATGAAATTTTTGTTAAAAACAAAAATGTTTATCGACATACAAATAATGCCGGTGGGCTTGAAGGTGGAATGACAAACGGGGAAGCGCTTGTAATTAAAGGTACAATGAAAGCAATTCCTACTATGCGCAAACCGCTTGCAACAGTTGATATTGAAGATATGCAACCTGCAAGTGCGCATTTTGAACGTTCTGATACATGCGCAGTTCCTGCGTGCGCGGTTGTAGCAGAAGCCAGAATTGCAATTATTTTAGCAGATGAACTTCTAACAAAAATTGGTGGTGATAATTTTGTAGAAATGAAGGCTCATTATGGCGAATAATGAAAATATCGTTCTTGTCGGCATGCCTGCAAGCGGAAAAACAACCATTGGTACTCTGCTTGCAAACGAGCTTCCGACTCACATTCATATTGATATTGATAGCGTTATTGAAAAAACTCAAGGAATGAAGGTTTCTGATATTTTCGCCAAGTTTTCGGAAGATTATTTCAGAAAATTGGAATATGATACAATCAAAATGGTTTGTACAGGTAGGAATAAAATTATATCAACCGGTGGTGGTTCTTTTGAAAATCCCGATAATAGAGCAACTTTGTTGAAGTTTGGTAAAGTTTTCTATTTGAAATCTGACCTTGATATATTATATTATAGAATATCAGAGGATTCGACAAGACCTCTTTTACAAAAAGAAAATCCACGCCAAGTCTTAGCAGATTTGATAAAAAAAAGAGAAGAAAACTATCAAAAAGCGCATTATACAATTGATACGAGCGCAATGAGTGAAGATGAAATTGTAAGGTTTATTATAAATGAGGCAAATTCTTAAAGTTCAAATAAGTGATAACAAAGAATATCCGATTGAAATTTCGGATGATAGTTTTGCGAAACTTAATCAAGAGCTTTATGAAGCAACGCGCGGTCAAAAGCGTCTTGTTGTAATGTCTAAAAAGGTTTATGATTTGTATTTTAATGAATTAAATTTTTCAGAAGAAGAAATATTTGTTCTTAAAGACGGCGAAAAAGAAAAAAATTACAAAAACTACCTCAAAATAATGAAGCGGGCAATTGAGCGCGGTTTAACAAGAAACGACGTTATGATTGCTGTTGGCGGTGGTGTTGTTGGTGATATGACAGGATTTGTAGCGTCTACTTATATGCGTGGAATTGATTATATTCAAGTTCCAACAACATTACTTTCTGCTGTTGATTCTTCTGTTGGCGGAAAAACGGCAATTGATTTAGCCGAAGCTAAAAACATTATTGGCACATTTTACCAGCCAAAAAAAGTCTATATAAATATAAATTTTTTAAATACGCTTGATAAACGTCAATTTATGTCAGGGCTTGGCGAAGTTTTAAAATACGCTTTCATAGAAGAAAGTTGTCATTATGAAAATCCGCTCTATTTATTTGAGTTCTTGACATTAGGCTGTGAAAAAATCATGGAAAAAGAGCCTTTGACTATCATTAGAATGATTGAATATTGCCTGCATTTGAAAATTGCTGTCGTAAACCAAGATGAAAAAGAAGGCGGATTGAGAAAAATTTTGAATTTTGGGCATACGCTTGCTCACGCTTTAGAAACAATTACAAAATATAAAAAATATACGCATGGTGAAGCAGTTGTTTTGGGAATGTTTTTTATAATCGAATGGGCTTATAAAAAACAATACATTAGCTATTCTTACTATAGACTTTCGAATGAATTGTTTGCAAAGTATGGATTTAAGCCGTTAGACAAAAAATATCCGACTGAGAAATTGGTCGAAATTATGAAAAAAGACAAAAAAGCGACTTCAGATAAAATTGCGTTTATTATTCCAAGCGAAAAGAAGCAGGTTAAAGAAATAAAACTTGCGCCTCTTGAAGTCGAAGATATGTTTTTATAAAAGAATAAGGAATATTATGCCGAGATATATTGCTATTACAGATATTCATGGAGAGCTTAGGAAGCTTGAAAGTGTATTGAGTCAGATTGACATTCAACCTGATGATATTTTTGTTTTTATGGGTGATTATATTGACAGAGGTCCTGATTCAAAAGGTGTAGTTGATAGAGTTATCCGGCAATCAGAAACCAATAAGTGTATATATTTGATTGGCTCACATGAATATGCGCTTTTGCACGCAAAATCAGACGATTATTACCAATTCTTATTTGATAATTATGGTGGGCCGGCTACTGTTAGAAGCTATGGAAGTTTTGAAAATATTTTTAAAATCCATGGCGATTTCTATAGAAATTTAAAGTTCTATTATAAAACTGATAAATATTTGTTTGTTCACGCAGGAATTAATCCCGATTATCCGCTAGAAGAACAAGACGAAGTCGATTTGGTTTATATCCGAGGAAAATTCATATATTCCAAACACAATCTTCCACAAAAAATCATTTTTGGTCATACGGAATTTGATGAACCATATATTGATGAAGGTAAGATTTGTATTGATTTAGGTTGTGGTAAATATCCGAATGCTCATCTTTGTGCGTTAATTCTGAATGAAGATGGAACGGAAGAATTTGTGTATTCTTAACAAGTTCGGTTTTATCCATGTAGGTTTTATTTGCCCGTAATTGCGTGCATAAGGAATGCTTCTGTTCTTATGGCATCTCTTTCAACAAAATTTGAATAATATGCTTCTGAAGATTTTTTTGTAGAAGAGTTTGTTGCTTCTATAAGTTTTTGTGCAAAGGAATAGCCTTCATCTTTTCTTCTAATTCTCTTTACGCCTGCGTTTTTGAAGAACTCAAAATGTGCATCTACATGCTCATTTAAACTGGATTTACAAAAACTCAATTCTGATTTTTCTATATTCGGATATGCATCTAAAAAACCGTTAAACATTGCTTTCTTTAATTCACTTTTAGAACCATATTGATAAATTTTGAGTTGCTGTAATACGTGTCTTAATTCATGTGCCAAGTCGGTGAATAATCTTTTATTAGAATATTTTTTATCTATACCAATTTTAATAAAGCCTTCTTTATAATATGGAAACATTGCTGCTGCACTTTTCAACCCTTGATATTTAGTACCGCGTTTAAAATTTTTATCAAGCTCTATTGGAATGTCTGCTAAACCGTAATCATTTTTTAATTCATTAAAGGCTTTATCTAAAAATTTATCTTTGTCTTTGATTTTTAGGATGTCTTTATATTTTTGTTGTAAATTTTCTACTTGATTTATATAGACGGGCTTAAAAAAGCAATAGCGAAATAGACGTGCCGTATTCCAAAGTTGATTTACTCTTTTTTCTTCAGCAATTTTATCAACAGATTTTTGAAATGTATCAGCTACATTAGCACTTTTAGGGATTTTTCCTTGAAAAGTATTTTGATTGTATTGTTTTTTGTTAGTGGCACTTATTGGGTTTGGTGCTATTGCAAATATTCTCATGTCAGTCCTTTCTATACAACTGTACTTTTATATAAAAACACATAAAAAAATAATTTGCCAGGAAGGATTTAGATGATAAAGTGTTTTGTTTTTATATAAAACAATGTTATACTTGATTAGAACATAACGTTCAGCACAGAGTAAAAAATGCTCTTTTTTAAATGGAACCGGCTTACAAAGTATATTGAAGATTCTCGGGTTGGTTTTCGACTAGAAAGGAGAGTCATATGGATAAATTTAATATAAGTCTTTTATTGATTTTTATGATTTTATTTGTATTAAAAAACGGCTCTCAGTCAAAAGACTAAGAACCGTAAGATTCTCTAAAGAGCATTGGTAGTTTCGCAAGCTACCACTCTGTATTTTTATTATACATTATTCTTTTAGTTTTTTCAATAAAAGCATTCGAAATCTATTGTTAATTGTAACAATTTTATTTTTCTGTAATATCTACATAAAAAAGCGTCGGACTTTGTAATTACAAAATCCGACGCCTTTTTATCTGTGTAGGTTGGGCTTTCAGCCCAACATTATCAACAATTAAGCATTCAATTTAGCTTTGTCTTCTTCGGTTACACCTTTGATTGTAAGGTTAATTCTGCCCTTGTCATCAATTTTGATAACCTTAACGACAACTTCGTCGCCGATATTAACGTGTGGTTCGATTGTTTCAATTCTTTCTTGACAGATTTGAGAAATGTGAACCATACCGTCTTTACCACCGCCAAGTTCAACAAACGCACCGATAGGGATTATTCTTACAACTTTGCCTTTGATAACCATGCCAACTTCAGGCTTAAATGTAAGATCTTTAATCATCTTCTTAGCAATTGCTGCGCCTTCTTGGTCGTTAGAAGTAATTGTTACAACACCGCTGTCTTGAATATCAATTTCAGCACCTGATGCATCAATAATTGCTCTGATTTGTTTACCGCCAGGTCCGATAACTGTTCCGATATCTTCAGTAGGAATTGTCATTGTAGAAATACTTGGTGCAAATGGTGAAAGTTGTTTTGCAGGTTCTGTAATAACTTTTCTCATTTCACCTAAGATATGCAATCTGCCTTCTTTTGCTTGAGCCAAAGCTCTTCTCAATGTATCGTTTGCAATACCTTTAGCCTTCATATCCATTTGAAGCGCTGTGATACCGTCGTCGTTACCAGTAACTTTGAAGTCCATGTCGCCAAGGAAGTCTTCAATACCTTGGATATCTGTTAATACAACAGGTTCTTTGCCTTCTTCTGTAATCATACCCATTGCAACACCGCCAATCATGCACTTAACAGGAACGCCTGCATTCATCAATGCCATTGAAGAACCGCAAGTTGAACCCATTGAAGTTGAACCGTTTGATTCTAATACATCTGATGTTACGCGGATTGTGTATCCAAATTCTTCTTGGGAAGGAAGTGCCGGAACGTTAGCTCTTTCAGCTAAGTTACCATGGCCAACTTCACGTCTGCCAGGACCTCTTAGAGGTTTAACTTCACCAACTGAGAAGCCTGGGAAGATGTATTTGTGCATGTATGTTTTTTCTGTTTCAGGGTCAACACCGTCCAATTCTTGTTTCATACCAGGGCCTGCAAGTGTTGCAACTGACAAGATTTGAGTTTGACCTCTTGTAAATACTGCTGAACCATGAGCGCGAGGAATAACACCAACTTCACACCAAATAGGACGAACTTCGGTTGGTTTACGTCCATCAGCTCTAACGCCTTCATCAAGAATCATTGCACGCATAATTTTCTTTTCAGCAGCCTTAAATTCTTCTGCAACAAAGTCAATGCCTGTTTCTTCAATGATTTTGTGGATGTAATGATCATCTGGAAGTGCTTCAACTTTTTCTTTAACAAGCTTTTTAGCTTCTTCCAATTTTTCTTGTCTGTATTTTCTGTCAAAGTTGTGATAAGCATCAAAAATCATGTCGTGGGCAACTTCGTTAATGATATTTTTAAGTTCTGTTGTATCGTAAGGGTTTACGAATGCTTCTTTAACAACGCCACAAGCTTTTGCGAATTCAACTTGAGCTTCGCATTGTTTTCTGATTTCGCCTTGAGCAAATTCAACAGCTTCCATAATGTCGTCTTCTGTAACAAATTTACAACCTGCTTCAACCATAATTACTGAATCATGTGTACCTGCTACAACAATGTCTAAATCTGATTTATCAGCTTGTTGGTGAGTTGGGTTTGCAATAAGTTGACCGTCAACTTTTGAAACTCTTACAGCACCGATAGGGCCTTCAAAAGGTGCGCCTGAAAGCATCAATGCGCAAGAAGCACCTAACATAGCTAATGTATCAGGTTGGTTTTGTTGGTCGTAGCTGAATAATTGAGCTACGATTTGAATATCGTTTCTATATCCTTTTGGGAATAGAGGTCTGATTGGTCTGTCAATCAAACGTGAAACAAGGATAGCTTTATCGCTTGCCTTACCTTCTGAACGGTTGTAACCACCAGGGATACGTCCGATTGATGACATTCTTTCTTCATAATCAATAAGTAAAGGGAAAAAGTCGATGCCGACTCTAGGTTCTTTACTAACAACGCAGTGAACAAATAACATTGTATCACCGCAACGAACAGTAACGCTTCCGTTAGTTGATTGTGCGTACTTACCTGTTTCAACAGTAACGGTTTTACCGCCGATTTCTAATTGAAAACTTTTCGTTTCAGGTACCATTTTTCCTTCTTTCTCCGGCTACTCGAAAGCCGAATGCTTCCATTAAGTTCTACTATTTTATTTTAAAATTTTCATGTCGATTATACAATAAACATGCGATTTTCGCAAAGAAAATCTGTAGACAAAAGGTGCGCCAAAAGCACGCACCCTTTTAGTTAATTCCAATATTTATCAAGCCATTTTGTCGGTTTAATATATCTGAAGCCCATTTTACCAAAATACCCTTTATAAGCTTGTTCAGGATTTGGTTTTCCATGGAATATCAAAATTTTTGCTTCTTTCGGATCGCGTGGAACTTTAAACCAGCACATTGGGAATTTATGCAAGCATTGACGCTTGAAACTTACTACCCAATCTTTCGGCCAATATTTCAACAAACCTTTTCTATCCATTTCGTAAGACAAAAATGCTTGTTCATTTTTATATCTTTCTCTGATTGTTTTTCCTTCTTGATAAAAATGTTCAATGATTTCCGGATGTTTACCAACTTCAAAACGGAAAACTGATGAATTTCCGATAATATCATGTGGGAAATCATAATCTTTAGAAATCAAGAAACTTCCTTCAACTTCAAAAAATGGGTCGAGTGAGCTTCTGATAATAATGTCCAAGTCTAAAAACAAAGCTGTACCTTGCAAATCAGAAAGCGGATTTGCAAATAAACCTAATTTTTTCCACATTCTATCAGGAATTCCCTCGTCGTTAAGTTCAGGAAGCGGACGAATTTCAACGCCTTCCACAATTCCTTCTGCGTTATCCGTAAAACATACAAATCTGTGTGGTAAAGACAAATTCTTTTCAACCATTTTATAAAGCTTGTTTACATATTCAGGGCCAAATTTTGTTCCCCATTTAATACAGATAACATTTCTATCCATTTATAACTCCTTCTGACTTAACTCCCTCTTCTTTATAACATAAATAAGTTAAAGGTGCTACTTTTTTAATGGAAAAGTATTTAATAATATTCTTTCCTGAGGAAGGGAATACGCTTGCGACACTCAGTCTAACGAGCCTCGCTCCCCTCTCCCTTTTACACCACACTTTCAAACTGGTAAGCACAACTACTAGTTTAGAAGTGAAGCAGAAAACTCCCCCAGGGGAGGGGACAAAAAGAAGACACAGGAAATGTACAAAAAAACACAAGAAGGATGAATAGACTGATTAAAACAATTTCTTATTCACTTTATCCGCAACTTTTTTATAATCTCTGCCATACGCAATCGGTTTTGACTTTTCGATTGCTTCGTAAAACGCAGGATTATCGACTTTTACATCATTTCTTGCAGGAACAATCAGCCCTGTAGAATTTAAGTACTCAATACTTTCTTTAGAGCTCAAATATTTTAAAAACTTTTCAGCTTCTTCCTTATGCTTAGACTCTTTAGAAATCGCCCAACCGGAAGCATCCAAAGGTACAATTCCGCAAAACGGAATTACATCCCAATCAAACTTCGCGCTCTCTTGTATTTTCGGATACATCCAACGACCTGAAAGATAAAGCCCGATTCTGCCTTGCAAAAACATTTGAGCTAAAGTTAAACTTCCGATATCAGTTGGAGTTGGTGCATATTTACCTTCCAAGTTTTTATAAAATTTCAAAGACCTAACAGGCGCATCAATACTTTCTCCAAAAGTCAAAACATAAGGCAACATAAAATAAATATCACGCTCATAGCTTATGCCAAATGGTTTAACGCCCTCAATTGCAGGAATTAATTCATTCAAATTTTTCGGAGTTTGCTTAACTAAATTTTTATTTCTATAAAAAACTAAAGTTGACACATCGCGTGGAATTGCATAAAGCTGTCCATCAACGCTCATGGCTTCTAAGCTTTTTGGATAAAACTCAGATTTATCAACCAAATCGTCCAAAGGTTCTAATTTATTTGAATAAATCGGCAAATAAAGATTATTGATAAAAAGAACATCAGGCGCTTGATTTGAAGCAAACAAAAGATGAATTTTCTGAAAATAATTCTGCGGAACATGCATAAAATTAATTTTCACATCAGGATTTTCATTCTCATAATTTTTGATAATTTTATCGAGAATTCCGACTTCCGTAACTGAACCCCAAGAAGAAAAAGTGATTTCTTCTTTTGTAGATTTTGTACAGGCACAAAGCAATAATGTCAAGAGTAGTAGGATTAAAAAGCGTTTTAGCATAAATCCATTACAAACTCCATGTTATCAGCGCTCACATTTAAGATGAATTTGTGTGAGCCAATTCTTACAATGTATCTGAGCGTTTCATTAGGTAACTTTTCGCTAACTCTAACCTGCATTTTTTCATCTTTTAGATGTTCATAATGTTTGATTTTCAGTAGTTTTTCACCAACAAAACCAATCACTTGATATCCGCTACTATTTTTAACCAAATAACAACCAAGTTTGTCAGAAAAATCAGCTTTTGATACAATTTCAAAAATTTCATTATCAATAATAAGATTCTTTATTTCACAAACATTAATATCATCCTGCTTAATTTCTGTTTTTGGTTCAACTTTTTCAACTTCAGGTTTTTGTTTAGCAAGTTCCTTTTCAGCTTTCTTTTCTTCTATTTTTTGAATAAGTTCGTTTGCTTTATCGGAACGGTTTTTAGTAGGTTTTGCAATTTTCTTTTCTAATTTTGGTAATGCTGAAGTAGTTTCAATCGGTTTCACTTCAGGAGTTTCTGCTTCCTCATGCAACTCTTGTACATCTTCAAGTTTCTTATCGAAATCTACATAGTTGTTGTCAAATAATGTTTCAAAATCGTCTGCTTGAGTTGTATTATTTTGTCCTAATTCAGCTTCGCTATCATCAACGATTTCAAAATTATCACCAAATTGACTGAACTCATCCTGCATATCTGAAACTGTCGGAGCGTCTTCGTTATTAAAATCGTTTTCAAGCTCATCTTTCTCATTGCCGTCATAGAAAGGTTTGAAACTAACGTTTGTAATGTTTCTTAAAAGAGCTTCTTCGTCGACTTTAACAACTTCTTCCGGTTTTTCGTATTTTTCAGGATGATTAAATGCATCATCTAAATTTGGAATTTCATCTCCAACTGACATTTTTGCAACTTCATAGCTTGAATCTACCAATTCAACTTCATCAGAAGGTCTTGCTTCATAAGCTACGTCATTATTTATCTCTACCGATAAATCCGGTAATTCATCTTTTAATGACAATGTACTTACGTCGTAACCTTCGCTATAATAAACTACTTGTGGTTTTACCTCTGATTCAATTTTTCTGCTTCCTTGTTTCTTCAACGCTTCAGATAAATCAGGCAACATGTCTTTTACGTTAAGTGTCAAAAGCTCAGAAGCTTTATGCGGTTTTGATTTTTGCTTTTCAATTTCTTGGCGCATTTCTTGAATACGGCTTGGATTTGTTCTTAAATCTGTAATAAAATCTTTGTCTAACTCAACATTCATCAATTTATATAACGCATTTACATCATCTTTTGAGAATGTAATATCTTGGTTTATTGTATAAGAAGTTACAAAATTTTCTAAACGTTCTCTGCTTGTAGGACGATTTTCTATAGGATTAGTAACAGCAAATTGAGAAATATTTTTCATTGTATCATCGCTGATTTCAGTATTTAAAAGTTTCTCAATCTTTTCAATATCACTTTTTGAAAACTTTAGATTTTCGTCATTAATAAATTTATTATAAAGTTCTTCATCAAAAGCCTTGTTTTCATCTTTTTGAACATCTTCTGGTTCATCCATAAATGAAAAACCATTCAAAAAATCTTCCAAAGCGCTATTATCTTCCTCAGTTTCTTTGACTTGAGATTCTGTTTGCGCAGTCTTGGTTTTTTCTTGAAACAACTCATCTAAATCAACAACCAAGCTATCATCTACAGGCTGTGGTTCAATTTCTGATTGAATAGAAGTTTGTTGAACTGGAGCAGGCGATGTAAATTGTAAAGACTCAACCGGCATTTTTGTTGGTTTTGAATACATTTTATCAAGTTTACGAATCGTGCTTCTGATTTTTTTCTTTTCAGGCTCTTTTTTCTTGCCCTTTTTAGATTCATCGTCAGAAAAATCCACTTGTTCTCCAATAACCTCTGCCATTTTATCTTTACCTTTAAGATAAATAAATACAGACGTTACGATTACAAAAAGCACTCCCATTATCAACAACATCACTTCAAAACTGTTTGAATTTTCTTGAACAGGTTCCGGCGTTTTCTTTTGAGCATTATTAGCAAAAGATTCTTCGCGTGCCGGCGTAGTTTCAAATTGTCGAACGCTCTGTTTTATATCGATTGGAGTTGTTTGATTTACTCCGCTTGCAGAACGGATTGGAGCAGGATTTCTAGTTTGAACTTCATCTCTACTCGGAATCACAGGTGAAGTTGATTGGTAATCTTCTTTTGGCGGAATTGGTTGAATTGGTTGTGAAGTCGGCAACTCATCTTCCGATTTTTTTTCAGGAATATAAAGCGCCTTGGAAGCAGTCAACATTGCATTTGGAGCAGTTTTTATTGTGATTTTCGTGTAACCCTTACTGCCGGAAGTGTATGGCATTGTGCGCACATTAACACTTTCTACATCACCTGCTAATTCAGGCGTTGAAGGCATTTGACTGTTGGTTTCAGGAAGCATTATAACGTATGTAGTTGCGTCTTTTTTTACAGGAGTAATTGATTGCTCGTAGTTGCGTTTTGTAAGCACAGTCATACTTACAGTCCCATTAGAACCGCCTTCAAATTTGAGCGACATAAGACTGTTTTTGTAATTTTCTGCGCCGAAAGCTCCAACTACCGTAACTACTGAAGCTAGCACGAGTGCTATTGTTCGCTTTTTAAACTGCTTCATAAAAGTATTCTACCACAATGTGAAAAAAGTTAGTATACATTAATTACATTAAGTTATTCTAAATCCTCTTGTTTACTTATTCCATTTTGATTTAATAAGAATTACAATGTTTTTATGGAAAAATTACTCGAAATAAAAAATTTAAATCTTTTTTTTAACCAGTATCAAGCGTTGTACGATGTTAATCTTCAGCTTAAAAAAGGCATAATGCATGCACTTGTTGGAGAATCAGGTTGCGGTAAAACTATGACGGCGATGTCCGTTATGCGACTTTTGCCTAAGTCTGCAACAATAAAGAGCGGAGAAATTATTTTTAATGGTGAAAATCTTTTAGAATACAAAGAAAAACAAATGCGTGAACTCCGCGGAAACAAAATTGCTCTAATTCCTCAAGACCCTATGACATCATTAAATCCTTTGTACACAGTAGGGAATCAACTAGTGGAAGCAATTAGAGCGCATAGCAAAGTTAGTAGCAGGCAAGCTTTAAGAAAAGCGCGTGAAGTTTTAGATTTGGTAAAAATTCCCGATATTGATAACAAGCTTAATTTCTATCCACATGAATTTTCCGGTGGGATGAAGCAGAGAATAATTATTGCAATGGCGCTTGCTTGTAATGCGGAATTGATAATTGCGGATGAACCGACAACGGCTTTGGATGTAACGATTCAGAAGCAACTAATGGATTTGATTGATGAAATTAAAAAAGAGTTTAAGACAACGATTCTGCTTATTTCGCATGATTTAGCGCTTGTAAGTAATTATGCTGATGAAATTTCTGTTATGTATTCTGGTCATGTGGTGGAGGAAGCTCCGGCAAGTGAGTTTTTCAAAAATCCACAACATCCGTATTCAATCGCGTTATTGAATTCTTTGCCGGAAAAAAATCCGGCGCTTAAACTCAAAACGATTGAAGGTGCGCCACCTAGCATCCAAGAAGAGATTTTTGGTTGCAAATTCCATCCGCGTTGTGATTATTGCAAAGCGGGAATTTGTGATTCACAAGAACCTTTACTTGAAGAAAAAAGTATCTATCATTCTGTCGCGTGTTTTTGGACTAAAAACAATTAAGATAATTTTCTAATCATTTCATGCGCTTCTTCATCTTCAGGAAAAATTGTAACTAATTTGTCTAAATATTCTAACGCTTTATCATTGTCTTTTAATCCGGCATAACATTTTGCCAAACTCATTAGAACAGAGATATTTTCCGGTTTCTTAGCTAATAAATTTTCAAAAATATTAATCGCAGATTGATATTCTTCCAATTCATAATAAGTTAAAGCAAGTGTGTTCTGTGTTTCAATATCAGGATTTTGTTCAACAGCATGAATTAAATAGTGTTTAGCTTCATCGTATTCTTTTCTTGCATAAAAAATTCTTCCTGCACAGAATTGAATATACTCATGATGCGGATTAACTTTTAACGCGTGTTCAATATAAGCTTTGGCTTCATCAAGCTGGTTTAAAATCAACTTATTCAACGCCATGAAGGTAAGCGCAAGTACATTATCTGGAGAAATATCCAATGCTTCTTGATAATATCTTTCAGCCTCTGTATTCTTAGAAATTGAGTACAAGAAATTTGCATACTCAAAAATAATTTCAAAATCATTTGGTTGCAATTGCATAGCAATCTTAAATTCATCTTCTGCATAATCAAATAAACGTTTATTCAAATAAATAATGCCCAAATCCTTATGTGCTTTCGCAATATCAGGATTCATTTTAATAACTTTTTTAAGCATTCTTTCTGCTGTATCTGTATCGCACAAGCTAGATGATAGAATTGCGTATTGGTGGAAAGTTTCAGCAGAAACCTTGCCTTTCAAAAGGATGTTATCATAAATCTCTTTTGCTTTATTAAGCTGATTAGTCTTAATATACAAACTTGCAAGTTTTTGTGCAGGCAAGATGAATTTCTGATTAACATAAACCATGCCTTCTAACATCTTAATTGCCGTTTGCAAATCACCCATTGCCTCAAAACAAGTTACCAAATTATATTTATAATTTTCTTTTTCAGGATGTTGAAGCAACAACGATTTATATATTTTAGAAGCTTCTTCATAATATCCAAGCTTAGTTTTTGACATAGCAAGTGCGGTCTTAAAAACTTCGTCTTCATCATCAAGTTCACAAGCTTTTTCTAGATAAATACAAGCTTCTTCATGGTTTTGTTGAATCTGATATGCTGAGCCTATATTATAGTAAGCCATTGGGCTGTTTGGTTTAAGTTCAAGTGCCCTTTTGTAGCACTTTATTGCATCTTCGCTATTTCCAACTGCCATGTATGCAGTGCCCAAGCTATTCAAAGTTCCGATATTATCCGGTTCTTTGTCAAGCGCGCGTTTAAACGGTTCAATGCTCTTTTGGAACTCTTTGAGTTTCATATAAGCAGTACCGATTACAAAATGGAAAATATAATCATCAGGTTCAATTGCGTTTGCTATAACAGCATATTTAATTGCATTCTCCGGTTCATTCATTTTCATGAGAATAACGCACAAACTCTTATATGCTTCCGTATAACCGGAACGCAAATCAATGACTTTAATATAAGCATTTTTCGCTGAAACAAAATCACCCAATCTGTCATAAGCACTTGCCAAATAGAACCAAGAAGTTGCATCTTCCGGTTTAAATTTAACAACTGTTTCAAAATTACTTCTGGCTTTTTGCCAATCTTCATCATTAGACGCAATTAATCCGGATAGTTTAAGTAATTCAACATTTTCCGGATCTGCTTTTAATGCAGGCTCCAATAATTCTTTCGCTTTATCAAATTCTTTTTTACCAATTAAATCATTTATTTCTTCAAGCATGACATTCCTTTACGTGGTCAGTCAAGTCGACTTGACTGATATTAAATCCCTATATAATAATATCATAAAAATATTATAGATATTGAATAAAAGGACCGTCAATACATATTGACAAACTTAGTGTTATGGTAAATAATATATACATAGGGGGAAGCCCCCAACGAGACTTGCAAGTTACACGTTGAGGACTTCACTTAGTACCCTATAAAGACATTTTAAGTGCTACTATGAATAGCGTTGCTACGATTAGTAGCACTATTATTTTGTCAATCATAGTTTTACCTCCTTCATTACCACCGATTTCTTAGTAAACTCGTGTGTGGGCGAAGGTTGGTGATACTACCCTGTCAATAAGTATAAAACTTGCTGACTATTACTTAATAGTATATAAGCCTATTGTTTATGTCAAACTCATTGTAATAACTTTTATTTTTAGTCTTAACAACTATTCCCCAATATAATTTCTCAAGCCGGATGTCAAATTTTTATTCTTACACAATTTCTTCAATTTAGAAATTGCACGGTTTTCGATTTGACGAATTCTTTCTCTCGAAACTCCATAAATAGAACCGATTTCATCCAAAGTCTTTTTGTTTCCATTGTTATTCAAGCCAAATCTCAAAATCAAGACATCTCGTTCTTTTTGACTCAATTGATCAAGCATGTTTTTAATATCATCCAGCATGCTTTCTTGCGAAACAAGCGAATCAGGTGTGATTGTAGATTCATCAACAATATAATCAATAATCTTGTTTGAATCGTCTTTTTGACCTGTCGGAGTGTCAATACTAATTGTAGACTGAGTAGACTTAATAATTGAAGTCAACTTAGTAACAGGAATTCCCATTTTTTCAGCTATTTCTTGTTTGTTAGGAATTCTTCCTAATTCAGTAGTTAAATCCATTGTAGCCTTCTTAATCTTGTTAATGGATTCAATCAAGTGGATTGGGAGTCTGATAATACGAGCTTTATCCGCAATTGCTCTTGTAATAGATTGTTGAATCCACCAAGTAGCATAAGTTGAGAATTTATACCCCTTTGTATAATCAAATTTTTCTGTAGCCTTAATTAAACCCATGTTACCTTCTTGAATCAAATCCAAGAAAGAAAGTCCGCGTCCAATATATTTTTTAGCAATACTTACAACAAGTCTTAAATTCGCATTAATAAGAACTTTACGTGCAATTTCGCTTTGAGTTTCATATATTTTTTTTGCAACTTCGAGTTCTTCTTGAGCAGAAAGAAGCGGAATTTTACCAATTTGTTGAAGATAAATCCTTACTGAATCATCAGAATTTACTGTGTTTAAATTCTCTTGAGTTTTAGGTTCTTCAATCGCAATTGATTCTTCGTCATCATCGGCAGGCTCGATACTATGAAAGTCTACGCCTTCGTCAGAAATATCGTCTACCATGATATTTAATTTTTCGCTCTTTTTGCTCATCTCATTGTCCTTTTATTTGGTTTTTATCTGTTGCCTTACCGCTTCAAACAATATAATTGCAGTTGCGTTTGAAACATTTAAAGAATTAAAATCCGTTAACATCGGAATTTTAATTTTGAAGTCTGAAAGTTTTAATAACGAACGTGAAATTCCGGCATGTTCTGCACCCATAATAAGTGCAAAATTCATATCTGTGTAATCCACATCATAATAATTATCCTTAGCATGATGGTCTGATGCAATTACCCAGTAGTTGTTTTCTTTTAACTTCTGAACTGCACCAACCAGACTGTTGACTTTAATTATTGATATGTGGTTAACTGCTCCTGCGCTTGTTTTTTCAACAGTAGAGTTTATCAAAACTCCTCGGCGTGAAGGTAAAATAATTCCTTTAATACCCGCGCACACGCAAGAACGAATAATCGCACCGACATTATGTGAATCTTCTACTCCATCTAATATTACAATATTTCCGCCGACTTTTTCAATAAAATCATCTAAATCAGTATATTTTACAGGTGAAATTTGCGCAATTACACCTTGATGACGTCCTTCCGGCTCAAGTTGATTGAGTTTTTGAGGTGCTACAAATTGAAAAACTATGCCTTTTTTTTGTGCAAGTTCTTTTATGCGCTCAATTTTTACATCGCTTCTTGCATTGTTTGAAATAAGAATTTTGTTGAATTCTCTTTCTCCTGCTTCCAAAGCTTCAATTACCGCATTTTTTCCGTAAATAATAGTGCTTTCCATTATTTTGACACCTTCAACATGCTTTCAATACAACCTGCGCTTGCTAGACGAATTTCTTCATCTAAAACAATTTCGTTTGTTTCGTTTTCTAAAGAATTAAGGATTTCTTCCAAAGTTGTAAGCTTCATACTTTCACATAGCATATTATCTTTAATAAGAATAAATTCTTTATTAGGATAATCGCGTCTAAGCCTATCAACAACACCTTTTTCTGTAACGATAACAAACTGTTTGTGGTCGCTATTCTTTACATAATTAATTATACCACTTGTACTGCCAACATAATCACCCAAATGACTTACTTTTGGTTTGCATTCTGGATGAATAAGGATTTTTGCGTTCGGATATTTTTTTCTGGCATTTTCAATATCTTCAACTGTAATATTGTTGTGTACAGGACAATTACCGTTATAAGTAATAACCTCAACACCGGAAAGTTGACCTTCCACCCATTTGCCAAGATTTGCATCCGGCACAAAAAGAACTTGAGGTGCATTAAGGCTTTTTACTATTTCTAAAGCATTGGAACTTGTACAGCAAATATCGCATTCAGCCTTAACTTCCGCTGTTGAATTAATATAACAAACAACCGGTATGTTCGGATGTTTTTGTTTAAATTCAAGCATTTGTTTGTGATTTATCATGTCTGCCATCAAACAACCGGCCTTAACATTTGGTAACAAAACCTTTTTGTCCGGTGAAATTATTTTTGCAGTTTGTGCCATAAAATATACGCCTGCAAAAATAATAATATTAGCGTTTGTTTTTTTAGCCATTTGACTTAAGTACAAAGAATCACCAACAAAATCGGCGACTTCGTCAATTTCAATATTTTGATAACTGTGTGCCAATATAATGGCATTTTTCTCTTCTTTTAGTTTTTTTATCTTTTCTATTATATTTTTCATCTATTTACCCGAGTATACAAATTTTAAATTTTATTGTACAATAAAAAAAAATAGGATGAAATAGACATGGAATTATTTAAGAAGAGTGTTGTGATTGGGGTATCTGTAACTCCTGAAGTAGGCTTAGAAGTTGCACAAATAGACTTTGCAACAAGAACTGTCCTAAAATATGGCGTTAGACCTCTTGAATATGATATAAACCGTAGAGATATTGCAGATTTAGATATTTTTAAAGAATCATTAAAGGATGTTATGGATGAGCTTATGATTCCAAAAGGAGCATCTATAGTTCTAAATATTCCAACTCCGGTTTTTAAAGTAAATGACTATCCTGCTGCTTTAGACGAAATACAAATTGAAAATGCTGTTCAAGAAGAATTGTTGAATCATTTTTTATTTAAAAACAGTGATCCGACAATGGATGCTGTATTGTTGCCAAATTCGTCTATTCAGTTTAATAAAATTGCTTATGTTGGTGCTCCATTAGGTACAATAACAGAAATCGCGATGAGCATTAAAGATTTGGGTTACAAGCTTTTGGCAATTGATACATCTGTAAATTCTACGTTAAATTCTTTAATGTATACGGAAAGAATTAACACAAATCCGGATACAAACTGGGTAATGTTGGTTGTGGAAAGTTTTTGTTGTCGTGTGATTTCAATGAACGGCAGAGATTACGTTGATTCATTTGAAGAAAGAATAAGTATTGGCGAAGTTTTGGGTGATGCTGAAAATTACTCAACAGTTGTTTCAGCAGTTGGACCTATTTTGAAAAACTTGCCTTCGAAATATTTGTGCGTGCTTTCAAAAACGAATATCATTAGTGCAGAAATCTTGGCAAGCAAACTATCTTATTCTGCGCCAATAATTCACCAAGAGGCAAACGGATATTCTCAAGAAGCATTCTTGGAATTGTCTTCAGAAGTGGATAGTTCTTTGGCAAGAAAAGTATCGTTAGATGTAATCGGGGCTGCTATTTATAGTGATTTTGCACCATATTACGATGCACACTTCAATTTGTTCAATAAAAATTTAGGTGAAGTTTATTTGGCTGAACAACCTCCGGAAATCACAATTGCCGGACGTCGTATAGTTCTATCAAATGAAAACTTGATAAAATTCTTCATTGTTTTAGCTGTGATTGTTGTTATTCCGACAATTATCGCATTTGGATTTTTATTTAAGACAATAAAAGACCAACAGAATAATTTAGTTGATTTGAATGCCCAAACTGAAAAAATTCAAAAATTCTTAAAAGACAATGAAGATATTTCATCAGATTTATTTGATGAGGGTGATGAAATTAGAACAGGTTTGGGACACAACAAGAATATTTATTCTTACTATACAATTGTTGGAACTGAGATTCCTAAAAAACTTTGGTTAACTCATCTTAAGCTTGGAGAAAAAACAACAATTGAAGGTCAAGCTGATAACTTGGAAAGCGTTTATGCATTCTTTAGAAGCATAAAAGATTACAATCCGGAATCTGATATTAAATTACAAAAACTAGGTTTGGCAACAAATTCTAAAGTACAAAATTTGGATGATAATTCTTCAGACTTCGATACTGATTCAATCTTGACTTCATTAAATGCAGATTTCTATGAATTTAGAATTTCTAATGAACCTGAAGTTAAGAAGGAAGATTTAGAGAAAAAAGAAGGCGATGCAAATGCTGCATTACCTGATTTAGAAACTATTAAAGAAAACAATTAAAGGTTTTGTGAAACATGGAAAAATATAGAAAATATTATGGTGTAATGGCATTTTGTGTAGCAGTATTAGTTTTATTTTTTGCTGTATTCAAAATAGTTGGCCCAAAAGTGGAAGAAGTTAACACATTAAAATCAGATATTGAAAGTAAACAGCAAGAATTGGAAGGGTTACAAAATAAACTTAATATTGTAAAAGCAAAAATTAAGAAAATCAAAAACTCAATTTCAACTTCTCAAAAGAAAATTTATTCTCCAGTAGAATCTGATTTAGGTAATGAAACATTATTTTTCACTTTGTATAACGATGTAATTGAGATGATTCATGCGAATTCTGTAAAAATCAAATCAATTGATTATACATATAATCCTGAGACTGATTCTTTTGTTAAATTCGGAAAAGATGTTTACTTTGTTTGTGATGTAAATATGGAATTGGTTTCTAACTATGTAAATTTGGGTAAATTCATTCAAGATATTTATCAATATCCTTATTATATTAAAATCAACGAAATGGAAGTTAAACCTTACGAAAAAGACAAAAAGATTTTGATTACAACACTTAGTTTGAGATTGTATGCTCATACGGAACCGGAGGCTGAAACAACTTCTGCAACCGACAATGCTTTGCCTCTAAATGGCGCAGAAACAGAGCTACCACAATAGTTTGGAAGAACTCAATCTTAACTATGAATAATTTAAATAGATGCGCCTAGAATGGCGCATTTATTATACTCGACAATGACTTTTGAAAAATTTTTACTATAGAATATTATTATGAAGAAATTTCTAGCTTTATTATTTTTTATGTTAACTATGACTACTGCAATCGCAGAAGAGTTTACTCTGAGTGCCGGAGTTGTAATTAATGACATTCCGAAAGCATTTTTTGGCAGTTGGAGAATCACCGCTAAATTGGTTGATACAAACAGTTATGGGATATTTAAGCCAACAAGTGTTGATATGTGGAATCTATCAAGGGTTGGTGATAGGATTATGCTTTCAAATCCTTTTAGTGGTGCAAATGCAGAAATTTCGGTTAAAGCTGTAGAAGGTAATTTAGTAGTTTTTTCTAAAAAAGCACCTTATGATAACAAAGTTTTGACCGATACGGTTACGCTAAGACTTTCAGATAATACATTTTCAGGAATAAATGATTTAACCCTAGAATCATTTTCACTCGTTGATAATCATCTTATGAAAACAGAACATGCTAAATATAAAATTAGCGGTGAAAAAATTTCGGGAGAGAGTATTTTAAAATAAAAATTATTTTTTTATCTTTACAAATCCACGTTTTTCAGCTAGTATAAACTAAAGAGAGGTAACTAATGGGTACAAAATATAAACGTGTGTTATTAAAGATTAGCGGAGAAGCACTTTTAGGCAAACAACAATTTGGTATTGACTATGAACCTGTTGAAATGATTGCTAACGAAATCAAATCAATTTACGACAAAGGCGTTGAGGTTGCGGTTGTTGTTGGTGGTGGCAACATCTTTAGAGGTATGAAAAATAGCGCAAAACTTGGTATGGATCAAGCATCGGGCGATTATGTAGGAATGCTTGCAACTGTTATGAACGCTGTTGCTTTGCAATGTGCTTTGAAAAAAATCGGCGTTGAATGTCGTGTTCAGACTGCGATTGCCATGAACCAAATTGCAGAGCCTTATGTTCGTCATAGAGCAATAAGACACTTAGAAAAAGGTAGAGTTGTTATTTTTGCAGCAGGAACAGGAAACCCATTCTTTACAACTGATACAGCATCAGCATTAAGAGCTTCTGAAATCGATGCAGAAGTGATGTTGATGGCTAAAAATGGTGTTGACGGGATTTATAACGATGATCCTAAAACAAATCCGAATGCTAAAAAAATTGACACAATGTCTTATGATGATATTCTTAAAAACGAATTAAAAGTTATGGATACTTCTGCTTGTGCTTTATGTAAGCAAAATCATATTCCGATTATTGTTTTTGATTTTAAGGCTCAAGGAAGTTTAGTAAAAATTATGGACGGCGAAGCCGTTGGAACGTACGTAAGTTAGTTAATTTTATATAATAAAGGAGAAAATTATGTCAGAAGCTCTTGAAGAAATGTTTTTGTTCGGAGAGGAAAAAATGGAAAAAGCT
Source organism: uncultured Candidatus Melainabacteria bacterium (assembly GCA_934757245.1). Taxonomy (GTDB): domain Bacteria; phylum Cyanobacteriota; class Vampirovibrionia; order Gastranaerophilales; family Gastranaerophilaceae; genus CAG-196. The sequence goes on from CAKVLH010000002.1 coordinate 210,688, forward strand.
CTTGGTCAAATGAAAAGAGAATTTTCTACAGTTCGTACAGGTCGTGCTAATCCTGCAATTTTAGACAGAGTTGTAGTTGATTATTACGGAGCACCAACTCCAATCAGACAAATGGCACAAGTTAGCGTTAGCGAAGGTACAACTTTGGTAATTACTCCTTTTGATAAAAGCATCTTGAAAGATGTTGAAAAAGCTGTTATTAAAGCTGAATTAGGTGTTGCACCAAACAATGATGGTGTTTGCATTCGTTTAAACTTCCCTCCTCTAACAGAAGAAAGAAGAAAAGAAACTGCAAAAGAAGTTAAGAAGTTCGGCGAAGATGCTAAAATTGCAATCAGAAATGTAAGACGTGATATGGTTGATTCTTTGAAGAAAATCGAAAAAGAAGAAAATCTACCTGAAGATGCTGTTAAAGATAATCAAGATAAAATCCAAAAATTAACAGACAAATATGTTGGCATTATTGATGCTCAGGTTGTAGAAAAAGAAAAAGAGGTTATGACAGTATAATGGCTTTAACAAAAAGTGTAACAAGATTATTGACAGGATTAGTATTTGGATTTACGGCTCTTTTTGCAATTATGGCAGGCGGGTTATGGTTAGCAGGGCTAGTCCTTATAATAGTTGCACTAGCCTCAAAAGAATACGTAAAGATTCTTGAGCATAAAGGGTTTAGACCAAGTTCCAGAATCATAATTATATCGAGCTTTTTGTTTGCAGCTCTTGCTTATTTTAATCGTTTTGATTTAGTTGCTTTAGCTTTTACTGCGTGTTCTGTAATGGCGTTTTTGTCAGTATTGTTCAAAGGAAAACAACCATATATTGCAAATGTTGCTACAACAATTCTTGGTTTTGTATATTGTGGATGGTTTCCGCTACACTTACTTTTTCTAAGAGATTTAGGCAGCAATCCGACTTATGACGGAATTTTTAAACAAAATGTAACAACAGATGGTGCCGGATATGCGTTACTGTTATTTTTTGCAGTAATTTTAACCGATAGTTTTTGTTATTATGTTGGGTGTCGTTTCGGCAAGCACAAACTCTCTCATGTTATAAGTCCAAATAAAACAATTGAAGGCGCTATTGGCGGTACTACAATGTGTATTTTGTTTTGTTTGATTTTCGGAATTCACGTAATGGGATTTCCTTGGTATCACGCATTAATTCTTGGTTTTATAATTGCATTTTGTGCTCAAATCGGTGATTTGTGCGAATCTATGATTAAAAGGGATGCCGGCGTAAAAGATTCAAGCAATGTTCTTCCGGGACATGGTGGATTTTTGGATAGAACTGACAGCTATATATTTACAATTCCAATAGTTCATTACTATATGTATTTCTTTGTTGTAAACAATTTTTGGGATTTATTTAGAGGCATGATGTAATGCTTGTTGAAGAAATTTTTAAAATTAATAAAGATGATGAGTTGGTGAAAATTGCGCTAACTCATCCTTCTTTTACAAAAGAAAACGGGTATAGTGATTTAGAAAACTATGAACGTTTGGAGTTTTTTGGGGATTCTGTTTTAAAACTTTACACTTCAAAACTTTTGTATAAAACTTATCCGGAAGCGCCGGAAGGAGAACTTTCAAAAATCCGTTCAATACTTGTGTCTGATGCAATTTTAGCGCAAATAGCTAAAAAAATAGGTTTGGATAAGCTTATGATTTTAGGCCCTGCAGAAGAAAAACAAGGCGGACGCAAACGCGAATCAAACATTGCTTGTACGCTTGAAGCTGTTTTGGGTGCTAGTTATTTTAGCGGAAAACAAGTAGAAATAGAAGCTTTTATTGAAGAATACGTTATGGCATTTGCAGAAGATGTTGATAAGCATTTTGAAAAATATAATGCAAAAGATATTTTCCAACAGTATACTCAAGGTATAAATAAGACTTTACCTATTTATAAAACCCTTGCAGTAAAAGGTCCTGCCCATAAACCTGTATTTGAGGTTCAGGTTGAATGGAATGATGAAATTATTGCGACAGCGACAGGTAAATCTAAAAAAGAAGCTCAACAAAATTGTGCGTTAGAGGCTTGTAAAAAACTTGGCGCAATTTAGTAAGTACTGGAATTAGAATTTATGCTCTACAACTTCGTCTAAACGTATGATTGCATTTGGGGTGTCATGAAATATAATTAGTATGTGTATTGGGGAGAAAATTTGATGAATAGACGTTGGTACGATTCAAATGAGCATACGCAAAGAGCATTGACTTTGCTAAAAGATATGGATGAGGTTAAGAGAAGAGCTTTATCTAGAGATTTGGCGAATGTTGTTAAACAGATTAAAGAAATGCACGAAGAAGATGAAGAACAAGACGTAAGTATCGGAATCGACAGAGTTCTAGGACTTTATAAAATTTCAAATTCCAGACGTTGGTATGATAAAATAAGCATACTTTCTTATGCTTTAAAAACAATGTCTACACTACCGAGAGAAGATTTTTATAACATCATGGAAGGCATCACCGCGTCAGTATCATAAACTTCGATAGCGAATGGAATCGTATATTTTACCCTTAAAAAGTCGTGCTCATTTACTCTCCTTACAGGAGAGGGCTAGGGTGAGGTGTTTCCCTGCAAGGGTAAAAAACTAAACGCTCGTGGCGCTATTGACATTCAATTTTTATTTTTAGTCTTGATACAAAATTTTAGTTATCAAAATGCAAATAAAATTTTCATATCAACAATTTAACCTCTGTAAATATTGATTTCGCTCCTTGTTTATTCTAATATCTATGTATAATAGTACATAAAAAAGAGGGATTTACCCTCACAAGAAGGAGAAAATTATGTCAAGAAAACCAATTATTGCAGGAAACTGGAAAATGAACTTACTTCAATCAGATGCTAAATCTTTATTTGAAGGTATAAAGAATTTTACAAAAGATTTCACAGCAACTCAATTGCCAGAAATCGTTATCGCACCTGTGTTTACTTCTCTAAGTGTTGTTAATGCAGAAAAATGCAATTGCGGTTGCGGTTGCGATAAAATCGCTATTGCCGGTCAAAATTGCCATTGGGAAAAATCAGGCGCTTTCACAGGCGAAGTTTCTGTTGAAATGTTAGCAGATGCTGGTTGCTCACACGTTATTATCGGACACTCTGAAAGAAGACAATACTTCTCAGAAACAGATGAAATGATTAACAAAAAAGCTAAAGCTATCTTGGCTGGTGGTTTAATTCCTATCATCTGCTGTGGTGAAACTCTTGAACAAAGAGAAGCTGGTGTTACAGATGAACACATCGCTACTCAAATTAGAGCTGCTTTAAATGGCTTGTCTGAAGAAGAAGTTTCTAAATCTGTTATCGCTTATGAACCAATCTGGGCTATCGGTACTGGTAAGACTTGCGACAGCAAAGAAGCAAACAGAGTTATCGCTATGATTAGAAATGTAGTTAAAGAAGTTTCTTCTGCTTCAGCTGGCGACGCTATCAGAATTCTTTACGGCGGTTCTGTAAAACCTAACACAATCGAAGAACAAATGTCTCAATCAGACATCGACGGTGCTTTGGTTGGTGGCGCAAGCTTAAAAGCTGACAGCTTCAATGAAATTATTGCTAACACAATGAAAGTTAGTGTTTAATAAAATTAAATTTTCTTAATTAAGCGCGGTCGGTTGAATTTTCAACCGACCGCGCTTTTTTTATACAGTTGAAAAATGTAAACTTTGTAAAATTTTTTAGAAATTAGGCAATTTCTATAAGAAAAATGACTTTATTATATTACGAGTATATAAAAGTATTAGGAGTATTATATGAAAAATCTAAAAAAGAAGTTTTCAGCATTAGCTCTAACCGCATTGTTTGCCTCAATGCAGGTTTCATACGCGACTATTGATACAGGTTTAGGCGTAGGCAATGGCGGTGCAGTAATTAATAATGCCAGTGGCGGTTATGTAAATATGACCACCGGTAACGGTTCAGCAAACTTGAATTTCAACGGCAATTCTCATGTAAATTGGGATACTTTAAACGTAAATAAAAACGAAAGTTTGAACTTTAATGCAGTCGGCGGAGCTAATGATTTAACAATTTTAAATACAGTAAATCAAGGCATGTCTAAGATTTATGGTCAAGTTAATGCAAACAGCGGTATTGGTAAATTGATTATTTCAAACCCAAACGGCGTATTGTTTGATGGTGCAAAATTCACTACTGCAGGTGATTTACAGTTGACAACAAAAGACTTGTCAAATGTTCGCGTAGAAGATTTGGGCAATCTAAATCTTGATGATGCAAAATTTAAACAAATCTATAACGATAACGGTGAATTGGTAGGAATATCAATAAAGAATAATTCAGAATTCCATGTTGGCGGAGAATACAATATCGTAGCACCTCTAATCAATGTTATTGATTCAAGCGTAAGCGCAAAGACATTAAAAATGGTAACATCAAACGGACAAGATTATTTGGCGCTTGGAACCAGCAATGGCGCTCAAAAAGCAGGTGTAAATCTAAAAGCAGTAAATATCAATGGCGATGTATATATAACAACACCTGGCGCGGGAATTGTTCAAACATATAATGGCGGTACTATTAACGGTAATTTGAACGTAAATTCCAAAGATTCTGTTGTATTAAACTATAACGACCACGGCGAAAGACTTACTGTAAATGGTGATGTAACAACAAAAAGTTCTGGCAGTATGACATTTTTAAGAAAAGCTGATGTAAAAGGCAATTTATCAATGTCAAATAGCGGTGGATTTGTTGATGTAGGCGATTCTACAGTTGGTAAGAATGCAACATTAACAACAACCGGTACCGGTGATATGAACAATACAAAATACAACCACTTCGTTCACGTAATCGGCGATACAAAAGTGGGTGGTGATTTGAAAATTGATTCAGCTCAAAACATCCATATCGGTGGTTATGATTATGACGCTAAGAAACTTGCAGACGGCAAATTGACAGTTGGCGGAGATTTAACAGCACATGCTCATGACGGTCATGTAATGACAACAATAGATACAAGCGCTAATAAGATTTCATTAAAGTCAGATACTTTAAACGTATTGACAGACGGTAAGGCAACATTGAGCGCAAATGAATACGAATTCTCCGCAAATGGCTATATCGGTGGCTTGAATTCAACAGGTTCATATACAATTAATGGCAAGACCGTAACATTACCTGATGGCAAATATTCAGTTGACGACTTGACAGTAGATGTAATGGAAAACTATAGACACATAGATTCATTGTCTAATCCAACTAACATAAATATTGCCGGTGGAAATATTACCAAAATTGACACTCCTGCAAATGCTTACATAGCATCAAAGGGTGATGTAAAATTAACAGGTGCAAACGCAAAAGACGTACATATTACAGCCCCTAATAAATATATTGAAATTACCGGCGACAAAGTTCACGCAGACAATATTATTGTTGGTAAAGAAACAGATAAGTTGAAAGTAGATTTCCCTTCTAGAGATTATACATTGAAGTATACTAATATTCGTGATGCCAAAGAAGTAACAGTTGGCAAAACAGAAGAAATCACTTACGAATTAACCAATGGTCCTAAAGGTTACAATACTCGCGACCCACGACCAAGCAATACAACATACTTAGTTGGTCCTGATAAACCTGATGTACCAAACCCACCAACACCGGATCCAGATCCAAACCCACCAACTCCGGATGATAATGAAAACATTAAAGTTTTAAGAAGTTATGAAAGACCTACGTCTGTGGATGCAGTTCAACCATACACACCGGTAGCATACGCAGCCGACTTGGATGACGATGATGTTGACACAGGAGTTCGTAAGAACGTTGACGGTTCAGTAACTGTTGTTAGAGCATTCGTAATGGAATAATAAAAAAGATGTAAGGTGATAGAATCGGCGAAACTCTTAAGAGTTTCGCCGATTCTTTGTGAAATGAAAAAATGGTGTTATGATTACAAAATGTTACGCGTCATGTTTACACAAAAGCCATGTTGAGTGTACAATTATATAAGGAGGCTTTATAAATTTGAGTAAAGGCTACGAAAATTTTAATAACTCAGAAACATCTTTTAGAAAATCCACACTAATCCAAGAACGCATCGGGCTTGTTTCTACCCACATGTATAAACAATTCTTGGACTATCAGCATGCGACTTTAAATACTGCTGAAATTTTTGTAGAAATGATAGATAATTTGAAAGCAATTGCAGATTCATTGAAACAATCATTTGCATCTCGAGGTATTACAACAGAAAATATTTATGTAGATTATGACAAGGATAAAACTGTTGCTGTAATCAATATTCTTTGGCATACAATAAGTCTTACAACCAGATGTAATTATGAACCGCAAGCTTTGTTTAGAGAAAGCGCTCCCCCTATGTTTTCCGGTCGTATTATGGCAATTAACGGAAATTATAATGAGTTAATGGAAGGTATAACATCTAGAAATCAAATGATGGAAGTTCTTTTGGATAAAGAAGTTGCATCTTTGTTTGTGCCTGCTGATAAAACTCAAAATTCGATTTTCAAAATCAGACATTTATCTAATAGAGAATTTTTCTTGAATAATACAGATTCTTCTAGAGAATTTGTTTTAAAAGTTGTTGAAACAATTTGTGGTGGTGGTTTGTACCACGAAGAAGGTTCGAGAAAGAGTTTTAATATTTAATTGTGCGAACTGAATGACTCTGGTTATTCTCTCTTCTTGGGCACTAAAGTTCAAGATAAATTTTTATTAAGCTTTACTTAACAATCTATTGATTATTGAGTGTATTTGTGATTATTTATTAATATGCAGGCATATCCTCTAAAAGCCTGTTTTGTATAAGCGGCTAGGAGCCAATCTATCAAGTTAAGATGCTCCACTTATATTAAAACAACAAAGAAGGAAAATGAAATGTTAAAAATCAGATTGAAAAGATTAGGTGCTAAAAAAGCTCCAACATACAGAGTTATTGTTATCAACTCTACAACAAAACGTGAAGGTAAACCTGTTGAAGAATTAGGTTACTACAACCCAAAAACTAAAGAAATGAAATTAAATAAAGCTTCTGCTGAAGCATGGGTTAAGAAAGGTGCTCAACCTACAGATACAGTTAAATACTTAATGGCTAACTGTAATGAAGATGGTACATTGAACTACAAAAAATCAGAAGTAGTTAAACTTTCTAAGAAGGCTCAAGCTAAGAAGGCTGAAGAAGAAGCAAGAAAAGCTGAGGAAGCAGCAGCTGCTGCTCAAGCAGAAGAAGCTCCTGCTGAAGCGTAATAAGTTTAAAAAGCTCTCTTCAAAAGAAGAGAGCTTTTTTAGAAAAATAAATGTAAAGATTTATTAAACAAATAGCAATTTTAAAAATTGACTCGTTTTAAATAATGTGTATCAGATTGTAGAAGGTAAATATCATGATTAGTCCAATTAACTTTAGAGCGACCGCAGGCAATGTAGTAATGACTAAACCTGTTGAAACCGATGCTCCAAAAACAGAAACAGTTACTGCCCCTGTTGAAACTGCAGCTACATTTAAAGGAGCGAATGCTCTAGCAGCATATAATAAAGCATTCTTAGCAGCTGAACCTGCAGCCGAAGAAGCTCCTAAAGCACCAGCGTTTAGAGGTGAAGGAGTAGAAACAGAAGAAACGCCAAAAGCACCAGCATTCAAAGGCGAAGAAGTAGAAACCGAAGAAGCTCCTAAAGCACCAGCATTCAAAGGTGAAGGAGTAGAAACCGAAGAAGCTCCTAAAGCACCAGCATTCAAAGGCGAAGAAGTAGAAACCGAAGAAGCTCCTAAAGCACCAGCGTTCAGAGGCGATGGAGTAGAAACAGAAGAAGCTCCAAAAGCTCCTGCGTTCAAAGGCGAAGAAGTAGAAACTGAAGAAGCTAAAGAAGAAGCTTAAGATTAAAGTTTTTTAAACATTACAAGGTCGACATAACATGTGTCGACCTTTTTGTTTCTATATATTATTTATAATGCAGGATAATTATTTCACATGTAAAATAGATTCTTGCTAAAACGCAAGAATAAACATATGAGCACAAATCAATTAAACGCACAAACTCTTATGGTACACATCTCAATAACGCATGCTATACAATAGCAAAACACTACCAAGAGTAAATTACTCAAAGCAACAATATATACCACGCTTTGTCTACGCGAATTTCCGTTGAAAAACACAACATTATATATTACCAAAGACAAATAATTCCAAACTTTGCCTCCGGCTCAGCTTATAGTTCTATATATTTAAATTAAACATCTCTAGTTAGCAAAGTAACTTCAACGCCTAAAACATTAGCGATATCAATCACTTTAAGGATTGTAGGGTTGATTTTACCAGTCTCAATTAAACTTATAGAGTTTCTTGAGATATTTGTAAGTTCTGCTAATTTTTCTTGAGAGATATCACGTCTTAGACGTTCACTCTTGATGTTAATTCCTAAGTTTCTTAATCTATTTTTATCTTCCATAACAATATTATTTTCTGCCATGCCCGAAAAATTTTCCATAAGCTATATTAGTTTTATAACTATCATCTTTTCCAATTTTAAAAAGATTTGCTCTTAATTCGCAAGAGCAAATCTTTTACTATATAAAAGGGCAAACTTAGAGTTGCCCTTTACTGCATTTAACCTCAAGAAGGGTCTCGCCTCCTGTAAACGTGCATAAGCATGTGGGTTATAGCAGTCAATTTTGTATACTTTAAATATACAAAATTACTGCATATATTACATTAGACGTTTTGCTTAATTATTATGGAAGAAAGCTAGACTAAGTAACTAGATAATTTATGGCAGTAAGTTGTCTAAATCACCAATCTTATTTACCATTGCATAAATTACAGCTTGTACCTTATTGTGCACCCCAAATTTTCGATAAATGCTCTCCAGATGAGCTTTAATTGTATGACTTGTTACTGACATAATTTTTGCCATGCTCCGATTGCTATGCCCTCTAAGAAGTAAATTCAGCACCTGCTCTTCTCTAATCGTTAAGTTTTTATATAAAATATCTTCATTCATATTCTAATAATAATACTTTTCAAAAATTCTGCTTTCATATATTTTCCGAAATCCAAAATCTTAACAATTTGTTACAAGATATGTAGGTACTTTAAGTTATATTTTTCTCCAAATATGGTATTATAAAATTTGTATAGGATGTATTTTGAGAGGACATTATGGCAGAACAAAAATTTCGAATAGGAATAGGTTATGATATTCATAAGTTGGTTGAAGGTCGCGACTTGATAATAGGTGGTATAAAAATTCCTTATGAAAAAGGGCTATTGGGACACTCAGACGCTGATGTTCTCATTCATGCAATTATTGACGCACTATTAGGTGCTCTTGCAATGGATGATATAGGAACGCTTTTTCCGGACACTGATGATAGATTTAAAAACGCAAATAGTGTTGAGCTGTTGAAAAAAGTTTATGAAATGGTGCAAGCACAGGGGTATTGGATAAGTAATCTTGATACAAATATTATTGCGCAAGCACCAAAAATGATGCCGTATATTCCTAATATGAAGCAAGTTTTAGGGCAAGTTTTAGCATTAGATGACTCGGATATTTCTATAAAAGCCAAAACAAAAGAAAATTTAGACGCAGTTGGTGAAAAATTGGCTATCGAGTCGCAGGCTGTTGTAATGCTTGAAAAAATAGACGAGGATTAAAATTATTTTGTAATATTAAATGGCGGTTTTCATTCTGAAAACCGCCATTTAATTATTTAATGATATTTCAATATTAAATTACTTCGCTTCTTTTTCTTTTTTTTCTTGAGGAACAACCGGTTTAATTACTCTTTTTGGGTTATAAGATTCGTTCAAGTATTCAATCTTAGCGTTTTTCATTAAACCATCAGTAAGTTTTTTAAGAACTTCAATTTGTTTTTGAGTTTCTAGATAGAACTTAATTTCGTCCTTAACTTTTACATAAGGAGTTGTACCTGCTTCCATTCTGTCTGTAACTTTGATGATATGGTAACCGTAAGGTGATTGTACCAAGTTTTCGCTTATTGTATTAGGTTTCATTGAAAATGCTGCTTTAGAAAATTCAGGAACCATTGCTTCTTTTGTAAAGAAACCTAATTCGCCACCACGTTCAGCGCTTGTTTTGTCATCAGAATTCTTTTCTGCGATTTTTGCGAAATCATCCGGATTTTGTTTAACTTGTGCTAAAACAGATTCTGCTTTAATTTTTGCTTGAGCAGTTTGTTCTTCGACTTTTTTATTCAAGTCTGTAGGATTAATATTTGGATTTTTAGTCTTGATTTGTTGGATTAATTCAATAGTGTTTGCTGAAATCAAAATATGTGAAGCTCTAACTTGTTCGCCATGTGTAAATTCTGATTTATGTGTATCATAGTATTTTTTTGCATCAGCGTCAGAAACATTGATTTTTTCAATCGAATTTACTAATTTTTTAATTTTGATTTGAGTTTTCAAATCTTCTGTAAATTGGTCATTAGAAATGCCTCTTTGTTTCAAAAGTTTATTAAGTTCTTCTTTAGAACCAACTTTATCAATAATTGTTTTTAATTCGTTCTGTATATCATCTTGGGTTGCAGTGATTCCGCGTTTCGCGATTTCTTCGTCCAATAATGACTTAACAATAAGTTCGTTTACAATTTTATCCTTAAAAATTCCAAACATTGGATTTTCATCAGATTTAACTAAATTCTTAGAACCGCCGAATGCTTTTAAGAAAGATTTGTCTACGCTGGCATCAAACGCTTTGTCGAATTCCGCTTGTGTAATGACAGTATTATTTACTTTAACAATTCCTTCTGATTTGTTTAGAAGTGTGCAACCGGAAAATAATATAGCTGATAAAGCTAAACACGTTAATAATTTTTTCATTCAAATACTCCTTATATAAACGAAATCTCTTTTCATAATAAAACAAATTACATAGAATGTTAAATATTGTTTACTATTCTTAATATTACTTAAATTTTTTTATAAAAGTAGCAATTTTATGTTTTTACATGTTTTTGTGAAGAAAAAAGGAGAAATAAAATGACAACGATTAATCCGATTTCAGTAAATCAGCCTCAGGCTATTACAAACTTTAAAGGCGGAGAAAAAGTAGAAACCGAAGGGAATGCTGTAGAGCAAATGCCAGATGCAAAAAGTGCATTGACTTCTCAAGATGAAGTAGTAGGACGTTCTCAAGTAAATTTTAAAGGTGTAACATCTTTAAGCGCAAAAGAATTGAATAAAATTGCAAAAGAAGTTGCAATAAATAAATTGACTCCGGAAGAAGTCAAAATCGGTAAGCAGGCATTAGTAGATACAATGAATGATTATAATTGCAAAACAGTATCGCAATTGACGAATCTTATAAAAAAGAGCATTGATGAATCCAATAGCGGAATAGGTGATGGGGCATTGCATCAAGATATTATGGCATGTTTTAATGGACATATAAAAAATATTAATCCTGAAGCTAATGTATTTAAAATTTCAAGTATTATTGATGGTTATATCGCAACGTAGCAAATTTAAATAGTCTATAAAAATGCTGGAATATTTTTTATTAAAAAGACGGTTGAAATAAATTCAATCGCCTTTTTAGATTATGACAGATTTTAACAAACTTAACAAAAGGTGTAACCTACTTGTACTGAAAACATGTTCATGCCACAATATGATTAACTGGGAAACAGTATAAATAGTAGTAGTAGAAATATAAAGGAAACTAAGACAATGGCTAGAAAAACTCCATTAGAAAAAATCAGAAATATTGGTATTGCTGCTCACATCGACGCAGGTAAAACCACTACAACTGAACGTATCTTGTTCTACACAGGTAAAACTCACAAAATCGGTGAAACACACGACGGTGCTGCTGTAACTGACTTTATGGAACAAGAAAAAGAAAGAGGTATTACAATCCAATCTGCAGCTGTTACAGCTTCTTGGAAAGGACACCAAATCAACATTATCGACACACCGGGCCACGTTGACTTCACAATTGAAGTAGAACGTTCTCTTCGTGTATTAGACGGTGTTGTTGCTGTATTCTGTGCAGTTGGTGGTGTTCAATCACAATCTGAAACAGTTTGGAGACAAGCTAACAGATACGAAGTTCCAAGAATGGTTTTCGTAAACAAAATGGATAGAACAGGTGCTGATTTCTACAGAGTTGTAGACCAAATCAAAAACAGATTAGGTGCTAATGCAGTTCCTCTTCAATTACCTATCGGTGCAGAAGACAAATTCACAGGTCTTATCGATTTGATGACTATGAAAGCTGAAATCTACACTAACGATTTAGGTACAGATATCAGAGAAGAAGATATCCCTGCTGATATGGCTGAAAAAGCTAAAGAATACCACGATGCAATGGTAGAAGCTATCGCATCTGAAGACGATGCTTTAATGGAAAAATTCTTCGAAGATCCAGATTCAATTACAATTGATGAATTAAAGGCTGCATTAAGAAAAGCAGTTTGCGATAACAAAATCGTTCCTGTAACTTGCGGTACAGCATTCAAAAACAAAGGTGTTCAATTGTTATTAAACGCTGTTGTTGATTATATGCCATCACCAGTTGATGTTAAAGCTATTGAAGGTGAATTAGAAGACGGTACAAAAACTGAAAGACATTCTTCTGACTCAGAACCATTCTCAGCTTTGTCATTCAAGGTTATGACAGACCCATTCGTAGGTCGTTTAACATTCTTGAGAGTTTACTCTGGTGTTATTACAGCTGGTTCTTACGTTCTTAACTCAACTAACGGTAAGAAAGAACGTATTTCAAGATTAGTTCGTATGTACGCTGACCAAAGAATCGAAGAAAACGAAGTTTACGCTGGTGATATTTGCGCAGCAGTTGGTTTGAAAGATACTACAACAGGTGATACATTGTGTGATGAAAAAGCTCCAATCATCTTGGAAAGAATGACTTTCCCAGAACCTGTAATTTCTGTAGCTATTGAGCCAAAAACAAAAGCTGACCAAGATAAAATGGGTATTGCTCTTCAAAAACTTGCTGAAGAAGATCCATCATTCAGAGTTAAATCTGATACAGAAACAGGCCAAACAATTATTTCAGGTATGGGTGAACTTCACTTGGATATCATTGTTGACCGTATGTTGAGAGAATTCAAAGTAGAAGCTAACATTGGTAAACCTCAAGTTGCTTACAGAGAAACAATCAGAGGAACAGCTGATCAAGATTCTAAATTTGCTCGTCAATCAGGTGGTAAAGGTCAATACGGTCATGTTAAAATCAGAATTTCTCCAGCTGAAGAAAATGCCGGTTTTGTATTCGAAAACAAAATCGTTGGTGGTGCTATTCCTAAGGAATACATCGAACCTGCAAGAAAAGGTATGGAAGAAGCTCTTGAAGGCGGTATCTTAGCTGGATTCCCTATGATTGACGTTAAAGTTGAACTTTACGATGGTTCTTACCACGAAGTTGACTCTTCTGAAATGGCATTTAAAATTGCTGGTTCTATGGCAATCAAAGAAGGTACTAGAAAAGCTCAACCTTGCATTCTTGAACCAATGATGAAAGTTGAAATCGAAATTCCAGACGAATTCACAGGTACAATCATCGGTGATATTTCAAGAAGACGTGGTCGTGTTGAAGGTCAAGAACCTCAAGGTAACACAGGTAACGTAATCGTTAGAGCATTAGTTCCATTGGCTAATATGTTCGGTTACGCAACTGACTTGAGATCTAACACTCAAGGTCGTGGTACATTCTCTATGGAATTCCACAACTACGAACAAGTACCTGCTAACATCGAAAAAGAAATTATCGAAAAATCAGGCGCTTCTAAGTAGAGCTTAGAGTAAAGAGATTATAAAAATTTAAAGAGCGTCAAATTGGCGCTCTTTATTTTATCTATAAAACATTGGCGCATCGCGAAGCGATGCGCCAATGTTTTAATTCCTTTCGGAATTATTTTTTATCTTTTTTGTCAAACAAGTGTCTAACTTTGTATTTTAGAGTTTGTTTTTCGGCTTCAAGAGCTTCGTGTTCTTGAACGGCTTGTTCAATTGTTTCAGCCTCACTGCCTTCAATAGGTTCAGGAATTGAGTTTACATAATCAACTGCATCCTGATATTGAGTTTCGGTTGCAAGCCATTTAAACGATTTAATAAGTGTTAATGGTTTTGTAGCATCACCTCTAACTACAAGTTGGAATTTTGTAGCCGAATTATCCACATACTTATTAGAGAAGCTTGGAATAATTGCCATTTCATCTTCAGGAACCATTTCGCAGAAGATAGAGAATGCTTTTGCAGTTACAACATTCAAGCTAGCTGCACTATTAATTAAGTTAGCAGGATTGATTGCACCTATTGGGCCAAGCAAATTTGAAACAAGTGATGCCATTCTTGCACGAACTTTCATATCAGCGTAGTTTCTCAAAATATCGAAATCGCCAAAAATATGCAAGCTTAAAATATTACCTAATGATGTAATTGGCTCAATATGACAAATACCGTTACTAAAGCTTAAATTACCACTCAAATCAGAGAAGTGAGTTGTGTCAATTGTCGTAAGTCCGCTAATTACGCCCCCCAAAGCTGTTTGGAAGAACTGAGATTCGCGGATGTTTTCTGCAATAATCAAGTTTTCCAATTTGCCGAATGGGCCAAATTGACCGTTTTTAACTGTGAAATTAACTTTACCTTTCAAGCTTTTCATTTGTTCTTCATAAGTTGCACCTTTTAAAGATAAATCTGTGCTGAAATTTGCAGTACCTGAAAGTGTGTCTTTCATGTTTGCGCCGTCTAAAAGCGCTTGTTCAACATCAACACCCTGACCGTTTATGCGAATGTTCAAAAGGGTTGTAAGCAAGTTCATTGAAATATTACCATTTACGTGGCCTTTAAATACGTTTGTTCTCAAGTTTCTCAAGTAGAAAATATTTCTTGCTAAAGAAATTCTACCTGTTGTGTTTCTTACATCAATGTTGCCTGTAATTATTCTTGCAAAATTGATTGAGCCGTTTCTAATAACTACAGGAATATCAGCGCTTGCGCTAGAAGCTGATGAAGCTGAACCGCTATTTTGTGGAACGTATTTCATAGCCTTATCGCTAACGTTCATCAATTTATCAACATTCATGTATCTTGAATTAACGTCAAGGTTAAGAATATTCAAAATGTTTGAAGGAAGCAGACTAACTGTTCCATTTGCTTGAATATCAGAGCCGTTTAGAAGTAAATCTTGTATGTTAAAAATTGCTTCTTGTCCTTTGAATTTTAATTCAGCATTCCTTAGAGTTAATAACAATTCAGGAATTGAAAGATTTGTTACAGTAAATCCGCCTCTTAATCTTGGGTTTGATGTTTCACCGAACACAAATGCTCTACCTTTAACATCAAAATTAGATTGAGGGAATACGTGAATTTTACCGTTTAAAGCTTTTGGCATAGTGATTTTTAGAAGATTTATTCTATCTCCTGCAATCGTACCGTCTACGCCTAAAACTTCATTCAAGTGGACAACTTCGTTACCTTCTTCATCAACAGTTACACTTCTTGTAAACAAACCGGTTTTCTTGATTTTAATTCTGTTAGGTTTAAAATCAACAACAGTTTGCAATGAAGTATTTGCACCATTAACGTTTGAAAAATCCACAGGTGTAATAAAGTTTGTTTTGTCAGCTAAAGCTTGAGCAAAAAGAGTTTGTTTGTGTTTATTACCGTCAAAATTTACTTTTACAGGAATTGTACCGTTTGAGTGAATATATGGTTTGAATTCGCGTCCGATAAGTTTAATTAAATCATCAGTATAAATGTTACCATAAGTCGTAAAGCTCAATGATTTTAATTTATTATAATCAATTACACTACCTGCATAGTTCAATGTTGATTTGTCATTGAACAAAATTTTATTGTCGCCGATAGTTATATTATTATCTGCCAATTCCAAGTCAAATTTCGGAACAGCAATTCTTGATTTTGTTTGAAGAAGTGATAGAGCAAAATTACTGTTGTTAACTTTTCCGGCTAGAGCCTTGTTTTGCAAGAAAAATTCACCATTCAAGTTGTTATTTGTAACAACCATGTTTTTGTCTGAAATATTTAAGTTCGCAAGAGCGAATTTAACGCCGGCAACAGCTTTCTTTAATTCACCTTTCAGACCTAAATCGAAAGACGCATCGCCTGATTTAAAGTTGTATGTGCTTCTGATTTCTTTTGGCGCGAATGCGTTGAATAGAATAGGCAAAGGTATTTTCTTTGCGCTTATATTGATATCAGCAACAGATTTTTTGTCTATTTTACCGTCAATTGTAATCGGTTGGTTACCGACGAAAAGACTTGAATTTCTTATATCAAGTATATTATTATCAAGTTTAATGTTCACATTAGCCTTAGAAATTACGTTACCAATATTTCTAACGCTTAAACCGCCGTCTTTAACTAAAATTGAACCAGATGAAGTTAATTTTTTAAAGTTGGTTTTGATGTAGCAATCAGTTTGCAATGCACCAGTAGCTTTAACTTGAGCCAATTCATTATAAATATGTAATGAATCCATAAACGCTTTTGATAAAATAATCAAGTCATTAAACTTAATATCTGCAGTTTTGATACTCATATCCATTTTAGGATGATGACTGTAGTTTAATTTACCCAAAAGCTGGATGTTTTGATTTTGCGTAGTATAGATATTTGTATCTATATCTATGTTTGAGCCAAAACTCTTTGCTCTCAAGTAACTTTCAGGTAATTTAAGGTTCCCGACTTTTAAACTAATATTATTAATATCAAAATGACCATAAGAAGTTAAATTGTCGCTATGATTTCTTATGCGCAATTTTGTATCAAGATTTGCTTTCAAATCGTAATTTCTGTACATTGTTACAGGGTTTACGAATGGAATTTCAATTCTTTCAGCAGGATCATCTTCTGAATCAAGAGAAGGCTCAACCGGCGGTAAGAATGTGTTTATATCAATATTTGCGGTGATATTCTTGTTTTTATCGCTAAATAATTCTGCGTAAGTTTTAACCTTTGCACTTTTACCGTTAAAATAACCTAAAACTAGTTGTTCGCCTTTTAAATCCAAATAATGCTTAGATTTTAGGTCATTTACAAGAACTCGGTAGTTATTAAGCTTAACAGCAGGAACTTTTATTCTTATCCATGCAGGATTAAATTTAAAGCCTTCAGCTTCTGCTTGAACAGTTTGTCTGCCTTCTTCAAGTTTTTGTTCTTTTCCTGCATTTAACAAGTCTTCTACGAGTTTAACAACTTTGAAGTTTTCGTTGTTTATGATTTCTAAGTTTACAAATGGTTTTTCAACTTCAAGGCAAGAAACTTTTACTGTTAACAACAAAAGACTTGGAAGTGAAATTCTTGTTTTAACTTTATCTGCTGAAAATAAAACAGAATTATCAGGGAGTTTAACTGATATGTTTTCAGCTTTTATACCGGCTCCGAGAAGTGGAGTAGTAACAATTTTAACGTTTTCAAAATTAACATTAAGTTTTGCTTGTTCTTTTGCTAGTTTTTGGATTTCCGGTGTGTACTGATTCAAATCAATTACATTTGGTAGTACAAAAAGAAATCCGGCATAGGCTAAAACAATTACCCCTAGAACAGTAAAGCCTAAGTATTTAAACAAATTTTTCATACACAATTCCCCATTTTTCTACATCTTAATTATAGAAAAAAGGCACATGTGCGTCAAATTTCGAAATATTAATTTG
Source organism: uncultured Candidatus Melainabacteria bacterium (assembly GCA_934757245.1). Taxonomy (GTDB): domain Bacteria; phylum Cyanobacteriota; class Vampirovibrionia; order Gastranaerophilales; family Gastranaerophilaceae; genus CAG-196. Next base: position 228,347 of record CAKVLH010000002.1, read on the forward strand.
AAGTTTTATTTTATTTGTCTTTATTGTATAATCACCGTATACTTTTATTAGGAGAATAGCATGAAAGTAAGCGTAAAAGTTCCGGCAACTTCAGCAAATATAGGTCCGGGATTCGATTGTTTAGGGTTAGCACTACCGATTTACAATACCGTAACTATAGAAGAAACAGTGCTTCCGGGAACAGGTATAGAAATTAATATGATGGCAGAAGGCGACGAAAGCATTGATGAGATGATTTTCGACGATATTCCTCGTGATGAAAATAATATTGTTTATAAAGCAGTTGAAATGCTTTATAACTCAATTGGTCAAGAACCTTCTGAATTAAAGATTAATATTCAATCTCAAATCCCTATTACACGTGGTTTGGGAAGCTCAGCAGCAGTTATTGTTGGTGGTTTAATCGCTGCAAACAAATTGTTAGGCTCTCCTGCTGACGAAACAGCTTTGTTATCAATTGCTACAGAAGTAGAAGGACATCCTGATAATGTTGCACCGGCAATTTTAGGCGGATTTGTATTAGCCTCTCAAGAAGATGACGGTTCTATTACATACAGAAAACTTAATTGGCCTTCTGAGTGGGATATTACTGTTTGTGTTCCAGATTTCGAACTTTCAACAAATATTGCACGTTCTGTATTGCCGGAAAATGTACCTATGCAAGATGCAATTTATAACGCAAAACATTTAGCAATGTTAATTGAAGCAGTCAACACAAAAGACGAAAAACTTATGAAAGTTGCGCTTCACGATAAATTGCACCAACCATATAGAGAAAAATTAGTTCCGGGCATGAAAGAAATTATGGAAGCATTTAAGCACGAAGACGGTGTCTTGGGTTGTGTTCTTTCTGGTGCAGGCCCTACAATCTTGATAATTTCTCATAAGTATGATTTAGACAAAATTAAATCAACAGTAAAAGATATTTGGGAACCACAAAGCGTTAAGGTAGATATCAGAACGTTGAAGGTTGAGCCAAACGGTGCGGAAATTTTAGATTAATTTTAAAATATGACTATATAATAAACAATAATAGCGGTGTAGCAGTAGGGTGGAAAAAGCGTTAGCGGTTTCCACCTTTTCAATTAGGTGATTATACAATGTCATATTAAATTATATCTATCCGCCTAAAGGAATTTTACTCACTCTCTCTGAGTAATTAAGATGGGAACCGCTATCGCTTTTCCCATCCTACATAGCTATATAATAAACAATAATAGCGGTGTAAGCATTTATAGCTTACCCGCTATATTAATATGTATTGTATAAAATTAATAAAAATAGGATTGTTGTGGACTAAACGATATCATAATGTAACATAACAAAACTAATAAAAAGTA
>CAKVLH010000003.1 GCA_934757245.1 uncultured Candidatus Melainabacteria bacterium
GTACCTGCTGTTTCGTGAGAGTGGAATCTGATGTGAGCATCTTGACCCAATAATTCACGAGCCATTTTAACTGTTTCGTAAACTTTTCTAGGATTTGAAGTTCCTGATGCATCTTTAAATGCTAAGCTATCAAATGGCAAGCCTGAATCTAAGATGCTTCTCAAAACTCTTTCATAGAAAGCAACATCGTGTGCGCCTTCACAACCATAAGGAAGTTCCATCATAGTGATTGTTACTTCGTGTTGCATACCATATTTTTTAATAGAGTTTGCAGAATCAACCAAGTTGTTAACATCGTTCAAAGCATCAAAGTTTCTAACTACGTTAACACCATGTTTTGCAAACATTTTTGCGTGTAAGTCGATAATATCACGAGGTTGAGAGTTAAGACCTACAACGTTAACGCCTCTTGCTAAAGATTGCAATTTAACATCCGGACCAACTGCAGCTCTGATTTTATCCATTGTATCGAAAGCGTTTTCGTTACAGAAAAATATTGGAGCTTGGAATCTTGCACCACCTGCTGTTTCAAAGTGTTTTAAACCAGCACCAACTGCGGCTTGCAAAGCTGGAATAAAATCATCTACAAGAACTTTTGCCCCGTAAATTGATTGGAAACCGTCGCGGAATGACGTATCCATAACTTTAATTAGTTTTTTTGACATAATTTTACCTTTCCTTTTATATTTCTTTGTTTTTTAGTTTGTTTATTTCTTGAACATTGCAGACAAAATTGCAACTGCGATTTCTGCATCATCTGCAACTGATTTTTTAACTCTTCCACCAGCAGGTTGAGGTACTACTTCTGGGAAGATTTCGTTCAATTTTCTAACAATTTTAGACATAACAAACATTGAAAGGATTGTTATGCATAAAAATGCTAAAACAGTTCCCATACCAATGCACATTACGGCTAAACCTTGTGCTAACAATTCATTCATAAAATATCTCCTATTAAAAGTGTGTGTAATTTATTATCGCTATCTCTTAAATCTAACGCGCCTGTATCAGTTATATTTTCAGCAGTTCCGCTGATTTGTTTATCAAAAACTTTTACAGTAATTTCTTTATTGAGAAAACCGGCTCTTTTTACATAATCATTTTTGATTAACAAAAAACCTTTCTCAATAAATCTATCATATAACAAAAAAAATTTTTCTAACAGTTTTTTTAAGAAAATTTTCTTATCTATAAAACGCCCAGTTTCAATGTTCAATGATGTTGCAGGCTGATTAATTTTAGATAAAAAATCTATCTTTGTATTTAAATTTACACCAAAACCCAAGATTAAACCTTCAAGTTTTCCGTTTTCAATAACACCTTCTGCTAAAATTCCTGATATTTTTTTACCGTTAATTTGAATATCATTTGGCCATTTTATCGTCGGCGTAACTCCGTATTCTTCAAATGTTTGGGCAAGCATTAGACACAAAAATTGTGTCAAATTTGAATAAATTTCTTTCATATCTTCTGACGGTTTTAAAATTAAGCTTGCATAAATGTTATCTTTGCCGGCATAAGACCATTTTCTATCCAATCTTCCACGTCCGCTTGTCTGATTATCAGTGTAAATCAGAGTCATGTCGCTATAATCTTTTATATGCTCTTTTGCATATTTATTTGTCGAATCGACCTCTTCTAAAAAAATTAATTCCATAGGCTTAATTATATAATAAACATGCATCATTTTATTCGTTAATGTTTTTATGATTTTATGTAAAGTTTTCTTAAAATTGTATATACTTTACTTGTTAAGAATCGGACAAATCTGTATAATAGTGTAAAGGCTACACTAATCGGGATATGGAGGGTGTCTATTGAAGGTTAACGTACTATCTGGAAATGTTTTGCCAAATAATAAGGCACAAAAAAGAAATATAAAAGCTCAAAATCCGAGTTTTAAATCGTCAATGATGCCTGTGTGGGGCGCAACCGGTTCAATCATGCAATGGATTGAAAGCAAAGGCTATTTTATTTCTTTCCTTATTCAAGACGGTTTAGGCATGACAGCTCCAAGAGTGTGGACAGGTTTTCAAAGAGACAAAGAAATTACCGGAAAATATAATAAGCAAGAAGGCTTAGAGGTTCTTGGACGTGAGGGTATGACTGGCCCGTTTATTGTTGGTGTAGCTCCGGCGGTTTTAGCCCTATCTGGGAAATTCTGCAAATCGACTAACTCAAATACAAGGCTTATAAAACGATTCGGCGAAAGTCTTAAACAAATGGTTAAAAGTCCGGATTTTGATAATGCGATAAAAAAAGACAAAGATAAATTCAAAAACGAATTCTATAAACGTAATTTGGAAACGATTTACAAAAATTCAGTTCCTAATGATGAAAATTTTAAAGAAACTGTTTCTGGTTTAATGAAAGATTTTGAAATTTTTGATACCGGCAAAGATAAGAAAACCCGAAATGCTGCATTAGGCAGAATTACTGAAAAAATCAATTCTAAAATTACAGAAACTTCGTCAGATTTGTATAACATAAATAAACTTTATGTTGGTGAAGGTGAAAGTAAAAAGGCTTTCGGTATGGGTGAAGCTTTACTTGCATTAAAAGATTTTGGCAATGATGCTATTAAAAATAATAAAAATAGTGAAACTTTAGATGAAGTTGCTGCCGAAAATATTAAAAATAATTTTGCAACAAAAAGACTTGCTGTGAATGTTGGCAACGTAGCTATTACATTGGCGGGTTTATCATATTTGCCTAAATTGTATGCAAAGAGTGATGTTTCTCCAGGGGCTGCTGCGCTAGAACACGCAAAACAACATCAACACGATAAAGAAAACACGCAAAATGACGTGGCATTCAAAGGAAAAGGGATAAATTCTGATGGATTTTTCTCTAAATTAGGTAAACTTATAACAAAATATACACCTGAAAAAATGCAAGAGCTTTTAGAATACACGGGTTATAACTTCTCAAAAACCACATTTGCATTGCTTGCGACTTTGGGCTTGCTTCTTCCGAGAGGAAAAAGAGCTTGGGAAAGAGCGCAAATTGATGAAAACGGCAAACGCGATATGACAGAAATCAATGAAATTCTTTTGAGAGATACAGTTTCGTCTCTGTCTGTAGTATTTGCGGTTCCAATGCTTACCAAAATGATTGTTCGCTCATACGAAGATAAATCAGGATTTGTACTTACAAACAAAGCTTCCGAAGGCAAAAATAATTTCCATAAGGCAATGGATTTGATGAATCCTTATAGCGATTTGGAAGTTTTGTCTGTGGCAGATTTGGATTCTATTTACGGTAACATTGATTCTAAAAAGAAATTTAGTAACTTTGCTGAATTCGTTGACAAAAAAGGTGGAGATTTAGAAAAAATTATTTCAAAATCTGATAACGCATCTTTGGTGTTCAACGAAAAAACTTTTACGTTAGATTCTATAAAAAATCTTTCTCGTAAAGAAAAGAATGAAAAAGTTAAAAAACTTTTTGAAAACGGAATTTCTGATGAAGTTATTTCTAAAGTCATGAAAGGTTCTGGAGAAATTAAGCACAATAAGATTGCGAAAATGGCACGCGGTCTAAATTCACTTCCTGGATTTATTTCAACAGTAATCATTTCTCCAATACTTCTTGGCGTTTTGATTCCGATGCTAACTTACCATAACACTCGAAAAGCTAACGCGAAGAAACTTCAACAAGCAAATAATAACTAACTGATTATTACTTCATATATAGTGAAACACAAAGTCTCTTATACGTTATTCTTTGATGCATTAAATATGTTTGCTAATAATTTTTGGATTTCTTGTTCATTTTTATTGTAGAAATCACGATTGGCAGAAAGAACAATGTTAATGTCTGAATTTTTTAGCACATTGTTGTTATATTCTTGTACGTCATCATAAGATATTTCATTTATAAATTTCTCATAGTCTTCTTGTGTTGTATTTACCGGAACATCAGTATAATCAAAGCCTGTATCAATCTTTAAGTTATGAAGGGTATAACCTATTGGTGCGAGATGCAGGGCATTATCAATGTAACGCTTTTGGATTTTTGGCGATACAAATTGTTCATTTATCATATCTAATGTTTTAACAAAATCTTTTTCTTCACAATTTATATCAAATTTTCGTTTATAATCTTTTATACATGAACCATTGTCTTTAATTTCCAGGTTTCTGCGTAATAAATCGTGTAATTGATCATGCAAAGCTATTTCATAAACCGTACAAAGTCCCGGTTTTGCTTGAAAATCATCGTTTTTGAGCATTTGCACGCTTACTCTTGGCAAACTCGGCTCATCTGTTAAAATTAAGTCTATATCATTCCATTGTTTAGCTTTAAAATTCGGATGAGTACAAGCATATGTTTTTGACGCAATTGAATATTCCCTAGAAAAATCTTGGAGAAAATTAGTCGCTTGAATATTATTCCTGTTTAATTGTATTGTTTTGCATGTATTATCTTGACTGCAAAATAAATTGGTTGATAAAGGATTTAACATTGCCTACCTCCATAATTATTATAAATTAATAATATTATTTTTTTTGTCTATTTCAATAAAAATTGTTACATTGTAAATATTTGTAAAAATTATACAATATACTGGCAAAAAATATTTTTTAGAACTTTTTATTAAGTAAAAGAAATAAGCAAAAAAGGTTGTAAATGATAAATCCAGTAAGTTTTAATGTTGTAAATAATCAATATTTAAATAAAAAAACTCAAAAAGGTGAAATGTTGAATAATTCACTACCACAAACTAGTGAATTATCAAATTATGAAGTTGGACAAGCAATTCTTAATCGCAATAATATTTCATTCCGCAATTTAGCAACGCCAATAGAAGTTACCAACAAATACAACAAAAAAATCGAAGGCAAAGATCATTTAGATTTGCCAAACATTCATGTATATGAATATCCGGATACTAATTTACAGGTATTTGTGAACACAGTGGATAAAAATTCTTTTGAACCACAATACGCAATTGAAATAGAACCTACTGACTATAGCAAATATGAAATTTTAAAACAAGGATTACTTAATACTATAATAGAAAATCGATTACAAAAGGATAATTTAGAAAAGTTGTATTCGTTAGAACCTCCTTATACAAGTTTGGGATGTTTTATAGCAACAGATTCTGATGCTCATTTAAATATAAATGATATTCCCAAAATTAATAAACACATAACTTCTTTTGATTTCACAGAAAAAGAGTTAAATGACGCAAAGCAAAAATTAATAAACTATATTAATTCTGAAAAATATGCAGAAGATAATAAAATGAGTTTAGCTTTATATAAAGACCAACTTTCTTCAAAAAAGGATGTAATAGAAAATCTCTTAACAATTAATTTATCAGAAATGAAAAATTATCAAAAAGATATATCTCAAAACTCTAAAATTAACGCATATCTAACGATAAGCAATAATGATTTTAATGGTGATATTTTTGCTATATTAAACAATGGTTTAAATAATAAATTTGTAAAATCAGATAAAAGATCTTATATGGAGTCAAAATTAAATGATAAAAACATAGTTCTTTATAATAAGTCTTCTGGAACAGCATTAAAAATGGATTATTTTATAGATTCACAAAATTTAAAAAATAATATAATAGCATCTTTGTTTTCTAAAATATTTCTACAATATTCAGATAAAAATTCACAAGAACTAGAAAATTATATTAATAATATTGTTGATAGACAAAACTATTCAGATATGGAAGAAAAAAAGGCATATAAAATTTTATTAAAAGAGCGTGAAAATCAAAATTTTACATCGCTACTTGGACATAGGTATATAAATTCCGTATCAGAGCCATTTGAAAATTTTAAAAATTTTGATAAAAAGAATTCATATGGTTCTTATTTCGAAGTTAATTGCTTTGAAAACAAGCAAGATTGCAAAAATATAGATGTTGCACAAAAACTTACAAAACAAAAGAATATTTTTAATGAAATTTTAAAAACAGACTTTTCAGATAAATTATTACAAATCAAAAATGATTATAAAAGGAATGTGAGAAATTACATATTGTCAGAAGAAAATATGTGTATAAGAAATTTATCAATGCCATATTTTGGTAGTGAAATTTTTCAAATATATGAAATTGTGGATAATATAGATCAAAATGATATTAAAAATTTTGTAAAAGAGTACTTTTTAAAACAATGCCCTGTAATTGAATTTCAAAACCCAAAAAGTAATGAAAAAGAATAAATGGAACTAAATAATGAATGTAAATAGTATAAATAATGTTAATTTTAATGGATACAATGGAAAGTACTTATTCAAATCAAAAAATATAAGTGCATTAGAAAATGTATCTTCCAAATCAATAAAGGATATTGTTAAAAATGCATTAAAAATTAAACCAAAAGAGGAGGTTGCTCTTCCAGTTGTAGCTGTACCCATTTTAGCATATATGCAGACGCATAAAGATAAAATTGCGGAAAAACTTGCAAAAGAAGCTGAAAATAAGAGTAATAAATATTTTACAGATAATTATAAAGAAAGTGTTAAAAAATTAAAGCAAGCTGGGGTTAAAGGAAATTATGAAAAATATATTGATTCAACAACTGGGCGCTTGAATACTAGTGGAAACAGTATAACAAACACACAATTTAAAGGTGCACCGGATGATTTAGATGTTCAATCAGCATCAGTTGATGGAAATTATATAGGCGATATGCCAGAGGTTTATGATAATGATGTGCCAGATGATATTCCAATGACAGACAATATATCAACGACTGATAATATAGAAAACTTAGGGAATACAATTGATACAATTTCTGTAGTGGGTGCTGCGATAACAGAATTTTTACCTTTGGCCAGATATATAAAACCAATTAAGGATTTACAAAGTGGGGATACTAGCAAAGCTGCAATTGGAACTGTAACTAGAATTGTCGAAATCCCTTTGGCACCGCTTAAATTTATTTACGTTGGGGGCATGGGATTATGCAGTACGCTATACAAACTTGCAGGGATGGAAGATAATGAAGATAAAAATGAACGTTTTGTTGGCTTTTGGAATGGAGTGAAACTGGCTTCAAAATGTTGGGCAGATGTTCGTGATGAAATAGAAGATAAAATTTTAGGCAGAGAAACAAAATCTGAACGAGAATATAGGCTAGAACAAGAATGGCGTAAAAAAATGGATGAACGTGAAGAAAAGATAAAACAAAGTGAAAAAGCTCGTCAAGAAAGAGCAGAAACTTTTAGACGCAAACATTTGGAAGAAATGCAAGCAGCTGTAGCATCTACACAAAAAGAAGTCTTGGCAGATGATCAACAAACTAGTCGAGCAAAACGACGTGAAGAACTAAGAAAACAAAAAATTGAGGAAGAAAAAAGACTACTTGCGGAAAAGGAAAAAGAGCGCGAATTAGCTATTGAAAGAATGAATAAAGCTGAGAAACATCCAGTCGAAGAAGACTCTTCAAATTTTACTATTTCAGCTCCAAAAGAAGAGGATTCAATTCCAGATGAATTAATTGAGGCTTTATGCGATAGAGCATTACCACTAATGCAATTGGCAAAAAGAATAAATATTTATTCTGAATTAAATCGCAACTTTGATTTTGATGAATTTGTAAAAGAAACTGGCTTATATGACACAAATCTAGAAGATTTTTCAGTAGAAGAAATAAATAGAATCCGAAAAATTTTAGATGAGCGAATAAAAGCTTTAAAAAAATAAAATAATAACTCAGCCAAAATACAAGAAAAGCAAATGCGAAAAAGCTTTAACAAGCAAATAATAATAACTAATCTTTCTTATCGTAACTTTCTTTTCTAGTATCGTTGTTGGCTTCGGCAGTTGTTTTTGCGCCCAATGCACCCAACGCTATTGCACCGATTGGGCCTGCGACAGCGAAGCCTACAGCTGCCATTGCCCCTCCGCAAATCGCGCCAACTAAATAATCGCCGAATTTCAAATTTCCTTTAAATGCAACTGGCGCAGCAACCGGTTCTTGTGGTTTTTCATGCGCTACTCTGCTCCTTGTTTTTTGCAAAACAGGAGTAGTAAATCCTACCGGACTAACTCTCATAAAAACACCTCTTTAATTTATAATAAACACTTTATATTGGCATATTATAGCACTTTGGATAATTTGTCAATCGTTAGCAGTTGCTTTATTACAATTTAAATAAATTTTTAGCGTTATTAAATAATAAATTTTCTAACAACTTTTCATCTTTAAAGTGTTCCGAGATTTTTACTTTAAACAAATCTAAATTTCTATTATACAATTCTTTCTTTTGATTATGATCGCCAACAGGAGCGTCGGATGCCCACATAATGCGGTGTGTAAAATCACCTTTAGATGTATTTTGTAAAGCTTCGATTAGCATAATAATATCATCAATATCTACCCAAGAAACATCAGTATAAAGCGTTGCCGTTTCCTGTTCAATAGATTCAAGCATAATTTTAATTGCTTCTTCGTGTGAACTTCTAGGGCCGGTAGATAAATGCCCTAAAATAATCGGTACATCAGGAAACTGTTTTGCTTTTTCATAAATAAGTTTTGGTGATGAAAAACGCGATTTTGTATGTCCTGAATGATAAAGACAAGGAAGCTTAAATTCTTGCGCAATTTTTAAATATTTGTCATACTTATCAGAGGTTGCAACAAGTTTTGTAAATTCCGGATGAAATTTCAGTCCGACAAATTGAGTATAATCATTTAACATTTGTTTAAGAATATTTGTATCAAGACTTCTATCGACTTCGCAAACATAAAGTGGTTTAATTTGCGGGTATTTAGTAGAAATATCCAGCATTTCTTTATTTGCTGCATACTCATCCTTTCCTGAAAATGCATCGATACCTGCAAGATTTGAACAAATGCAAGTTTTATTTCCAATTATATTTAATAAAAATTCAGGAGAAAAATTTCCCCAAAAAGAATTTCCAATATGAACATGTGCGTCTATAATCATAAATATTCCTTTGTTTCTTAATTTTTTATTTGAGCTATTGTTGGATTAGTAAATCTACTACAAAAAATTAAAACAATTTTCCATTTTCAATTTTCTATTATACAAAGTTAATGGAATAAACAAATAATTTAATGTTTAATCCCTCTCGTAATAGCTTCCAAAATCCTCTTAACCTTAACAATTTGGATACCTTTAAAATCGTCTTGGACATCGTTTGAGTCCGGTATTATAATTCGTTTAAAGCCGAGTTTTTGCGCTTCGTTTATTCGTTTTTCAATATGATTAACGGCTCTGATTTCCCCAGACAAACCAATTTCACCAATAATTGCGGTTTGCGGGTCAAAAACTACATCACGAACGCAAGTTACAATCGCCAGAGCAATCCCTAAATCTGCAGCAGGTTCATTAACATCAATACCACCAATAACATTTACATAAACATCTTGCTTTGATAGGTTTAAACCAATTCTTTTTTCTAAAACCGCTAAAATCTGTAAAACACGCCCCGTGTCAACACCATTTGCAATTCTTCGCGGTGCAGGATAAGGTGTAGTCCCTACCAATGCTTGAATTTCAACTAACAAAGGACGAGTTCCTTCGCTTGTTACAATTATCGTACTCCCCGGAGTTTGGGTTTGATTATATTCTTTCAAAAACAATTCGCTCGGGTTGATAACTTCTGTCAATCCAGTAGCACTCATTTCAAAGATGCCTACTTCTGAGGTATTACCGAAACGATTTTTAATAGAACGTAGAATTCTGTAAGTCTTAGTCTTATCGCCTTCAAATTGGATAACCGTATCTACCATGTGCTCTAAAACTTTAGGCCCTGCAATATTACCTTCTTTTGTAACATGCCCGATTACAATAATTGAAATGTTTTGAGATTTAGCAATATGCATAAGCATGTTGCAACATTCTCTGATTTGAGAAACACTACCAGCTGAACTTTGAATCATTGATGTGTAAATCGCTTGAATACTGTCTACAATTACCAAATCAGGTTTCATGCTCTCAATATGTTTTTTTATTAGTTCTAAATTCGTTTGAGGGTAAATAAAAAGAGTATTTGACTTTACTCCTAATCTTTCTGCTCTCAATTTAATTTGACTTGCAGATTCTTCCGCTGAAATGTATAAAACTTTTTTGCCGGTATTACAAAGTTCGCCTGAAGTTTGTAAAAGGATGGTAGATTTACCAATACCGGGGTCGCCGGCAATTAACACCAATGAACCTTGAACAATTCCACCGCCAAGCACTCTATCAAATTCCGAAATATTTGTACTCATTCTTATTTCAGAATTCATTTCGATTTCATCCAAAGTCATGGGCGGAGTTGTATCAAAAACTTCCACTTCTGACTTTTTTTCAACAGGCGTAGAAAGTTCTTCGACAAAAGAACCCCAGCTTCCGCATTCAGGACATTTACCTAAGTATCCTGCGGTCTCATATCCGCAATTTTGGCATACATATTTTGACTTAACTTTTGCCATGCTCTACTGATTCATTGGAATAACTAGCTTTTGACCGATAGATAAAGCGTTTGGATTTGCCATTTTGTTAGCTTCTTGAATTCTTGCAACTTTATCCATGTCAAATGAGCCGTAAAATCTGATAACGATGCTTTCTAATGTATCCCCTTCTTTAACCATATATTCCTCATTTAAAGATACAGGTGTTATTGCTTTTTTTGCAGAAGAATCAGAAGGTATAAATGAAAATCTGCCGTTCGATTCTCTTTCAACTTTTTTAGGTGCTACAGGTGCAACCACATCGTCTTTTGGGGTTGAAACATTGATTAAAAGACTTATGAAGGTTGTAATCAATAATGTTACAATTACGCCAACAATTAAACCTGATACGAAATAAACTTGTGGAGCTTTTTCGTTCTTTTGAGTTTTGACACCAAATGATTGCCAAAGCGCATCTAATTCTCTATTTTTACTTTGTTTTCTGTAAAAATCTTCGTCTTGATGTTCGCGATTGTACTTGCTAAGAGCTTCCAGCATAGCAACTTTTTCTCTGGTAATATTTGATCTTCTAAGTGTTGTGCTTTTCATAAATCCTCACCAATTTAGGAACATTTATCCTTCCTAATGTCGAATTTAACATAAAATTCAAAATCGTGCAAATTTGTAAACAAAAATGTTAATTTTTGTAAAGATAGTGTTTATAATTTAATAAATCTTAATCTAATAACTAATTTTTGCTTTTTCTGCTAGAATATAAGCTAAGAGGGGATTGAGCATGAGTAGCATTAATAAAAAATTCTATACATCAATATTGGCAGTAATGGTTTCTTTATCTTCAATTTCGGTCGAAGCTAAGATGACAAAAGAAGCGCATGCATTGTATCAGCAGGCATGCAATTATGAATACAGAAGTGATTACGCAACTGCAATAAGTATTATTCAAAAAGCTATTGCAATTAATGGTGATGATGCCATGCTTTATACCAAAATAGCAGGACTTTATTCTGATACAGGTAATTACGAGGAAGCTTTGGGCGCTTATAAAAAAGCCTTGAAACTTCGTCCTAATGACGCCTTTATCTATATTAGTATAGGTAATATTTTGCAAACATTAGGTGATTACGAGAATGCTTATAATTCATTCATGCAAGCTCAACAGATTTATCCGGAGTATAAGTATAATTATTTGAATCTTGCAAATATCGAGTATTACAGAAAGAATTATGCAAATGCGATTGAAAATTATAATACATTCTTGAGCGCGTATCCGGAACATCAAGAGGCTACTGAAAACCTTGCAAATGTTTATTATGCATCTAATCAGCCTGAAAAAGCATGTGATATTTATTCAACAGTTTACAAGAAATATCCTTCTGCATTCAAAGATTTTGCAAATTATGGCATGGCTTTGTATGATACAAAACAATTTCAAGCTTCAGCGGAGATGTTAGAAAAGGCTTTGGATGATAATCCTGATAACGAGGCAATATTAGCTAAATTAGCGTTATCTTATCAAAATATTGGTGAAAATGAAAAAGCACTTGAAGCTTTTAAAAAGACTTTTGAACTAAATCCAGATTTAGTTGCTTTAAAATTTGATTATGCGAATCTTTTAGGAAATATGGGTAAAGATGATGAAGCAATAGAGCAATATAAAGCTTATTTAACAGCATATCCTGATGATGCTGATGCATATAGAAATCTGGGTTTAGTTTATAAAAAAATTAATAATGATGAGTTAGCCCTGTTTAATTTTGAAAAATCTTATTCAAAAGATTCATCAAATAATGAAACAAAGAAAGAGTTAGCGTTCTGCTATCATAAAAAGTTAGATTTTGTAAATGCGCTAAAATTTTATGACATGGCATTAAAGGCTGAACCTGATAATTATGAATTATTAGCAAACAAAGCTTTGACTTTGCATGCGATGGATAATTATGTTTCTGCAATCGAAATTTATAAATCATTGTTAGAAAAACAGCCAAATGAAAGATTGGAACAAAATTTAATGTCCGCATCTATTGCCTATGGTTATAAATTGCTGGATAAACAAGATTATGGTCAAGCAATTTTGTATTTTGAAGATGCAATTGAAATAAATGACAAGGAAGCTTCTGCTTATTTTGGTTACGCGCAAGCAAATGAAAAGATGGGTTGTACAGATATTGCTCTTAAAAACTATGAAAAAGCGGTTTCATTAGCCCCAGGAAATAGAGAGTACAATCTTGCTTTAAGAGATTTCAAAACTGCTAATAAAACTAAACTTGAAGAAAAGAAACCTCAAGTTAATGAAAAAGCGCTCGGCTATGATGAATTAATCAAAAAGGGTGATGAGGCTTATAAAGCGCAAAAATACAATGACGCGATTGATTATTATACAAAGGCTGTAGTATTTACTCCGCAAGATAAAGTTACTTTGCAAAAGATTGCAAATTTGTATAAGCTTACGGGAAATAATGCAAAGGCGTTGAGTTTTTATGATAAGATTTTGACAATCGATAATAACAATACGGATGCATATTTTAATAAAGGCTTGATTCTTGCAAGTCAAAAGAAATATGACGATTGTATCAAGTGCTTTGAAAAAGTAATTGCGCTATCTCCTGATTATCCATACGCATATTATTCTTTGGGTATGGCGTATGAACAGAAGGAGGATGTGGATAAGGCGTTAGAATATTATTATTTGTATTCCGGCATTGAAAAAGATGAAAAAATGTTGAACGTAGTTAATCAAAAGATTAAACAACTGGAAAAATAATGAAATATCTAAAATTATTTGTCGTGGCTTTAGCTTGTTTAATTGGATTGAGCGCTTGCGTGTATGAGCGTGGATTGATACTTTTTAATGTTCTGCCTATAACTCGTGAAAATGCGCTTCAAGACCAAAAGACATTTAATGAAGGGCAGAGAGTTTATTATCTTTTTATAGCACCTAAAAAAATGAAAAATGAATTTATAAGAGTTCAAGTTTTCAAAATGACTGATAAAGCGCCTTGGGGTGGTAATGAAGTTGTGCGCACTAAAGATTATCGTTTAATGAAAGATGAAAGATATTATCAGACCAATTATTTTACGCTTTATGAAAAAGGGCGCTATGTAATGCAAGTTTTTTCTCACGATGATTTTCAACATCCGCTTGCATTGAATGATTTTTATGTTCAGTAATTAACTTTATGCTTCCTTAAAATGTTTATGGCGCGATTCTATTTACAGTATTTAAAACAAGCTTTTTCGTGGTCATTAATTACACCAATTGCTTGTAAATATGAATAAATTATTACTGTTCCAACGTATTTCATGCCACGATTTTTTAAGTCTTTTGAAATCTTATCAGAAAGGTCTGAACTTACGGGAAGTTCATCTGTTTCATTTTTTATAATTTGGTTATTTGAAAAACCCCAAATATAGCTTGAAAAACTACCAAACTCTTTTTGAATTTTGATAAAAATTTTCGCATTATTAATTGTTGCGTTGATTTTACCTTTTGAACGGATAATATCTGCATTGTTAACGAGTTCATTAATTTTAGTTTCATTATAATTAGCAACTTTTTGAACATCAAAATTATCAAACGCAATTCTAAAGGCTTCTCGTTTTTTTAATATAGTAATCCACGATAAACCGGCTTGAAATGATTCCAGCACAAGAAGCTCAAAAAGTTCTCTATCATCGTATTTTGGGACTCCCCATTCCTCATCATGATATTTTACATAAATCGGTGATTTTTCGTCTACCCAACGGCATCTTTTCATTTTTAAGCCTGTATTTCATTTTCCGGCATGTCATCTAATATAAATAACCCCAAACGCCCTTCGCGAAAATCCTTCAAGATAAAAATCGCAGTACGCTCAGTATCGGGGTATTCACCTTTAATAATCCAATTACGTTTAATGGCAATATCTTCTAATGTGAGATTTTCTACATTATATCGTTCACAAAGTTTATCTTTATGTTTTTCAGCAAGCATTTCTAATAAAGCTTTTGCAACAGGTTCTGGAGAATACGCATTTTCTGAAACAGAACTAACAAAAGCCAATTTTACAGCTTGCATCTGATCATCTTGTTTTGTAGGAATAATCCCCGGAGTATCCAATAAATCAAGTTTAGGATTAATTCTTACCCATTGTTGTTGTCTTGTAACACCTGCTTTTGCACCAATTTTTGTTTTAGATGATTTAGTAAGCTTATTAATTACACTTGATTTCCCGACATTTGGCATGCCAACTACCATGGCTCTAGCAGGACGTCGTAAAAGACCTTTTGCCATCAAAGCTTGAATCTTAGGCTCACTTAACTCAACTGCGAGTTTTACGACTTGAGGTAATTCTTTGGCGCTTTTTGCATCAGAAATTACTACGGGACATTTAGTCGTTTTCTTTAAGTAATCAACCCATTTTTTTAGTTCATTTTTATCAACTAAATCGGCTTTATTCAACAAAAGAAGCCTTGGTTTTTCTCCCAAAAGCTTCTTTATGTTTGCATAACTGCTACTTAAAGGTAATCTGCTATCACGTACTTCAATAATTACATCAACTAAATTCAATTTTTCTTTTAATTGACGTTCTGCTTTCGCAATATGACCTGGATACCAGTGTATATGTACCTTATCTTTTTTCAATTTTTTCCTTGATACGAGTTGCCTTACCAGAACGTTCTCTTAGGTAGTACAATTTAGCACGTTTAACATCACCACGTCTTTGAACTGTGATTTTGTCGATACGTGGAGAGTGTACTAAGAATACACGTTCAACGCCAACGCCTTGGAATACTTTTCTTACAGTAATTGTCTTATTAATACCAGAACCGTGTTCAGCGATAATAGTACCTTCATAAGCCTGTAATCTTTCTTTGTTACCTTCTACGATTTTTACAGAAACTCTAACTGTATCACCAGGATTCATTTCTGGTAATTCTCTTGTTGTGTATTCTGCTTCTAAATTTTTAATAATAGGATTCATTTTGCTATTCCTTATATTTTGACTATCTTATACATTTATTTTAATCATAAATAAAACATAAACTAAAAACAAGTAGAGGTAAAGTTTTTTTGAAGAAATGTTTACTTTTGTAACATTTTTGGATAAAATTAACAAAAATATTTCTTGAGGTGTTTTCTCTACACTAACATAGAACGCGAAAGGTTTATAGTTTGAATCCGATATCAAGTCATAATTTATCAAAAGTTATTACAAAAATGACAAAGCCAGATGCAATGAAGCCTATTATTGCATTAGAAGCTACTGTTGTCGGTGGAAGAACTTATCAAGCCTACAAACGTGGCAAAGGCGATGAAGCTAGAGAACGTTTTATTGAAGAATCTATGGGTTCAGTTGTTTGGTTGGGCGGTGTAGCTTCTCTGAACAAACTTGGCGATAAAGCTATTGGTAAAATTTTAAAGAAACCCGGTGCAAATTTTGATGTTGGAACAGATAAAATATTAAGAACTCCTTTTGAAAATTTCATGAAAAATGTAGCTCCAAAAGGCTTTACATCAAAACAAGTTGCATTAATTAAAGGTACGAAGGTTATGACAAGTATTGTTCTTGCGAACTTGTTTATAGGTTTCGTAATGCCAAAAGTTAATCAAGGTTTGACTAAAAAATTGCGTCATGAAAGACGATTAGAAAAAGAGCAAGGTGCGCAAAACTCACAAAATAAAAATATAAATCAACCAACTTTTAAAGGAAGCCCTATTAGTGCAATAAACGCATTCACTAATTGTATTGAAAATACAAACACAGGTAAATTATTATCATCAGATGCCGGAATTGCCGGTGGGCGTATGTATAACGCAAGACGTAAAGAAGAACGTAGAGAAATCGCAATTAGAGATATTGGGTCAATTTATTTCTATATGTGGGCACAAGGTCATGTGGGCAACTTAATGAATCTTGTCGAATCAGGTCATGTAGCACGATTAAATCCTTCAACTACTAAAATATTTAATGAATATTTAACTAAATATGTTGGGGACAAAAATGTCGATGTAAATGAATTTAGAAATGCTATTTTAGGAAAAGAAAGCCCTCTAAAACCTGAATTCAAGTTTGAAACAGAAAAACTATCAAGTTTAGATAAAATGTTGAATAAAAAACCGTTAGAAGTTATTAAATTGTCAGAAGCAGAAAAATTAATTAATGATGAAGCAATCTTAAAAAGAGTTCGTGAAATGTCAACACTTCAACCAAAGAGAATGGGGGAAGCGGTTTTAACAAAACAACAATTAATTGATGCTTATAATAAAGCTGAAATCAACAATGTTGAACTTTTGCATGATGTATTTGATGAATTTACAGGTGGAAATAAGAAAAAAGGAATCAAAGGCGATTATATTAACGAATATAAATATGTTTCAAATAAAAAGCTTTATAAATTAAAAGGTGAAATGGCTCAATACGTAGATACAGTTTGTAAGGAAGCAAAAAACGGTAAAGTAAACAAATCATTATTAGAGAAGGTTCAGAAAAAGAATCTTATTTATAATGGTATAAATTTCTTGGCAGGTTTTGCTGTTGCCGCTGCATTTTTATCCACATTTATTCCAAAAATCCAATATTACGTAACACGTAAAACTACAGGCGTTGACGCTTTTCCAGGGGTTTATGATTTTGAACACAGCCAAGAGGAAGTTGATTAGGAATTATTCTTAGGAGAAAAGGGGATCTTTTGAGCCATATTAGGTAAGCTGAAGTAAGTCTTATTTTTCTAATTCTTCTTTAATACACAAAGCTACTTCTTCTGCTGAATACTTATCAGATAAACGCTCTTTAACTTTAGCTAATTCGTTTATCATCCATTCTCTATATTGTTTATCATAAAGATTTTTTTCTGTTTCATAACAAATATTTTCAACACTAAATTTTTGCTGAATAAGTTCCGGCACGATATCTTCATCCATAATAATATTTGGTAATGAAACGCGCTTGATACATCTAACTAATAAATATATTAAATAAATTAACCAAGGCCCGCGATATGCAATTATCATCGGCACTTGATATAAAGATGCTTCCAGAGCTACCGTTCCTGATGCTAAAATCAAAGAATCAGAAACACTTAAAAGCGCTTGATTTTCACCTTTAATTACTTTGAAATCAGTATTCTTGATGTATTTATCAAATACATCGCCCTTCAAATTTGGTGCATGCGAAATGCAAAATTGCATTTCAGGATGACGTTTTTGTAATTCTTTTGCTGATTTAATGAACAATTCACCAAAAAACTTCAATTCAATCGGACGTGATCCCGGAAAAACAGATACTAACGGACGATTTACATCCAAATTATGTTTCGCAAAAAATTCTGCTCTGTCAGCTTTTGCAGGCAACTGTTTAACTAACGGATGTCCGCAATAATGAACGTCAATTCCTTCTTCTTTATAGATTTTAGGTTCAAATGGGAATATGCACAAAACCTTATCTACAAATTTTTTAATGCCTTTTATTCTCCATTTACGGCTTGCCCAAATTTGTGGAGGAATATAATGGAAAACTTTTATACCACTACCCTTAAGTCTTTTTGCAACTCTTAAATTAAATGTGCCGTAATCAATAAGTAAAACCAAATCCGGCTTAAAATCATTCAAAATATAATCCGCAACTCTCTTTTCTAAAGAAAGGTGATCGACAATCATTTTGAAATTCAAGCCAAATCCGGACATTTTCGAATGATCGCAAAATAATTTTGCTCCGGCAGATTTTAAATTTTCGCCTCCAATACCTTCAACGACAACATCAGGCATAGCTTGCTTTAAAAGCTCTAGAACTTTACTTGCGTGAATATCACCAGAGTATTCGCCGGTTATAATAAAAACTTTTTTCATCGTTATACAGCCATTACTACAATGTTATGCTTGTTTGCATATTTAATAACTTCTTCTCTATCTACAATAATTGTTTCACCTGCTTCAACCGCGATTAAGTCGGCTTTGTATTTGTGCATAGTTTTTAAAGTTTTTAAACCGATTGCAGGAATATCAAATCTCTTATCTTGTGAAGGTTTTGCAACTTTTATAACTCTTGAATTTCTCTTTGCAATTTTGCAACCGCGTTTGATGCATTTGTCAGTACCTTCGATTGCTTCAACTGCCATAACCATTTTGTCTTTGATGATTACAGATTGTCCGACATCCAGTTTGCCGGTTTCTTTTGCCAACCAGTAGCCGTAATTTACATCCTCAACTTGTTCTTGAGTTGGTTGAACTTTGCCCAAAACTCCTGATGGAATCATCAAATTTTTAATAAATAAGGTTTGGTCTAAGATAGTAATGCCAATTTTCTCTAATTCTTCAATAATCATTAGCATAACTTTATCATCATTAAGTCTGATTGCTTTTTTGATGAAATCAAGCGCGCGAGCATCAAATTTTGGACGCTTAATCAAGATTGTTTTGCTAACTTTTCCTAAAAATGTAATCTGTTTAATGCCTTCTGCTTTCAAAGTATCTTCAATCTTTTGCACTTCTCCGGGGCAGAATGAATAAACTTTTGAACAATATTTTTTTAATTGCGCGTAATTATCATTTGATAAAGAAACTGCAACCACATCAAATCCGTTTTCTTTCGCATATTGAGCCATTTTTACAGGTAAAAGTCCATCGCCTGCAATCAAACCTTGTTTTTGTTCTAATGCTACTGACATTGTAAAATCTTTCCTCCAACTTTTTTCTAATAATACTATAAACATGCCAAAGTTAGAATAAAGTGTTAAGTTTGGTTAAACAAAGGTTTTTTATTTATGATTCAACCGTAAGTGTTACAGAATTCTATTGCTAAGAAAACATCTCTAATTATTTAATATAATTTCTTTTGTTAAGAAAAACTAAAAATCGTTACAATTGACGCAAACGTAGTAGTAGTAGTAGTAGTAGTAGTAGTAGTAGTAGTAGTAGTAGTAGTAACGCGTTTTTGTCATAAAAGAATTAAAGTTTTAGAAAAATATGCCGATATAAAAAGAGTACACAAACTCAGATACAGAACATAATAATAGAAAGGACTGCAAATGCTAAAACTTAACAGAGGTTTTGTTCCATTCACTTTTAATAAAAAAGTAACATCAAAATCCGCAGAAAAAGAGGTTGTAGAAAATGATTTAAAAGTTATTGTCGGGCAACACTTAACCTACAGACTATAGAAATCGAACAAAAGAAATAAATGAATAATAAAAATCCGGTATATAGAATTTGAAAAAGTATTCAACCTCAAGGAGCAAAGCCCTGATGAGGGTAACAAAAACAAAAAACTAAAACTTAAAAGAAAGGAGCTAAACATGGCAGGTATTAACGGTTTTGACATTTCTAAATACGACATAGGCGGAACACAAAAAGGCGACAAAGCCGGGGACAAAAAATTGACAGGCGATGAAGCAAGAAAAGCCAGAGCCGACGGTTGGACTGTATGGGACGGCTTCGTTGAAGGTGATAAAGTCGAACATGTAGAAAATAAAGATAATAAATCTACATTCATGCAAAGTCTTAAAACTTTTTTTAATATGCGACAATCAGACTCATACAAAAAATTCTCTGAACGCAAAGAAGCGATTTTAGAGCAAAAAATGGCTGAAAATGGAATTTACCCTGCAAAAGTAAATGGAGAAAAAGTTTGGGATAAGAGTTCTAAAGTTTACGAACAAGCAGAAAAAGAAGCTGACATTCAAGCACGCAAAGAACTCGGTTTGAGTGAAACAACTTTTGATACCAGTGTAAAAGTAAAAAGTAAGAGTGATGACAAAACGGAAAACACAAAAGACGGAAGAAATAAAATTTCTAAGATAGAAGGCATTAATGCAGAAACATTGAAAAAAATTGCCTCTGATATCAAATATACAAATGAAGTTGATAAAGTTTTCAGCCAAATATTAAAAGATAAGTATTCAATTGATACTACCGGCAAAGAACTTGAAGAATTAAAAAAACTGAGAGAACAGTATAAAGAAGATTTCGAAGTAGCAAAAGCTCAAGCCAAAGAAAAACTCGGTCTTAAAAATCCTAAATATCTTGAGTCGGAAAAAGTAAGTGCAGAAGAAAATCAACAGCTTGATAAAGAAGAAATACCGATAATCGCTGCACCTTCTTCTCCAAAAACAAGCGGAACAAGAACTAGCGGCGGAACAAGAACTAGTGGCGCAAAAAGAACTGCCGGAACAAGAAAAGCAAGCGGTACTAAAAAGGCAACAGGTAGCAAGAAAGCTTCTAACACTTACCAAAAAACAGCATGTCCTACGATATTCAAAAAAGGTGATAAGTATTATTTTAAGTTGAATAATGGCGGGTATAAAGAAATAATAGTATATCCAACTGATTATCAAAAAAAAGAAGGCGTAACATCATATAAAATTACAAAAGTTAATAAAGATGGCTCACACGTTGCTATATCCAATAAAACGAAGAACGGTACCGTATATAAAAACTACTATGATAATAAGGGAAATGAGATAAAAAGGGTTGAATATAAGAATGGAAAAGTAGCCGAGGTATATGATGGCAATAACGGCGCAGGATGTTATGGACGCATAACGTACTATGATAAAAATGGAAAACCGATAAAAACTGAATACCTAAAAAAAGGTGATAAAAACGGCAATGTAACTAAAGTCCGCAATCACCGCACCGGTCAATGGGAAAAACCGTAACTTGCGTAAATTTAGCTGCCCAACATTAACTTTCTATAACAAAAAGCGGTCGAGTGGTTCACCACTCGACCGCTTTTAACAAATAATGTCAAACTACTTGATTTCAACAGTAGCGCCAGCAGCTTCAAGTTGTTTCTTGATAGCTTCAGCTTCTTCTTTCTTAACGCCTTCTTTAACAGCTTTTGGAGCGCCATCAACTAAATCTTTAGCTTCTTTCAAGCCAAGACCAGTGATACCTCTAACTTCTTTAAGAACAGCGATTTTCTTATCAGCTGGAACAGAAGCTAAGATTACGTTTACTTCAGCATCAGCATCATCAGCAGGTGCAGCAGCGGCAGCAGGAGCAGCAGCAACAGCAACAGGTGCAGCAGCAGATACGCCGAATTTTTCTTCCATAGCTTTTACTAATTCAGCAGCTTCTAATAAAGTTAATTTTTCAATTGATTCTAAAATTGCTTCAATACTCATTTTGTTTCTCCTTTTATTTTATTTTGAGTTGTTGTACGTTTTAAAGTTTTAGGTAAATATTACCTGATTCTGCTTAAGCAGATTTTTGATCTCTAACAGCTGCAACGGCTCTAACAAGAGATGACATAACAGCGTTGACAGAGTTTGCGATACCAGATGCTGGTGAGTTGATGCAGCCAAGCATTTTTGCATAAAGTTCTTCTCTTGAAGGAAGATTTGCAAGTGCTTTTGCTTCTTCAGCAGACATAAGTTGTCCGTCCATTGCAGCAGCAATGATTTCACCTTTCTTAGTATCTTTGATAAATTTAGATAAAGCCTTAGCAGGTGCTACCTGATCTGTAAAACCAAATGCAATAGCGATTGGTCCTTTTAGAGTTTCAGCTAACACTTCGTAAGGAGTGCCCTTGATAGCGATTTTTGCAAGAGTGTTTTTAGTAACCATGTAGTCGCCACCATCTTTTTGGATAGCACGTCTAAGGTTAGTAATTTCTTCTACGCTTAAACCCTTGTATTCGGTAACAATTGCAACTTGCGCTTTATCAACTTTTTCTTTGATAAGAGCTACCTTATCATTTTTGAAAGCTTTTGTTGACATTTTTTGCTCCTTTGTTATATTTTTTTCGGATTAATTTCCGTTCGACCTGTTAAACTAAAAAAGATTTCGCAATCTTTTTTTAATCGCAAAATCCAATACAAATCTTTTAAATAAATGCTATTTACTTTTTGTTTTCGGATAATCTAGGCTAGCCTTTTATGTTTAAATCCTAACAGGATACTAACTGTCTGCGATTACAAACACATTTATACCATGCATAAAATACACTGTCAATGTGTATGTAAAGTTATATGAATTTGATTAATTAAAAATGGGCGCAATGTGAAACATTGCGCCCATTTCTTTATAAAACATAAAAATCTTATTTTTTCAAAGATTTCCAGTAGTTAGCTTCAGACTTGATAGCATTTTTTGTTGCTTCGTGTCTTGCTTTTGCATCTTTCTTTTGTTGTTCGTATTTTGCTTGACGAGCTTCTTGTTGTTTTTTGTATTCTGCTTGTTTTTGAGCATTTGCTTTTTGTTGAGCTTCAGCTCTAGCATTCAATTCTTTTTCCTTTGTTGTAATTGGAGCTAGTTTTTTGTCCACATAGTTCTGTAATCTTGATTCTGCTGCAGATGCTGCCAATGTAGAAGTTAATGCAATCAACATTAATACTGATAATACTTTTTTCATTTTAAAACTCCTTTCTTATATCAAAATTATCCGTAAAAGAATTTTAGAATACTTTTTTTTATTTTTCAAGTATAATGTTTTTATGAGTGTTGAATTACTAGGTTACAATGTAGATGATTATACGTTCGACGAAGCGATTATTAAAGCTAAAAGTCTTATTGACGGTCAGCATGTTGCGCAAGTCGTAACGATTAATCCTGAAATGTTCAAAGAAGCAGAGAAAAATCAAAATTTCTCAAATATTGTTAAAGAAGCCGAAATGGTTATTCCCGACGGAATTGGAGTAAAAATCGCGCTTCAAATAACAGGCAAGAAAGCTAATCGAATTCCGGGAATTGATTTTGCAAAAAAACTACTTCAAGAAGCTGCTGTTAGTGGAATTCCTGTTGCAATAATCGGTTCTAAAGAAGAAGTTGTGGTTAAAGCTGTTGAAAATTTGCAAAATGAAATTAACGGCTTGAATATCGTATATTATCATAACGGCTATTTCAAAGACGATGCGCTGATTTATGACGAACTTAAAAATAAATCACCAAAACTAATATTGGTAGCACTTGGCTCACCTCGTCAAGAAGAATTTATTTATAACGCTAAAAAAGTGCTTAATCCGGCGTTAATGGTAGGTATCGGCGGAAGCTTAGATGTTTGGTCAGGTTCGGTTAAGCGCGCACCGAAGATTTTTCAAAAATTAGGTTTAGAATGGTTATATAGGACAGTTTCTCAGCCTTCAAGGTTTAAGAGAATATTCCCTACTTTACCGTTATTTTTGTTAAAAGTTATTAATTATAAGGATAAAATTTAAATGTTGACAGATTTAGAGATTAATGAATTGAAAAAATTTGCTTGTGAGACAAGAAAAAACATTGTTAAAATGGTACATAATGCCAAATCCGGTCATCCGGGCGGATCTTTATCGGCGGTTGATATTATGGCGGTTTTATACAATAAATCTCTAAATATTCCTAAAGAATGGGATAAGTCAGCGGATTTTGAAAATAGAGATAGAGTTATCCTTTCTAAAGGGCATGCTTCTCCGTTATTGTATTCTGTATTAGCTCAACATGGTCTGTTTCCTCAAGAAGATTTAATGGGCTTTAGAAAATTTGGTACAAAGTTGCAAGGACATCCGGCAAAAGGATATGTTCCGGGTGTTGAAACTTCAACCGGCTCTTTAGGTCAGGGCCTTTCTATCGGTTGTGGTATGGCATTAGGCTTAAAACTTAAAAATAATCCTGCACATGTTGTTGTTTATACCGGCGACGGTGAATTGCAAGAAGGCTCTTGCTGGGAAGCTTTTATGCAAGCTGCACACAGAAATTTAAACAACTTGATTGCGATTATTGATAGAAACAGACTTCAAATCGACGGTTGCACAGAAAATGTAATGGCTTTAGATAATTTGCATGATAAATTAAAAGCTTTCAACTGGAATGTCTTGGAAATCGACGGTCATGATTATGAAGAAATTTATGAAGCTGTAGAAAAGGCTAAAAAATCTGATAGACCTTGTGCGATTATTGCACATACAACAAAAGGTAAAGGTTGCTCATTTATGGAAAATCAAGCTGGCTGGCATGGTAAAGCTCCTAATGATGAGCAATTGGAATGTGCAATTAAAGAATTTGAAGGAGAAGTATAATGGACGAAAATATTAAAACTTGTCCTTTTGCAGAAAATCGTGTTTGTAATGATACTTGCCCGTTGTATATTTCGCCGGACGAGTTGAACGAATTTGTTGTTGCAAGACTTTCTTCAATTGGCGTTTTGGATAGAGCAAATGGAGAATGTTCGATAAAATTATTAGCATTAAGCCAAGGCAGAGCCATTTTTGAAAATACGAACACTCGTGGCTAATATTTATTTAAATGCACATCTTATATAATATTATTCCTGCGGAAATACTTAGATTTAAAGATTCAACTTTGTCGGACATTTCTATTGTTACGTTTTTTGTTGCAAAATCTTTTAGCTTTTGGCTTAAGCCGGAAGATTCCGTTCCAAACATTACTAAAACTTTTTCTTGCGGAATATAATCTTTTAGCCAAACTGTATTATCAGATTTTGGCAAAGTCGCAACGCGTTCATAATCATTAAAAATGCTTAAATCATTCATTTCAAAAACAGGAATTTTCCAAAGATTTCCAACGGATGAGCGAACGCATTTTGGATTATACAAGTCAACTGTATCACCATAAAGTACAATCGCGTCAATATTAAATGCGCAAGCTGTACGCAATATTGTGCCTAGGTTTCCTGCATCTTTAATATCTTCTAACAAAACGACTTTTTTATACTCGTCTGACCATTTTTTTGCAGGCTTTTTGGCTACAGCAACGGCTTTTGGTGCAGAATCGGTTGAAGAAATTTTTGATAAAACTGCTTCTGTTGTTTCGATTCGATTTTCAAAATCTGAAAATTCAGCTGAGCCTTCCAAAACAAATAAATGTTCTATTTCTAAACCATACTCAATTGCTTCTTCGATGCATTTGATACCTTCAAGCAAAAAGTTTTCTTTGCGGTATTTTCTCTGTAGAAGTTTTGCGGTTTCTTTAACTAATTCGTTATTTACGCTCGTTATTTTCATAAGATTTTAAAATCCTTTAACCATTCTTTTTCTTGTTCGTTAAGCAAATCATAGTTTATTAATTTGCCTTCATAACCCATTTTAACAAAAGAATGAATTTTTCCACACTCCATGTAGCAAGAATTTTCTAACCTTACCCCAAAATGTTCTGGATTATATAGCCCCGGCTCAATTGTGAAAGTCATTCCATCAACAATTTCAGTTTTTGCAATCTCGTTTTGAGAAAGATTTGGCGGAGCTTCGTGAACATTGATACCAATTCCATGTCCAAGACCATGACCGAAAGTAAATCCTTCTATTTTGTTATCTAAAATAGAATGCGCCAACGTATCTATTTCAAAACCTGTTGGTATCCCTCGCCCCTTGAGGGAGCCGTCGTTAGCGAAGCTTTGCTGAGCTTTACGAATGCGGGTGTGGGGTTCATTTGTATACTTAAATGCATTCAAAAATGCCTTCAATACAGTCGTGTAAACCTCCCTTTGTAACTCGTTCGGTTTACCTTTTACAAAAACTCTTGTAATATCGGTAGCCAATCCGCTTTCGTAATACGCACCACAATCAATTAAAACTAATGAACCGTCTTCTAAAATTACATCTTTTGCGTTTTTTGCATAATGTGCAAGAGCAGAATTTTGATTAATTGCAACAATCGAATTAAAACTCAAAGATTTTGCACCGTATTTTATAAATTCTTCTCGCAATCGTTTTGCGATATCAAATTCAGATAGATTATCATTAGATTCTATATAATCTCTTATTGCCATAACCGCTTTGTCTGTACGCTCAAATGCTTTTTTATAAGCTTCTAATTCTTCTTTTGTTTTTACTGATTTCATTAATTTAATTTCAGAGACTTTATGAATCGGATTTTTGATTAATGCGTAATCATAAGCGTTAATGGAACTTTTATCAACTACTAATTCACCTTCAAAATTTTGCAAAAATTTATCGCAATTATCTGTTAATAGAACTTGTTGGTCTTTATCAATATAAAGCTTTGCCCAAATTTTAGACGAACAATCTTTTGAAAAATCGCGTTTGCCTGTCAGGTAAGAAACTTCTTCTAAGTTTGTTATAAAAGTCGGCTTTTCAGGCTTAAATTCTTTTGGCGGTATCGCTTGGACGAATTCGCTATTATGAGGTTCTGTAAAGTCATTAATAGGATCTTTGTCAAGCAATTTGATTTTATAATTTTTAAATGTTTCTAAACGGGTTTGAGAAACTTTTTTGGCGACAATTCCTAAAGTTTTTTGCGGTTCAATAAGTTTTCTGATTTCATCATCCTGTTTTTGCCCCAGTTTAAGTTTTACAACCGTAACACCGTCTTTTACTTCATTGTCGGCTTGTGTATGATATCTGCCATCGACAAAAAGATAGATATTATTTTTTGTTATTAAAGCATCGCCGGTCGAGCCGGAAAATCCTGTCAATGTGTATCTCGCGTTTTCACTAAGCGCAGGATATTCAACAAGATATTCGTTTGTACAGCATACGAGAAGATAATCCAGATTTAAATCGTTTAGGAGTTTGTTTGCCATGTTTGCCTCATTATTTAATTATTTTAAAATATACACCTCACCCTAGCCCTCTCCTATAAGGAGAGGGAATAACCAAGACTTGTTTTTATATAAATATAATAATGAACATTTTAGCGCATTCCCTCTCCTTACAGGAGAGGGCTAGGGTGAGGTGTATACATAATAAAACTAAATTAAACCTTATTCATCAATATCAGTAAGTTTAATCAAATGCCAGCCGAACTGAGTTTCTACAGGTTGAGAAATTTCACCTTTCTTAAGAGCAAAAGCTGCATCTTCAAAAGGTTTAACCATCATGCCTTTACCAAACCATCTTAAATCACCGCCATCACGACCTGAAGGGCATTTTGAATATTGTTTTGCTAAATCTTCAAACGCTACACCATTTTCAATATCAAGCAAAAGGTTTTCAGCTTGTTCTTTTGTATCTACTAAAATATGACTTGCTCTAATTTTCATAAAATTCTCCTTATTTTCTGCTCCATAATTTTAACATTAAAAATAAGTTTTCTCAAATTTTACTTATAAAGTTTAATGTTTGAAACAAATTTATAAACTAATTCTACTGTTTTAAGTTCAAATCCTTCAAGTGCAATATTTATAACTTTTATTAAATCCTGTTTCTTTTGAAAATGCTCAAAGTCAAATAATTCTTTAACTTCAACGTTAAGTGCAGAGGCTATTTTTTCAATTTTATCCGGCTGAGGAAAATGCATTCCACATTCAATTTTAGAAATGTTTGGAGGTTCTATGTTTACAATTTCAGCAAGCTGTTCTTGCGTAAGTTTTGCACTACGCCTTAATTCTTTCAATCTCTTGCCAAATTTAGACTTTAAAGAATTCATATCCTACCTCCAGCAATAGAATAAACTTTCTTTTAGTTAGTTTCCAGAATGTAACTCATTATAAAAACATTAAAAAATAAACGAGATACATTAAAAAAGGTTTTAAAACTTGTTGACATACATTATAAAATAAGTTAATATTTAACATGTTACGACAAGTTTTAGTTAAGAGAGGAATGCTAATGAAAAATTTAAAATTAGGTTTTACACTGGCAGAAGTGCTTATTACTTTAAGTATTATCGGAATAATTGCTGCAATAGTAATGCCGGGTGTGATTTCTAGTTATCAGTACAATACAGTGGGTGTAAAGCTGGGAAAATTTGCTTCTACAACAGAAGATGCTACACGAGCTTATGTTGTCCAAAATGACTCTTTTAAAACCAATGAAGATGCAATGAGTTTTATTAATGAATCATTTTTATTTAAATCTTTAGATGGTACACAGAGTGAGACTTTGGCAAAAAAGATGCTGGGAGTTGAGGATCTAACAAGCTATCCAACGTACTATACAATTGAAACAACAAAATTAGAAAAAACTCCCGATAAAAAAACACAAGAAGGTTTAATAGGTATATTAAAAGATAACACAACAATTGTAGTAAACATGGTAGAAGATAAAGAGTATACAACTCATAAAGGAGTTGTTGATTCAGATAAAGTCGGTTTACCAATCTTCAATATAAACTTTGATCCTAAAGCCAACGGATTACCTAAATCAGTTCAAAAAAACTTTAATTTTACAGTAACAGAACTCGGTTATGTTGTGCCAAGGGATGATGACGCTTGTTTGTGGAAAATCTATAATGATGATTGGTCTACAAATGCAAAAACTTTCACATCTGGTTCTGCTTGTAATCCTAAGTCAACAACGGAGACTAAAGGAAAGTAGAATCTACTATTTAGCTGAATAAAAGGAATTATTCCTTTCTCTTCTATTCGGCTAAAAAGGAGCGTTATACGCTCCTTTTTTTTGTTATTAACATTACACTCTTTTAATTCCAACAGTCCTTGCCAACGCAAAAGTCGCATCTTCAGGCGCCTTTGTTAATTTTACCAACAATTCATCATTAGTATTGGCAAGTTCTAATTCTTCGCCTTTTGAATTTTTAATTTCAGTAACTTGCGTTACAAATTTTTCTTTGGGCGAAATTATTTCTATATCTTCGTTTTTGTTGAACTTATTTTTTGTCTTAATCTTGTAATAATCGCCTTCTTTGCCCCAGAATTCACACAAGAAATCTGCACCGGCAAGACCTTTTGAAATATCGTAGCTATAGCCGTCTTTCGGGTAGCCTTCACCAAGATAAAATCCTGTTGTATAGCCTCTGTTACCAACTTTTAAAAGTTCATCGTAATAAGGTTGCATATCTGCATTTGGATTTGCTAAAACGGTATCAATTGCTTCTCTATAAGCTTTCGCAACTGCAGAAACGTAATATAAACTTTTAGTTCTACCTTCTACCTTGAAAGAGTCAATGCCTGCATCTATCATTTCTTTCAAATGTTTTACAAGGCATAAATCTTTTGTACTCAAGATGTGCGTACCTTTTTCATTTTCTTCTATTTCATAATACTGCCCCGGACGAGTCTCTTCAACGAGTTTGTAACTCCATCTGCAAGGTTGAGAACAGTTGCCTGAATTCGCTTTTCTTTCGCCGTTTGTCATATAATCGCTCAACAAACATCTACCCGAAAATGACACGCATTGTGCACCATGGATAAAGCATTCCAACTCCATTTCAGGAACTTTTTGCTTAATTTCTGCAACATCTTTTATTGGCAATTCTCTTGCTAAAATTGCACGAGTTGCCCCCATATCTTGCCAGAAACGTACTGCCTCGTAGTTAAGAATATTAGCCTGTGTGCTTACGTGAATATCTGTGTTTGGCATATATTTTTTTGCTAATCTCATAATTCCGACATCACTTATAATCAAAGCGTTCGGATTTGAGTCTGCGATTACATCCATTGCTTTTTCAAGTGCTTTAATATCACTATTAAATCCAAAGATATTCAGCGTTAAATAAGCTTTTGCACCCATTTGTTGAGCTGTCGAAATTGCAGTTTTAAGATTTTCTAAAGTGATTAATTCACCTTTTCTCATTGCTCTAAGGCTAAAATCCACCACACCTAAATATACAGCATCCGCGCCATATTTAATCGCATATTTTAATTTTTCAACATTGCCTGCCGGCATCAATAATTCTGGTCTGTTCATATTCAAATTCTAACACAAAAAATATTATCCAAAACAAGAATTTACAACTCATTACAAAACTTCTATTTACTTGACTTAACCCCATGCTCGTTATATCATCAAAGTGCACTAGCAAGTATATACCAACAACAATAAAGGAATATGTATCGTGAGAATAGCAAAGATTAATAGTGTTATCTCAAATTATGAGATGACAAGAAATTTAAAGACTCAGAATGATGAAAATAAGAATATTAGTCAAGGTTATACAACCCCTATAATGAATTCTTATCAAGATTTTAACGTTAATTTTCGTGGCAGAACGCCTGAAAACTTTTACGCTCAAGAATACAACGTTAAATATATGCCAAACGAAATGAAAAAATATTTGGCTGTAGATTATGAAAACAGAAAACATATTCCACCTGAACAAGTTATGGGTGAAGTTTTTAAATTTATTCCGATGGCAGATAATGTTGAAGATGTAAAAGAACTTTATCCTGATGAAGAATTGTTTGCAAATCTTCATGAAGCAAGTTTGAAGGGCAGAACAGGAATTTTGTCTGATATAAGATTGGCTCGTGAAATCGAAAAAGCTCCATTATTTAACGATAATTCAGATGATTTAGGAGTTTACCTTTTAAAGAAAATTTATATGGAAGGTAAAACAATTCGTGAAATTAACAAAGATTTTTATGAAAAAGATTTGAATAAAGCTTATAGAGGTGTAATTACACAACCTATTAACTACGGTACAACATCTGCTTACGGAATCAGATATCCTAAACAAGATTTTTGGAATTCTTTTATTGCAACAAGAGATGAATATAGAGAATTTTTTATTGCAAATCTTCCAAAAACTTCTAAAGAAGTAAGTAAAACTAATACTGGACATTCAACTACATCAAGATTTGTTCCAAACTCAAAAAATGAAACCGAAAAAGCTTCCGTAAAAAGAAAATTTAATTTAAAAACTTATAGAAAAAAAGATTTAAAAGAAGATATTAAAGCAGGTAAAGCGGATAAAGGCGCAATTGAAAAAGCCGTTAGAAAAAGATTTACAAAAAATGATCCGGAAGCTTCATTTATTGTGAAATATTTGAGCCCGATTATGACGGTAGCAGCAGACAAAATTCATCTTTCTGAAGAAGAAAAAGCGTTTGCAGAAGCTGATAAAGCAAAAAATACTAATGGTGAATTTATGTTCTCAAGATTCTGGAAAGCAAATCCGGAACTTTTGGAACATTATTCGACTGCAATTACTGATACAATAGAATTGTTCGAGGAAGCTTATGGCGCCGGTGGAAATATTGGTATTAATAACGAATATGAAGCAATAACTAAAAAAAGCGAAAATCAAAAACCTATCGATTTTGTATCAGAAGAATTTAAACGATTATTGGATTATACTCAAACAATTGTGCCAAATAGAACTGCCAGATATCAAGAACACGATAGACAACAAGAAGAATGGGAAAAACATTTTTTAAGTAGATATGGTGAAATAAAAGAAGAAATTAATCCTGCAGAAGTTGAACATGTGAATGCAAAAGAATCCATAGAATCTATTGCTAAAGGATATAATGGTGCTAGTGTGTACACATTAAAAGGCACAGATAATAATGATATAAAAATAGTGGGTAATTTGGACGAAGCATTAAAGGAATATATATTTACGGCAAATGATGGACTTCCTAGTCAATTTAGAGAATTGATTTATAGACATACAATTAAACATCCATTAACTGATGATAAATTGAAACTTAGTATAGCAGTTTTAAAACACAGAGATAAAATTGATGATGATTCTATTTATTCTTTAGATAAAACACAGCAATTATTGAATGACATAAGAGCTGATTTTTATCAAAAATATGCACAAGAATCGTTCTGTGCAAATATGTCAACTGGCGAATTGTTAGCAACAAACTATTTGAAGCCACTAGAAGCATATGATGGAATGTTCTTTGGCAAAACAAAACAATTTAGGAAAAAAGTAGAAGGAATAGTGTGTACTGATGAAGAAGCAAAAAAAATGAATGAAATTTATGCTAGGTTGCATAAACCTATATCTATATCTGAAGCGCAAAAAATTGCAAACGCTATGACTGAATGGGTAAGCCATTTTGATGAAAATGAAGAAGCACGGATGGATTCAGCATTTAGTACTGAAACAGTCATAAATCAATTTATATCTTACCTAAGAGCTGAAATAAAGAACGATAAAAATGCCAGAAAAATATTTAAAGGTATTTTGGTAAAAGCAACAACTCCTCAACAAGCATCAAGAGCTGTTTTGAGTAATGATAAAAATGATTCTAAAGAATTAATAGAAGCTAGATTATATACAACTATTAACGTTGTTTTACGTAATTTCTTGAATAATTTTTCTTTTGAAAGCAAAAAATTAACTGATGAAGAAATTGTATTTATGATGAAAGTTTTAAGAAGACTTAAGCAAGAAGAAGCTCGTTTGAGATTCTAACTTCGACTTCAAACTTTCTGTTCCAAGGATAAGAATAACAAACATTAGTCATTTCTTCTTTTAAAGAAATGGCTATGTTTTTATAAAAAGGAAACATTTGTTTTTCTATATTACAAGGAATTTTAATACTTCCACGAACATTAGCTTGATACGCCCAGTCATCCAAAAATCTAATTGTTTGCAATTTCTTAAACGCTTTTTCATCATATTTTTTAGCTTGCCATTTTACCTTAACAGCACACAACAAACTGCCTAAAGTATTGGCACTTGTATTCCAACCGGCATAACCATAAAAATTTGTTAAATTCAATTTATTTAAAAGCTGAGTAACAAACGCGTTATCTCCACCGTTTGCAAATCTTACATCCGCTACCGCATAAGGTTTATTCGGAGGAACAAAATCTCCATCAAAAGATTTTGTATCCCAACCCATAACTAATTCGCCCTGTTTTTCTATAAAGTTATTCACAATTAAAATTATGTCGGCGTCTTCTTTAGAACTAACTTTAAATCCTCCTAATTCTAATTGCCCCAAAACAGATTTTTCAATAGAGACATCTTCGTAATTGGAAATACAATTTTTATAATCAGGTTCAAGAAACTGCGGATAAATTTTGATATCTTTTTTTATAGAACGAGCTAATAACGTTAAAGGAATTTCATCAGCTCCGGTTTTAGTTTTACCGCCTAATCTTTCTAATTCACGAGCTTCATCAACGTTAAAACCTTTTTCTGCACAATCATCTTTTGAAAAAATTAATGTATCAAACAAGCCTTCTTTTTGCCAAGCAAGATAAATCTTGTTTATTTCAAAATTTCGTTTTCTTGTTGCTAAATAATCTGTAATTATTTCATTCGGAATATTACATTTATTTTTTCCACCGGAAAAAGAAAATTCAAAAATCTTTTTACCATATTCTGCCCAATATTCTTTTTCTTCTTCGTTATAATTGTTGTTAGAAATTCGCATTATGCTTGAAAAAGCGTAAACTTTTTTATTTTTCAATAAATGTTTTATCCTATCAAGTCTTGTGCAAAGTTCTTCAAATGTATCTTTTGAACGTCTTGAAGGTATTAAACCTCCGTAAACAAGCGTGTCTAATGATAAAATCATGCTATCGACTTGCGGTAAGTTTTCTAACCATTTTAGTAAGCCTTCAATATCGGCAACTTTGGTTAAATCACCTAAAAACTCTCTAGGAGGCAAGAATAGCTCAATATCTCTATCAATGTCTGCAATATCGCTTGCTAAATTGTAACAAACCGGACGATTGTCTATTGGTAAAAACGCAATTTTCATGTGATTATGATACAACGAATTTCAAAAAAATAAAAGATGATAGGTTATATTATTAAAGACATGATAGGTCAATTGTGGGAAAAATCTAGTAACGGAAAGTGTTTATTTTTAATGGATACAAAGAAAAATTTTATTGGCTAATGAATTAAAAATACAAGGCATTTACTTCATTTCTGCAAAGACTGTCATAATGCCTTTCTTAAGGGTAATGCCGAACAAAAAAGAAAGATTGTGAAAATTGTGTGTTCGAACTTTTCTTATGATGGTTGTATCACGACATGCAGTTTGATTAATATAAACAGTAAGTTTGACAAAGTACCGCAGGCTGGAAACGAACCAATGTAATTATTGTTTGATTTAGGGGACGACGGAAAACGAACCCAAAACTCTCGATTATGATTTTTTGAAATTTGCAACTTTCAAAAAATATTTTTTACATTAACACATTAACTCTGTTTTAATCACATTTCAAGTCCCTGAACATCTTCTTAATATCTTTTAATAATAATTATGCAAATGGCAGTTTGTCAAACACTCACTATATTAGAGGCTAATTCTTGAAAAATTAGAGAGCTGAAAACTATTGATTTTTCGTCCAAAATTTGCATAATTATTACGAAAAGATGTTAAAATAGTTATTTCTTGCTTAATTAACAAAGATATACAAAAAACATCTAAGAGAAAATGGTAATTAATACTTATTTTCTTCTAACGTGTCTATACGTATATGTGCTTGCGTAATATTTTCGATATAGTTAATTATTATGTGTGGATTTGTTATAAAATCATATCTTATGGATTTTTCTTCTATAAAAAACTTATAGTTGTCTCTTACAAAATCTCCTAAAATACCAAAACACTTACAAAACGTAGGATATGCATATGGTTGGCTAAGTGGCATTAATAAAAAATTTGATTTATAGTAGTTTTCATCATATAAGTTAGTAAAATAATGCCGAAAATTGTCCCATTCAATAAAACCTTCAAACATTGGATTGAAAAAATTTGATAAATAATCTATTGCTTTGTGAATTAACTTTGTTGCATTATGCGGTGTTATATTACAATAATCAAATCTATTTTCCATAAAATATTGAATTAATTTTGACTGATTATTTTTATTTATATATTGATTATAGTCATCTTTTGAAAGAGACAGTTCTGGTGTTAATTCCCCATTTTCTAATGTGAGTTCTTCAATTCCTATACTGTCAATAACAGGTTTTTCAAAATTTAGATAATTTAAAAGTTCAATTCCATTGAAAAGAACTACTGTAATTTGCCATTTGCACATGCATATACCATCATCGTTAGAATCCCACAAGAATACAAAACCATGAAAATCACTTTTGTCTAATATTTCAGATATCATATTTACGGCAAATAAGGCATTCTCTTTCAGATTATTATCAATTTTTTCTCTTGGACCATAATTTTTTTCATATAAACATATTGTAAAGCATGATAATGCATTTCGTGGAAATTTCCCTATATTAGTATCAGTCCATGCATCTGTTTCAATAACTTCTAACACAATTTCAGAATTATCTACAATATTTAACTTTAAAGGTAAAATACTTTTACTAGTCCAAGAATTTATATTTTCAACAGAATGTCTTAGCAATGGAGACCAGTCTTTAGATATTAAAACAAAATTTATGTCTTTGTCTGATATAAAGGGACAAGCATTTTTGATTTCTTGTTGATAAGCTAAAAGTTCAGTTATAGCTTGTCTCTCAGTTTGGTCATTTCTTTTTAACTCCACAACAACAAAAGTATAATTCCCATCAGGATTAAATAAAACAATGTCAGGTCGTAATATTTCTTTGCTTTCAGAAGAAACATTTTTGTCAGCAAGAATTATTTCTAAATCAATTAATTCATCCAATACGTCAGAATATTTTTTTAAATTTTTATTTTTTAATATTTTATCAATATCAAAATTCCCATCGGTTTCCGCATTGTAGTCTCGAAAATCATCAGAGTTTGTAATTAAATCTAAAAATGTTCTATTTTCGTTTATATAATCGACTAAATATGTTTGTATATCTTTTTCAAGCATAATTTATACACACTCAAATTCAATAACATCTTCTTGTAAAAATCCATAACTATATAGTTGTGGCAATAATTTATCTGACAGTTTTTTATGCGCCACTTTTAGGTTTTCAATTTCTTCTGCACCTATATTTGCTTGTTTAAGTGCTTGTTTTATTTGCCATAAGCCGACGTCCCAATTTTGAATTTTATAGTCTAACCATCTTGTATTGCATATTTCCTTATAAAAATACTTATATAATTGTTTCCCATCATTTAAAACAATTGTTGCGTCTTGCGATAAAGTTTTATTTCCTAAATAAGCAGCTAAAAACCTATCTTCATTAGCTGATGCAATTTGTAAACTTATATCGGACATAGGGCATTCCCAAGTTTTTACTTCTTTGAGTAAGTATGGATATAAATTGTTTTTAATTTGATAAATTTTGTTTTTATACTTAACATCTTTTAGGGACACTGTATTATTTGAATTAGCAAACGCACTCCAAACAATACAATCTAAAATAAATTCCTCTGAAAGATTATCGGTATTTGGGCTATAAAATAAATCCCTATCGTTTGTCCAGTTTGCAAAAGGCAATCTTCTGACAGTGTGTAATATCATTGATTTTTCAAAATTATTTGGTGTTACAGAAAAAGCACCTGCGCTTACATATGGTGTAGACAAAATGAAAACACTATTTTGATTTTGTATATCATTACCTTTGCTTGCCAACGAACACAAAAAGTCGTTTGTAACCCTATCTCTTACATCTTTGTTATCTCCGGCAAAAGAGATAGCACTTTTGAACGGGGGCATTATTGTTTCATTCTTATACCTGTCAATCCATTCTGTTATTGGCTTTGAATCTTTTTCTTGAAAAATGGTCTTTGTTCCATATTTTTCTAAATTACTATTGAAAACATCTAATGTTACCGTTTGCGAATTTATAGTTTTATTTTTTGCCAAATTCCATATTAAAAATCCTACAGGGAAATTGCCTTTTGCACCATGAAAATGTTTAGAAGAAAAAACAAAACCTTTTTTAAATTCATATTGAAAAAATGTTTCTCGTATTTTGTTGTCATTTTTAGCGTTTATATATTTTATTTTTGAGAATAAGCATAAATGAGCATTTTTATTTTTAAATTCTTTGCTTATTCTATATAAAAATTGTGTAAATAATTCTCTGCTCGATTCTCCTAAATTGTCCTTACTCATTAATGTTCTGATTTTAGTCATAGAAACATTATCTTTTGAAATTTTACCCGTTTCTTTGCCTGTTTTATTGCTTGTTGCAAAAGGTGGATTGATAAATATAATCCATTTTAGATTTGGATTTTTTAAATCATCTATTAATTTTTGGGGCATTTTAGGTTGCATAAATTCTAAATTTAAATTTTCGCCAAGAAAACCAATATCATCGTTCAAATAATCATATTGAAAGCATGTTGCAGAAGGAAATATTCTTTTACAATAATTTGCATCATCTTCTAAAAGAGTCGAAATATAACAATACTTTAGTGCAGATTCAGGTAATTTAAATTCTAAATTCCCTGTTCCTGCTGCCATATCCCAAAAACGATATTCTCCACTTTCCCACCAATTTTTGCCGATGACTTTTTCTAAATATTTTAAACCTTTTTCAGCATATTCAACAGGTGTATAAAATTCTCCTGTAAAACGTCTTTCATAATCATTAGAAATTCTATCAACTTTTTGTCTTATCGCAAAAATATCTTTGCTTTCAACTTTATCATATATTGACCAAAAATAATCATAGTCTTTCATCGGTAAAGTTTTTAATTTAGCATTGCCATCGCCTAAATCAAAAGCAATTTGATTATTATTAAATTTATTACTTTTTCCAATTTCTATATCAGATAAAAAATATTCAGAAGCTTTTCTACCATTTTCAACATACTTGCCAAATAAGTGCGACCAATATTTATAAACATCAAAGAAATTATCTTCATTTATGGATTTCTTATCTGAAAAAGCCAAAGTTGTTTGTTGTGCCGAGAAAGTATTATAATACTTTATAAATAATTCTTCTTCTGTTTCGTTTTGCAAACTATAAACATGAATATTTTTTGTGATATCAAATTTTTCAATGTCTGTTATTAATTTTGGGCAAGGGCAACTCGCGGCTCTATCCCAATCGTATTTGTCACTTGTCGAGGTATAGAACTTTTTATATTTTGCGGTTTCAAAAAAGAATGCTTCATTTCTATCTATAACAAAAATAAATGGTGGTAATGGATTTGCAGTTCTACCATATTTTAAATACCTAGCATAATACATTGTTTGAGCAATAACCGCTGAAATGTTTTTTATATTCTTGAAATTTTTATCTAATTTAAATTCGTGCAGAATGCTTTTTGTATAATGGTCTATTAAGCCATCAGCATTAATTTTAAATTTAAAAAATTTCGCAAACTCTGACTTTACTTCTTCCTCTTTTTTACATGTTTTTAGAACATCATACAATCTTTTCATAGTTAAATTTTACTATAAAAATACAAAGTTATTTGATT
Organism: uncultured Candidatus Melainabacteria bacterium; assembly: GCA_934757245.1. Classification (GTDB taxonomy): domain Bacteria; phylum Cyanobacteriota; class Vampirovibrionia; order Gastranaerophilales; family Gastranaerophilaceae; genus CAG-196. Next base: position 38,255 of record CAKVLH010000003.1, read on the forward strand.
ATTACATTTTATTCAATACTTGATAATAAATCTTATTCATATTTATGTGTCTGTATGTAAAACTTTTCCTGCTTTTTCGCTTTTCTGACTTCTTTCATTTATTGTGTTTCGTGATAGACGGAGGGGATTATGGAAGAAACAGACTACAATATTACAGAAAAAGAATTTAAGCAAATTAGTAAATGGGCAGAAAATGTTTACAATATAGCCGTCATTGTTGATTATTTTGTTAGCAACCAACCTGAAATAGAAGAATATTACAATCTCGCACCAGTAATAAAAAATTTAAGAGATAACGCAGACTTATTAAATACGTTTTTTATTGATAATGAAAAATGATTTTTTTATTTTCACATCGCTGTAAAATATCAAACTAACCGTAAACTATCAAACTGCCGAAAAGTATTGAAAATAAAGTGAAAGTACGAGCAGTTAAAATGCAGATAAAGTGCAAGAAAGATTAGTTTGATATTTTTTAAATCAACCTGCTTCCGACCGCCCAAAGCCCTACAACGAGCGAACTTTGCCAAAAATTATCAAACTAACCATCTCTGTCAAACTGATTGTTTTACTACACCGGGTTCTCCATAAAGACACATTGAAAAATTGAGCTTGTTTGAAGATTTAATCTTTTCAGTTAGAGAAACAGGCATTAAAAAAGGGCTTGAAACTAATTCTTGCCCTAATAATAGAAAAAACTCACCAGGCTGGACGACATTGGAACTTTTTGCAGAAGAATTGTATGAAAAAATTGTGAATATAAATAATCTTAAAAATTTTCACTTATTGAAAATAACAAAAACATGGTATTAGATTAAAATCCAATCTATAGACTTATTACAAATACTAGTAGCATTTACTAATAATTTTTTTGCCCACTTGTATGCATAACAATAATATATGGTCTTGGTTTTTACTTGTCATCTTCTTTTTTGTCTATATATTCTTCCTTTATTTGTTCAAAAATTGGGTAATTGTCTAATTGTCGTTTTTGTGACTCCAATATCTTTTTATGTATATCTTGAATTATTGTTTCATCTTCGTCAGATAAATTATTGAATTTTTGCTTAGAAAATGAATCAACAAAAGCATTTTCCAAATTTACACTAGAGTCATGGCTATCCAATGCTTCTTTTAATAGGTTTCTACTTAAAGTATCTGCTGCCATCCATAACTCATGAATTTTTATCTTTTTATCATTTGTAATAGTATTAACTTTTTCTAAAATTTTTTTCTCATCCCACTCTTTAAGTCCTAATATGCTTAATATTTGAACATGCAAATCTTTAATTATTGATAAACGCTGTCTATAACTTTCCTCGATTTCGTTACTAAGTTTTTTGTACTCGTTTATTAATCTTAAAATTTGATTTTTGTCTTTTTCTGTCATAACTTATTCTCCCTTTGTTACTTGACTTTATTCTAAAACACTATTCATAAATTTATTGTAAAACAAACAAAATTTAATAATTTAAGGTCATAATAATCATTGTACAGTTTAGGTTTAAACCCAACACCACCTTGCCCCTCTCCTGTTGGATGACATTGGAACTTTTGAACATGAGTTGCTTGAAAAAATTGTTGATATTAACTATTATAAAACATTTCCTTTGATAAAAATTTTTAACTTAAGCCGGTAGGGTGGGAAAAGCCAGTAGCGGCTCCCACCCTACATTCTTTTAAATACGTTATGCAAAAGATGTTAAACTATAAACATTTATTAAAAAGAATGTAGAACAAAAAATTTAATAATTAGACATGCAATTTAATAAATCCTAGACATTCAAGATAATAAAAATTCCCCCTAAAAGGGGTTAAATTTAAAATTTATTATTTTGCGTGTCAGACATTTCAAATTTAAGTGTCTATATAGTTTTTCGGACACTTTTGAAATCTGTTTTTGTAATGTTTAATCGCTGTGTTTGGCTTTGTGTTTGAGTTTCATCCACATCCCCAAGTCTGAGAGTCGTGGGTTTGAAAAGTCCGAAATGTCCGGTTATTAGGACTAAAATGTCCGGTATCTTTCCATAAAATTTTTATAAAACCACCGAGTTTCCCCTATTATATTTGAATTACAGCCGAGTGCAAAAAGCGGACATTTTATAAAATATGCCCTTTGAAATTTATACTAAACTCGGAAGACCGCCACAAATTGTGCGTTTTAGAATTTTAATTATTTCGCATAATTCTATTATATTTACCCCTAAGTCGGAAGTGATTTTTAAAGTGGGAAGTTGCTTCCCTGAGTTTATTTTATAAGGATTTTATCGAAATAAATTCCAAAACTTATATATGACTTTTCTAAAAGTATGTGTAAAAAATATCGGATAAATTTTACCCCTCAAAGACGGAAGCAGAATTGAGAGAAATTTACAGGTTTTTGCAAAATTATGAATTCAAACTGTGTTTAAATTGCGTTTAAAAGGTGTTCAAAAGCAGTTTTATAAAATTTTCTGCTTAAAATTCAGTTATAATCAGGCATAAAACAACACATTTCCCCGTAAATTTTAAACAATTGATAATAACCATAGACAATAAATAAAATTTGACAAAAATTATATCTCTTCAACTGTTAAATCTTTATTTATTTTCACCGGTTTTAAAGTTTGACTTTCTAATAAAAATTTTTTTAGTTTCTTAGAATTTACTCCTTGTCCACTTGGATGGCATGGATAAGGTTGAGAATCATTTATATCATAAACATATATTTTATCTTTAAAAAATGAATTTATCTCATCAATAAATTCATTATATTTGTTAATATCATTATTTGAGCCCCAGGCCGCTAAAAATACTGTATTCATTTTATTAGATTTTTCTAAGAAATTTTTTACAAATTTAACGTTGATATTTTGTTGGCTATTGTTTTCCATTGCTTGTTCTGGTTCACTTGTGATAATTGGCATCGTATTTAATACTATAACTTTAGAAAACTTCAATTCAGACTTTGGAATTTTAGCGACTTTTGCTATTTTTATAACATTTTTAACTGTTCTATCAATTCCTGAATTGTGAGCACCAAAAGGGAATGTCCAAGAAGGATTCATCATTAAAGTTATGATGGTTCCATCATGTTTACAGTTCTCATTATTTAAAATATCTAATTCCAAGTAATATCGGTTATCTAAACATCTTGGATTTTTTACATCATATATCCCATAACCGCATACATTAATTACACCTTTTATATTTTTAGAACAAATTTTATTATCTTTAACCTCATAACTGTAAATCTCTGTATCTTTTAGAAGATTATATACATCCTGGTTCTTTTCTTGTAAGTTGATTTCTTTTAACATATATTCTCCAAAGTCTATTATTTAATTATAACAAGTTTCAAATAATCAATCGCTTAATAGTGATAAATAGTTTTGAATTCTTTGCGGTAATATTTTTTTGTGTTTTCGAGCCCACTTAAATAATTCATCAAAAGTAATTTCTTCAATATTTCTTTTTTTATCTGTATAATTATTTTTTTGTCTTTCATCTAATACGCATATAAAAATCTTATAATCAGCAAATTTGTTACATATTTTAGCAACTTCAACGCTACTATTCCCGATTTTACATTGAATACAAGCTTTATTGCCATATTTGTCTCTCATCTCATATTCTATGAGCTTTGCACCCTGTTTATTTGTAGATGGAATAATATAATATTTTTTTTCTTCTTGTAGATATAACCCTGCTAAATCCTCTAAATCATCATAGTGTAATAAGTTTTTAATACTATTAATATGAATATCTTTTTCCTTATTTTCATAAAGTTGGCGGCAATACTCTTCAAGCTCATCAGAACAATGAACTTTGCAAAGAACATATCCTCGTCCAACAAATCTGCTTATAATATCACCTGGGATATAATCAAACTTAATTTCTTTCCATATACATTTTCTTGATGGTCCAATACCATCGATAACTTCACAATCACCCACTACTTGTCCTAATCTATAATCAAGACCATCAATTTGTGTCCAAACTAAATCCCCATTTCTGATATTTTCAATAGCGTTTAAAGAAACTTTCAAACCTCCATTTAACTTTTTATTATCAGAATAATCTTTATGATTTTTCGCTTTCTCTCGATAAGTATTGATATCTGTTATTCCGTCTATAGGCCAACCTATAGCCATAATATTATTATCAATACAATAATTTCTATCTTCCTTCTCATGACCGGATTCTGAAGTAAATAATTTTAATCTATAAATAGTCATACAAACACTCCTTTGCCTATAATATTACATTAAAAATAAATTTATTTTTCTCACGATTTATAATACTAACAATTATAAAATTTAAAGCCGTCAGAATTGGACATATATTATCAAACAAAATTACGACACACTCTGACACATTTCCCCCTCAAACACTTCCAATTTAAGAGAAAGTAGTCTAACATACAGTAGCTTCAATAATAAATAAGGATACGGTATTGCAGACATTAATAATAACGATATTTGGATTGATGTTGAGACGCTTGCAAAATTGAGAAACATTACCCGCCGAGCTGTTCGGCTGGCATTGAACCAAAACAAATATGAATACAAAGTCGAAAATATCCGAGGCGGTAAAACATACAAAATTAAATTATCAACGCTTGAAGAAGAACTTCAGCTTAAGTATTTTCAGGAATATTATGATGATTATAAGACTTGCGAAAATGAGGTTATTGAACTATCAAATCTCAACATCAAACAAGAAAAACTAATTTCAGAAAACCAAAGAAAAATTGCACTTGCAAAGTATGACTTAATTTATGCTTGGCTTGATTTTAGGAAAGATTATAAAAGGGATAAATTTAAAACGGGTGGCAACGTACCCGATAAAGAATTCTTGCAATTATATAATACAGGGATGTTTCAGGAAGAGATTTTTAGGATTTTAGGTAAAGTCTCAATCGGCTCGCTTTATCGCTGGCGAGCGTTATTAGATTATAACAAAGATTGGACAGCACTTGTCGGGCAGTATAAATATTCAACCCGAAAAGAGTATCGCACAACGTTAAATGAAGAACAGATAAAAATATTTATACAGATTTTGCTTTCGCCTAGTGCGTTTTCAATAGGTAAAGCAATTTCTTTAACTAAGCATATTTTAAAAAAACGTGGGCAGGAGATTTTGCCAAAAGACATTACATTCCGCAGGTATGCGGAATGGTTCAGGGATAACAACTTCGATAAATGGACGCTTGCACGTGACGGCGAAAACGCATTAAAGGATAAAGTCAGTCCGTTTATTGTTAGAAACGCAGCACTTTTAAAACCTGGGCAAGTGCTTGTGGCCGACGGGCATACGCTCAACTTCCAAGTAATAAATCCATTTACAGGCAAACCCTGCCGAGCGACTCTGCTTGGCTTTTTAGATTGGAAATCAGGAGGGCTTGTCGGGTACGATATTATGCTTGAAGAATGTACGCAAAATATCGCGTCGGCCTTAAGAAATGCCATTTTAAAAATGGCCATATTCCTGAATATGTTTACCAGGATAACGGTAGAGCCTTTAAAAGCAAATTCTTCAATGGTGATAAAAAGTTTGAAGAACTCGGATTTACAGGTGTTTATAACAAACTCGGAATAAAACCTGTTTATGCCACTCCATACAACGCTCGAGCAAAAGTCATCGAGCGTTTCTTTTTGGATTTTCAGGAAAGTTTTGAGAAGCTGATTCCAAGCTATATCGGGACAAGCATTGAAAATAAGCCGGCATATTTGATGCGGAATGAAAAGTTACATAAAAATATCCATGAGAAATACAGTTTTACCCCGACAATAGAACAGGCACTCAAAATGATAGAAAAATGGCTTGAATTTAAGCATTCTCAGCCCTGTCCTAATGCTAAAGATAAAACAATTCAAGAAGTTTTAAATGAAATCGAAAAACAAAATATTGATGAAAATTCGTTGGATGATTTAATGATGGCACAAGAAATAAAATCAATTGACAGAAACGGAATAAGGTTTTTGAAAGCGGATTATTTTGACGAGGCACTTTATGGTATCAAAGAGAAAACCGTCATAAAGTACAGTCTGTTCGACCTTTCTTATATCAAAGTTTACTCAATGAAAGGCGAATATATATGTAAGGCAAACCGCATAACAGAGACTCATCCGCTTGCTTATCAAATGGGCGATATTAAAGATATTGAGGATTACAAGCAAAAAATTGAAAAGCAGCAAAAGCTTCGCAGAAAAACAATAAAGGCAGTTCGCGAGCACTTTAATCTTGAAGATATGGATTATCTTGAAAAAGAGCTGATGCAAAATATCCGCCTGCCAGAGCCTGAGCCGATTAAAGAAATAACCGTTCAACATGAACCAAAGCCGAAACAGGATTTTGAGCCAAAAGTTAAAACCTCAATCGTTGCAAGACCGATATTTAAATCTTCTTATGAACGCTACGAATGGCATATGCAGAATGGCTGTATCTGCCAAGAGGACAGGACTTGGCTAACAAACTACATAAAATCAGACGAATACAAAGAAATTTATTCCTAATTTTTAGGGAAAGGAGCAGTAATGAAAAAGGTTTTCGTAAAAACCAAGAATGTAAAACAACTAATCTCGATGATGAACCGGTTGCGTGAAAGAGAAGACGGAGTCCCAGGAATGGGACTTGTTTATGGCGAACCGGGACTTGGCAAGACTTATGCAATCACTTGGTGGGCAGCACAAAATGATGCCATATTAATCAGGAGTGCCAATCTTATGTCTGCGAGATGGCTATTAGAGGAGATGGTTGAAGAATTAGGCGAAATCCCATATAACAAGTTCTCGGATATCTTCAATCAGGTAGTCGCACAATTAATCAAAACCCCAAGAACCATTATTGTAGATGAAACGGACTATTTGACGATTGATTCTCGGGCGGTTGAAACTTTAAGGGACATTCACGATAAAACAAATGTCCCGATTGTTTTAGTTGGGATGGGAACAGCAAATAAAAGACTCCAACGGCACAAACATTTATATGACAGATTATTGGAGATTATAAAATTTGAGCCATTTTCTAAACAAGATATATCTTCAATAATCGACCAATTATCAGAAATTCCGTTTACGGATTGCGCCAAAAAACTTTTATACACTCGCACAAATCGATTCAGGCAATTGGTAAAAACTATCAGTAAAGCGGAACAGGTTGCAAAATCAAACGGAATAAAAGAAATTGACGAAATAACATTGAAGGAGGTGCTAAAATATGACGATGCTGACGCAGAAGAAATTGAACTTACAAATGAAAATTCTTAAAATAGCAAAGGGGCTTAATAAATTTACTCTGTCTGACATTCTTCCAATGCTTGAAGAAAATGAAAAAACAATTCAAAAAGCACTTAATGATTTAGAAACTTTGAATCAAATTAAAAAGATATCAAATACAGAATATCTGTATACAAATTCCAAAAAACGTGTGAATAAACCAGTCACCACAAGCCAAAGCAGCGATTCAGATATTTGGCTTACGATAGCAGAGGTTGCTCGGCTTTTAAATATTCAGGAAGAAACTGTTAAAAGAAACTGCCTTAAAGGGAATTATGTCGTTAAACCAAATAAGGAGCCTGAATTAGAGGGGAAATATTTAATCAAACGCTCGTCTCTCAAACTCTACGATTTTTTAGAGGATTTCGAACGACGTGCGATGGATAAGGAAATCAAAAAACTTTTTCATAATAAAGAGGAAGAACGTTTGTATATTGTGGCTTCAGACAGAGGTAAAGAGTTTATATATAGATACCTAAAACTTTTTAAACTCACAGAAGGTATGAATTGCAGAGAATTGCGGAGCTTTTTGGAAATAATTCCGTTAAAGAATCCAAAACTAAAGGTTTCATATTCTACGTTTCATTCAAAACGTAAAAAGTACCAAACAGAAGGTATGATGGGGATATTCCCAAAATATTTCATGCCGGATAACAAAAGCGAAGAACCCAATGTTCGCAGGAATCTTAATCGTATACCGAAGGTTTACAATCTTGCGACAACCGAACAAATCGAGATTATTTATAAATGTTTTTGCTTTGGAATTTCTGCTTCTCAGACCGCAAAAATTGCAAATATGGGAAACACAACAACCGAGACTTTTTATCAATATATAAGGGCAAAAATCTTTGACAAACAATATCAGGAGTTGGTTGAATATTTTGATACTGATCCTCAAATCCCGCAGGTCAGGATTTTTATGAACGATGTTTCAATATGCTTGTATTGTTATAACGATAAGGTTTTTATTACGCATAAACCACTAAAATCAAAGTTGCCGCAACGACGCCAGCAACCAGATGAAGTCAAAGAAGCACGCAGATTATACAATATTCTTTACCGCAAAAAGTTTATGGCAAGCATGCGGAAATACCTCGACCACCACCTCGCCGTATTTTTATGGAAAGAACTCAACCCCAACTTTGAAGACCAGCTGAATTTAATTTATGAGATGATACATATATAAAGTTTAATTTAAAGCATATGCGTATTTACCATTCTCCTCGCATAAAAATATCTTTTCAAACTTAGAATTAAATTTATGCTCGAAAAGTGAATTCTCAAAAGAACAATAATTAGCATTGTATGCATTGGGCACAATTATTAACAAATAACATTTAGTACAATCCTTGCTATAAGATTGGATTTTATTATTCTTTTTATCAATACAGATTTGTAATTCATCAATGGGATTTTGCTTGACCATGCCAGTATTATTGACATGGCAATCATATTTCCCAGTCCAAGGACATGCAATAGGGTCCATTGATATTTTAAAATGTTCATTATCAACCTGAATCCATTCCTGAACAAGCAAACCTTTTCTCAATTTCTCTATATTATTTCTTAAAATATCTTGCAATTTTTGTTTAAAAATTTTAGCATCAGGCAATTCTGAAAAACCAGGGTTATATGCATAATCCAAAAGATCTTTCCTATGGATACTAAATTTTCTGTCATCATATTTATCAATAAGTATATGTATGTAAAGATTATATTCCTTTTCAGCTTCTCGGCAAATTTTATTACCTATTCTGGTTAATGCTTGGGAAAATTTAAGATTTTTATTTTCTGCTATAAATTTAGTTATTTCTAATGCGATAGTGGTGCCATTTATAGTCTTAATTTTAAAATCCGGAGCTTCTGATTTTACATAATCAACAATACCAAGTCTTTCATACCATTCCTGACCAACTTTGGTTTTGAAAAACTTTTTAACTTGTTCTTTTTCTTCTAATTCTTTAATTTCGATTTTATTCATATAATTTTTCACATAATGGATTGTCTAAATTCACTAGCACCAGATATATTGCAAATTGTAAGTTTGTTTAAAATATCAATAATTATGCGTTTCAAATCTGGTTTTTGTATTTCATCTTTATGCTCACTATAAAACATTTTTAAAATTATTAACGTATCTTCCCCATAGTCTTCAAATAATCTATTATATTTAATTTCACCATTATTTATATTTGATTCCCACCAAATTAATATTTGCTCTATTGAATAACAGTTATGGTAATTTTTTATAAAATACAAAAAAGTAATGTAATAGTGCCAAGTTTCACCATATATTGCAACCCACTTATTAATAATATCTTTAAACTCTGAAAAATAATTCCAGTCACATTCAACCATTTTATGTCCATATGAACATAAAACTATTAATTGTATGTAATTTTTTGCCGTTGAAGTTTCAACTTTTTCACTTTCTAAAATTTTATTAAATATAGACTTTAAAATATTTATATATTTTTCATTATTTATAATTTCTGTCTTAAAAAAATTAAAAAGAAATTCCTCAAGTAAATAGGGAATATATTTTTTATTTTCAACAAGTATATTTATAAATTTTTCGTAAGTTGATGGTTGATATTGGTTCATTATATTAAAAATGGGATTGTACAAATTGGTATACCAATCTTTATATTCTTGACTATGCCTTCTTTCTTCATAGCCATTTTTAGATAAAGTTATATTCCACAATAATATTTTTTCAATATTTTGTTCATATATTTTTGTGAAATTTTTGTCAGCTTTGCTAAAATATTTAAAATGTCTTGATAAAAAATTAATGCAAGGTAATATTTCTTCTGAAACAGTATTATCAAGTTTTATTTTATGTATCTTGTTTAAATTTCTATATTTGAGTTTTGAATATTTCTTTATAAGAGAATTTAAATTTTTATTTATATATTTATCCTTATCAGAATTTGACAAATAATAAAGATTGCGTTTTAAAATAGATGCCTCTAACACAAAATTAATTAGATTTACATATAAATTATAATATTTACCTCTTATTGGTATTTGATTTAATGTATCAAATAATACCTGAGTTGAAAAAGTATTAGAATGTCCAAAACTTCTTAATATTGACATAGATATTAATTCAAGGAGTAATCTTATATCATTTTTATCACGATGGCTAAATTCATTACAAAGCTTAACAGATAAAAGACCGATTATACTATTAACTATACTGCTTATGTAAATTTTATCCCAATTTAATTTATCTTGATTAATTATTTTATATATTAATGAACAACAAAAATTATATTTATCAATTTTATTAATAAATCTGAATTTGTATATAAACAATTTTAATAAAAATGTTAATAGAGAGGATAATAACATGGAATCTTGTAGTACAGCATCAATAGTGTTTTCTATATAATTAAAAATATTTTTTAATTTATCTTCTGATAAAGTTTTTATATTTTCATTTTTAATAAGCCCGAAAGAAATATACTGGATGTTCATTTCATTCTTAATATTATTTGAATCATCAGCCTTAAGTTTTTTAAACTCTTTTTGGCAATTTTCAGCACCATCCTTATCGCCTCTAATTACGCAATCCGCATATTTTAGCTGTAACTTATATATAGAAATAATCTCGTCTTCTTTAAAATTCCAAGAATCTGATATATTTAATATGCTATCTCTGTATTTATCATCATACAATAATTTAAAAATATAATTATTTCTTACATTAAGTTTTCTACTTTTACGATTTTCATTTTCTTCGAAAGCATTTTTTTCTTCTTTTGTTATTCGCATATTAAAATTTGCATAATAGTCTTTTTGTCTATCTGCAGAATATCTAGCTATATCGAAAGTCCATATTTTAGGAATTGTTGCAATTGTAATTATATTTTCACTTATTTGATCATTGAATTCTAAAATCACACTAATTACTATTCCTAGTATTGATACAACATTTTTATATTGATTACTTATTGTTTTTTTTAATAATTCATCAATAGACATTCCTGATATTATTTTGTTTCTAGCATAATTTTCTAATGAAACATATGCTAAATTTAAAATGGTAGGTATTAATATGCTTGGTCTATACCAGCAATATACTTTTGTATTTCCATAAAAATTATAATTTTCACCAAATAGTTTTACGGATATTATATCATTTTCATCTAAGTAGTTATTATAAATTAAACCATTAATTGCATGGTCTGCTAATTTCTGAATTAGATTAATTGCAATACCTTCGTTTTTCTCTAAAAAATAAGAAAAAGGACCAGATAAATAATTTATACATGATGAATATTGATCCAAAATATCTTCTTCAAACATATATGGAGCATTTTCATCACGTGAAACATGATACAGCCAATTTTTATTTCTTTCATTTAAATCATCCAATGAATATGTGGTGTTTCTAAAGATAAAATCCGAATATTCCTTAGGATAATTATCGATAAGTATTTCCGCACATTTACCAACCAAAAAAACATCAACAAGATCATGGTGTTCATATTTAGCTTTTAATTCATGTTCTATGTATTCCGTCTTATACAAAGATAAGAAGATTAATTCCCTTAAAATTTCATTCTCTTTATACCATACATAATGATGTTTTGCGGAATCTTTATATTTATCTCTGGAACAATTTAACCAATAGTCATAAACTTCAGCAATTTTGAAAAATAAAAATCTCCAACCAATAAATAGCAATATCTCCATAATGAAAATATTTGATGTATTTCATCAAATATATCTAACTTTTTAGCATTACATGCTAACCAAATAATAAAAGGTTTAAATGTATAATAATTTATAAATACGTGTTCATTTTTTAATTCTATTTTTGAAGAATAAAGGTATTTTAATATATATTTTAACAAATCCCTGTTATCTATGAAATTATTTAAAAATTTATATAACTTTCCAATATTTGTACTTGCAGAAAGGATTGACTCTAAAAATCCTTGTTTAACCATTAATAAATTATTTTCATTGGCCCAATTATATAACTCTTCCCATTCTTTATATTTGTCTTCTGTTATAAGTTTTGATGCAAAAATAGCAATGGGCTTGATAAAATAGTTTGTATAAACATTATCTAAACTTTGTAAAAATGTTTTAAAATTATTGTATTCATCTACATAATATTGATCAATTGTTAATGTAATAAGCCAATCTCTGTATATATCATGTGCTGTATAAAAAGATTCATACTCATTTTTAATTAAAATATAATTTTTTATTAAATCATTTGCTATATTTATATTACCGATTTGTTGCCATTTTTCAGGACTTTCAACTATTTCTTTTGAAAAATTTAATAAAACATGCTTCTTTTCTGAGTTTTCTATATATTTATTCCACCATAATTTAACAACATCCCATTCTGTATAAATATTTTCAGGATTTTCGATATTGGAAAAGATATTTAATATAAATAAATTTGAAAAAATGGGTTTAAATCTTTTACTATTTACAGTAAGGCTTCTATTAATATTTAACTTTTTAATAAATTCTATGTTTTCTTCTGGCTTGAATTCTACGTTTATGATGTCGTATTCATTGTCTTGGAAGAACTCTAATAACCATTCTGGCTTTGAATTTAATCTTGCAGTTACTAAGATTTTAAAATTCAAAGAAATAGTTTCTTTCATTTTTTGTAATTGAGCAACAATTGCTTTAATAATTTCTTGCTTCTCTATTGATGTTATATAATCAATACCGTCGACAAATAAATATATGTCTTGATTATTACTAATTTGCGAAAATAAAATATCTTCTATTGAATTTTCTAATTTTAAATAATTTGAAAATCCCTGCCAGCCCCCATCATTAAAAAAGGATAAGCTCTTATCTGAAAAGATAATACAATTTTTATTATTAATGTATTTATTTACAATATTTTTTAAGAGTGCAGATTTACCTGTTCCTTCTGTTCCAGTTAGCATTATGATATTATTTTGCTCGAAGGATTGTTCTATTTGATTTATGTACTCACTTCTATCTGCTTCTATTCCCTTTATTTCAGTGCCAATATTCCTAAGTGTAATATTTCCAAAGTTTTTTATTTTAATAAGATCTTCGTTTATAGTTTTAGCAAATTTTACATCTATATTAATGCCATTTTCATGTAATTGAGTTAAAAGAGCATTTTTATCGACATTACCACCAGTATTTCTATTTTCTTGTGTTATTTTCAACAAGGTGCTATAAATAGAATTTCTATCTTTAACATCTTCAACAAGAGATCCAATTTGATTTAATGTTATATAACTTAAGCTGGATTCTTCCCCATGCTGAAAATATAGTATTACAAAAGATTTAAAGAATTCCCAACGCTTGTCATTGCTTTCAATACCTTCTGATAAGAGTATATTGTTTATTAATTTATAAAAATTAGAAATAGTCCCTGACTCTTTATTTATCGTATTCTCAAAATCTGTACTGCAACAGGTATGTCTTGCAATTTCAAAAACTCTTCTATAATATTGATCAATATTTCTATTGCATACGCCAACAATAATACCTAATTTATCAATATCAATATTAAATTTACTATCTTGAAATAAGGCGATACTATTTATAATTACTTTTTTAAATTTTTCATTGTCACCAAAGGTTATATTGTGTTTGGCTTGTAAAGATAGTTTTGTTTGTTGAATACCATTATTTCCCTCAATTACAAAATCATCTAATGGATTACCTTGATTTTGCTGTTGAAAAGAAACTTTTGTTATTTTATAATTCTGTCTTCCGTATATTTGACTATCTGTTAATAACGAAAACAAATAGAAGGCTCCAACATGATCCTCATATGAAAAACCTTCGCCACTGGATAAAAATGTAGATACAGTATCTTTACTCATGTATTAAGCATACCATAAACACAGGTGGTTCATTAAATATTACATTCTCTCGATATACCAATTAGAATTCCCAAAGTGATTAAAGTTCCAATGTAGTTCAAAATAAAAATTAAACTCCAAAGAGTTATCGTCTTTGAAGTTCCAAGAGTGTTTATTTAATTGTGTTTTGCGATAACTTTCAAACGCATCTTGAATTTCTTTTGCAAACTTTTTTCTGAATTCAGAATACGGAATATCCAGTGTTTCTTTCGTTAATTTATTTTTCAAAATCATCTTCAAACCCTCTTATATTATCAATTTCAATGTTGTATCGTTTGCCGGTTTTGTCAACACAAGTTGCAAAATCCACAGTTTTATCAGCAAACCTGTTTTCCCATAAGCAAATTAGCAGCCCAATTTCTTGTGTTTTTAAGTTTAAAATTTTTGTTCCATATAATTTATAATCTTTTTCAATCATAGTTTATCCTTCCGTTATTTTAATATTCGCGTATATCTCGTCCGGCTTATCAGGATCAATCAAAAAAATCTTTATCAAATACATATCTTTCGCCATCTGGTGCAACGCAGCCGACAACATTGTGTTCGCCAAAGCAAACAACAGTAAATTCTTCGCTATCTTTTTCAAACCAATTTTTCAATTTCTTTAATTTGTATTTTTTACCGATTTCAATCATAGTATGCTCCTTTCAAACTACACCATTCATCGCTCTTTCAGGAGCAAACATCAACTTAAAATCCAGAAAACGTATCATTCAGACACATTTGGGACTTGATGTTTCTGCGAAACAGAGTTATCCTGTGTGTACGCCAAAATTTTTTACCCCGAGGTTAATTATGAAAAAACAAACATTGGTACAAGATGCCTTTAAACTTTATTCTGAAAAATTTATGTCATTAGAAGATATCGCAAGACAACTTCATTTGAACGAAAGAACACTCCGCCGATGGAAAAAATCTGATGATTGGGAAACCAAAAGAGCAGAATATCTTCGCACTAAAACAACGTTACATTCGGATTTATACGATTTTACCCGAAGTTTGATAAATTCTATCGAGAGGGATATGGAGAATAACGGTAAAGTAGAGCCTGCAAGATATTACGCCGTTACTAAAATGCTGAAACTGATTGGACCGATTAAATCTTATGAGGACGAGGTAATTGGCGAAAAACAAAAGCCTAAAGAGGAAAAGTCGAAAGGCTTAACGCCGGATATTATACGAGAAATTGAAGAACGAATTCTCGGCATAACTCACGAGGAAGTTTGCGAACACGATTTGAACACCGATTAAACACCTTTTAAACGGCATTTAAATCTTTAACTTCTTTTTCGTGGTCTATAAAGAATGCATTTAGCACATCTGCATCATTTCGCAAATGTTTAACTACCGGCGCGAGATTGTAGCATTCCTCTATTTCCGGTTGATTGGTAACAAAATAATCAATAACAACCGCTGTGTTATAAATATTGTCCGACCACTTGCTCAATTGCTTAAATTCTTTTGGAGTAATATTTAATCCGACTTTTTCCATACGACCTCCTTAAGTCTGCTGTATAAATCACTTAAAATTAACTAATAGTCAAGCTTTTCATAGGACACAAAACGTAACGAATACTCTTAATAATTGGTCTTTCAAGTATTTTTATACTAATATGAAAATATGGAAAGTATGGTTTTAGAGAAAAAAGATAAATTATTACCTATCAGCGATGTTGTAAAGGCAGAGAGGCACACACCTGTTTATCAAATGCACAAATATTTTGCAAGAAGACCTCACAATGTTTTTCGACACCTTATTCAATACTACTCTAATCCTGGAGAAGTAGTTTTAGACTGTTTTTGCGGTGGTGGAGTTACAATATTTGAGTCATTAGCATCTGATAGAAAAGTTATAGGTTGTGATATAAATCCATTGGCAACTTTTATTACACAAATGCAAATTTTGAAAATAGATACCAATGAATTGAAATCATTTTTGTTTAATTTTATTGATTCTGTTGAAAACGATTTGAATGATATTTATAAAACACCAGAAAATAATCTTATTGAATGGACTGAATGGGCATATACAATAAAATGCCCAGTTTGTGGAGAAACAATAATACTAAGTAACGATAATAAGCTTACCCCTGGTAAATTTAAATGTTCAAATGCAAATTGCAAAGGTCATAAGCTCGGAATAAAAAGAACAGAAGGAACACCATTAAGTAGTGTACCTTTATCTTATAAGTTAATTGGTGACGAGACCATATACAATTATAATGATAATCAAAAAGAATTTATAATAAATAAAATTGAAAAGTATAATATAGATACATTTAATGTTAATCCCGATACTAAAATACCAAAAAATTGGGACAGACAAATAGAAGATTGTTTGAATGTTAAAGGAATATACAATTTTAGCGATTTATTTACTAAAAGAAATTATTTTGTTAACTTATACATCTTTAATAAAATATTAGAATTAAAAAACAAACCAAATTTTTCAAAAGAATATTTAGATTGCTTATATTTTGTTTTTAGTTCAACTATAAGATATACAAATAATATGACCAGGGTTACTGCTAACTGGGAAGGCGGGAAACCAACATCAATGGACAAACATGCCTATTGGTTACCTAATCAATATATTGAAACAAATGTCTTTGATGTATTTAGAAAACGTATCAACAGTGCATTAAAAGGTTGGTCTTATACAAATGAACAAATAACAAATGAGGTATTTGCTGCAAGCAATTTCAAAGAATTATTAAATTCAAATTATATGATACTAAACCAAGATTCTAGCTCTTTACCTATTCCAGATAAATCTATCGACGTTGTAATAACTGATCCTCCATACGGAAGCAATGTACAATATAGTGAACTGTCATCAATTTGGAACATTTGGTATAAAATGTATGCTGGCTTAAACTCCTATATATATAAAGAAGGAGAAGCAGTTGTAAACAGAAAGCAAAATTTTGATGGTTCTAAAGATATTAAAGATTATGAAAATGCATTATATAGAGTATTTAAAGAATGTAATCGAGTCTTAAAAGATGATGCATATCTAGTTTTTACCTTTAACAACAAAGATATTAGGATATGGCTTGCTATATTATCTGCACTAGTAAAAGCTGGATTTTATTTGCCTGAAGGTGGAATAATTTTTCAAGATTTTATTCAATCATATAAAAATACTTCTCATTTAAAATTTTCAGGTAATATTCATGGAGATTTTATATATTCATTTAAAAAGTGCAATTATAATGATTATTGTCAAAAAATAATCAAGCATGATTTATATTCTTCAATAGATGAATGTATTGTAAATTTATATAAAAATAACGATAAATATAGCACACCTGAATTATATAGATTTTTGTTTTCAACTATTGTTCAAACAATGATCAATTTAATTCGTTATCAAATACAAAATCCTGATGATAAAACAAACATATCTTATGATGATATGTCATCAGATTTTGTAGATACTTACCTAAAGCAAACTTTGATATATAAGGATGGATATTGGTATAAAAAATGACTTGTACAGCATCTGCAATAACAAAAAATTCAGTATATAAAAACAGAGAATTAGAGAAATTTATTCTATCATTAGAAGAAAAATACCAAATTAATGATAAGATAAGCGAGTTCCATAATTTAGTAAATTTTGGAGAGAATTTAGATATACCATATCATCGTTGGTTTAAATATAGAGAAGGATATTCTGCGGAGTTAGTAAAACGAATAATTACTGAGTCAAACATTTCTTCTGATGAATATTATATTTTAGATCCATTTTGCGGTAGTGGGACGACAATGGTTGTTGCATCTTTATTAGGTTATAGCTCAATAGGGATAGATGTAAATCCATTATCAGCATTTATAACTAAACTTAAAAATACGCATTTTAATGAAGAAGATGTAAATAAAATTGAAAATAAAATCAAAAAATTTGTCGTCCCAAAAGTATTATCTTGCATAGACAAATACAGTGATATTGCAAAATATTTTAACGAAGAGAGTTTTAACAAATTATTAAAAATAAAAACTTTTATTGATTCAATAAATGATTACAAGGTGAGAACATTTTTCTTAGGTGCATTCTTGTGTATAATAGAGGATTGTTCCAATCGAAAGCGAGATGGTAATGGTTTAAAAACTCAAATTACAAAAGTGAAAGATCCTATAACATATTTCAAAGCAAAATTAGAAGATATGCTTAACGATATAAAAAGATATTGTATTCCCGATAATGTATGTACAGATTCTATTGCAGACAACTCTGCTTATTTATACACACATATATTAGATAAAAATAAAAGAGAAAATAAACAATTAGGTCTAATTATATTTTCACCACCCTATGCAAATTCTTTTGATTATTTTGAATCATATAAATTAGAATTAGTATTTTGTGATTTTGCAGATAACATAACAAAGATTAATGAATACAGGCATGATGCAGTAAGATCCTTTGTAAAAAACAATAGTTGCACAATTAAAAATGATGATCCATATATAAATATGCTTGCAGATGAAATTAAAAAAGCGATTCCAGAAAAAGAAACATTAACAGGCAAAAAGGATTCTAGAACAAGAAAAGTTCCGGCAATGATTAAAGGTTATTTTTCTGACATGCATGAAATTATACAGGAATGTGCTCTATCATTACCTAAATCTAAAAGATGTTATATTGTTGTTGACCAAAGTTCATATTTAGGTAAAATAGTTCCCACAGATTTGCTATTTGGGTATATTGCCGAGAAATGTGGATTGAAAGTAGTTGAAATAGATGTTTGTCGCAATGCTAAAACATCAGGACAACAAATTCAGCGTTTCCCATACCTCAAAACAGCTTTACGTGAAAGTATTGTTGTTTTAGAAAAAATTTAATATAACTGATTAAAATAATACTCAATAAATTCATCCGCAGAACTTATTTGTTCTACTACTTGAGTTTTTTCTATTAAATCTTTTATTTTATCATCTGAATTTGCTTTTTTGATAATTGTATTACCGTCTGCGTAAAAAATATCGCTATAAACAGTTGTTAAATGATTTTTAAAATAAAGAAATTGATTGCCTGCGGTTGTAATCCTTGGCCTTGACCATACATCACCCATTGAATAATTTAACTCATACTTATCATTTAACATATAAAGAACTTTTTCTTTGTTTTCATTATTTAAAGCTTCAATATTATAATAAGTATCTTGCAAATAATTTATTCTTTTTATCATCTCTTCTACCATATTAGTATCTGTAGATTGAGCAGAAAATAATGAATATAAAAATTCTAATCTTGATAATTTATCGATACAAAAAAATGTATTAAACAACGCTCTATACGGAAATAATAAAGTAGCATTAGTTTTATTAAAAAATGAATACTTCAATAATTGATACTTTAAAATTTCTATAAAATTATTTTCTCTATTCAAATACTTTTTCCCAATAGCAGAAATTTTATATAACTTATCTGAATTTTTTTGAATAAAACCACCTCGTAATGTATGAGATACATTGTTATGGCTTTGACCAACCTTCACGTCGTTTCTATTCAATATACTTTTACCTACAATAGAAAATCTTTCGAGAGTAGCATCTACGTCTTTTTTATACGAATCAACAGCATAGTCAACAAGAGATTTAAAATTTCTTTCCATATCTAATTTTCTGTCACCTGCAACATGGACATATTCAGTTGTTGAAACCCCTGTAACAGGATCTTTATTTACCTGGGCAATTTGTAAATATAAATTTTCAGATAAATTTTCAATGTTAACCTTGGTAGGCAACACAACTACTCTACTACTTATATCACTACCTTTATTTACCCTTCCTGTTTTTGCAGCTTGGTAATTTATATCATCAATTATTGTCGCTAAACGCTTATCTTGATCTCTTATTGCTTGAACAACATCAAATAACGGTTCAAAACACTCAGTAATTTCCGCTTGTGTTCCGTCATTATTTAAAATTATAGGAACAATAACGTATGCAATCTTTTCATTATCTGTTCTTGAATTCTTACGTAAAGCTCTTCCTACGGCTTGAATAATATCTATTTCAGAATGCTTTGGATCCGCAAAGTATACCGAGTCTATAGCCGGGATATCAACACCTTCTGTTAAGCAATTTACGTTTGTCATTAAACCATATTCAAACTCATCAAAATAATGAAAGATTTTTCTTCGGATCCCTGCTCTTTGTTTTCCGTTTACGTGGTCTAAATATAAACAATTTATGTCTATATTAGGGCACAATTCCGAAATATATGATTTTAATCCATTATCCTTATTTATAAAGTTTTGAGCTTCTTTGATTGATGAATGATAAGATATTGTTTTATGTATATTTAAATCTTTTAAACATTTCGCATATATCAACTGTTTATATACATTATTAATAGTTTGAGTCGAATCCCCAACACTTACATATTTATTTTGCTTTAAAAGATTTGCTAATTCTTCTTCCGTAACACAAGCCACAACAATCTGATAATCAGATATTATACCTTTGCCTATTGCATTTGCAAATGATAAAGAGTCATCAAATGTTGGTCCATATACTTCTTCATCATCCATAGAAAATACCCGATATTCAAAAGCTTTTGCTGCATTTTTTACTCTTTTGCTAACCATTTTTTCAGTTGCGGTCATAAATAAACGTTTTTTAATAGAAATAAATGAGTCATCTAATCCGTATGTGAAAAGTTCCGAGTTTTTAGCTCCTGCGGTTCTATGTGCTTCATCAAAAAATGCCAAATCAAAAGAAAACTCCGGGAGTTCAATTAATGCATTAGCAATAGCATCTAGAGATTGATATGTGCTAAATATTACTTTATTACCAGTTGAAGATAAAAACTTTTTAATTTCTTCTGAATCTGTTGTAACTGGGAAATTAAACTGAGATGCACTCTTAATAATGTAATCTTCTTTATCGCCGATCACTGATTCGTCACTACAAACTGCAATATATGAGAAAGTTTTACTTCTATTATCTGTCCAAGCCTCAATAGTTTGTTTAACGAGTGATAAACTAGGAGCAATAAACAACGTGGTATTTGGTTCGGGATTAAGTTGTTCTTTTATCCATAATGCAGTTAAAGTTTTACCAGTACCGCAAGCAGCAATAAATTTACCTCTCTTGTAGGTATCAAATTTCTTTGTAATATTTTTTATTATATCTTTTTGGTATTCATATGGTTTTTTGATATTATGGCTCGGTAGTCTATTTTCATGTGTGAAAATGTTAAAAACATTAAAGAAATTATCATCTAATGAATCAAGAGTATCAACTAAAATAGAAAACTGGTCTTTTTTCTTGTCTGATTGTTCTGGTAAACTGTATGTATTGGCTATAATACATCTATAATCAGCATGTTCTGATTCTGCCCAAAATGTGGAAAGTTCTCTATATGATGGTTGATTGTCTCT
The DNA here is from genome assembly GCA_934757245.1 of uncultured Candidatus Melainabacteria bacterium. Taxonomy (GTDB): domain Bacteria; phylum Cyanobacteriota; class Vampirovibrionia; order Gastranaerophilales; family Gastranaerophilaceae; genus CAG-196. Next base: position 59,798 of record CAKVLH010000003.1, read on the forward strand.
ATCAGAACGGAATTTAACTTGATATGCCACTATTTGATTATCTGTTCTTACATATACACCATCAACCCCATAATCAGTATCTTCAAGTTTTATCGATTCTTTTATTTCATTTGGAATATCTTCAGACATATACACTTCTTCTATTTGGTAAAAATCTTTCTTTATAGAAAAATATGCATAAACAAATTCTTCAAATAAGTCTCCACGTTCTTTTTCCTCAGCTTTACTCCTGATTCCATCTTCTATTTCTTTCCAAGAACTATATTTATTTTCCGTATAAAATTTACTAAACTTCATATGCTACTCCTACTTTTTTACTTATATCAAAAAAATACATTTGCGAAAAGAGTTATAAGCTTATAATTAATTAGTTGCAAGCAAATAAGAATAGATTAAATATTTGTAATATAATACTATTGTAATAAATTAGTGTTGTTAATATAGGTAATAAATGCAGTATATACATTTAGAAAAGTTTTCAGTTAATAAAGAATATACAAATGATAGAGTTCTAAAATATTTCGAAAATAATAAACATTCAGCAGGATGTGACTTGGGTAATAAAGTTCTATATAATATGTGTAAAGAAAATATTGAACACATAGATGAAGATACTATAGCAAGTAAAATTTGGTTAATAGGAAGAAGTTATGCCGCTGCTTTAGAACGACGTAAAAATGCGGATGGTTATAATCCCTATTTTTATACGCAAGTAGCCAAAAGGTTAATAAAAAAATTTCGGTATATTGATAAAACAATTCAATATTTAAATAATTGTGAATTTTTTAATGAAACAAACTCAGACACTGCTTTAGAATTACATTATTCCTTAACAAAATTCTTTTATGACGAAACTAAATTAAATAAACGTTCATTAGCCTCTAAATATCTACATTTTCATTGTCCAAATGTATTTTTTATTTATGACAGTAGGGCACGTCAAAATTTATCTAAATATGTACATAAGAGTAATAAAAAAATAGAAAATACCAAGAATATTGATTATGATTATATGATTTTTTGTAATAGAATGCTAAAATTGCAAAGATATATCTACAATAATTTTAATCAATGTTTATCTACAAGAGAGTTGGATGACTTGTTACTATACTATACAAAATAGTATCAGTAACTTTGAGAGTGAATTATCAAGGCGTTTTGGAATTTGTATCAGGGAATTTTGAAATTCTTCCCTCAAAACTTAAAAAGTTTGAGAATTCTCTCAAACTTCCGGGGGTACTTTTCTCAATCTCTCTGATAATCTACAGTCTAGTTATATAGATAACAATCGAACTTCTGAAACAGGCATTAAAAAAGGGCTTGAAGCTAATTCTTGCCCTAATAATAGAAAAAACTCCCCAGGTTGGACTCGAACCAACAACCTACCGGTTAACAGCCGGTTGCTCCGCCATTGAGCTACTGAGGATTATTTCTAAAACCATATTTAGTTTACTTCTCTATAGTAACAAATAAATTTTTTTTGTAAAGACCTTTTTTTATATTTTTTTAAATTCATGCATTTGGAGTATTAAATCGGCATAATTGTGCTAATATATATCTATGCAAAAAGAAATCATGCCACTCAGAAATTACGCACACATCGGCGATGCAGTTTGGGAAGTCTTTGTTAGAGATTATACAATTCTACAAACCTCAAACAGCAAGCTTCTTCATAAAATCACAACTGACCGAGTAAAAGCATCTTTTCAAAAGGACATGCTCGAATACATCATGCCAGACCTTACAGAAGAAGAACAAGAGCTTGCAAGACGTGGGCGCAACTTATCAATTCCTGTTGCAAGACGTTCTATTCAACACGAATATCGTCCTGCGACGGCGTTTGAAGTCTTAATCGGCTTCTGGTATCTCCATGACAAAGATAGGCTAAATTATTTTTGGAATAAGTTCAAGCAAACTGAATTTTTTAGTTAAGCCCCAATTCTGAATTAATACGATTCAAATATTCTGCAACCATTTCACGTTCAGGATACTCAGTTTGTAAATCTCTAAGTTCCTTTCTTGCAAGCGCCAAATATCCTGTTTCATAAAGAATTACCGATTTCAAAAATCTTGCTTCAAAAAAATCTCCAACCAACTCTTCAAGCGCTTTTTTATAATGTTTTTCAGAATAATACAAATTCGCAAGCGCAAAATGATATGTTTGATTCTCAGGCGCTATAGAAATTGCCGTATTATAATACTTTTTCGCGAAATCCAAATCACCTTTTTTATAATAAGCATTTGCCAAATTAAAATAATAATCAGAATTTGAGCGTTCCTTTTTTATTGCACCAAGAAATGACGCAATCGCTGTCTGAAAATTTTCTCTATAAGTTTCAACAAGTCCAATAAAATTCAACTTCTCAGCTGTTAAATCCTTAAATTTATTAATAAAATCAAAACATTTATCTTTTTGATTAAGTGCATAATATATTTGCCCTAAAAGAAGCAAAAAATCTTCATTGTTTTGATTCTCATCTTTAAACGGCAACAAAATATCAAGCGCTTTTTGAAATTCTTTTTTGTAATAATAAGCTCTTGCGATTTCCATAACAACAACAAAATCGTTCGTATCTGCGTTATACTCAAAAATCTCGTCAAATTTATTTTGTTTAATCAAAAGTTTAAAAATTTCAGCCAGATCAATGCTAGAATGTGAAACGCAGTAGATATTTTTTGCAGTTTGTTCGGCTTCTTGCCAAGCGTTTTTGCTGATAAAAATATTTTTTAAAAACTTCAAAGCCTCGATATGTGCAGGATTTTTCTCCAAAACGGTATCAATGTAGCTCAATGCTTTTTCTTCATTTCCTAGTTTGAGATATAAATCCGCAAGTTCCAGCAAAAGCTCTGTGCTTGTATTGTCAAGCTCTAATGCTTTATAAAAAACTTCAATTGCGTGTTTGTAATGTCCTTTGCTTTTTAAGGCAAAGCCTTCTTGCAACAAATTTTTAATCATGTTTTCTTAATCCGATAATTTTCGGCTTTTCTTCTTTCTCTTCTTCTTTTGGAGTATTAATAATTACTAAAACTTCGTCTTCACCTGACATTTTAAGATTATTTCTCGCAATGGCTTCCAAACCTGTAACATTTGAGAAGTTTTTGATATTGTCTTTCAATTGTTCATTTAAAGCCAACGCAGAATCACGAGTTTTAGTAATTTGAACGATTTTTGCCTTATAAGAAACGATTTTCGAAATATTCAGAATTGCGCTAATCGTAATTTGAATCAAACAAAGCAACAAAACAACAGTTAAAAAAGAATAGTAAAATCCGTTTACGGTCGAATTTGAACGGGGTCTGTTTTCGACAGTAACTCTTCCTGATTCTTTTTTAGTCTTATTTACGACCTTTTTGGGTCTTCTTTCTGCTTGCTTGTATCGTATCATAAATCAATTATATAAAATTTTACTGTTAATTACAACTTAAAACCTGTTGAAAAATTAATTGCAGAGCTTTGTCTTCCGTTAGAATAATATGATTGAGCAACGCCCAATTCAAATTTCAATGATTCTGCGTATTTTTTTAATGCAGGTGTGTAAACTAAGGTTATTTCGTTTTTATTTTTTGGTCTGCTTACATAATTAGTAAACGAATTTTTTAACGTCAATTTATCAGTTATGTGCCATTCCGGAGTTATACGAACCGTACCATATTGCGTACCGACGTCTTGAGAAGATGATTGCCTAAATTTTGTATCTAAAGAAAAATACTTAGGAGAATCGTATCTTAGAAAAACACCGGTAGTAGATTCGATTTGAGAAAAAGAGATTTCTTCACCCCAAAGCGAACCATAAGTAACCCCTTTTCCGATTTGATCAGACAATGTTCCGCTGAGAGGAAGAATGTCTTTCAAATTATTTCTGCTTACTGACGCCCTTGCAAGGGCACTCCTGGGCGTGTTAGTGTTTGTTGTAATATTTAAGACACCGACTGGAAGCGTAAGTGAACGTTGTGGGATATTTACCTTTGGTTTGTCAACATTTTCGTCAAGATAAATCGTTTCCACAGGATTGTCATCGTATTCAACCTGTCCTTGTAGCTTGTATGTTTCCTTGATTCGCGCTTCTTCCGCAAAGGCCGGCGCAAGATTTAAAAACAATAAAGCTATAATAAAAAATCGTCTTAGCATATCAATATTTTAGTTTAAAGAAATATCTATTTCAATAATTTTAGTTCAAAAATTTTTATAATTTTATTACCGGTTTTAAACCAGATTAGCATTATTTTTACATAAAATCTTTTTTGTGTATAATTGAGTATTAAGGAGCGAATTGGAATTTCGTAACGCGTAAAAGATATAAAGGAAAAGATTTTGAAGCAATCACGATTAACTATAGCGATTTTTGTAGCACTAATTTTAGGTGTTTTTGTTGGCTGGTTATTTCCGGCATTTGCAATTAAACTTCATGTATTAGCAGAAATTTTCCTAAGAATGATAAAAATGATTATTGCCCCTTTGCTTTTTGCAACACTTGTTGTTGGTATTGCAGGGCATGGTGATGTAAAAAGTCTTGGTCGTTTGGGAATCAAAACGATTGCATATTTCGAAGTTGTAACAATATTAGCTTTATTTATCGGTCTGGGATTTGCAAACCTATTTAAACCTGGTGTAGGAATGGAACATATTGCAACAGCGCAAACAGGCTTGAATCGTATTGTTCAAATGGCTTCTACAACACAGCACAACTCTTTTGGGGAATTGCTGTTAAGTCTTTGTCCTACAAGTATTTTCCAAGCAATGGCAGAAGGCAATCTTTTACAAATTGTAGTTTTCTGTATATTCTTTGCCTTGGCTGTTTGTGCTGCGGGTAAAAAAGCTCAACCGGTAATTGATATTTTAAATTCAGTTGCATCTGTAATGTTTAAGTTTACTGAATATGTAATGTTCTTCGCTCCGGTGGGTATATTTGGAGCAATTGCATATACAGTGGGTTCAAATGGGATTACGATATTACTAAATTATGGAAAGATAATTTTGTCTTTATATGTAGCACTAATAGTTTTTGTTGCATTAGTTCTTGTAATTGCCTGCAAAATTGTAAAAATTTCGGTAAGAGGTTTGGTGAAAGCAATTCAAGAGCCGGCTTTATTATCATTTACAACGGCTAGTTCAGAAGCGGCTTTGCCAAAAGCAATGTCTATTATGGAAAAATTCGGCGTCCCAAAATCAATTGTCGGTTTTGTAATGCCAACAGGCTACACTTTTAATCTTGATGGTTCTACGTTGTATTTAGCAATGGCGGTTTTATTCTCAACTCAATTAGTTGGAATTAATATGACAATTGAACAGCAATTGGTTGTTATGTTTGCACTTATGCTTACAAGCAAAGGTGTTGCAGGTGTTCCAAGAGCATCAATTATTGTTCTTGCAGGAACATTGACGAGTTTTAATATCCCAATTGTAGGCGTTGCTGTTCTTCTAGGTATTGACCAAATTTTAGATATGGGAAGAACAACTGTTAACTTGATAGGAAATTGTGTTGCGACGGTTGTTATTGCACGTTGGGAAAATGCATTTGATTATAATAAAATGGCAGAATTTATAAAGATGAAAAATCTAAAAACCAATACACTTACTAAAATTAAGCATGATGTAAGTTTTCAAAAAGACTTTACCGGTGAAAAAGTTGAAGTTTAGTTTTTGATAATTTTATCTACAAAATATCAAGCGGATCAACGTCAATTGCAAGTTTTATATCTTTAGGAAGTGTAATTTTGCTCAAGAATTTTGACACAAAATCGTGTCCTTTTTGGGATAATTTGTTTTTAATCAAAATTTGAAATCTGTAGTAACCGTTTAATTTCTCGATTACACAAGGAGTTGGGCCTAATGTTTCTAAGTATTCGCCAAAACCAAACTTTTCAGTCATTGTCGTTAATCTTAGTGCAATTTCCATTGCTGATTTTTCAGCCCTAAAATTGTTCTGAGAAGATAAAATTAATCGAATAATCTGGCTAAACGGTGGATAGTCAAATTCTTGTCTTGCTTTGATTTCAGTTTCGAAAAATTTTTCATAATCTTGTGCTTTAGCCGTTTGAAATGCATAATAATCAGGATTATATGTTTGGAATAAAACTTTACCCTTAAATTCTCCTCTTCCGGCGCGTCCTGCAACCTGTGTGAGTAATTGAAACCCACGTTCGGAAGCTCTAAAGTCCGGAATATTAAATCCTGAATCTGCGCTCAATACTCCCACTAACGTAACGTTTGGATTATCAAGACCTTTTGCAATCATTTGCGTTCCGACTAAAATATCTATTTCGCCGTTTTGAAATTTATTTAAAAGCTCTATATGTGCATTTTTTCTTGTTAAAATGTCGCTGTCAATTCTTTCAACTCGCGCGTAAGGATAAAGCTCTTTAATCAAAGTTTCGATTTTCTGTGTTCCGACGCCGGAGGTAGACAACGCATCGCTACCGCATTGCGGACAATAATCAGGAAAACTCATTTCTCTATTGCAATAATGGCATTTCAGTTTCTTTACGCTAGTGTGCCAAATCATTGGAATAGAACAATCCGGACACTCTATAACCGTTCCGCAAGCTTTACATTGAGTATAAGTCGAATATCCGCGTCTGTTCATTAACAAAATAACTTGTTGGTTACGCTCAAGAGTTTCTGTTATTTCTGTTTGCAATGGTTTAGATATAATACCGCGATAAGACGCTTTACCATATTCTTGCATATTAATAACTTGTGGTTTCGCAAGTGGTGAATTGTTGAAACGTTTTCGCATTTCAAACAAATTATTATTGTTCGTCGCGTAATAATAAGTCGAAATATCTGGAGTCGCAGAACCTAGAAGTAGTGGCGCTTGGTGGAATTGTGCAAGTCGTCTGGCTACAATTCTTGCATCATACCTTGGTGCCGGATTTGTTTGTTTATAAGCACTTTCGTGTTCTTCGTCAATAATAATCAGACCGATATTTTGTAGAGGTGCAAAAACCGCTGAACGAGCACCCGCAAGAATTTTAATATCGTTTTTATAAAGCCTTTGCCAAACGTCATATTTTTCACCTTCCGAAATGCTACTATGCCAAATCGCAACATCTCGAATTCCGAATTTGCGCGCAAGTCGCTTTGTAAGTTGAGACGCCAAGGCTATTTCAGGAGCTAAAAATAAAACATTTCTACCGGAATCAATTACATCTTTGATTAGCTTAAAATAAACTTCGGTTTTGCCGGAAGCGGTAACGCCATGTAATAAAATCGGGTTTGGTGATTTCATTTTAGCTTTTATGCCTTCGTAGGCAGTAACTTGTTCACCAGAAAGTTCGTAAAGCGGTTCTGTTTCTACGTTTTTGAAAATTGCAAGCGGATTTCTGTAAATATATTCTTGCTCAATTTTTATGCAACCGAGTTCCGCAAGTTTTTTCATCGTTGTGCGCGTAGTTTTGGCAATTTCTTCAAATTCTATTAAAGAACATTTACCGCGCTCTTTTAATAATACAAGAATTTCTTTTTGTCTTTTTGTAAGTCCTTCAGCTTCATCGTTAATAAAAGCAACAGAAAGCTCTATTTTTGCGTTTTTTTCTATTAATTTCATTGGAAGTGCTGCATTTAAAACAGTTACGAAATCAGTACAATAATAATTCGCCACCCATTCTAAAAGTTTTAAGTATTTTAAAGAAAAAAGAGGAGTTGGGTCAATGATTTTATTTATTTTTTTTGCGCGAAAATCCCCCGGAAGATAATCTGAAAAACCGACAATGAACGCGTTAATCAAACCTTGTCTGCCAAAAGGCACAAGAACAGCTTGCCCGATTTGGATGATTGTTTTCATCTCATCAGGAATCAAATAACTAAAAGTCTTAACACCAAGTCCTTTTATATTTACTAAAACCAATGCGTATTTCATAAAAACAATTATACCTTAATGGCATAAATTTTTGCACCATTATTTTTTTATATTTCAATAACATGTTCATTTAATGCAGGTGTGATTAGTGCCGTATTTTAATTATTGAATTTGATAAAATTAACTGTTTTTCATATAATTTAGGTATGAAAAGATTTATTGTACTAGCTTTATTGTTATCAACATCTGTTTGTTTCGCGAATGAAGAATTGTCGAAGCAAGCCACAGCTTTTTATAGCGACAACAACTATCAAAAGACAATGGATTTGATTTTGCAAATTGGAGAAAATGAGCGTTCTGCACAGGATTGGCTACTTTTAGGCAATGTGCTGGAAGATAAAGGTGAAAAAGACAATGCAAATTTTATGTACCAAAAAGCAATTCTGGTAAATCATAAGTTCTATAAAGCATATTTTAATCTTGCAAATAATTATGCAGAAAACAACCAATACAATATGGCAATTGCCAATTATAAAAAAGCTGCGTCTTATAACAAAGAAAACTCTTATATTTTTTACAATATGGCTTGTGCATATATGAAAATGGGAGATTTAAAAAAAGCAAAAACTAATCTGAATAAAGCAATTATGCTTAAATCAGATGTGCCGGAATTCCATTATAATTTAGCTTATGTTTATAAACAACTAAACAAACAAAAACTTGCTCAAACATATTTGGATAACTATAATAAGCTTACAAACGGAGTGCAATGAAGTTTATCTAGGGAAAATCGTTTTTATAAATTTGTTTCCAACTTTATAGAAACCTTGTTCTTCATAGCTAAGGTCTACGTTTGTATGATTTGCTACATTTTTTGTTTGTTTTATAGAAGGTTTAATAACCTTTCGAATAGGCATAGCAGAAATAGGGTTAATTTTTGGCATAGTGTAAATTCCTTTCGTTTATATAAAAACCCTCTAAAAAATAAATTTGCTACTTAAATATTTTTTATTCTTCCGGAATGTCAAGTTCTACGTCATCAACATCTTCTTCTTTTTTGATGATATCAATCACGTTTTTTGCCATTTCTTTTGCAATAACACTTCTGGTTGAAGCAGGGCAATTCTGAAGCAAACTTATAGCTGTTCTAAGAGTACCGTCCAAGTCATACCAACGACCATGCTTAGACTCATCCATCATATCTTCTGTTGCAGAAACAATGTCTTCTACAGATTCATATTCAGTGCTGGAAAGATGATGTTCTGTAATGATTTTAATAAGGTTTAGAGCTACCTTAATTTGAGTTTCATCATCAGATTCTTCTAGGGTTTTCATCGCAGAAGATAAAACAGGGTCTTTGTCATACCAACGTCTCGCGTTTGTTGTAAATTCTTCCTTCATAAAAACCTCCTTCTAACACTATCACAAGACGATTATACTATAGATTTTGTGATTTGTAAAATGAATTTCAAAATCGCGTCTTGCTCACTCCCTCTCTTTGCCTGACGGCAGTGTTTGATAGTAGAAAATTTCACCTCACCCTAGCCCTCTCCTGTAAGGCGAGGGGAGACGCTTAAGATTTTCAATTTTAAGTTGAAATTCTTAATATTAACGAGCCTTGGTCATTCCCTCTCCTTACAGGAGAGGGCTAGGGTGAGGTGTTTTTAGGTCTAAAAGCCTCAAAGCCTTAGCTTGCATTAACAATCGTATTATAAAGAGCGCGTTTTCTTAAAGAAATCGGCAAAGTTCTAATTTCTATACTTCTATCAATTAATCCCATTGCATTATTTGAAACAGCGTCTTCAATTCTGTTAGTTGTATTTGCAGGATTTCTTAGTAAGTTTGATATAATTAAATCTAAATCGTCTTCAGATGTATAAGGTCTTTTTAGCATTATATTGTCCGCATAACTCTTATCATTCACAGAGCAACTATGACCATTTACTGTAATTTTAGAGCAAATATAACCACAGTCTGCAAAATGATTTTCTACCTTTATGATATTATTCATTTTATCAGTTATTGTGTAAGATATCAACTCATTTTTTTCGCTAATCTTATCAACCTTGATTTTTTGTGAAGCATCTTCATACTCAACAACTCTATCAAGAATGTCGTATTGATATTTTTGTTTTGTAATCACTTCATTATTAATACTAATATTACGTTCTACAATTCGACCAAATGAATCATATCTATAACCAACCAAAATATCCTTATTTTTAGTTTTTTTATGAATTCTGTTTATTTTGTTGTTTTGATTATATTCGTATTCGTACTGGCATAAAATCCTGCCATCACTTTTCATAATGCTCTTTGATATAAGTAAATCGTCTTTATATTCGCCTGTAGAATATAAATGTCCTTGTCTATACTGATTAATAGTACAAATTCTTGAGCCGGAATAAAATTCCGTTTTAATTAAGTCTTTATCGTCAGTATAATAACTTACTGAAATTACTCGACCAAAAGAATCTCGATGAACTTCTGTATGGGATGAAGGGCTAACATCTGCATAGTTATCGTCGTTATTTATTAGTAAATAATTTTTTAATTCCTGTGGAATAGCAAAACATTGATTAAATTTTGTCATTGGAACTCCAATCTTAGAAATATTCGGTTTTACTCTCCTTATATATATAAAGTATTTAAAAGATAAATAATTGCCTCTCTTGATTGGATATTGTTACAAAACTAAATATTTAATTTATATCCGCCACCATATATTGTTTCAATATATTTTTTGCCGTCTGCAATTTTATCGATTTTACTTCTTAAATGACGAATATGAACTCTTATCGTTTCAACGTTATCGTCAGGTTCATATCCCCAAATTTCTTTTAATAAACGCGCTCCAGATACCATATTTCCATGATTTTGGAACAACAAATTAAATATATCAAATTCTATTGGTGTAAGTTTTTGTACCTTTTCATTAATCTGTACGCTATATGTTTCAGGCAGTAATGTAACTTCTTTATAAGTTAAAAGTTCTCTTACTGCTAATGATTTTGGAATTTGTTTTGTGCGTTTTAATAAAGCACGTACACGTACAATTAATTCATCTATTTCAAACGGTTTTGTTAAATAATCATCAACCCCTATATTAAATCCGTTAACTTTATCATTGAGTTCAGATAATGCCGTAAGCATAATGATTGGAGTTTCTGCAATCTCGGAGCATTGTCGAATTCGTTGAGCAACCGTAAAACCATCAACTTCCGGCATCATAACATCCAGAATAATCAAAGAAGGTTCTTCTTGTTTTGCAAGAGCAAAACCCTCAACGCCGTTGAATGCTTGCACAACTTCATAGCCTTGAAGCTCTAAATTTATTTTTATAAGTTCGTTTATTGCATTATCATCATCTACTACAAGAATTTTTGTCATTTAATGTTTCCTTATTAATCGTAATTCGTTTTTTATTTTCCCTTCGCCCCTTGTGGATGAGAGGGTGGGGATGAGGGGATTAAATAGAATCGTGGCAATCTATTATACTCTGCGATTCTTCTCCACCTTCCAATAATTGTGAAGGAATTTCCTTATTAGTATTTATACCATAATCTTTTAAAGCTTCAACCTGTGAAAATAAACTTGGTTTATTTTTATTTCCGCGTCTAAATCTGTTAATCGTTGTATTCAGTCTTTTATTAACGTCATCAAAGCGCTTTTGGACATCAACTAAATCATCGCAAAATTGTACGAATGTTTCAAAAAGATTCGTTCCTGCTTGAACGATATGATTAACACATTCACATTGTTTTTGTTGCGCAAAAAGCTGATTAACCAACCTTATTGTTGCAAGCAAACTCGCTGTTCCTACTATGATAACGTTAGATTTATACGCAAAATTAATCAAATCTAAATCTTGATAAATTAATTGCAAAGAAGGTTCTACCGGCATGTACATAAGAACAAAGTCCGGTTGCCAAAGATTTTCGGCAGCTTGGTAATTTTTATTTGATAAATCCGTAATTCTTTTTCTGACTTCAGACTTAAAATCCTTGATTTTATCTTTATCATCCGCGCAAGCAAGATAACTTGTTAGTGTAACTTTAGAATCCACAATAACATGCCTGTTATCAGGTAAATTAATCACCACATCAGGTCTTATAACATGCTCTTCTGAATCAGACAAACATTCAGACGTTGTTACGAATTGCTTTGTGTAATGTATCCCTTCTTTCATACCACAAGATTGCAAAATCGTATCTAAAAGATTTTCACCAAAAGCACCTTTAACGTTTTGATTTTTAGTAAGTGCCTCTGTTAAATTTTTCGCCTCTTGTGCAATAGTTGCGCTGTTTTTCTCCAAATTCAAAATCTGTTCTACAATTTTAGTTGTGTTTTCGACGCCTGCGAGATTAAACTTTTCAACCTTAGCTTTAAATTCACCCAGTTCATTCTTTAGAGGCATGATTTTTTCTTCCAAAGCTTCTCGATTTTGTTTTCTTAAATCTTCTTGCTCGCGCATTATCGTTTCATTAGCAATCTGCACAAAATCGCGTTTTATAAGTTCTTGTAAACTTTCATAATTTTTTGATTCTGCGCGCAAACGAATAAGCTCTTCTTTTTCAGAACTTTGTTTTTTTATAAAAAATAAAGATGTTACTGATACTGCAACAGTTGCACCGATAATGAATGAAACGATATTTTGCATTATATACCTTTTTAATTCCCCACCCCTTGAAGGAAGGTCGAAATTTACGATTTCAGGGTGGGATAGTTTTTGGGTAAAATAAAACCCCGCCCCTGCATTTCTAGCTTTCGCAAAAGCTCAAGCAGAACTGCTTCCCCGCCCTCAAGGGGTGGGGAAGGTAATATTATCTTCTGTCTTGCAATTTAGCCAATAATCTCAAGATTTCCATGTATAACCAAACTAAAGTTACCATTAACCCAAACGCGCCAAACCATTCGTAATCTTTTGGCAAGAAGTTTTGAGCACCTTTTTCAATAAAATCAAAATCAACAATCAAATTAAGAGCTGCAATTACACAAATAACCGCGCTTACTGCTATGCCCATTGTTGAAGAAGAATTTAATAATGGCACTTGCATATGAAAAAAGCTTCCGATAAAGTTTATTAAATATATACCAGCAATAGAAAGTGTTGCAATAAAAATTACACTTCTAAATTTATCAGTACAACTGATAATATTTGCTCTATATAATATTAGCATTGAAAATAACGCTGCAAAAGTTCCGGCTACAGCTTGAGAAACTATCCCCGGATAAGAAGCTTCAAATGTTGCAGAAATTCCGCCTAAACAAAGACCTTCTGCTACAGCATAAACCGGCACCAAATACTTATTTCTTGTAAAAGAAACGATTAAAGCAACTATAAATGCTACAATACCGCCTCCTGCTGTTAACATCATTGCTAAATCAGTATATCCTGCTGTCATTCTACTCCAAGTAAATGCCGCACTTGCAACTACCAATAAACCAAGAAACGCCGTAATTTGGATTGTTCCGTTAACGGTCATTGGTGCGCCGTCTAAAACTCTTTCTTGTTCCGTAAATTTTTCATTTAATATAGGGTTAGCCATATATCCTCCTTCTCTTTTCTGTGATTATAACACATGTAAAGATGCGCATGTATAAAATTTAATTATTTCTTAATTTACTTTTGTTCAATTGTCTTAATGACTTTTGCAGGATTGCCAACGGCTAAAGAATTTTCTGGAATATCTTTTGTTACAACTGCTCCTGCGCCGATTACGCACCCATTTCCAATTGTTACTCCGGGAAGAACAATAACGGAACCGCCCAGCCAGCAGTTTTTACCAATAGTAATAGGTTTTGCGGATTCTATAAAAGTGTTTCTGGTTTTAAAATCCAGAGGATGAATTGGAGTATAAAACTGCGTATTTGGACCGATAAAAGTATCATCTCCAATTGTAACTTTCGCGCAATCCAAAATTACGCAATTAGCGTTAAAATAAACGCGCTCTCCTAGTTCCGTATTGCAACCGTAATCAAAAAATATATTTGGCGTTATATAACAACCTTCACCCATCTTGCCGAGAACGGATTTTAAAATTTCACTTCTTTTCTTTTCATCTTTTTCTTGATTAAAATCGCTAATCAAACTTCTTGTTTTGTCTCTTAAACTTATTAAATAAGGCGTCATTGGATTATAATTTTTGCCTGCAATCATTTTTTTGTATTCTTCCATAAACCACACTCCTTTTTTATTATTTTAGCAAAAAAAATAGCGATTTTGCATTGCAAAATCGCTATTTTGTAAATCGTTTAGAAGTTCTAATTACCATATAGAAGCCCCACCAGTCAAACTAGCTTGAATCTCTGGATGTTTTTTTGCAAAATCGAATGCATTGCCGGTTTTTAGTTCGTGATGATAAGCTGAAGAAGCATCAACATCTTTTCTTTCTTGTGCTTTTGCCCAAATTGGTGTTGCTCCGGAACTATGATGAACTCCTTGTGCTCCTTGTGTCATAATTATGTCCTTTCTGTAATATCTTCGTATATATTGTTTACATATATATAAAGTATTTTTGTGATAAAGAATTGCATAATTCTGCGACAATTTTACAAAACTTTACAATGTGTTTTAAACTCTAATTACTGAAAAGTCCGTTAGTTAGACTTGTAAGAACATACGTTATTAATAGACGGCTATTTTACATGGCAGTAATGACGGGAAAAAAAGTAGAAAATCAGATTTAGAACTCAAGATTATATATAGATTTGATATTTTCTACTTATGCTAAAATTAATTTATGTTTAAGGATTTTGACTTATCACAAAATAAAAACTTGCTTATGTTTTTTACGGTTGGCGTTTATATTTTAGCGTTATTTGCTACGTTGAGCGGTTTAGGATTGATATTTGCAACGATTTTTACAATTCTTCTTCTCGTTGCACTTTTTCTTGAAATCCTACCTCCAAAATACATTCTTGTATGGATTACAGTATTTTATTTGGGAATAGCAAATACTTCTCTTAGATTAAAGAGCACTGATGAATTATTAAATCTTTCTCCTGTTAATTCAACAATCTTCGGCAAAGTCTTAAGTATTCCGGAGCTAAAAGGTAATGACAAAACAAAATTTTTCTTCCAAGTTGATAAAATCGAAATTGACGGTAATATAAAATATTTTTCGGACGAAAAAACTCTTGTTACACTTAATTCGACCGAAAAACTTAAAATTTACGACACATACAAAATAAAAGGGCGCTTGTCAACTCCATTTAAAGCCGGCAACCCTTCACAATTTGATTACAGCAATTATTTGAGAAATTTTGATACGTATTCGGTATTCTATGGCAAAGAATTCACAAAACTGGACGGTAAAAAATCATTTAAAGAACAATTTTTACAAAAAATTAACGACCACCGAGAAAAAATTATAAAATTACATTCCAATTATTTGGACTCTCCACACTTAGAAATTCTTGGCGGAATCGTATTTGGAGATGATGCAGTTTCACCACCTGAAAATATCAAAAAATCATTTATTAATTCAGGCTTGTTGCATATTCTAGCCGCTTCCGGCATGAACGTAGCTTTTATTTTTTCTTTTTTCTATTTTTTCCTATCACTAATGCGTGTAAATTACAAAGTAAACATTTCTTTTTGCATAATTATGATTCTTATTTATTCACTAATGACAGGTTTAGGGCCTTCTGTCGTCAGAGCAACTTTTATGCTGGTGTTTGTACTTTTAGGAAAATTAATTGATAGAGATGCGCACAGCGTAGCGCTTTTAGCTTTCGTTGCTTTTATAATGCTTCTCTATAATCCGATGTATATAAACGATGTCGGTTTTCAGCTTTCATTTGTTGTAACTTTCGGCTTGCTGGTTTCAACTCCTTATATTATAAGGAGCAAACATCGTTTCGTTAATTGGCTTTCCGGCACAATTGCAATTCCAATAATTGCACAATTGTGGGTAATTCCAATTCAAATTTTTTATTTCAACAACATTAGTTTATACTCAGTTTTTGCAAACATAATGAGTGTGCCAATTCTTTCTGTAATAAGCTTTGGTGGCTTTATAAGTTCGCTTATTGCTCCAATAACACCGAATTTTGTCTGCCAAGCGTTTGATTTTATATTAAATCCATTACTAAAAATTCTTGTTTGGATTTCTGATTACTGGGGAAGTTTGCCTCACTCTGCATGTCAGACAACGCATCCTGCAATTTTCCAAATTCTACTATACTATGGGATTTTGATTCTTATTGTAGCGTGCTTTGACAAAGAAATTAGAGAAAAGAATTTTAAAAAGCTTCTAATTGCTCTTACAACAACATTTATAATTTTACTGATTTCAATAATTCCGATTAAAAACAACGATTTAGAAATTTTAACTTTTGATGTCGGAAATGCGGATTCATTTTTAATAAAAACTCCTAATCAAAAATATATAATGATTGATACCGCAAAAAACGGTTACAATGGCGGAAAATCTCAAGCTGAAATGTTGATTTTGAAATATATGTTGGATAGAGGAATAAAATCTCTAGACACATTAATTGTAACACATTTCGATAACGACCATTGTGGCGGTGCGATTGATTTGATAGATAATTTAAAAGTTGATAAATTATATGTGAATTCTCTTAACCACGACTCAATTGCTGCAAAACAAATTTATAACGTGGCGGAAATTAATAATACGAAATTAATCTTGGCTGAAAATAACAAAATCATTTTTAACGAAGCAGGACTAACGCTTACTAATTTTATAGCACCAAATAGTTTAGAAATAGGCGATAATGAAGCTTCAATTTTGACTCTTTTGAAATACAAAGATTTTTCAATGTTGTTTACAGGAGATTCCAACGCAGAAACTTTCAAGAACTTGAAAGAATTTTTACCTAAAAATATAACGGTTTTAAAAGTAGGGCATCATGGCGGTCTGGGAGTTGTAAACAAAGATATGATGAATTATCTCAATCCGCAAATCTCGTTAATTTCTGTTGGAGAAAATAAATTTGGACATCCGAATCTTTTAACTTTGAATACGCTAAAAAATACTAAAATTTTGCGAACGGATGTAAATAATGCAATCAAATTCGTAGTTAACAATAAAGGATTGAAAATATATTCGTTTAACACAAGAAAGAAAAAATTTGTTTTGCAATAAGAGTTCATCTTTTTAATATATGAAATTTCAAAAAGATATGTTATAATATAAGTAGGAGATCAAAATTGAACCGTTGCAGCCAAATGCGAAAGCAGAAAGGCATTATATATAAGAATGATGAGCAATTTACAATTTCAAAATGACCTCGAAAGGCTAATCGCCATTATGCCCCCAAAAGTCGTGTCTAATTTATCGTGTGAAAAATTAGATGATGTAATAGAAATCGTACTTGATATCGGTCGAGTTCCTGAGGTTCGACATGCCGGTGGCAAAATTGAAAAATTACAATGTGAACTTGTTAATGATGAAGATATTAAATTTATAACTTCGCATCTTCAAGAATTCACGCACGATAATCGTTCCGGAATCCCGGGAACTTTGCACCGTATTAGTGCAATAAGAAATAGGCAAGGAAAGGTTGTCGGTTTAACTTGTCGTATCGGTCGTGTTGTTACAGGAACAATTGCTTGTATTAAAGATATTTGTACACAAGGAAAAAGCATTTTGTTTTTAGGCCCTCCAGGGGTTGGTAAAACGACAAAACTTAGAGAAATTTCTCGACTAGTGGCGGATGAACTCGGAAAACGTGTCGTAATTGTTGATACTTCAAACGAAATTGCAGGTGATGGTGATGTTCCGCATCCTGCAGTTGGTTCAGCAAGGAGAATGCAGGTCGCTCAGCCTGAATTTCAAAAAGATATAATGATTGAGGCTGTAGAAAACCATACGCCGGAAGTTATTGTAGTTGATGAAATCGGTACAGAACCCGAGGCGCAAGCTGCAAGAACAATTGCAGAGCGTGGTGTTATGCTTATTGCAACAGCACATGGTAACTGTCTGGAAAGTTTAATCAAAAACCCAACCTTATCAGATTTAGTTGGCGGTATTCAATCAGTAACATTAGGCGATGATGAAGCAAAACGTAGAGCTTCGCAAAAAACTGTTTTAGAAAGAGAAAAACAACCGACTTTTGATATTGTAATTGAAATCTTGGATAGAAATACGCTTGCAGTTTATAAAAATACTTCGGAAGCGGTTGATTATATTCTGCGCGGTTGGCCGATTCGTCCGGAAATTAGAAAAGTTGAAGAACAACATGTTGAAACTGTTTCAGCTCCTGAACCTGTTAAACAGGAAGTTCCTGAAACTCCACAGGACAATAGTTTGAATTTCTCATTCTCTCGTCAAAAGTATGTTGAGCAGGCAAAACCGCTTAAAAAATTGTATTTGTACGCAGTATCAAGAACTATCGTAGAAAAAATAATTGAACGTTTGAACTTGAATGTAGAATTAACGCGTAATGTAGAAGATGCGGATATTGTGATTGCGCACAAGAATTTTGCAAAAGGTGGCGCTAAAATCTTAAATACAGCAAAAGAATACAGAGTTCAGATTTTCTATGTTAAAACTAACTCTATGGCGCAAATTCAGAAGGTTTTGAAAGATGCTTTAGATATTCAGCCTGGTGATGTTGAAAGCTTACAAGGATATACTGATGAAACAGAAAAAGCCTTGGATGAAGCGCGCGCTGCAATTAAACAAGTTTCTGACGGCGCAGAAGTTGTAGAATTAGCTCCGCAAAATTCACAAATAAGAAAATTACAGCACGAACTTGTTGATCAATATAATTTAAAAAGTACATCTATTGGTGAAGGTCAAAATCGACATTTAAGAATTCATAAATAATTTATTATACGCA
This sequence comes from uncultured Candidatus Melainabacteria bacterium, assembly GCA_934757245.1. Taxonomy (GTDB): domain Bacteria; phylum Cyanobacteriota; class Vampirovibrionia; order Gastranaerophilales; family Gastranaerophilaceae; genus CAG-196. The sequence continues at coordinate 78,412 of CAKVLH010000003.1, forward strand.
ATAAAACTTAATGATTTGCCATGACTTAATATAATTTGTTAGCATATTATTGAAGTATAGTCGATTTTTAAGGAAATAATCATGAAGTTTTTAGATATAAAGAAATGGGGAGGAGCATTTGGGCTGTTTTTGTTCTCAATCATGCCGTCGAATGCAGCTATGACATTTCCGAATATTAATATTGGATTAGGTACAGCGAATACTCCGCAAGATTTCACAAACGGTTTGCAAATCCTTATTTGGTTAACGATTTTGACACTTGCGCCAAGTATTTTAATTATGACAACAAGTTTTATAAGACTTGTTGTTGTATTGTCGCTTACAAGACAAGCTATTGGCGCAGGTAATCTTCCGCCAAACCAAGTTATTACGAGTTTGGCATTAATTTTAACCTTCTTTATTATGGCGCCGACTTTTAATGAAATTAACGAGAAAGCTCTCCAACCTTATATGAACAATCAAATTACTCAACAAGTTGCGCTTGATAGAGGGATTGAGCCTGTTCGTAAATTTATGTTTAAGCAAACGCATGAAAAAGAATTGGCGTTGTTTGTAAGAATGGCAAAAATAGAAAAGCCTAAAAATAAAGATGATGTTCCGACTTATGTTCTCTTACCGTCATTTATTTTGAGTGAACTTAAAACTGCTTTTACAATAGGTTTTGTAGTTTATCTTCCATTTTTGGTAATTGATATTGTTGTTTCATCAGTACTGGTATCTATGGGTATGATGTTCTTACCGCCAACAATGATTGCGCTACCGTTTAAGCTGATTATGTTTGTAATGGTCGACGGTTGGTATTTGGTAGTCAAATCGCTTGTAGAAAGCTTTGTAACCTAGAAATGTAAACATATTTCTTTGCAAAAGTCACCTCTAAAGATGTAGAAAGTAAAACAATGAATCAAGATATAGTAATAACACTTTTACAAAAAATGTTCATATTAACTTTGGAAATATCAGTTCCAATACTACTAGTTGGTGTAGTTTTGGGTCTCTTGGTAAGTATTTTCCAGACTGTAACACAAATTCAGGAATCAACATTGACATTCGTTCCAAAAATTGTCGGTTGTGTGCTTCTGTTGATATTTTTAATGCCTTGGATGATAAGCGTATTTATTACGACATTTAATGAATTTATGGATATGATTCCTCAATTAATAGGTGTTGCATAATGTTCAATTTGGATGTGTTGTTTTCAGTAAGCAATATAATTCTTTTTATGGCAATCTTTACCAGATTGTCCGGGTTGTTTGCATCTGCTCCACTTTTTTCAACATATCCAATACCAATGCAAGTGAAAATTTGGTTAGCGGCTTGTATTGCGTTTATCTTATTTCCAATAGTGCAATATAATACAAGCTTCGTTGTACCAAACTCTGTTCCGGCATTAACACTTATTTTATTTAAAGAATTTGTTATAGGTTTTGCAATGGGATATTGTGCAAATATCTTATTCGTGGGAATTGAACTCGGTGTAAATACATTTGCAGTTCAAATGGGCTTGTCTGCAGACCAAGCGCTGAATCCGACTTCCGGCGGACAATCACCTGTTATTACGCAAGCTTATACATATTTAGCATCCATGCTATTTATGGGATTAGGTGCTCATCAATGGTTGTTTTCTGCAATTTATAACAGTTTTAAATCAATGCCTGTTGGATACGTGTTTACTTTTTCTCCTGAACTTATCGGACAAATTGTACATTTAAGCGGTCAAATTTTTGGTATTGGCTTGAGTATTGCACTACCGATTTTTGGAATTCTATTCATTACAGATATTTTATTAGGTTTTACATCAAAAATGATGCCACAAATGAACATTTTTATGGTTTCTATGCCATTAAAAATTTATTTGGGCTTGTTGCTTTCTTTGATGTTCATGCGCCCAATGGCAGAATATATAGGCGTTCTAATTGAGCAATTCTTAACACAAATTGCCGGCATGTTTTAATTTGTTGGTAACTGTTTTTGCCATGTTATCATTTACCTGCTAAAATAAAATAGATGGGAAACGAAGCAGCAGAAAAAACCGAAGAAGCCACCACCCGACGGCGAACGAAAGAGCGGGAACGTGGTAACGTTGCTAAAAGCAGAGATATGGATGCCGCACTTGTTATGGTTGCAGGCATAGCTTTGCTTGGTGTTTTTGCAAAAAATATGATAGACACCATTCAAAATATGATGCGCGAAACATTTTCACATCTAAACCCTACCAACTTTAGTGTTGATAATATAATGGGGCTTTTGTTACCATATTTTCACTATACAGCTTTAATTGTACTCCCATTCTTTGTGTTGCTCTTAATTGCTTCAATTTTAATTATTAGACTTGACGTAGGGCATGTTTTTGCGCTTGAAAAAGTTAAATTTAATCTTGAAAATCTTTCTCCTAAAAAAATGCTACAAAATGCAAAACGGATGTTTAACCCGTTTGAACCTCGTTCAATGGTTGAGTTTGCAAAATCAATTCTTAAAATCGTAGTTGTTGCAGCTTGTGGTTATTCTGCTATTAATAGTAGAAAAGGTGATTTGCTTGGTCTTGTCGGATTAGAATTTCCAATTGCATTGAATATTATTGTATCAGTTTTAATAAATATGATTATTAATATGTGCCTCGCAATGTTGGTTTTAGGGTATCTTGATAAAAAATATCAAACTTATGAATATGAAAAATCTATCAAGATGACTAAACAAGAGATTAAAGATGAGCATAAGGATACAGAAGGAGATCCTAAGATTAAAGCCAAAATTAAGTCTATACAGATGCAAATGGCGCGCCAACGTATGATGTCAGCCGTTCCTGAAGCGGATGTTGTTGTAACTAACCCAACTCATTATGCTGTTGCAATTAAATACGATAAAACAAAAGCTCCAGCTCCTATTGTAGTAGCTAAAGGTGTAGATTATATAGCATTTCAAATTAGAGAAGTTGCAAAAGAAAACAATGTTCCAATCGTTGAAAATCGACCTGTTGCAAGAAATTTATATAATAATGTCCCAATAGACGGCGTAATACCGTCTGATATGTATGTAGCAGTTGCAGAAATTTTGGCTTATGTATTCAAACAAAAGAATGGTGAAGAGTAATTTTAGAGGTTGGCTATTTTGTAGGCATTGCAAAATTATCTTGTATAGTGTACAATTACAAGTATAACTTGAAAAGGTATTTGAGAGTAAATGGACCTGACAGACATATTTATAAATATTTTTATAATTTTATTTTTACTATTTGTTAATGGATTCTTTGTTGCAGCCGAGTTTTCGTTGGTAAAAGTTCGAAAAACAAGATTAGAACAGCTTTGCAATGAAGGAAATTCTAATGCAAAAAAAGCATTAAAACTTGTTGATGATGTAAATAAAATGCTTGCCGCTGCTCAATTAGGCGTAACAATCGCAAGTATCGCTTTAGGTTGGGTTGCAGAATCTACAATTGTTCAATTAATAGAGCCGATTATCAGACTTTTTGCCGGTTCTTATGCTCATTTATCTTCACATGTGGTAGCAGTTCCGATTTCATTCGTATTGGTAACTTATTTCCATGTATTATTGGGAGAACAGTTGCCAAAATGTATTTCATTAAGACATCCGGAAACAATCGCACTATTGGTTTCTAGACCGATGGATATATTCATTACAATTTTCAAACCTTTCGTTTGGTTGCTTGAAGTATCAGGAAATAAAATTCTATCAGCTTGTCATGCTAATTCGGAAGATGCTTCATTAGTGCATTCGACAGAAGAATTAGATATGTTGGTTGATGCAAGCTATAATGAAGGTGTTTTGAATGAAACAGAAGCCGAGATGTTGCATAACATGTTTAAGTTCTCAGATTTGATGGCGAAGCAAGTTATGATTCCGAGAACTGATATGGTTTGTATTCCAAACGATATTACTTACGAAGAGTTGAATAAAGTTGCGTTAGAAAACCAGTATACACGTTATCCTGTTTATGAAGAAAATATTGATAAGATTTTAGGATTTATTCACGTTAAGGATTTATATTCTCTTGCAATGAAAAAAGAGGAGTTTTCGGTAGAAAAACTTATACGTCCGCTAATGCTTGTTCCTGAAACAATGACTTTGGATAATTTGATTATTGAATTCCAAAAACTTCATTGTCAAATTGCAGTTGTTATTGATGAATTTGGTGGAACATCAGGACTTATTACATTGGAAGATGTTTTGGAAGAAATTATCGGTGAAGTTCAAGATGAGTTTGACGAGGAAGCCGAAGCTGATATTAAAGAAATCGCTGAAAATACTTATATTGCAAATGCAATGATGAGAATTGATGAATTGGTTAAATTCTTTGATTTAAAAGAATCGTTATTTGAAGAAGATGATGTGGATACAATTGCCGGTTTGGTTGTAAAACTTTTAGGCAGAATAGCTGTAGTTGATGATACGGTTTCATTTAACGGATTAACATTTACCGTAAAAGAAGTTGATGGGGCTAGAATTACAAAGCTTCAAATTTATAAAGAACCTATTTCCGAAGTGGAAGAATCAGAAGAAGCTTAAATATTTTTAATAAATTAGCAAGTCGTGGTTATTCCCTCTCCTATGGAGAATGTAGGTTGGGCTTTCAGCCCAACAAAAATATACATATCAATAACACCCTCTCCCGCCTTCGGCACCCTCTCCATGTAGAATTGAAAAAGGAGAGGGGAGTGAGACTCGTTTGTTTGGATGTCTTTGGCGCATCCCCTCCCTCGGACATCTTCCACATCATCCCCTCCCTCGGACATCTTCCACATCATCCCCTCCCTCGGGCGCATCCCACATCATTCCCTCTCCTATGGAGAGGGTTAGGGAGAGGGTATTATAAATATCTCATTGCTCGTAAATCAAAATTTTACGAACAGCAAATAAAACAAAAACTTCAAAGATAGGCGTACATAGTAATAAAAAGTTCACACAAATTGATTAAGTGTATTTTGTACTCTTTTAAAATTCACTCAAAAGTATTACTATTATTTGTTTGCAACCCTCTTGAGAATGTATTAAGTGTATGTTATAATAATAGTAGAAAGAATAAACATTTTTTCAAAGCTGTTTTTAAAACAGAGAAAGGAATGGTAAATTAAAAAAGTTTTCTGCAAATAAGTAATTTACCCCCAAGAGTGTTATAGCCCCACACCACTCTCAAATAAAAAAGGTATCCTGTAACTTAAAAGCAAATGGTGAAAGCGATGGATACGATATTAGTAAACAGATTACAACGTCCTCAATTGGAAAAGACTGCAACGAGTGCAGCAGGAATAGGTCTTGCTATATGCTTAATGCTCTCTCAGAGTTTACTAATATCCGCCAAGGATATCCGAGTAGAAAACTTAACAGGAATTTCACCAAGTCTAAATTATATTCAGGAAAGACAGCAAGAACAAGAATTTGCGTTTGAACAAGAAATTTCAAATAAGTATAGAAATTCAAAAGTAGTTAGTGTTGAGAAAGGCGTTAAACATGTCAGAATGATACGATTTTATAATAATAAACCCGTCCGGATTAATATAGTTGAACTGTCAAAGGGTGTAAATGAGGATTTGGTTGTAGAACCTGCAATTGCTTCAGAAAAATTGGCTTCAAGAACAAAAATTTCTAATATCGCAAATAGAGAAAACGCAATAGTTGCAATTAATGGCGGATACTTCAAACCTCAAACGGGTGTTCCATTAGGAACTTTGATGATAAATAAAAAAGTTTACACCGGCCCAATTTATGACAGAGTGGCTATGGGAATTTTCGACAACGGATTTGATATGGCTAGAGTTCAGCTTAGAGCTCAAGTAGAAACAAACAAAGGAGGGTTAAAAATTGATAATATCAATCAGCCTAGAATGTTGTCAACTCATACAATCGTTTATACGCCGGATTGGGGCGAGTATTCTCCGCCTTGTCCAAAGTATGGGATGCAGATAGTTGTCGAAAATGGCAAAGCTATAAGAGTTTCATACGGAGCAAATAGAATACCTCAAAACGGATTTGTTATAGTTGGAGCAGAAAAAAATTTAAATAGTATCAAGGACGCAAAAAGATACAAACTGAACATTAAAATTAACCCCGAATGGAAAGATGTTAATCACATTATAAGTGGCGGGCCGTATTTAATAAAAAACGGCGACATATATGTTGATATGACAGCGCAAAAACTTGGCTCAATCGGTGGTAGAAACCCGAGAACTGCAATTGGGTATACGAGAGATAATCATCTAATTATGTTAACAGCTGACGGAAGAGAAGGCGCATCAATTGGCTTAACGCTTGTAGAACTCGCAAATTTGATGAAAGAGCTTGGCTGTGTTAACGCGATGAACTTAGATGGCGGCGGTTCAACGGTTATGTACGTAAAAGGACAAGTTGTCAATAAACCCGCGGTACAAGGCGGAATTCCACTTTCTCACACCTTGACGGTAAGAAAGATAAGCTAAAATTACATTCCATAATACATTAAATCCCCTATGGAAGTAAAAACTACCCCTTTTCTGATTATTCAGAAAAGGGGTTTGAGTTTTTGAGATTGTTTGGCTTGAAGAATATTTTGAGTAAAACAAAGAGGCTAAACTCGAAATATTAACCTTCCAAATATGTATAATCCGGATTTGCTTGCAACTTAGCTTCTATTTTATCAAATGTTGCTAAGCCTTCAGTCGCACCAAATTCAGAAACAACACAAGAAGAATTTACTGATGCATACATAAGAGATAAACCAACATTTAATTTTGTTCTTTCTAATGCAGCACAGAATGTAGAAGCAAAAGCATCTCCGGCTCCTAATGTAGAAACTACAGGAGAAGGGAATACTGGGCAGAAATAGAATTTTTGACCGTCATAGGCATAAGCGCCTTTTCCACCATCAGTAATTACAATTATTTGATAATCCATTACCTTCATTGTTGTAAGCATCTTTTTAACATCTCTATGGATAAGTTCATGAGAAAATTTTTCTGTCTTAGTATCAGGTCTAACTTGAATCCCTGTTGTCATAGTTGCTTCTTCTTTGTTCATAACAACAATATGCGCAGATTTTAAAATTGTTTTAATATGTTCAAAACCACGTTTAATACTTGTAGTACCGGCATTAAAACAAATTCTAGTACCTAATTGATGTGCGTATTCAACAATCGGTTCTAGGACTTTGTTAGATTCACCGTTAAGTGGTGCTACATAAATCAAATCAGCATCCTTGATTGCATCATAATTAATTTCATCTTCTCTAATTTCTGCGTTAGCACCTCTGTGCGCCAAAACTGTTCTATCGCCTTGGAAACTTACCAATATTATAGAAAAACCGGTTGAAGTGTCAGCTTTTTGAATAATATTGTTTAATTTAACGCCTCGATTTTTAAATGAGTCTAAAATCCCTTCTGAATAAATATCTTCGCCTATTTTGAAAATTGCAGATGTATCAAAACCTAAATTATCAAAGTTACAAGCAGTGTTAACTCCGCCACCACCAACATTTGAAGAAAATGTTGTTATATCAATTTTTGAGCCGTAAGGATAACTCATAAAATCTGAATTCTTATTTTTAGAGCATACTGAAACTATATTTGCATCGTCGCACTCAACAAAAACATCCATTGTAGCGCTACCGATTGTTAAAACCTTTGTCATAATCTACCTCCTGTATATTATTATTTTAGTACAAATAATAATATTGATAATACCCTTTTGCAATTTTATATAACAAAAAGCGGTTAGAAAGTTCTAACCGCTTTTTGAAAAATCTTTGTAAAAAACTATACAGCTTTTTGTACTTTACCTGCTTTTAAGCAAGAAGTGCAAACTGTCATTCTCTTAGTTTGACCATTTACATTAACTCTAATTTGTTGCAAATTAGGAGTTTGAACTTTTGTAATTTGTTTATGAGAGAAAGTTAATTTAGCTGCTTTAATTGGTTTCTTACCGCAAACTTCACATTGTTTTGACATATCTATATTCCTTCTTTCTACCAGTATATTTCAAGTCTAACTTAAACAGATTTTTTTTACAAGTATTCTTCGTAATGTATTGTTACAATTGAAATCTATAGTGCTTCTATGTAATCCAAAATTTCTTCTTCAGTATTCATTTCAGTCGCGCAAACCAAAACTCTTCTATCGTCAATTTTGATTCCGCCTAAAATATCAGCATTTTTTAATTTTGCTAAATATTTATCAGCATCCTCAACTTCAACAACAAATTCATTGAAGAAATTTTTGTTCATAGTCCTAACGCCTTTGCCGTTAAGCATTTTAGAAAGCGCATGAGCCATATTCGCAGACAATACACTTGCTTCTCTAAAGCCTTTTTCGCCCAAAAGACTCAAATACAAAGTTGCAGATAGCGCTACTAAAGATTGATTAGAGCAAATATTACTTGTCGCTTTCTCACGTTTGATATGTTGTTCTCTAGTTTGAATTGTTAAAGTGAATGCTTGTTCTCCGTCCGCATCAACAGTTCTTCCGACCAAACGTCCCGGAAGTTGACGCATATAAGCTTCTTTACAAGCCATATAACCTGCATGAGGCCCGCCAAAACTCATTGAAACTCCAAGAGGTTGAATATCTCCAACAACAATATCAGCTTCTACTGGTGGTTTAATTACTGCCAGAGCCGATAAGTTAGCACATACTATAAATAAAGTTTCAGGCTTAGTTAAGGCTCTAACTTCTCCGTAATAATCAGGGTACTGGACTAAAACACAGCAATAATCAGCCGTATTTTCAGGCAATTCGTCGAACCACTCAACTTCAATACCTTGAGCCCAAGTATATGTTTTAACAACTTCTTTGTATTCAGGATTAAGCAAATTAGAAACAAGAGCTTTGTTCTTTTTGCCTTTAGCGATTCTGTGTGCCATCAAAATAGCTTCCGCGCAAGCAGAACCGCCATCGTACATAGAAGCGTTTGCAATATCCATGCCGGTTAATCTTGAAATCATTGTCTGATATTCGTAGATTATTTGCAAAGTTCCTTGCGAAATTTCCGGCTGATAAGGAGTATAAGCAGTCAAAAATTCAAACCTTTGCGCAACATAATTTACGCATGCCGGAATAAATTTGTTATAAACTCCTCCGCCTAAAAAGTTTGCATACTCGGTTTTATTCTTTCTTGCAAGCTTTTTAATCTCTTTTTGAGCTTCCATTTCACTTTTCGGATTATATAAATTAAAATCCTTAAACTTTACTGGAATTTGTTTAAATAAATCTTCAACAGATGCTAATGAAATTTCATCCAGCATTTGTTTTCTAATTTCATCTGTATGTGCTAAAAAATTTTTCATTATTCAATTTCTTCTTTATAATCTGCGTAATCCATTAAATCAGCGAACTCAACTTGAGGCGCATCTGATTTGATTTTTACAAACCATTTATTATCATAGTTTTCATCATTTAATAATTCAGGGCTGTCAACAATTTCTTCGTTAACTTCAATTACTTCGCCTGAAATAGGCATATAAATTTCAGAAGCAGCTTTTACTGATTCTATAGTGGCAAAAGCTTCATTTTTAGAAAAAGTTGAACCAACTTCCGGTAATTCGATAAAAACTATATCGCCTAATTGTTCAATTGCATAGTCTGTGATACCAACTGCGTAATTTTCGCCTTCTTCTAAAACATATTCATGTGTTTTTGTGCATAACATGCTTTCGTTCATTTAAAATATCTCCTATTAATTTGTCTTATTTTTCTTTGCTACAAACGGACGCTTAACAATTTCAGCGTCGTGTAGTTTTTCTCTTATTGATATTTGAATTGTAGAGCCTACAGCTAAATTGTCAAGATTTTTTATGTAAGCTAACGCGATATTATCACCTCTGATTGGCGAAATTCCACCGCTTGTAATCACACCAATCTTTTCGTTATTATAAAATACATCATAACCATGTCGTGCTATTGATTTATCAAGCATTTTTAAACCGATTAGTTTCTTTTCAACTCCATTTTTCAACTGTTCTTCAATCTTCGCTTTGCCATTATAATCTTCTGTTTTATTTTTGCATACTGACCAAGCAAGACCGGCTTCAATTGGCGTTGTATTTTCATCTAAATCATTGCCATATAAATGTAATGCGGCTTCAAGTCTCAATGTATCTCTTGCGCCAAGTCCGATTGGTTTGATTCCAAATTCCTTACCGGCTTCTAAAAGTTTATCCCACAAATATTCAGAAAATTCATTTCTAACCATAATTTCAACGCCGTCTTCACCTGTATAACCGGTTCTTGAAATCCAAAGATTTATGTTAAATAATTCTCCTCTTTTTATTGAGAAAAACGGAGGTAATTCATTAACACCGAGCTTTTTAATAAGTTCACAAGCTTTAGGTCCTTGAACAGCTAAAAGCGAATAATTGTGAGATTCATTAACAATTGAAACATCAAATCCGCATTTATTACGAACCATCCAGTTTAAATCTTCATCAATTCTAGATGCATTCGCGATAATCAAATATTTTTTGTCTTCTAGTTTATAAATAATTAAATCGTCAATAATTCCGCCTTGTTTGTTTGTTAATTGGCAATAAACAGCTTTTGAATCAACAAGCTTAGTTACATCTTGTGGAACAAGTTTATTTAAATACGGAAGTGCGTCTTCTCCATAAACAATAACTTCACCCATGTGTGAAACGTCAAATAAACCGACAGCTTCCCTAACAGTCTTATGCTCATCAATAATTGATGTATATTGTACCGGCATATCCCAACCGGCAAAATCAACCATTCTTGCGCCGAGTGCTACGTGTTTGTCATGTAAAAAAGTTTGTTTAGTCATATAACCCCCATATCTTATTCTATTGTCTTAATTTTAGTCTAATCTGTCAAGTAAATGTAAAAAAATATTCAGTATCTTTTAAAATTTATGGGGTTAAGATTATATAAAGACTGAATTTATGTGTGCTACTATAATTATATAGAGAGAAAAACAGGAGGATATTATATGATACCAATTTTAGATTCAAAAAGACAGTACGCTAAAATAGGCGCAGAAGTTGAAAAAGCAGTTTGCGAAGTATTACGTTCAGGCTCTTACATCTTAGGACCAAACTGTAAAGCATTAGAAACTGAATTAGCAAAATACATCGGATGTAATTATACAGTTGCATTGAATTCAGGTACTGACGCCCTACATTTAGGTTTAAGAGCTTTAGATATAGGTGCCGGTGATGAAGTTATTACTACAGCTTTTACATTCGTTGCTACAACTGAAGCTATCGGTATTGTAGGTGCAACTCCGGTATTTGCAGATATCGATCCTGATACATTCAATATAGACCCTAAAAAAATTGAAGAAAGAATTACACCAAAAACAAAAGCAATTATTCCGGTTCACTTATATGGTCAACCATGCGATATGGATGCAATTATGGATATTGCTAAACGTCATAATTTATACGTAATTGAAGACTGCTGTCAAGCAATCGGCGCAAAATACAAAGGACAAAAAGTTGGTACATTCGGTGATATCGGATGCTACAGCTTCTACCCAACTAAGAACTTAGGTGGTATGGGTGATGGCGGTTTGATTACTGTAAACAGTGAAAACTTGAGAAACAGAATTATCGCTCTACGTAACCATGGTGGTGCTGTTAGATATTATCATGATGAAATCGGTGTAAACTCTCGTTTAGACGAAATCCAAGCTGCAATTTTAAGAATTAAATTAAACTATATTGACGAATGGAATAAAGATAGAAGAAGTCATGCCAAAACTTACAACGAATTGTTTGCAGGATGTCCTGATATTCAAACTCCTACTGAATTGGCAGATACTTATTGTGTATATCACCAATACACAGTTAAAATTCCTAACAGAGACAATATTCACAAAATGTTGCAAGAAGCTGGAATCGGTGCAATGCTTTATTATCCTGTACCATTGCATTTACAAAAAGTACACGCTCATCTTGGCTGGACTAAAGGAATGCTTCCAAATACTGAAAAAGATACAGAAATGGTTATTTCACTTCCAATGTTCCCTGAATTGACATTAGAAGAACAAAAAACTGTTGCTTCAACTTTGATTGATTGTATTGAAAAATCAAAAGCATTAGCTTAGTCTTGGAACTAATAAAAAATATAACTTAAAAAAGGTCTGTAGACTTTCTGTCTGTAGACCTTTTTTTATAGTATACTAAGTTCATTAATGTTTGGAATTTAGATTCTTTATGTAAAAATCTAGGATTTTTACATCACTATTATAGAATTTTTATTACTTAAAAAAATGACGCCAGAAGCTTATTTTAGGTTCGTCTTTCTTTACTTCAACTTTAGAGTTTACAGGAGGTTCTATAACTGTTTGCCCATTAGTATTTACTTTTGTCGCAGAATATCCAAAGAATGTTTCATCTTTTACATTTTTAAGCTTTACTCTTCCATTATTAGTATCAATACTTTCAATATCTGAATCTAAAACAGTTAAATTAAGCCTGTCTGAATAAAGGTTGCCTTCTGCTCCTTTAACGTTTACTTTTCCGGTTGAGCAATCAATTGAGATATTTTCATATTTGCTAATATGTGCACCAAATACGCCGATATCTTTGCCTTCGTTATTGTGCCCCATCAATTCTAGTATAAGCCCCTTGTCAGTTTGAGCAATTCTAGAAGCAGCCACAAATACTTCTTCATCGGCATTGTATTTCATCTCAATTGTAGCTCTAGACCCATCGTTATTATGCCTAAATATAGTTAATTTACCTTTTTCAGCTTTAAAGTTGCAGCTATTCATCAACGCAGCTTCCCTTTTATCTAATACACCATTGTTGTCTGTGTCAAATAAGTTAACAGCTAATTTTTGTCCGTCTGAACCATTTTTTCTTACTGTATCTACGCTAATTCCGTCATAGACATGTGTTCTAGCTTGTGGTTTTACTTGTGGTTGTCCTACTTTGTTTTGCATAATAAAATTCTCCATTTCTTAATACTCTGTGCTTTTCTATTAATATCCTTGTGCTAAACTTTTAATTGCAATTTCTGAGTTTTTTCTGATATATATATAAAGTACTTGATGTTTATTTAATTGCTCAATATTATTCTTTTTGAAACAAAACTTTACAATTGAATAGCCATAAATTTAATAATTAGTATGTTAAACTATTTGGCGAATTACTATAAGCTATAGTATATGAAGTATCAGAAATTGCTTAGTACAAAAGTTAAAGAGTTGCGTTTAAAGCACAATTTAACGCAAGAAGAGTTTGCAGAAAAAATAGGGTTAAGTCTTAATGGAGTATCAAATATTGAACGCAATCGTTACCAACCAACAGCAAATACAATTGATAAAATTTGTTCTGTCTTTCAAATAACACCCGTTGAGCTTCTTATACAAAATTCTACGCAAAATTCAGATATCATTACTAACATTAATTCATTATTGTCTAATTGCCCGCAAAAAACTTTAAAAAAGATATATGATATTATTCTTATAATGTTAAAGTAATTAATCATGTTGGTAATTTGATAATTGTGGCATGTTTTCAAGAGTATCAGTTCTTTAAATTCAAAATTTATGCTATAATGAGAGAATAGAGGTAATCAGAATGTTTAAACGTAAATGTAAAATAACTTTCGTATCCCACGGCGCAACAGTTCATACTTTGGACGGAATTATTTGCGACACAGAAAAATACCCAAAATTAAACGAATTTGGGGAAGAAGAGATGGAAAAAGTGTGTGGTTACCTTGAAAATAGAGCTGTTGCTTATGATAAAATCTACACAAGTGCTTCTGCCAGATGTACACAATCTGCGGAAATTATAGCAAAACTATTTAAGAAAAAAATTACAATTATAGATTTACCGGCAAGAAATCATGGCGATTGGAATGGCCGTTCTTATGAGGATTTGTTTGACCAATACGGGCCGGAAGTAATTTTACAACAACCTAACAACGGTGAATCATTAGAAGTCTTTAACAAGCGAGTTTCAGATATAATAGACAGACTTGTAGAAGAAAATCGCGGTAATCGTATTATTGTTGTAACTTCTCCAGACGTAATTCAATCTGCGATTGCAAAAACATTAGAATTAACCGCAGTAAATCAATTTAAAAACTTAATCAAAACCGGTACTTTAACTCAAATTAGTTATTTTGAAGGTGATTGGTCGAGTGTTATTTATTCTGACCACATGCCTGTATAAAATTTTAGCGGTATCGTCTAGTGGTCAGGACGGGAGATTCTCATTCTCCAGACAGGGGTTCAATTCCCCTTACCGCCGTTTACTTTTTCTGTAGAATTTATAAAATTGGGGAATTGAACCCGCCTTCACTCACGTGAAGTGGGGTTCGTCCCTCTCAGAAAACGAGACATTTAGTCTCCTTTTCTTCGGCAGAGTCCTTACCGCCGTTTACTTTTTCTGTAGAATTTATAAAATTGGGGAATTGAACCCGCCTTCACTCACGTGAAGTGGGGTTCGCCCCTCTCAGAAAACGAGACATTTAGTCTCCTTTTCTTCGGCAGAGTCCTTACCGCCGTTTACTTTTTCATCAGAAAAAGTAAACAAAAACTTTTCAGACATGGTCGGATGATATTAGTGATACAACAAGTTTATTTTGTATCTACAAGTCATCCTCAGAAATTTGACTACTAGATTATTGTAATTAATACCCTCTCCCACCTTCGGCACCCTCTCCAAGTCAAATTGAAAAAAGAGAGGGGAGTGAGACGCGTTAGGTTGGATGTCGCAAGTGTATTCCCTCTCCTTACAGGAGAGGGTTAGGGTGAGGTGAAGTCTTTAATGCTTTCTGTAAGTTTATCGACACCTCATCCTATCCTTCTCCTGTAAGGAGAAGGAATGACCCAGCCTTGTCTATTGAAAAATAAAAAACGAACGTCTTTAGCATGTTCCCTCTCCTTCTTTTATTCTACATGGAGAGGGTGCCAAAGGCGGGAGAGGATTTTATAAAAAATTATCCTATTGACAAATTTTGAAAAAACATATATAGTGTAAAAGTTACAATTAATTTAAAGGGAATAATTTGTTTAACTTACTTTCATTACTCATTAATATGATTTGCAACATGCGTCGAGTGATTATTTCGATTATTTTGCTATGTCGTATTAATGTGGATTTGCAGGTTTGTTAGGTTAAACTATAAATATTTATAAAAGGCTTGTAAATTCTTAGAGAAGAAATTACAAGCCTTTTTTGTACAGCGTATAGGAGGAAAGAATGAGAATCAACCCGATAGCACACACAACGAATTATTATGTAGCTAACACTGCCGTATCAAACAAAAACGTAACATCACCTAGCCAAAATACGGGTAAAGTAATGGATTTGAATCTGCTAAACAGAAATTACAATCAAGTAAATTTCAAAGCTGTTCCAAGCACTTTAACTACCGAATTGGTCAAGAAAATTCCTCTTGAAGATAGAATTGCATCTATTTTGCAAAATTTTAAACTTGGTGATTTGCTAATGGTAGGAAAGGATTTGCAAGAATGCGCAAGAAAAATGTACAAATCAGAAAACCTTGGCAACAACCCTATTAAACGCAGTTTTTATATTGCAGAAGAAGCTCTGGGCGGAAATTTAGGATTTACAATAAACAGTCTTGGCGATAAAGAAGTTATAAACCTTAATGATTTTGACATTCCGCTAATTTCAGGAACAAAAACTTATAGCCTAAAACCAGAAGAAAGTTTTTATATTGTAGATGGTGATGTCCTTTCTGTTCAAGGAAACCTACTACCTATAAAAAATAAGCCAAAAACAGATTTGAGCATGTATAGAAAAGTTTTTGCGCGACCTTTTGATCATGAAAAAGAGGTGAAACAACAAGTTGAACAAATAAACAAAAAGACTTTGTCAACAATGTTTACGACAAAGAAAAACGCAGGTACAAAAGTAACATTTGCAGATGTGGGCGGTTTGGATAAATTGAAAGAAGCTTTAAAGCACGATATTATATATCCATTGCGCTATCCTGATGCTTATGAAAATTTTGACGTAAACCACGGTGCAATTCTTTATGGTCCTCCGGGAACAGGTAAAACTCATATTGCGCGTGCCTTAGCAAATGAAGCAGGTGCAAACTTTATTAGTTTAAACGGTTTGGATATGGATTCTATGTGGGCAGGTGAAGCGGAAAAGAATTGGAGAAATTTGTTCAAAGAAGCAAAAGAAAATCAGCCTACAATTATTTTCTTAGACGAATTTGATGCTGTTGCCAAAAAACGTGGTGGAATTGATGAACATGGCGATAAAATTGTAAACCAAATCCTTACATTAATGACTGATATTGATAATGATAAAGATGAGGTTTATGTTTTAGCCGCAACAAATAACTTTGAAAATTTAGATAAGGCAATCGTGCGTTCAGGACGTTTTGGTAAACATTATAAAGTTGATGCGCCAGATTTCAACGGACTAAAAGATATCTTTAAAATCCATACAAAAAATAAAAAGGTTGATGAAAATGTCGATGTTGATTCTATGTTGAGAAAAATGGAATCTATGAAAGCGACTGGAGCTGATGTGAGATTTGTAGTTAACGAAGCTCATAATTACGGATACTCAAGAGCAGGAATTTTCGAAAAAATGGATAACAAAACTTTTAAAAAGAGTGATATGGAAGATTTTAAAATTCTTCAAGAAGATTTCGACAAAGCAATGGCAGATTTTACAAAGGACAAAAATTCCTCTGGAAGACGACCAATTGGGTATAATAGATAATAATCAGCAAAGAGAACGAGTTAAATCGTTCTCTTTTTATAATAAAATTGTAAAGTTTTGTTACAACCTCTAACCATTTTAAAATAAAAAAAGCAATTTTTTCAAAGAACATGACTTTATATATATAAGGTTAGATAGAAATAGGTTAGGTAGGTTATGATTAATAATATTGCATCTATGGACATGCGTCCGCAGATGGCAGTTGCAAAACCAACTGCGTCTGTATCAAGTTTTAGTATGCCGCCAATTCTCGGCTTTAAGACGATTCCATTGAAGGAGAAGGCTACTATACGTGTCAAAAAATTAAAAAGGGGGGATAATATTGCTATCCCTGGGATAATTGACGATGATTATGTAGATGTCGTTGAAGAAACGCTTAACTTGGAGCGAAAGCCCGAGGAGGGGAACTTCTTTAATAATCAATCATTTATTATACCTGTCAAACGAAAAATACAGTATCTGAAAAACTGTTATATAATTGACTATATTCAATCACCGAAACCAAGGTGTGGGCTTGGTGCGGAGGCGGTCAAATCTTTGGCTGAAAAAGCTATGTTTGATCCGAAGGCAGAAGGGCGTATTGTAACCTTTGCAGCTCCGCTTGTCAAAGAGTCGTCGCCGGCGATATTCTTCTATAAACTGGGGTTCAGGTTTACATCACCTCAGGCGAATGAATATATGGAGGAATGTATCCGCAAGAAAGTACCAGATATTCCTGTTCAGACGGGAATGATGTACTTACCGAAGAACAGGTTGCACAAATTGTTACATTATGGAGAATTATTCTAAATGAGTGAAATTAACAACAATTATTTAGAAGCGCATTACTCGACAGAAACAAAGGTCAAACGACCGAAGCTTGTCGCGGCGGAAGCTCCTGCGTCTTTACCAAAACAAGTTCTGTTTTCAAATCAAGACGCTGACAAAAGGATGCAACAAATTAACACTGACATATATGAAGGTGCAAAAAAGGAGAAGACAAAAAATGACTTTGATAAAAAATTATATTTTAAGATTTTTGGCGGTATTACTTTGCTCACCGCAGGTATCGCCGGTATATATAAAATCAGAAACTTCTTTAGAAAATCTTAATTAACAGAATTTCGACTTTATGTTAGAATGAGAATGTAAATTAGTTTAGGAGTTTAGAAGTTTAGAAGTTGAGAAGGGAATTTTGTTTTCAACAGAAGAGCTTTTAAACAGTTTATAGCGAGGATATAATAAATGTGCGGAATTGTTGGTTACGTTGGAAATAAAACAGCAGTTGATATTCTTTTAGAAGGTTTAACAAGTCTTGAATACAGAGGCTACGATTCATCCGGAATTGCGGTTAACGTAGATGGCAAAGTTGAACTCTACAAAGCTGCAGGTAAATTACAAAATCTTAAAGATATAGTTGAAAAAAATTATGCAAAAATATCTAAATCAACAATCGGCATTGGTCATATTCGTTGGGCAACACATGGCGCTCCAACAGTTGCAAATGCTCACCCGCACTCTTGTAATTGTGGAAAAATTGCTGTTGTTCATAATGGCATTATTGAAAATTACAAAGAATTAAGAGCAAAATTAGAAGCTAAAGGTTGCACATTCCGTTCTCAAACAGATACGGAAACTGTTGCGCACTTAGTAGCTACAAAATATGGAGAAACTCATGATTTAACAGAAGCAGTAAGACTTGCTACAAAAGAAATTGAAGGAGCTTACGCACTTTGTATTATTCATCAGGATGTACCAAATACTATTGTTGCTACAAGAAGAAATGCACCACTTGTTGTTGGTTTAGGTGATGGTGAAAATTTTGTAGCATCGGATGTACCTGCATTAATTCAATATACAAAAAAAGCAATGTACATAGATGATAATCAAATCGTAACATTAAAACCTGATTCTTATAAAGTTATTGATATTGACAAAAATCCATTGACTTTAAAAGTAGAAACACTTCCTTGGGAACCCGTAGCACTAAGCAAAATGGGTTACAAGCACTTCATGCTTAAAGAAATTCATGAACAACCTGATGTTGTTAGAAATGTGCTTTCAGGAAAACTTCATGCGATGGATGAAGATATTGTTTTAAAAGAAGTTACTTTGGATAAAGAAAAATTAAAAAACTTGAGCCGTATTCAGATTGTTGCTTGTGGAACATCTTTGCATGCAGCTATGGTTGGTAAATATTTAATCGAAGACTTCTGCGGAATTCCTGTTGATGTTGAACCTTCAAGCGAATACATCTACAGAAAAACAATTACTGACCAAAATACGCTTGTAATTGGCGTTTCTCAATCAGGCGAAACTGCTGATACTATTACAGCTGTAAGACAAGCAAAGAATAAAGGTTCACATATTTTAATCGTAACGAACCGACCAGATTCAACAATGGCGAGAGAAGCAGATAGCTTAGTTCCTGTAAATGCCGGAATTGAAGTTTCTGTTGCTGCTACAAAATCATATATGGCACAGTTAATTTCGTTCTACTTGTTAGCGATTTATATGGCAGAAGTTAAAAACTCCATGCCAAAAGAAGAGTTAGTTAACTTGAAACATGAATTAATTGTTCTTCCGCAAAAAATTGAAAAGGTTTTGGCACATACAGATGATGTTCAAAAATGCGCAAGAGCATTCTCGAACGCAAAAGACTTTATCTTTATTGCAAGAGGAATTAACTTCCCAACAGCGTTAGAAGGTGCTTTAAAACTTAAAGAAATCAGTTATATTAACGCAACAGGATACACAGCAGGCGAATTGAAACATGGTCCTATTGCAATGTTGGACGAATCAATGCCGGTACTTTCAATCTTGATGTCAGGCAAAGTATTCGATAAAATCATGTCAAATTCAGAAGAAGCAAAAGCTCGTAACGCAAGAATGATTGCACTTACAGATTGTACAGATTCAAAAATGGAAGAACTTTTTGATTGCATAATCAGAGTTCCGGAAATCTCTGAAATTTTATCACCGGCACTTGCGATTGTTCCATTACAATTGTTAGCTTATTATATTGCAGAATTTTTAGGCAAAGACGTTGACCAACCTAGAAATTTGGCAAAATCCGTTACGGTAGAATAGTTTATAAATGGAAAATGAAAAGTGGAAAGTGGAAAGTTATTAAATTCGCTTCGCTCATAAAATGTAGAAATGTTGGGTGCAATTTTTTGCACCAATAACTTAAAAAACGGAAAGATTTATATGATAGAAATTTCAAATCTTGAAGATGCTTATAATACTTTAAATACTTGTTATCTTGATTTTAAGGCAAATCAAGATTCGCCATTGATTGAATACATTGCCGATTCTTGTGTTAAAAGATTTGAATATACTTTAGAAACAGCTTGGAAGCTTGCTAAAAAAGTTTTCATTGAAAAATACGGCAAAACAGAAAAAGAACTTTCAATGAATAACATTTTTAGGTTTATGCAGGGCTATGGTTATGCAGAAAATTGGGAAAGATGGCGAGATTATTACCAACAACGTAATAATACAGCGCATGAATATAACCTTGTTAAATCAAGAAAAATATTGGAATTAGTTCCGGATTTCTTGGCTGATGTAGAAAATCTAATCAAAGGATTAAAAGAAGATAATTAGTAGGTTGGGCTTTCAGCCCAACAATAATTTTAGGAAAAATAATGCCAATTAAAGGTTTAACAGAAAAAGAAGAAACTATTGTCAAAGAGATTCTTAAACCATATTTTTCAAAATACGATTTTTATTTTTATGGTTCAAGAGTTAAAGGTAATTTTCGTCCACTTTCAGATTTGGATATTTTAATTAAATCAAACACAGAAATTAATTTAAATGATATTGATGAAATTAAAGAAAAATTTGATGAAAGTGATTTATCTTTTGTTGTTAATCTTGCGTATAACGTGGATGAAAAATTTTATAATTTAATTGTTTGTGATTTAATAAAAGTTAAATAGTAAGTTGGGTTTTCAGCCCAACAACAATATTAATAAAAAAATAAAGAAAAGTAGGGTGCAATTTTTTGCACCAATAACTTATACAGGAAACAATCATGCAAGTCGTATCAGAATTAGTCGAAATTCCAAATAATAATGCTCCAACCGTCGAGTATATAGAAGCCGAGTTAACAAAACGCAACATTAATCCTCTAAGATGGGCGATTGTGCATGTTAGTGATAAAATGTATAGAGTAAGTGTTGCGAATTTAAAGGAATAGGAAGAAGTTTATGAATTCTACTCAACTTAAATGTGATATAAAAGATATAAATTTGGCAGAGCAAGGTAAAAACAATATTGAATGGGCGCTTAAAGACATGCCCGTTCTAAAAAAAATTAGAGAAAGATTTTTGTTGCAAAAACCTTTTGCCGGCTTAAAACTTTCTGCTTGCTTACATATTACAAAAGAAACTGCAGCTTTGTGTACAATTATGCAATCAGGTGGTGCTGATATTGTATTAATAGCCTCAAACCCTCTTTCAACACAAGATGATGTTGCAGCTGCACTTGTAAAATATTGGAACATTCCTGTTTTAGGCTACGCAGGCGAAAGCAAAGAAGTTTATCATTCACATATTATGGACGCTATAGCACACAATCCCGATATCATTATTGATGACGGATGTGATTTGGTTGCAACGCTTCATGCTGAAAAGCCTGAAATGACAAGCCATATTATTGGTGCAACAGAAGAAACAACTACAGGTATTGTAAGACTTGAAGCTCTTGAAAAACAAGGAGAATTAAGATTCCCAACCATTGGTGTAAATACAAGCTTAACAAAACATTTATATGACAACCGCTATGGTACAGGTCAAACAGCTATGGACGGTATTATGAGAGCAACAAATGTTCTTATTGCCGGTAAAACGGTTGTAATCTCCGGCTACGGTTGGTGCGGTCGTGGTTGTGCACTTAGAGCAAAAGCATTAGGCGGAAATGTTATAGTTTGCGAAGTTGACCCACTAAAAGCTTTAGAAGCCGCGATGGAAGGCTACAGAGTTATGCCGATTGCAGAAGCTGCAAAAGAAGGCGATATTTTCTTAACTGTAACAGGCGATAAACATGTTATTGATGTTGAGCACATGATGAGTATGAAGGACGGTGCTTTTGTAAGTAACGCAGGCCACTTTGATAGAGAAGTTAATGTGGAAGGTTTGAAATCTAAAGCTACTGAAATCAAGAGAATCAGACCATTTTTGGATGAATACAAATTAGTTAACGGCAAATCAATTTATGTTCTAGCAGAAGGTGGACTTGTAAACCTTGCAGCTGCAGAAGGTCATCCGGCATCTGTTATGGATATGAGCTTCGCAAACCAAGCTTTAGGAATTGAATTTTTAGTAAAAAACAAAGGCAAATTAGAAAACAAACTTTATACGCTTCCAAAACACGTTGACGAAGATATTGCAAGACTAAAACTTGAATCTATGGGAATTGAAATTGACAGCTTGACTGAAGAACAAGAAGAATATTTAAATAGTTGGAAATAAGTTTATTTTAAATAAAAAAAATCGGCTCAAAGAGCCGATTTTTTTTGTTTTTATTTTATATATTTTTCAGCATCTTCAGCTTTAATTTCTACATAGCCGTCGTCTTTAACATATATAGGGAGTGTGATTGTATTATTATCTTCTGTATTGATGACTATTTGGCAATCACCTTCTTCTTTACAAACTCCATTAGCTTCAAAAGTCCAAGTAGAGCCATTCGTTGTTTGTAATTGATTGTTAAATTGAGATGCGTCCTTTATTTCCTTTGCAAAACAATTTGCTAAACCTTCGCCTGTTAATTCACATTTAGTTTCTTGAATTTCATTCATTGTTGTTGCTTGCAGTGCATGTGAAACATCCATCATTACAGACATTGAATTAGCTTTTGAATCGGTACTAGAAAGTAATGTTGGTAATGTGTTCATAATTATAATTGCCGGAATTAATATTAGGATTAAACCTTCAACAATACCTGCTGCGATTGCCCATTTTTTTTGAACGCTATGGAACTCTTCAATACTGTTCCATTTTTTGTTTTGCCATGCCCATTTATTACCATTGATACCAAACCAAACTATTACACCGATTTGAATAAGAATTCCCAAGACTGGTATTATACCTAAAATGGCAATAGGAAATACGATTAACGTTATATAGCTTCTGTTACCAAGGCCCCATATCCATGATAGCAAACACGCACCCCAGTTGAATCTTTTAGCTACGATATCTAGAACTGGTGCATCCTTGCCTGCTCCGGAATTGTTAGCCAAATTTCCAGCGGGTTGAAATTGCTTAGATGCGGTTTTTTGGTTAAATCCTTTAATTGTCATCTTTTTCTGCTCTCTTTCTTTTACTTAGTTGCTTTATAAAATTTATACGCTTTCATTGCGCTTTTTAAAATATTTTTTGTTGTTGTGTTTTCAGAATATAATAAACTTTCATCCATAAAATATTCTGCGAGAAGTTCATTATTTTTTATGTTATAAATTTTTGTACGCGGCAGTTCTTTTGTTTTGCTATAATATCCGTTTTTATCAGCTTTGCTTCTTTTTGATGAGGCTAATGATGCTGCCATATCTAGTATATCTTTCTTTTCACTATATGAATATCTGCTCCAATCTTCTGGTAATACATAGAATTTATTTTCGTCTTTTGTAATTTTATAAGATTCAAAATAAATTGATGAGAATTTTTCAAATGTTGTATCAAGTTTTTCTAATTTTGAATTGCACTCTGGTGAGCTTGCAGCTTCTTTAATACTTGTAGCCATAATCCCAAAAATCGTTCCAAATACAACAGTATAAATTATTATGGGTAGTAATAAAACTTTATACAGAACAAATACAATTGTTTGAGTTTCTTGTGATTTCTTAAACTCATCTAAATTTTGCCAATCACGGTTATTAGCAGCCCATTCATTACCTTTCATTCCAATATATAGGGAATACAAAAATCCCCAAGGTGTCCAACCTAATAAAATAATCCATAATGTTTTGTATGATTTATTCCAAAGCCCCCATAACCATGTGCCAAAATATGCACCCCAATTAAATTCTTTACGGTAATCATAAGGATATTTACCTGTAATTTCACCTTTTTTAAGTACAAGATATAAAATTGCAATAGTATTCAGAGTTGTAAGTAACATTGCAATCGGACAAGGAAAAATTACTCCAAAAGTGTTAAGAATAAATAATGTAGAAAAAATTAAATTTAAATCTTTTGAAATTTTGCCATTAATATCATTTAATCTTCTATTGGCATTTATACAAACAATGTAAGAACATACTATCCCACCTACTAGTGTCCAAATTTTAAGCAACCAAGATGCTTCTCCCCAAACTTTGTTAAGATTTAATAGGTCTTCTAGCGTACCTAAATTTGCTAATAAATATAGATTTAAAGGTAGAGAAAATATTAATGCTATCATACCTAAAAAAATTAGGTTATAACAAAAATCATACCTTCCAATAATGCCATCAGTGCCGAGAAACTTCGTGTTTAATCTTAATTTATTAATCATTATTTTATCTTTTTTGTCCTACATAATAGCATATATTTTCGCTATTATCAAGTATCTTAGATAATTTTATGGGGGATTTTTATTCATCAACAGGATGAATTCTTGTATTAGAATAATATTCGCGGTTAATTTTATCTGCGTTTTCAACGCGCATGAGTTTGTCGTCTAATTCAGAATTAGCATTCAATGTTGATGCTAATCTTAAATATTTTAGAGCAGATTTTGTATCGCCAAATTTTTCGTGGATATCGCCTATATGATAAACGGTTTCATAATGTCTTTCGTATCCCAGTTTATAAGCTTCGTTATAAAATCTTAGTGCTTTTTTATACATTTGACGTCTGTAATAAAAATTACCGAGTCTGTAATAAGCTTCCGGTTCATTTGGCTTAATTCCCATTGCATCAAAAAAAGCCCCTTTTGCTAACCTATCTTTGCCGACAATATCGTAAAGTGTACCTAAACGTGTCAAATACATTACATTTTGTGGATTTTTGTGTGCCAGCATGTGATAAAGATTTAGAGCAGATGTCATTTCTTCATTCAAACTGCCGTTTCTTAATGCAAGATTGTAATAAAATCCGGCTTTTGCTTGAAGTTCGTCTTCATTCAATTTTGAATAATCAATCGGAATGCTGTAATCAATTCCGCCAGT
The DNA here is from genome assembly GCA_934757245.1 of uncultured Candidatus Melainabacteria bacterium. Classification (GTDB taxonomy): domain Bacteria; phylum Cyanobacteriota; class Vampirovibrionia; order Gastranaerophilales; family Gastranaerophilaceae; genus CAG-196. The sequence continues at coordinate 103,203 of CAKVLH010000003.1, forward strand.
TATCGCAGAATTGCAAGGTAGGATTAAAGTTGCAAAAATACATGAAAATAATATTGGTTTAATTATTTTTTGCATTTTGTTCGGCTCTCAAATTTTCAACAAATCTCTTGAAACGCTCCATTGCGATTTTAAGATTTTCAAGCGAATATGCGTAAGATATTCTTAAATAACCTTCGCCGCTTTCTCCAAAAGCATTCCCAGGAACTGCTGCAACTTTTTCTTCTTCAAGAAATTTTGTTGCAAATTCTTCGCTTGTCATTCCAAATTCTTTAATGCAAGGAAAAACATAGAATGCGCCATAAGGTTCAAAACATTTGACGTTCATTTCTTTAAAAGCGTTTAGTAAAAATCTTCTGCGTTGATTATAAGCTTGGCGCATCATTTTTACATCTTCATCACCATTCTTTAGTGCTTCTACGGCTGCGTATTGGCTTGTTGTTGGGGCGCACATTATGGCAAATTGGTGGATTTTTGTCATTTGTTTAATAATTGCTTCTGGCCCGCACGCATAACCTAATCTCCAACCGGTCATAGCATAAGCTTTTGAAAAACCGTTTATCAAAATTGTACGCTCTTTCATGCCGGCAATACTTGCAATAGATATGTGTTCGCCTTTATAAGTCAATTCTCCGTAGATTTCGTCTGACATAACATAAAGGTCGTGTTTAATTATAATCTTGGCGATTTTTTCCAAGTCTTCGCGTTCCATTATTGCGCCGGTCGGATTATTTGGAAACGGCAAAATAAGAACTTTTGTTTTGTCAGTAATTGCATTTTCTAATTCTTCTGCGGTTAGCCTAAATTCGTTTTCTGCTTTTAGATTTATAATAACAGGTTTTGCCCCTGCTAAAATAGTGCATGGTTCATATGAAACATAAGCGGGTTGTGGAATTATGACTTCATCTCCATAATTTACGATTGCGCGCAAACCAATGTCAATCGCTTCTGAGCCACCAACCGTAACGATAACTTCTTTAAGCGGATTGTATTCGATATTTTGAGTTCGTTTTAAGTATTTACAAATTTCTTCTCTTAATTCCTTTAGGCCGGCGTTTGAAGTATAAAAAGTTTTACCCTTAGAAAGCGCGTAAATCCCTTCGTCGCGAATATGCCAAGGGGTATCAAAATCAGGTTCTCCTACTCCTAAAGAAATTGCGTCTTTCATTTCGCTAACTATATCAAAGAATTTACGTATCCCTGAAGGTTTTATTGTTTCTACAATGTCTGAAAGTGGTTTTGTCATGGAGTAATAACCTCTCTTTCATCCTCGTGTTTTTTGTCAAAAACGGTTCCATGGTCTTTATATTTTTTTAAGATGAAATGAGTTGCTGTACTTAGAACGCTATCGAGAGTTGAAAGCTTGTCTGATACGAAGTTTGCAATTTCACGTAATGATTTTTCTTCCAATGTTACTAACAAATCAAACCCGCCTGAAATTAGATATACAGCGCGAACTTCCGGATAATTGTAGATTCTCTCTGCAATAGAGTCAAAACCTTGTCCTCTTTGCGGCGTAACTTTTACTTCAATCAAAGCTGTAACTTTTTCAATTGATGTTTTTTCCCAGTTAATCAATGTGTGATAACCGCAGATAATGCCTTCAGATTCAAGTGCTGCAATTTCGTTCGCAACATCAATTTCTTCCTTGCCAAGAAGTACCGCGATTTCGTCAATTCCTAGTCTGCTATTTTTTTCTATTAATGGTAGTAATTCTTCTCTCATTTTTTGTTTCCTTTGGTGGGTAATAAGGTAATAGGGTAATAAGGGAATAAGTGTTTTTAAATTTTACAAATATAATTACGTTCATAAAACAAAATTTATATCAAAAACATTAATACCTCTTATTCCCCTATTACCTTATTGCCTTATTCACTTCCCTATAAAATTCGTCCTAATCTGTTCTTCCAATTCAGGTCTTTCAATTCCGTTTTGCTTGCCTAATTTAATACATTTTAGAATCCAAGCCATGTTGCGACCCAAAGTTCTCATAACTTGTAAACCTTCTAAGTCTTTTTTAGCGTCTTCTGCAACGCTTCCATGGATGTTATTCCAGTAACCTGCGGATACGATAGGCATGTTGCTGACGGTGAAGTATTTATTTAATACATCAAAACTTGCAGTAGTTCCGGCACGTCTAGCAGATGCGATTGCACAAGCAGGTTTGAATTCGAAAGCTGATTTTCCTGAATAGAATGCTCTATCAAGGAAAGATAAAATTCTGCCTGACGGATGCGCGTAATAAACAGGAGTTCCAAATACAAACCCGTCAAAACCGCGCGCTTTTTCAACAAACTCGTTTACAATATCGTTAATAACGCATTTGCCAAGCTTGCGACAAGCTCCGCAACCGCTGCAGTCTTTTAATTCTGCGTTGCCTAGTTGGTAAATCTCAGTTTCAATGCCTTCTTCGTTCAATGTCTTTGCAATTTCACTTAAGGCAGTGAATGTACAACCTTCTTTATGTGCACTTCCATTTAATAATAAAACTTTCATATTATATTACCTTCAAATAATGCGCAAGTAGCGCAAAATTATAATATTTATTACCTAAGAGATATGCCGATAGGGAGACTCGAACTCCCGACCTACTGATTACGAATCAGTTGCTCTACCACCTGAGCCATATCGGCATATCTATATTCTAATATGTCATACGATTTTATGCAAGATTATAAAAGCTATTTAGCATATTTCAAAAATGTTTGAACTTTTGTTTGCATCATTTCTTCTATAATAAGCCATTTCCCGTTTGATTGTTTTTGTACAATCATATAAGTTTTTAGTTTATAGCTTTCGCCTGATGGTTGTCTTAAAGAAGATACTTTGTATTTATTGTTACCAAGCGGAGTAACACCAATATTTGAATAGCTGTTTGTATAATGTTTTAACTTAGCGCCTGCTTGACCTAATTTCATTTGTCTAATATAAGTTGCTGTATCAGTTGCTACATTTTGAGTCGTACCGTCCGGTTTTACAACTTGTCTGATAATTTTTGCATTCGGAGAATACATTTCAGTAATTGTCGGACTATATGTATTCGCAGCTTTAACATAGCCGTTAAAAAAATCTAAAGCAGCCTGTTTGTCATCAGCAAAAACAGATAACGTTATCATTAAAAGTGCTATTGTAGTTAATAATATTTTTTTCATGTCAACCTCTATTTATATAACGACAGCGGAAGTTTAATTGTTCACTTAACGACTTTCAATCATTCTAAATCCGGCAAATCGCCTTTAACATCTGCAATTTCGTCGCAATCCAGGTGGAAAATCTTATGAAGTCCAACGACAGCCTTTTTCGCATCATCTTCGGCAACAATGCAACTAATTTTGATTTCACTTGTTGATATCATCTTAATATTAATACCTAAATCTGCTAAAGTTTTAAACATCGTAGCGGCTATACCTGGGCGGTCAATCATGCCTGCACCAACAATTGAAACTTTAGCAATTTTATCGTCAACAAAAACGTTACTAAAATCTAATTCTGACTTAACTTTTTCAACAATTTTTAAAGTTTTATCTAAATCGCTTTTATCTATTGTGAATGCAATGTCATTAGTATTAAGAGCTTTTCTTGCGTAAGATTGAATAATCATATCTACAGATATGTTTTCTTTAGCAAGTCCGTTAAATAATACAGCTGCTGTTCCAGGGTTGTCTTTTACATCGCAAACAACTACTCTTAATTGTGATAAATCTGACGCAACGCCAGTAACAGGTTTATGTAATTCCATTTCATCAACTCCTAATATCAAAGTTCCTAAATTATCTAATTTGAAAGTGCTTCTTACTCTTAATGGCACGCTGTATTGTTTTGCAGTTTCTACAGCTCTTGGATGAAGTACGTTTGCACCAACTCTTGCAAGTTCTAACATTTCTTCATAAGAAATTTCTTCTAATCTTGAAGCTGTTGGTACAACTCGAGGGTCTGTTGTGTAAACCCCTTCTACGTCTGTGTAAATATCACATCGTTTTGCTTTTAAAGCTCCTGCAAGAGCAACTGCAGAAGTATCTGAACCGCCACGTCCAAGGGTTGTGATTTCTAAATCGTCAGTTACACCTTGGAAACCTGCTACAACAACAACTTCGCCTTTGTCTAAGTGTGCTTTAATTTTATCCGTTTTAATATTTATAATTCTAGCTTTAGAGTGAATTTTTTCAGTCATAATTCCGACTTGAATAGCATTCATACTTACAGCAGGACATCCTTGTGCTTGTAATGCCATTGCTAAAAGTGCTATAGAAACTCCTTCTCCTGTAGATAGTAACATGTCCATTTCTCTGGAAGATGGATTCTCAGAAATTTCTTTAGCCATTTTTACAAGATAATCCGTTGTATGACCCATTGCAGAAACTACAACAACAATGTCATGCCCAAGTTCTTTTTCTCTAATAATAGCTTTTGCTACATTTTTAATTTTGTCTGTGTCAGCGACTGATGTGCCGCCGAATTTTTGAACAATAATATCTTTCATCATTCGTACCTACAATATACTCGTAACTATTATATATACAAATAAAACGTTTGACAACAGAAAACTATATTTTTTCTTTAATAGATTCTAAAATTTTTTAGTTAGTAATTTGTATTCAGTATAAGTTGCCTTCCCTCCCTTGGGGGAGGGCAAGGGAGATGGTGCAAATAAAACCCTCTCCCGCCTTCTCTTTTCCCTCTCCATGTCGAATTGAAAAAGGAGAGGAAAGCGAAACTTGTTTGCTTGAACGTCTTTAGTGCCTTCCCTCCCTTGGGGGAGTTTTCTGCTTCACTTCTAAACTAGTAGTTGTGCTTACCAGTTTGGAAGTGTGGTGTAAAAGGGAGAGGGTTTTATTAACTGTTATTTTTAAGTCAAAACATTTATAATAAGCACACCGTCGTCAAAAAAATGGAATGCGCATAGATAAATTTTACAAAGAAAATATTAAGTTTTGTAAAGGGTAATTATTTTTTAGGCAATTCTTGAAAAGAAAAATACTTTATATATACAAGAGTATAAAAACGAGGCACAAGGAGTATAACTATGGCACACAATTTTGACATTTCAAAATTAACAGGCAGATTACAACAATTGGCATATGATGCAGATTCTGATAAATCAGAACACATTGATACAGAAGCTGAATATTCGATTTTTAAAGATCGTGCATATGTTGATTGTACTGAAGGCGCTTTAGCAAAAGAAGATTTTAAAAATATTTTTGGTTATGAACCTTCAACAGGTGTAGTAGAAGAAGTTGTTGTTCCTGCTAAAGAAACGACAGTTCCAGAAGCAGAAACAAATCCAGAAACCGTAACAGCTCCGAAAACTGTAACAACACCAAAAACTGTAATAACTCCGGTTGCAGTATCAAAAAAAGAAGCAAAAAGAGACGAAGCAAAAATTAAAGATGCTGTAAAAGATATGGTAAAACAAGGTGTTACTCCTCAAGAAATTATGAATGAATTAAAGTCTAGTTACACAAATCCTCAATTTGCATCAATTATTAATGAAGTTCAAGAAGTTTTAAATATTGTTAATGCAACAAATTATAACTCAAAGGACGATGTTAAAAAGATTCATGATACAGCAAAAAAATCATTGAAAGCAGCCGGAAAATGGGACGGATTCCATAAAGATGTTTTAGCAGCTTTAGAAGACCAAGCTGAAGCTAATCAAATTGAAAAAGAATTCAAAGTTTTACTAGGTAAATATAAAGAAGTTAAAACTGCTTGTGATAACAAAGATTTAGCTCCAAACTTCTCAGAATATGTAAAAATCGTTAAAGATGAAGTTAAAGGTCAAAAATCTTATACTAAAGAAGCTCTAGACCAATTAGAAGATTGGGCAAGAAGAGAAGCTATGAGTGTTGCTGAAGATAGACTTGAAGCCTCACAGGCAACTTCTAAAAAGAAAATCAGAAAAGAATTAAGAGATCAAAATACTGCTGGTGATTCTTATCAAAATGATGCTATACAAGATTTGAAAACTGAACGTAAAATCTTTGCAAGAAGAAATAAAGCAGAAGCTAGAGGTGAAGCTTTATCTCATTTGAATAAAGAATCATTGATTTCTGAATTAGGTAAAAGAGGTTATCAATATAACTTTGTTAAAAAAGTAGCAGCTCATAAAATTGGTAGAAATATTTATGACAAATTGAAAAATAAATATCTTGAAACAATCAAAAATGAAGACGGTACTTATGATTTGTCAAAACTCCAAGATGATTTATTGAACTATGTTGGTCAAGATTACAAAGTTAATCAATCAAAAGATGAACAAATGGCTGAAATGTTCCATATTAAAGTTCGTTTGAAAGATTTGACAGGCGAAGACTTTAGCGATAACGAAACAAAAGTTTTGTTAAATGCTCTAGGTTTTGATAGAGAACACAAAGATCACTTCCCTAAATTAGGTAAAGCAATCGTTAATGGTATTGGTGGTGCAATTGCAGGATTTACTTCAGTTGGTGAAATCAGACAATCTCAAAATGTAACACTTACAGTTGAACAAAATGCATCAAAAGCATTAATGGATCAATTAGACAATGCTGGCGTTCAATATTCAACAACAGAATTGACGAAAGGTAAAGTAGAAATTCAAATCTTCCAAGAACAAGTTGTAAGACCAGGCGTAATCAATGCATTGAGAGGCGCAGGAATCGGTGTTCTAACAAGTGCAATGCTTGATATCATTTTAGGCAACAAACGTGATGAAAAATCTTGCTTCTCAGTATCTGATTATAATGTAAAAGATCAAACTTATACTGATCCTGAAAAATACAAGAAACACTTTGCAAATACAACTAAGAATAAAGCAAAATCTGATGCAATGAATACTTTAGTTGATGCTTACGTTGAAAAATATGGTGAAAACTGGCACTCAGAATTACATAACACAATTCTAAAAACAGCTGGTATCGGTTCTAAGATGAATCCGGAAGAATGCAGAGTTCTTAGATTCCAAAAACCTGAAGTTGAAACTCCTGTAAAACCGGAACCAAAGAAAGAACCAGAAAAAGAACCAGAACCAAAACCTCAATGTGGTGTTGATATTGAGAAAAAAGAAGTTGAGACTACAAAACCTTATAGAAGACAAGGTGGGGACTCTTGGGGTAAATTAGTCTTGGCATTCTATCCATGCTTAGTTCAAGAAAAAGGCTTGAGCGGTGCAATCAGAGCATTAAAAATCGCATTGGCAACTGATGAAAACGGTAACATTAACAAGAGAACTTTCCAAGCATTAAAACAAGGTAGTGATCTTCCTAAGATTATGCATCTTCCTGCTAAAATTGGTGATTGCAAAAGAGTGGATGATGCAAAAGTTACAAAAGTAAAAATTCACGTTGGTGGTAAAGCTATTATTAAAGAAGCTGGTAGCAAGACTAAAGACACTACATATACAGCTACAGATGGATGTGATGACAGACAAAAGGCAACTGGTAGAACTGCAAAAGAAGCTATGACAAATTTGAAAAAGAAAACTGGTAAAACATACATTAATGAAAAAGATTATTAATAATAAAAAATAAAATTCAAGATTTCTATGGTTGTTTAAAAACAGCGGAGCGTTACATCAAGCATTCCGCTGTTTTTTGTTGTTTTAAAATCTAAGAAAATATAAATGTAAACTTTTGTAAAAAAGTTTGATTTAAAATTTAAATAACTAGCAAAAAAATTTTTTAGCGTTTTTTGAGCCAGTACAAGAGTTATGTAAATAAAAGTACAAAAAGGAGCATAAAACGTATGAAAATTAACGCAAATGAACTTTTGTTGATGAACAAAAAAGTAAGATTTGGAGAAGAAGGAGAAAAAACTACTCCACAAGTTACTGCACCGGCTCAAGAACCTGTTGCACCACAAACTGGCATGAATAGTTTGATGTTTCAAGGTATGATGAATGTTGCAGACAACCCTCAATTAGCAACCAACTTATCAGTTATGAGAGAAGATGTTAAACAAGAAGAGCAACCAATAATGAAAAATGATCAAGATGCAGTTGCTCCTTTAAAAACAAATGTAGCATTCCAAGGTAAAGCATCAATGTTTAAAAATGGTGCAATGGCAGCTTTAATGGGATTAATGACTTTAGGTGCTGCTTCATCATTACAATCTTGTGATCCACTAGTAGAACAACGCCAAGAAGTTACAGTTGATTTGAGTGCAATGACAGAATTGGTTTCTCAATTGACAACTCTTTTGCAACAAATGAAAGAACAACAAGAAATTACAAATGAACAATTAAAAACAATGAATGCATATTTACTTCAATTAATGCAAGAAGTTCAAAATGGTAATATAAGTCAAGAACAATTCTACCAAAAGATGTATGCTTACATGCTTCAAAATGATGCAAACCAAAAAATTATTATTGAACAATTGGTACAAAACGGCAAATCTCAAGAAGAAGCAAATACTTTAATTAAAGATTTAATTTCAAAGGTAGAATCTGGTCAAATTTCAGCTGAAGAAGCGATGAAGACTATTCAAAACTTGTTGGGTGATATTAAAGGTATTTTAGGTCAAGTTCTAAATTCTCTTACAGTTGCTGAAAATGACAGAAAAGAATTAATTGAACTTGCAAAACAAGGCAATGCAAATACTAGCGAACTTGTTAAACAAGGTGAAACTTTAATAGCAAGCAACAACGCAGCTAATGAAAAGTTAGACGGTATTAAAGATGCAATAGAAAAAGCAAATTTAGACAGCAATGCAAACTTTGCAACTGTTGTTAAAACTTTGAATATGAACAAAGATCAATTAATCGGTGTAATGTTGAAACTTGGTTATACTCAAGCTCAAATAGAAAAAATGACAGCTTCACAAATTATTGCAGCTATTAACAAGAATACACAAGCAACAAAAGATAATAACGCTGTATTGAATGCAATTTTGGCAGAAGTTAAGGCCGGTAACTTGTCAGCAGAGGAAGCTTCTAAGAAAATTATCGACTTGCTTGGTCAAATTCAAAAATCTCTAGACGAAGTTGTTGCAGGTATAAAGAAACACTACCAAAATGATGCTTATGTAGCAGTTTATTTGCAAAAAATTGAACAATTGCTTAAACAAAACAATGATAAGACGGATTCAACAAATGACGTTTTGAATAAATTATATACATTAGTTGAAGGTCAAGGAACTAAGGCCGATGCAATGGGTAAAGAAATTCTTAACTATATTGCAGCTGTAGGCTTTGAAATGAACAGAAACTTTGGCAAGTTGATTGAAGAAGTTCAAACCGGCAATGGCAAGTTAGACTATATGACAGAATTAATGGTTGCATTAAATAAACAAGTTAAACAAAACGGCGATGATGGTAAGAAAATGGGTAACGATATTCTTAATTACTTAGGAGCAGTTGGTTTTGAAATGAACAGAAACTTTACTGCAGTATTGAATGCAATCAATGCATTAGCTGATAAGGGTAGTAGTGGAGCTGCTGATAAAATCGTTGCAATGTTAGAAAAAGTTCTTGAAAAACAAGATAAGAATACTGCAACGGTAGATGCTAACTGCAAGGCTATTATTGAAGCTATGGGTAAAATTAAAGTTGATGGTGGCAAAGTTGACCTATCAAGTATAGAAGCTATGTTGAAGGATTTGTTAACTCAATCTAAGAAAAATGGTAATACTTTAACAAGTATTGACGGTAAACTTGATGCTATTAAACTTACTCAACAAGGTATTTCAGATAAAATCGACGCAGAAGCTCATAAAGGTGATGTAAGATATCAAAGAGCAGACAAGTTTATGACAGATGTTCTTAATGCATTAGGAAAACTTGCAAATAATGGCAAATATGATGATACTAAATTATTAGATGCATTAAATAAATTAAGTAATCTTGTTGATACAAAAACAGATGCATTGCTAGATGCAATCAAAAATCACGATGTTAAGGTTACAGTTGATGTAACAGGTAAAGTGAAATGTGAATGTAATTGTGGTGGCAAGCATGAAGGTATCTTGGGCGATATCGAAAATACTTTACAACAGTAAGTATAAAATAATAAATAAAAATGGTGAGTTCAATCGAACTCACCATTTTTTTGTTTGTTTTAAAATTATTGGTTATAAATTTTGTAATGTTTAAGCTAGTACCAATTTGTCAAATTCATTTGAAAAATTTTTTTGAGTTAATTCAATTAATGGTAAATTGTACTCATCTGCGAGTTTTTTGACTTTTATATCATAATTTATCGCTAATGCTTTAACGCCGGATTTTATTGCAACAACGTTAGCATGAAAACGCATGCCAATTAAAAATTCTAAATCTGAAATTTTTTCAAAAACTTCGTTAACGGAAAGTCCTTTTACAACTTCAACATTGTTCAATCCTTTTTTGTACAAAATTCGTGCAAATTTTTCGCAAATCGCTAAATCAATGCTGTCTTGAAAAGACAGAACTTCAATTTTTTTGTCAGAAAACCTTTTTACGATTTCTTCAGCCAAAGCATTTAAAAAGCTTTCATTCAGCGTAGGATAATTTCTTAGCTGAACCCCAACAATTCCTTTTTTGTTTTTTTTAGGCAAATCCAAATCAAAAATTGGATCTGGCTTTAGTTCGGCATCAATATTCCAACTTTTTAAAAGTTCTTGTGATTTTTTATCGCGCACCGATATTTTTGACGCATGTTTTAATGCAATTTTTGTCAAAAATTGTCCGAATTTAGAATGAATCGGACCAATTCCTTGTCTAAAAATTTCAACTTTTTTGCCAAAGAATAAAGCACAATAAATTACACCGAGATAATATAAAAGACTTTTTAAACTTGTTACATCCTGTAAAAGACTTCCGCCTCCTGATACTAAAACATCGGCATCTTTTATTGCATTAACAAATTTTAACATCGGTACAGAATTTACGTTATATAATTGAGCGGTTTTATCAGGGTTAGAAGAAATTAAAGTAATTTTTTCAGCACCTTTATATTTTAGTTTATCAACTAAAACATGCGCGATTGCTTCATCTCCGAAATTATCGAAGCCGATATATCCCGAAACAACGTATTTTGTCATTAAACATTCTCCAAAACATTTTTAAGGTAAGGAATTGATTGAATTGCACCAAAATTTTGTGTTTGCAAACCTGAAACAACAGATGCAAATTTTGTAGCTTCAGAAGGCGCATAACCGTTTGTAATTGCGTATAAAAATCCACCGTTAAATACATCGCCTGACGCTGTCGTATCAATCGCTTTAGATGTGTTATAGAATTCCGTAAAGCTGGTTTCGCCTTTATAGCCGGTATAATAGCCGTTATCAATGTGAGATTTTACAACAACTATTTTAACTCCTTTATCCCAAAAATAATTCATAACTTTGTCAATTGATTCGACTTCGTAAAGTTTTTCTGCATCATTTTTTAAACTCAAAAATATGATGTCAGTGTAGTCTACGATTTCCTCAAAATACTCTTTTGTATCGGTAGAATTCATGAAACAAGATGTATAATTTGGATCATACGCGGTCATTACGTCGTTTTCTTTTGCTAGTTTAAAAGCACTATGTACAAGCTCTCTAGAACTTGCAGAAAGCGATTGAACAACGCCTGTTGAATACACGAGTTTTAATTGCTTTATACAATCTTCATTCAAGTCATCAATTGATAATTTTGTTGCGGCAGTTTTTCTCTTGTAATATAAAAGTTCTTTTTTCTCAGGTGTGCGAGAAACAATATACATGCCGTTCTGTTCTTCGTTTGCCTTGATTAAAGAAGTGTCGATATTTTCTTTTTTTAGGCTTGAAAGAATAAATTCGCTAAAACCATCATTGCCGACCTTAGTTACGTAAGTAACTTTACCGCCCAATCTTGCGATTGCAACCGCAGTTGTTACAGTATCTCCGCCAAAATACTTGTTAAGCGTTGAAGTATCAGCAAGCGTTCCATTTGAGGAAAGCTCAATTAAGCATTCGCCAATTATTGCAATGTCTACTTTTGGCTCCATTTAGTATAATCCTTTATTTCGAGTAAAATTTCTCTTGTGCGATTTGTGATTTCTTTCGGAGTAAATCCGTTATAGAAATCTCGACCGATACCAACAGCTGTTGCGCCGGCTTTAATGTAAGTTACCGCATCGCCCAATTTGATATTTCCCATTGGCATTAAATTCAAGAATGGCATTTGTCTTAAAATATCTTCTATATATTGAACACCACCCATCGCGTCTGTTGGAAATAATTTAATCAAAGGAATTCTTGATTTCCAAGCATTATATGCTTCATTAGCAGTTGACGCGCCGGCAATAAATGGTACTTGTTTGTTTTTAGAAATTTTCACCATGTTCATTTGAAAAATCGGTGAAGAAAATAATTTAGCACCGCATTCAAGCGCTGCATCTGCTTGCATAGAAGTAATTATGCCTCCTGCACAAACATTTGCGAATTTTGAAACTTCTTGCACAGCTTCATAAATTGAAGGGTTTTCAATATTGATTTCTAAAACTCTTATTCCACCTTCTACTAAAGATTTTGCTATTTCTATTGTTTGACTAGCTTCTTTGCATCTGATAATCGGATAAATCTTATCCTGACCAATCATTTGTATGTAATTTTCACTCATTTATATATCCTCTTTGGCTATATTATAGCATAATAATTTAAATGAAGTTTTTTTTGAGAAAAAGAAAATAGTTAATGGGGCTTTTCCATTTTCCACTTTCTATTTCCCATTGCAAAAAATGTTCTTGAGATACAATTGTTAAAACAAGAAAAAATATTGCACTTTGCCTAAAATTCCTCTATCATTATCTTATGAATAAGATTAAATTTGCATTTTCAAGTATTATTGTTTTACTTTTTTTAGTTTTTGTTTACTTAATAACATACCATTTTGTCGAACCAAAAGCGTATGATTTTATGACAAAACACGTATTAACAGAACGTTTGCCGTTTGATAATTACAAACAAACATATGGAAGCGATGATGTTGTTTTAATCGTTGTTGATACAAAAAGCGCCGAACGCTATCGCTGGCCGTGGAAACGTGATTTGTATTGCAAAATTTTTGATTATTTCTTAAATTACGCTGATGCGCGTGTTGTTGTACATGACGCAAATATCATAAACCTTGATAAAGATTCTCCGGATGCTGACGCAAAATTCTTTAATTCACTAAGTAAATTCGATAACCTTGTGGAAGGTTTTTTGCCACAGGTTTCCCCTTGGCGTGATAACAGCAAGGGTGAAACTTATGACAATGCTTTTGCGGATAAATTTGCGCTACAAGCCGATAATAATATGAAAACTCCGCAATACTTGTATCAAAGCTTGATGCCTTATCCAAAACCTTATTTTGATGTTTTGAAAAATGCCGGCTCTGTTTCAATGTTACCGGGGTTTATTAACGGAATATCCAATGTTTTTTCTATAGATGAAGTTTATAGAAACCATGAATATATTATTAGTTACAAGGGCAATTTGTACCCATCAATTGCAATGAAAACTTTTTTATTGGCAAATAATAATCCAAAAATGGTTGTAAGCGATAAATTGATTGAATTTCCGAACTTGAAATACCAAATTAAACAAAAGACTACAGTTTTCCAATCAATCGTTCCGCTTAGATTCTATAAATTTAGTAATGAAGGCTATTCTCACCAAAAGATTTCTGCAATTGATGTTATGGATTCATTCGATAACATTCAAAAGGGACAAAAACCAATTATTGAGCCGGAATTATTTAAAGGCAAAATCGTTGTAATCGGTGCGAATGTTCCAACCGGAACCGGCTTAAACGACAATAAAAACACGCCTATGGCGACAAATCACCCTGGGGTTGATATTCAAGCAACCGCAATTGATAATATTTTGCATAATGATTTCTTAAAAATTACTCCGCATTTTGTTAATTTGTTTATTGTAATTCTTGGCATGCTTGTAGTTTACGGCATAATAAGAGTTTATGATTTGTTTAAATCTATTTCATTAACTCTGTCTCTTCTTGTCGGCTATTTGATTTTTAGTGCAATTTGCTTCTATTTCGGCGTCGTAATAAATGTAATTACACCGGTTGTTATGTTTGTTGTAACAATGATTGTAGCATATATTCATAAATCAATTATTGAAAATCAGAGTAAAGAAAAAGTTAAGTCTGCAATGGGAAAATATATGTCGCAAGATGTTATGAAGCGAATTGTGATGAATATTGATAACCTTGGTTTGGGCGGTAAAAAAGCAACTGTAACTGTCTTGTTTTCTGATATTAGAGGATTTACTTCTCTTTCTGAAACCATGTCAGCAGAACAGGTTTCACAAATCTTAAATGAATATTTTACTGAAATGGAACCGATAGTTGCAAAGCATAACGGAATTATTAATAAATTTATCGGTGATGCTGTAATGGCAATTTTTGGTGAACCTATACAAGACAAAAACCATGCGCTTAATGCTGTAAAATGCGGTTATGAAATGCTTGTTAAGGTTAAAGAGTTACAGTATAAATGGGCAACAGAAGGTAAACCGAAAATTGAAATCGGTATCGGGATTAATACTGGTGAAGTTTTTGTTGGTAATATCGGTTCCGTTAACCGTATGGAATATACGGTAATTGGTGATACCGTAAACCTTGCGAGCCGTTTGGAAAGCTATAATAAAATCTATAAAACAAATATGCTTATTGGTGCAACTACTTATGAAGAAACAAAAAATTATATAGAAGTAATTAAAATTTCTGATGTCGAAATTCGCGGAAAAGCACATAAAATGGATATTTATGAAGTCTTAAAAGTTGAATAAAAATCATTTATACTATTAAGATTTGTAAACTTCACCTGTTTTAAGTTTATTAGCTCAATGTTTTTGATATAATTGACATATAAACGAATTCATGGATTAAGAGTGTTGGGAGATTATGAGGGAAAGAATTCTTTTATTTATAATATTATCGTGCTTGGGCGTGTTTTTATACGTGTTTCAAAACTATGTTAATACAGTAGTTGGATTTGTTATTTTGTGTGCGTGCATGGTTGTTTATGGACTTTATTCGCTTGCTGCAACAAAATACCAAAAACGTAAATTAAAAAAGCATCCGATAGTTGTAAATGAAAATTTTAAACCGCTTGTTACTGTTATGATTCCGGCACATGATGAAGAAGCTGTTATTTCAAATACTGTTGAAAATATTTTAAATATGGACTATCCAAACTTTGAAGTAATCGTTATTGATGATAGAAGTTCTGATAATACAGCTTCTGTAATTAAGGATTTGGAAGCTAAACATGAGCAAGTTAGAGCTTTGATTAGGGAAAAAGATGCTTTCCCCGGAAAATCTGCAGTGCTTAATGATGCATTAAAAATTGCACATGGTGAGGCTATTTTGGTGTTTGATGCTGACGCTACTGTTGAACCTGATTTTTTGAATAAACTTATTCCACATCTTGAACCTGCTGATGTAGGTGCTGTTCAGGCAAGAAAAATTATCAGAAATAAAGATGTGAATTTCTTGACCAGATGCCAAAATAATGAGTATACTTTTGATACTTATCTTCAAGTTAGCAGAGATGCGATTAAGGGTGCAGTCGAACTTCGTGGTAACGGAGAATTAATCAAGCGTCAAGCTTTGGAAGATATTGACGGTTGGAATAATTATACAATTACAGACGATTTAGATATGTCTACAAGATTACATATTAAAGGATGGGACGTGCGTTTTTGTCCGGATGCTTGTGTATATGAAGAAGGAATTGTATATGTATTTCCTCTATTCAGACAGAGACGTCGTTGGCTGGAAGGTACTATCAGAAGGTATTTAGAATATTTTGGTGCTGCAATGAAGTCTAAAAAGATGTCATTGCGTGCCAGATTAGATATGGCAGTTTATATTACACAATTCATAATGCCGCTTTGGTTTATGATGGAAGTTGTGTTTAGAATAATTAAATTATTGACGGATAAAATCGACCCATACAGCTTACATAACGTTTTGTGGTCATCATTAATCGTTTCGGCGGTTGTAGGATTAGGTTTCTTTAGTGCTATCAGATACAGTTTGAGAAAATACGATTTTGTTCCTAGAATGAGTTCATTTAGACAAGCTTTGGAAACAACTGTTTATTTCTTAATAATTTGGTTTCCAATGGAATTATTCATTTGTGGTAAAATATTATTCTGTAAGAAAGATATGAATTGGGGCAAGACAGCACATGGTCTTGTGGTTGAAGAACAAAACAGACAAGAATTAGAAATGCAAGAGGTATAAATAGATGACAGATAAGTTTCAATATGTTAGAGAACATGTAAGAGAAGTTCCGGATTTTCCTAAAAAAGGAATTTTGTTTTTAGATATTACAACTGCGACAAAAGATGCAAAATCTATGCAGTACATGACAGATTTTTTGTATGAACAATTTAAGGATGAAAAAATTGATTATGTAACAGGGATTGAATCTCGCGGATTTATTTTTGGAGCAGCTGTAGCTTATAAACTAGGTGCGGGTTTCGTGCCAATTAGAAAACCAAATAAACTTCCTGCAGAAACAATTAAGGAAGAATATTCTTTAGAATACGGTACTGATACTATAGAAATTCACGCGGATGCTCTTAAAAAAGGTGATAGAGTTTTAGTAATCGATGATTTGTTAGCAACCGGCGGAACAGCTTTGGCTGCTTGCAATTTGGTAAAAAGAATCGGTGCAGAAGTTGTAGCATCAGCATTTATCATTGAACTTGATCCGCTAAAAGGTAGAGAAAAAATTGAAGCAACAGGTGTTAAGGTTGTTTCTATGTTGAATTATGATTTAGATTAATATAATTAATTTGTAAAAAATGCCATGGTTTGAATTCAAACCATGGTATTTTTCTTGAGAAGAAGTTGTCGTGCTCAACATTTATCATTGAATACGACATTTAATTTTAACCATAAAAATTATAAGTCGGTGCGCAAGTGTGCGCACCCTACATTAACTAGTAGTTAAACTTATAAATTGGGAAGTGTGGTGCAAAATAGTTTCTCAGAATGACTGGTTAATGAAACTACTGGTTTAGCGCTTGTTGTGCACCTCGTAAATTGAACATCTTCAAACTACGCCCAACTAAGCATGCCACCAACCAGTCATCCTGAGGTTCGATTAGAACCGAGGGATCCAGCCTTTTGATAGCTTTTTTTATTGTATCAAAATTTTATTTGGACAGTAGTGCACCCTCCCCCGAGGGAGGGAATGCGTTTAACTAGTAGTTTTGACAAAAGAGGGGGGACAAGTAGTGTGAATAAAATCCAGTAGTTAAATGTCCCCCGAAAAAATATGATAAGTCTTTTTGCTTACTTTTTCTTCAGAAAAAGTAAGTTTACCCCTTGAATTTTTACTTTGTTAGCAATATAACGGTAGATGGTAAAAATACAGTTTTGGGAATGTAAATAGTATGGAAATTTATTTTTTAGCATTAGGATTACTGCTATTGGGAGCTTTATTGTCCGTAGTAGTAAAAGAGCGCTTTAAATTCAAAGTTTGCTCAGTATTTTCATTGCTGTCAGCCGTTTTATTATTATTGCCGGCAGCGGCTGTAATGCTTACCGGAGTACCTCTAAGCACTACAGTTTATATGTCCCCTATTTTGGGTGATGTAAATTTTGTAATTGACCCATTATCAGCATTTTTTGTAATTGTTATTTCAATTATGAGCTTCTTGGGAACAGTTTATGCGAATGGTTACATGAAACCTTATTTCGATAAGGGCATGAATGTTTCATCACACTGTTTCTTCTTGATGATGTTGATTATGTCAATGACAATGGTTGTAACAGTGCAGAATGCTTTGTTCTTCCTTATTGTTTGGGAATTGATGTCATTATCATCATTCTTCCTTGTAATATTTGAGGGCGAAAAGAAAGAAGTTATTTCTGCAGGTATTAAGTATTTAGTTTATATGCACTTGTCAGTAATATTTATTATTGCGGCATTTGTAATGTTAAACATACAGTCAAACAGCTTGAACTTTGCTGATTTTGCACCGGCTCTTCAAGGTAGCGAACAATTTGCAAATATTGTTTTCTTCCTTGCTTTCTTGGGCTTTGGTATCAAAGCAGGTTTTGTTCCGTTTCATAATTGGTTGCCTGACGCTCACCCTGCTGCACCATCACATGTTTCAGCAATTATGTCAGGTGTAATGATTAAAACAGGTTTGTACGGAATTTTGAGAATATTATTTCTTATCGGAACACCTTCAAAGTGTATTGCATATACTGTATTTGTAGTTGCTTTGGTAACTGCTATGTATGGTATTTTGTACGCTTTGGCTCAAAGAGATTTGAAAAAGCTTTTGGCTTATTCGTCAATTGAAAATATTGGTATTATCGGACTTGGTATCGGCTTAGGTATGATAGGCTTGGCTTATGGAAACCAACTTGTTGCAATGCTTGGTTTTGCAGGCGGTATTTTACACATTTTGAACCACTCAATTTTCAAAGAATTAATGTTCTTTGGTGCAGGTTCCGTTTATAACAGAACTCATACAAGAGATATGGAAGTTTTAGGCGGTTTGATTAAGAAGATGCCTAACACAGCTTCTTTATTTATAATCGGTGCAGCAGCTATTAGTGGTTTGCCACCATTTAACGGCTTTATCAGTGAATTTTTAATATACTTTGGTATGTTAAAAGGTACATTGGGAAGCAATATTGCGTTGTTGATTACATTAATTCTAGCGATGGCAGGTTTGGCTATGGTTGGAACAATGGCAATGCTTTGCTTCACTAAAGCTGCAAGTATTACTTTCTTGGGACAACCAAGAAACGAAGAAATCTACAATCACGTAGAAAAAGATGTACCAAAATGCATGTGGGTTCCAATGGCATTGCTCGCAGTTGCTGCTCTTGCAATTGGTATGATGCCACAAGTATTTGTAGCATTAATTATGGGACCAATCAGTATGTTTGTTAAAGTACCTACTGCAATTGTTCCAATGACTGTTTTAACAATGATGCAAATTCTTTCTGTTTGCTTCTTTATTTTGGCAGTCCTAATTATTGCATTATATGCATACAAAATGTTGGCACACAAAAAAGTTGCAGAACATACAACTTGGGGTTGCGGATATAACAGAGGCAATGCTCATGTTCAATATACAGGCGCATCTTACGTAAGCTTGTTCTTATCAACATTAAAACCTTTGTTCAAGAGAGTTACACATATTAAGAAACCTAAGGAATTATTCCCTAAGGAAGCTCATTATGAACAAGATATTGAAGATATTGAAGAAGCTTATATTGTTAAACCGCTTATCAAGTGGGATGAAAAATTACTTTCTAAATTCGAAAGAATTCAGAGCGGTAACATCCAACAGTACATTGCTTACGGTTTAGCATTTCTTGTATTGACTATTGTATGTCTTGTTTGGTTTGGAGGATTAAACTAATGAATTTAATCATATTATTAATAAATATATTAGTTCTTTTAATAGCTCCATTCTTATTGATTGGCGTAATCAAAAAAACAAAAGCATTTTTCGCCGGAAGAAAAGGTGTTTGCATTTGGCAACCATTATGGGACTTCTTAAGACTTATGAAGAAGGAATTTGTAATCAGTACAACAACTTCTTGGGTATTTAAGTTTGCTCCTGTTGTTGGATTTGCTACAACAATATTTGCAGCATTGTTTGTTCCAATGATTAATGGAATGTCTATTATAAACATTCCTTGTGCGTTTATTGTATTCGCTTATTCACTAAGTTTGGGTAAATTCTTTGCTTTGTTATCAGCAATGGATACAGGAAGCAGTTTTGAAGGTATGGGCGCAGCTCGTGAAGCTTGCTTCTCAACAATTGTTGAACCTGCTTTCTTTATCGCAATGGCATCTGTTGTTGCTTTAACAGGAAACTTTAGTTTCGCAAACTTAAGAATGATTTTAGAAAATGCCGGTGTTTATGGCGTTCTAATTATAATCCTTCTTGCAGTAACATTATTTATTATGTTACTTATTGAAGGTTGCAGAGTTCCGGTTGATGATCCTACAACTCACTTAGAGTTAACTATGATTCACGAAGTTATGATTCTTGATAACTCAGGTATGGATTTAGGTTTAATCACTTGGGCGTCTGCTATTAAACTGTTATTGTTTGAATCTTTGATTGCAAACTTAATAATTCCTTCTTCTTGGACAGGAATTGAAGCTATTTTGGCTTATGTTGCAGTTATATTTGTTCTTTCAGTAATAATCGGTACTGTAGAATCATCTATGGCAAGATTCAGAATGACTCACGTGTTTGAATTTATTTTCATCATGTCTTTGACAGCACTTCTAATTCTTGCTCTAGTTACTTATAGAGTATACGGAGGCTAAGTGCTACGCACGTAGCCATTTGGTCGGGATGACATTAGTTAAGATTACAAGTTGGAATTAAAGCTACATGTCATCCTCAAAGAGGGACTACTGGAGGGTAGTTCTGAGAGATAAAAAACAAAAAGAGGTTAATACAAAAACATATTATGGAAAACATATTTATAATTTTATTAGGTTTATCTATGATATACATCGCTGCAACAAGCCGTTTGGCTGCGCACGTAAATATGCTTATTGCGCAAGGTTGGTTGTTGTTTTTCGTATGTTTGTCAGGTTTTGCTAAAGAACCTTGGTTCAACTGGACAATGATTTCAGGTCCTGAATCAATAATGGCAAATATGCCGCACATCATAGGTTTATTATTTGTAATAGTTGAAACGTTAATTGTAAAAGCGTTCGTTATTCCTTTGTTCCTTAAAAAAGTTGTGAAAAAAACACATGCTCACAGGGATACAGATGCGAATATTCCTCACTTTTACTGTTTAGTAATATCAAGCGTAATTTTGTTTGCAGGCTTCTTGGTTGCAAATATTGATGCACCTCAATTCAAATTGGTATCGCCAATGTATTTTGGGGTTTCAATTGCAATGATTATTACAAGCTTGTGGTTAATTACAATTAAACACAAAGTTTTATCAAACGTAATTGGTTTTATTACAATGGAAAATGGTATCTTCTTGCTATCATTATCCGTAGCAAAAGAAATGCCAATTATTGTAAACTTGGGCGTTTTACTTGATATCTTTATCGCCGTATTCATCTTGGGTATGTTAGTTAAAGAAATTAACAATGAATTTGACGATTTGGAAGTTTCACAATTATCAGATTTGAAGGATTACGAGTACAATGATTAATTTAATTTTATTATTTCCGCTTTTAGCGTGTCTTATATTGTTCTTATTCAAGAGCAAATTCTTAAACAATTTAATGATTAATTTATACGCATTGTTGCACTTCGTTGTTTCATTGGCATTTTGTTTAAACATTGATTTCTTGCCAATGTGGCAATCAAGCAAGTTCTTCGCTGTTGATAGCACTAATAAGATTTTCTTGATGGTTATGTCAATTGTGTTCCTTGCAGTTGCTATTTATAACAACGGCTATACAAAAAACGAAGCGTCTCTAACAAGAAAATTAAGACATTATACATATATGGTATTGTTCTTTGTATTTTCTATGACAGGTGCGGTTTTAAGTACAAACTTGGGTGCTTCTTGGGTATTTATTGAAGGTACAACATTAGCAAGTGCGTATTTAATTTATTTCCACAAAACAAAACATTCAATTGAAGCAGCTTGGAAATATGTGTTTATTTGTTCAATCGGTATTGCTTTAGCGTTCGTTGGTATAATTCTAATGACAGTTGCAACAGGTAGCTTGAACACATTATTCTATAGTGAATTATTTAATAATGCACCATTATTTAACCACTTCTGGCTTCAATTATCTTTTGTATTTATATTATTTGGTATAGGTACAAAAATGGGTCTTGCACCTGTTCACTTTTGGTTACCTGATGCTCACGCAGAAGCACCATCACCAATCTCAGCTTTACTTTCAGCAACTTTGTTAAACTCAGCATTTTTGATGATTGTAAACGTATTCAGAATTATGGTACTTTCAGGTTGTGATAGTTTTGCAAGACTAATGCTTTTGGCAATGGGTTTCTTGTCATTGTTCATTACAGCAGTTTTTGTTTATCATATCAATAATTATAAGAGAATGTTAGCATACTCATCTATTGAAAATATGGGTATTTTGGCTATCGGTACTGCGTTAGGCGGTGTTGGTATGTTGGCTGCTATTATTCACTTAATCGGTCATTCATTGATTAAAGCATCTTTCTTCTTAACTTCAGGAAATGTTCTTGAAATTTATGGAACAAAGAAAATTAAATCAGTAACAGGACTTATGAAAACTGATAGAAAGACTGCTTGGTTATGGGTTGCATCATTCTTGGGAATAGTTGCATTTCCACCATCAGTTTTATTTATAAGTGAATTTTTAATGGTTAAGACAATGTTCTTGAAAGGTCATTTTATTATGTGTGCATTGTTCTTACTATTATTAACAATCGTTCTTTATGGTTTGGGCAAAGCTGTTGTAAAAATGTCTTTCTCCGCTCCAACTCATGAAGTTGAGCCTGTTAAACTAAGTTGGACAATGTATTTGCCACAAGTAGTAATGCTTATTTTAGCATTCGTAATTGGTATTTATATGCCACAAGGTTTGACTCAAGCAATTCTTGCAACTGTTGCAGGATTTTAATACTTAATTACCCTCTCCCTTGGAGAGGGTAGAATTTCAAGTTGAGCCTTGCGAAACTTAGAAATTCGGGTGAGGGGTGATACCCAACCAGTAAACATCTCACAAAACGAAAATAAAGAAGGTAATTATGAATTGGATAATAACTGAAAACAACAAAAAGATAAATGCGTTTGATATTCCGACTATTTCGATAGACGAAATCAGAGCAGACGTTGAAAAAATGAAAATGAGAGTTGTTGGTTTCTTCGGAAAGCAAGAATTCGCAAATGTAAGATTATATGTTGTAATGGCTGATGATAAGGTTGGCAAATTGTATGTAACTTCAACATTGTTTACACCTGATGTTAAATCTTATGAGTCTATTACACAAAAAGTTCCTGCTTTTCATATTTTTGAAAGAGAATTTTATGAAGAGTTTGGAATTGAGCCATTGCATCATCCTTGGTTAAAACCATTGAGAAAGAATCAAGACAAATACCCATTCTTTGAAATGCAAGGCGAAGATGTTCACCAAGTTGCCGTTGGACCTATTCACGCAGGTGTTATTGAACCAGGGCATTTTAGATTTATGTGCCAAGGAGAAAAGGTTTATGATTTGGAAATCATGCTTGGTTATCAACACAGAGGCGTTGAGGAATTGTTCTTGAAGGGCAAAGGTTATAATAACAGATTAGCTGAATCAGTTTGCGGTGATTCTGTAATCGGTTATAACATGGCTTACTCTCAAGCAATGGAAGCTTTGTCAGATTCTGCAGTTTCTAATAAAGCACAAATAATCAGACGTGTAGCATTAGAAATGGAAAGAATGGCTATTCATATCGGTGATATGGGTGCTATTGGCGGAGATATGGCATATTTGATGGGCGCATCAATTTTTGGTATCACAAGAACTTTAGTAATTAACACAATGTTGGAAATCTCAGGAAGCCGTTTCGGTAGAGGTTTGATTAATGTTGGCGGTGTTAATTTTGATATTGATGAAAAAATGTCAGATAAAATTATAGAAATGCTTGACGGTGTAGCTAAAACTGTTGATAGAACAACTAAAGTTATGCTAAGAACTCCTTCTTGTATATCAAGAATGGAAAGAACAGGCGTTGTTTCTCAAGAAAGCGCAAAATCTTTGGGCGCTGTTGGTATGGCTGCTCGTTCATCCGGTGTTGATATTGATACAAGATTTGATTTTAACGACAAGTGGTATACTTCTTTGGATGTTGTTAAACCATTTAAAGCGACAGGTGATGTTCACTCAAGATTTAAGTTGAGATACAAAGAAGTTAAACAATCAATGCAAATCGTTAAGAAATTGCTTGCTAAACTTAAAGAATACAAAGCTGAACCTATTAAAGTTACGCCGAATAAAAATTTGGCTCCAAACTCTTTTGTAGTATCTATGACAGAAGGCTGGAGAGGTGAAATTGTTCACATAGCTGTAACAGGTGCAAATGGCGAGTTATTGAGATACAAAATGAAAGACCCTTCTTTCAACAACTGGTATATGCTTGCAATGGCTGTAAGAAACAACGGTGTTTCAGATTTCCCATTGTGTAACAAAAGCTTTAACTTGTCTTATTGCGGAAATGATTTGTAGGAAATAAAAAGGGAATGAGGTAATAGGGTAATAAGGGAATAAGAGATTATATTCGCTAACGCTCAAAATTACTTCAGTGAAACAAGTGTTTATTTAAGAATATTAAAACCACTTATTCCCTCATTACCTTATTCCCATATTCCCTTAAAAACATAAAAAGGAACAAAAAATGCTAGATACACTAAAATTAAAATATTTTCAAGGAAAACAATTCATTCCTGATATTCCAAACGCACCAATGCGTAGCCAATTCAGGGGTTTTCCTATATTAAAAAATTGTGAAGGTTGTACTGTTGATGAATCAATTTGTCCAACTGGAGCTTTGAAAGCTAATCCATTGTCAATTGATTTGGGCAAATGTACACTTTGCGGTCAATGTGAATGCGGTGCAATTCATTTTAGTAATTATTATAAACTGTCATCAACAGATAGAAATAAATTAATCGTTACTGAAAATATGACACCTGAAGATTTCGAAAAAGTAGCAATAACAGCTAGAAAAGAAATCAAAAAAGTTTTTGGAAAATCTTTGAAACTCAGACAGGTTTCTGCAGCAGGTTGTAACGGTTGCGAAATGGAATTGAACGCATGCTCAAACTGTAACTTCGATATGGGCAGATTTGGTATCAACTTTGTAGCTTCTCCAAGACATGCTGACGGCTTGGTTGTTACAGGTCCTATTTCTGAAAACATGGCTTGGGCGTTGGAAGATGCTTATAAAGCAACTCCTGATCCTAAGATTGTAATCTTGGCTGGTGCTTGTTCAATTTCAGGCGGTGTGTTCCAAGAATCTTCAAAATTGAATCGAGAATTTTTGGAAAAATATCCGATTGACTTGTACATTCCTGGATGTCCGGTTCACCCGTTAACATTCATTAATGGTATTTTGGATTTTATTTCTTATAAGAAATAAAATTTGATATAAAAATATGTAAAAAAACACAAGGTGGAAAATCTGCCTTGTGTTTTTTATGTTATAATTTTTTTATGAAAATTGATAATATATCGTTTGGAAATAGAATAGAAAATTATCAAGTCGGTAGAATTAAATATTCTAGAGAATATTCCGATGATAATATCTTGTTAGTTAACAAAGAATTGGATGCACAAACAGATAAATTTTTAAAAGTACAACATTTTGATGTTGAAGGGAATTTGCTTGATACTCAGGAATATACGTATTTGCCAAATAAAATGGTGGAATATTATAAAAACAAAAGTCAAGAGTATACAAGAACTATTACTGATAAAATGAAAGAAGGAGTTCATTGTATAAAAGAAATTTTTTGTTCAGTAACAAGCCCTAATTGTAATTACACAAGAGAAACTATTAAGGATGCTACAGGAAAAATTCTTAATATTTATCAAGATGGCAAAAAACTTCTTTGATGAAATTATATTCCAAAATACATTCTGTTTAATTCTGCTAAAGACGTAGGGTGGGAAAAGCGTAAGCGGTTCCCACCTTTTATTATTTTTATATTAATATTCCCCATTTGGGCAATGCCGAATTGCCGACTTGTCGAATAGCGCCACAACCTCAATCGGAGTTAAATATAATTATTAAATCTTTTTCATACTTCCAGCTATTCTTAATTCCAAGAGCCGTTTGGCTCTTTTTTTTAAGGAATTTAAACGAAGATTAAAACCTTATTGGTATTCCAAAATCAATATACACATTGTGTCTATAGCTAACAGGCGGACAAGGTGGCGGATAATATCCTTCACACCAGTCTAGTCTGCAATCATAGCCGTAAGGATAGCCCCAATAGCTGCGCCTGGCTAACACCCCGCCGACTACGACGCTTCCCCTTCCATAATATGTTCTTGGTGGAGGTGGCGGTGCTCCCCAATCACATCTTCTAGGACCGCCATGTCCATGAAAACCGGGGCCTGCTTGAACTATTTGTCCTCCGCCCATTGGACCACCGGCCGGAGGTGGTGCTGCGTTTGCAGGAGTTGCCAAACCTAGTAGTGCAATCAAGCTCAAAACTGATAAAACTTTTTTCATACTAACACCTCTTTCTTTTGATGTGTAAAATGCTTTACCCCATTCTTATTGGTATAACGATTTGAATAAAAGTTTTGTTCAATTTTAAACAAAAGATTTTGGCAAGTTTTCTGTTGATAAAAAAAGGGGCTGGCTTATTTAAGCCAGCCCCTCAAAAAGTAAAACTATTGTTCTAAAATATAATTCAACAATGTTCTAACACCGGCACCGGTTGCGCCTTTGATAAACTCTTGTTGAGGTTTTTCAAGATAAGCAACACCTGCAATATCAATGTGAGCCCACTTAACATCTTTTACGAATTTTTGTAAGAACACACCTGCAGTTGAAGCACCGCCCCAGCGAGATCCGGTATTTTTCATATCTGCAATATCACTCTTTAAGCTGTCAAAATATTCATCCCAAAGAGGAAGTTCCCAATATCTTTCACCGCTTCTATCTGCTGTTGAGATAAGATTTTTAACCAAAGTTTCATCATTGCCCATAATACCTGCTGCGTTTGTACCTAAAGCAACAACGCAAGCACCTGTAAGTGTTGCAAGGTCAATAACTTCATCAACGCCAAGTTCGCAAGCATAACATAGAGCGTCTGCAAGAGTAAGCCTACCTTCTGCGTCAGTGTTATCAACTTCAATTGTCTTACCGTTTTTAGCTGTTAAGATATCACCAGGTTTGTAAGCACTGCATCCCGGCATATTTTCGCATGCTGCAATAATTCCGTGAACTTCTACTTGTGGATGAAATTCTCTTATTATGCTCATTACGCCCAAAACGCAAGCAGCTGCCGACATGTCATCTTTCATTGTAAGCATTGAGGATGCAGGTTTGATGTCCAATCCTCCGCTATCAAATGTGATACCTTTTCCGATAATCGCAATGCGTTTTTTAGGGTTATCAACAGAGTATTTCATGTGAATGAATTTAGGTTCTTGAGCACTGCCTTTTGCAACTGCTAAAAATGCACCCATGCCCATTTTTTCGCAATCTTCTCTGTTGTAGATTTTTGTTTCCAAACCAAAATCACATGCGATATTTGCAAGTTCAGTCGGAGTTGCAAGTTGTGCAGGCTCATTTGCTAGATTTCTTGCAAAACTCATAGCTGCTGCAATTTTTTCTGTT
Source organism: uncultured Candidatus Melainabacteria bacterium (assembly GCA_934757245.1). Classification (GTDB taxonomy): domain Bacteria; phylum Cyanobacteriota; class Vampirovibrionia; order Gastranaerophilales; family Gastranaerophilaceae; genus CAG-196. The sequence goes on from CAKVLH010000003.1 coordinate 130,438, forward strand.
TTTCTTACAATGCCTTCATTAGCTTGAACATAAATTTCTTTAACTTTGTTATCTTTCTTTTCAGATTTATATTTATCGAAAGCATAATCTGCAATAAATGCGCCCATTGTGAATTGTTCTGAGTAATCGAATTCAATTCCTTCCAGAAAAAATGCAACTTTTTTAGCTTCCATTTGCATGCATTTTTTTACAGCCTTGTAGATAGCTTCTCTGATTTTGTTAGGTGTAAAATCTTCTTTTTTACCTAAACCTAAAACAAGCACTTTTCTGTAAACTTCTTTACCGTAAGTCGGAAGAAGGTATGTTTCGCCGAATTTACCCTTGAAGCCGTCTTGTTCAATAGCGTATTTGTTAGCAAGTTCGCTAACTGTTTTTTCGCCTTCGAACATGTTTACGACAAGGATGTCAGCATCAATAGTTTTAACATCTTGAACAACTTTGATTTCCATAGTTCAAAACTCCTTTCTTATTTATCCCTATTTTAAGCAAGTTTCAAGAAAAATTAAATACGTTAATTAGATTATAAATAGTTTTTAATAAATATTATAGATATTTCATATCACTCTTGTTAGCCCTTCGGGTAGCTTCTCCCTTTGAGGAGTACGACTATCAATGATAATTTTAATACAATGAAAATAGTTATTAAAAGGCTGGATTTCTCGGTGCTAATCGCACCTCAAAATGACGCCAAACTAATAATCTCACGCCACGTCATTCTGAGAAACTGTGTTTCGAAGAATCCAGCTTTTCGGTAATTATTATTTTTAGTCTATACAATACTTACAAAATTTTAATAACATTTTTCAATACACGTTCAATTGTTAAGCAAATCTAAAAAACTTTACAATCGGTGTAAATGTAGTAGTGGTGGTAGTAGTGGTAGTAATAGTTTGCGCAAAGTGTTAGTTTAAGATTAAAGTTTTAAATAAAATTGCCGATAACTATATTGTACGACGTATAAAATAACATCAATTTTTATAGGAGTAAAATAATGACAGCCGAATCAAACATGGATTTGTACCAAAACTTGTCATTTAAAGGCAAATCTGTTCAAACAAATGAAATTAAAGCTGGCTTAAAAAAATCTGATATTACAAATGAAAAGCTTAAGTGTATCTATGATGCGATTGATAAAGCTAATAGCTCCGGTCAAAAAGACGGAGTTTTGAATGCCGAAGAAGTTGAAACCTTTAAAGAAAAAGTTTTGAAATTTGCAAAACATGCTAAAAATACTGTTTTTTCAGAAAATGAAGCCTACAAATTGTTAAAAGACCTTGGTTTACAAAATTCAAACATAAAAGCTTCTGATTTGTTTGAATTAATGAATCTATTTACAAATCAATCAAAGGAAATTGTTGGGCAACAAGCGGTTAAAGTTAATTTAAACGGCAAACAAGAAGATGCTTTAGAAACAAGATATAAAAAACAAACTGAAACAGTTTTAGCCGATGGTTCAAAAATTGTTGTTACGAACAAAAAGGATAAACAAGGGAATCCTGTGAAAATAACCGCTCAATATAACAAAGACGGACAAATTCAAAAAGAAGTTATAAAAGGCAAATTTAATACTGTTACGAAAAATTACAAATATGAAAATGGTAAAATCAAAACAGTTAACATTGAATTAAAAGATAAAAATGGTAATGTTTTAATAACATCAACTAAAACAAATAAGTATAATGAAGCTGGCAAGCTTAGTGCAACAGAAACAAAATCAGAAAATTCAAAACATGAAAAAACTACTATTCAAGAACAGTTTGAATACAATAAGCAAGGAAAAGTTGCGAAAAAGACTACAAAACAAATCGGACCTAAAACAATTAAAAATCCATTAACTAAAAAGGTTCAATTGGCAGAAACTAATTCTGAAACATCGTTTGAATATGACCAACAAGGCAAATTGGTGAAAACTAAAAAAATTGAAGGCGTGTTAAAGGATAGTACCGTTGTTGAATATGATGCTAATGGAAAAATTAAACACCAAGAAAAGACAAAAACAAAATTTTTAATTTCTAAAAAAAATGGAAAAACAACCATTTCAAATGGTAAAATTACATCAACAATGGATTATACCTACGATGAAAATGGTAAGAAAAAATCATGTGTAATAAAAACAACAGATGACTATGGCAAGCCAAGTACTACAACTATTAAATATGAAGCAGATGGTAAAACTATAAAAACTCAAGATAAAGATTATTATTCAAGAGGTGCAAAAGTTGTTGAACAGTACAAAGGTACAAACATTTCTAATAGAGCCGGCCTTCCAAATGAACGTATAGAATACGAAGAAGATGGTAAAACAATAAAACGTAAAACTATTAATGAGTTTGATAGCGAAGGTGTTTTGATTGGACGCAAAGTTTATGATAAAGATAATAAACTTGTAGCAAGTCATGATTTTTCTTCGGTAAATGGTGATTTTGAAGTTGCTAACCAAATTGGCAGAGGAGATTGTTATTTATTGGCAACAATAAACTCTTTATCACAAACCGAAGAGGGACATAATATATTAAAGCGAAATTTAAAAATAGATACAGATTCGAGTACTGGTAAAAAGACTTATACAATATCATTTCCCGGAGCTAAAGAATTAAAGCAAAAGCTACTGAGCGGAACTGCTGCAAATGGTTTAAAAGCGTTACCGAATAATAAAGTATATATTCAAGATTCATACACAATAACAGAAGATGAATTAAAAGAAGCTGCCAAAAAAGCGGGTTCAAAATATTCCGCCGGCGATAAAGATATTTTATTAATGGAAATAGCTTATGAAAAATTCAGAAAAGATGTTTATAGAACAAGAGTTGATAATAAAATCTCAGATAACATCACTGCGCCGGGATTTGGAAGATTTAAAAATGAAAATCTTCAAAAAGGTGATTTCTTAAGTAGTGGTTTACCTTCTGATGCCAGATATTTAATGACTGGTAATGAATCACAAGTTTATTATGCAAAAAATTATGATAACATTCCTAAACTTTATGTTGATTCTGATTTTCAAATGCACTTAACAGATAATAATGGAAATATCATAGATAATTCAACTTATGCGAAAGATTTGATGGATCCTAAAATGCAAGCAATACTTAATAACTTAGAAAAGGATTCTAAGGATGGCAAGCTTGATGATTTTGCCGCGTGTGCTTCATTTAAAGTATCAACACAAGAAGTTAACGGGCAAGTAATATCAGGCGGAGGGCATGCTTTAACTATAACAAAAGTTGATAAAGATAATGTTTACCTTGCCAACCCTTGGTATCCTGAACAAGAAATAGTTATGTCAAAACAAGATTTTGCAAAATCATGTTATATATTGGATTCTACTCCTTTAAACAAGAAGGGCGAAGAAATTGTGCGAGAAAATCCTGTTTCAACACAAAATAACGGCAATGACGCCGAAAATAAACCAAACTATACTGTACCAAAAGGTAAAGGATATACTGCAATGATTAAAGAAGCTTTAATCGCGCAGGATATAAAAGTAACCCCGGAAAATATACAAAAGGCAAAAGAACAATTTGTAAAAGCTAATCCTGAAAATACAGTAAGAACATATGAAGGAAAAAATCAACAGTGGCAAGGTAACAGTTATTTAATAGCGAATACTAAAGTTTTTATTCCTCAATTTAAAATAGATGAGTAATCAGTTTAAAGCTGTATTAAAACTTTAAATAGTTATATTTTTCTACAAACTGAAAAATTTTTAAACAAAACGTTTGACATTTAAAAATGTTTATAATATGATTATCTTGTTGACAGCCGGTGAGGACAAGCGGGCGGGAAGCAAAGGGAAGGGAAGAAAGAAGCCTTCCTAAAGTGAAAGCGGTGAGTCCAAAGTCGGGCGTTTAGCTCAGTTGGTAGAGCGTCTCCCTTACAAGGAGAGGGTCAGAAGTTCGAGTCTTCTAACGCCCACCATTATAAAAAGAGAGTTTTAACTCTCTTTTTTTTGTTTTAAGAAGGTAGATATGAGAATTAACAATGAACCAACTTTTAAAGGAATAAATGTTGCAAAAGTTGCTAATAAGAACATGAAAATATATGATGTTACTTCGCGAGATGTTGGTTTTTTAGAGGATATTTATAAATTCGTTAAAATAAAAAAATTAATGCCCAATATTTCTCTTGAAGGTGAAAAAGTTTATGACTCTATTATGAAGCAAGGTTTGCGTTCTGCCCAGTCTCGATTTTCACACGCCATGTTACTTTCTTATGATGATACCGTTTGCGGTTTAATGGTTGACACTCCGTATAGTTCAAAGCAATATTTAGATTATTTATGCACATGGCCGATTAAAAAAGACGAAAAAGCGCCTTTTGGGGCTCAAACTCTTTTTCAGCAATTATTCAAAAACTTTTTAAATACGGATAAACCGACATTAGAACTCGATGCTATAAGATATGGTAAAGCTATAACTCTTTATCAACGGTTAGGATTTAAGCCGGTCGGAGGCGATGCATATTACGAAACGATGAGGGCAACAAGAGATAAAGTGCGTGAAGTATTCCAAAATTTACAGCAAAAAATCCCATTTATAGCAGTAGATGATTCAAAGGATGTAGATTTGCATGCCGAATTGAATATCCCGACAGCGTAGTCTAACCTTTAGTATCCGTTGGTGATAAATTCTCTGTTACGGAATTTTGCGCCTAAAGATTTTGCAATTTTTTCGCATTCTTTTGCATCAATATAATGAATTTTGTCAAAACCTGTAACAATACTTGTTGAAACATCCATTCCGGCATCAACACAGGCTTTTATAAACTTTTTAACTTCTTCGTATGCATTGCTAATTTTGGGTTTGCAAATTTCATCATACTGTTCTTCGTTAGATGCATTTAAGCTTATAGAAACCGCATCAATCAAACCTTTAAATTCATTTGCGACATTCGTTTTGTAAATCGCATTGGCATGCCCATTCGTATTTACTCGAATTTTTATATAAGGGTAATTTTTTCTTAAATATTTGCAAAATTCTTTCATCATTTCTTTTCTTAAGAACGGTTCGCCATAACCACAGAAAACAACTTCTTTTGCTCTGTCAAATTTCTTAAATTGATTAATGATGTCTTCTAATGTGTAATTGTCATCATGCCACATTTCTGCACCGCAAACATCGTCCTTTTGCTCTCTTAAACAGAATATGCACGAATTTGTGCAAGAGTTGGTTAGGTTTACGTAAACTACTTCCGGTGATTTTTCATCGTTAATTGAATAGACTAATGTGTACATGATAATTCTCCCTATGAGTATATTATACACTAAAAAACGCTTCTTTTAACAGAAGCGTTTTTTACTTAAGCTATTATTTTAACTCCTGAACTTGTACCAAGCCTAGAAGCGCCGGCTTCTATCATTTTAATTGCGGCTTCCTTGTCTCGAATTCCGCCGGAAGCTTTTACCAGTAGTCCTGCATCTTTTACTGTCTCATGCATTAAAGCTACATCTTCAGCTTTTGCTCCAACGCCGTTTTTAACAAAACCTGTTGAGGTTTTTACTAAATCAGCCTTTGCTTCTACGCATAATTCGCAAGCTTTTTTGATTTCGTCTTTAGTAAGTAAATCTGTTTCTAAAATAACTTTTAAATTATGTCCTTGGCATGCCCCTTTAATAGAAGAAATTTCATCAACGATTTTAGCATATTCTTTGTCTTTTAAAAGTCCTACGTTAATTACCATATCAATTTCATCTGCGCCATTTTTGATTGCATCAATTGTTTCAAGGATTTTTATTTCTTTTGTATTCTGTCCTAAAGGAAAACCAATTACTGTTACAACCTTGACATCAGTATCTTTCAAATATTCTTTTGCGAATTTAACATAGCAAGGATTTACGCAAACGCCGAAAAACTTGTGTCCCTTTGCTTCATCTAAAAGCTTTGTTATTTCAGCTTTTGTTGCGTCTTGCTTCAATAAAGTATGTTCAATGTATTTATTCAAATCCATAAAAACTCCCTCCGATTTATTACGGAAAGATTTTAGCATAAATGAGGATAAAAAGAAATGAAAAACTTAGTCTGCCAAATCCATGTAATCATTAGGGAAATTAATATCTTCTAAATATTTTTTCATGTATGGATATAGTGCTTGTTGAGTATTTGGGTGGCATCTAAAAGTGTTTATTATGTCAATTACATAACGAACATATGCATTCTTATATTCATCAAAATTCCCTGAATCTTTTAGGTAACAATATACTCGACGTGTAGCTTCAAAAACTTCCTTTGCTTTTTCTGGTTTTTGTATGCTTGTACCAATAATTGAATCACCGCGTCTTCTGTAAATATAGAGTGGTTTATCAATCATATAACATTCCGAATCTGCAATCATCGCTCTAATGAAAAATTCATGGTCTTCAAATAAAACTTTTTCCGGCCAGAAAACATTATTTTTCAATAAAAATTCTCTGTTATATGCTTTATTCCAGGTACACATCGGAAAATCAATAATATTGTCTTTTGTAACTCTAAAATAACCTTCCGGGAAATTTGCCAAATATGGGAACGTACACATATCAGTCATTCTTTTGATATCTTCCCACCAAATGTTAACCTTAAACCACAATGTATTTAAGTTTGTTTATAAAATCTTGATATGGTGAGTTGTGTCGCTTAGTATTGAAAGTTAATAATACCCTCTCCCTAACCCTCCCCCAGAGGAGGGGATAATGCGAAATGCGTAAAAAAAAGAGAAATACGCTTGCGACTACCAAGTGTTGGTCATTCCTTCTCCTTACAGGAGAAGGTTAGGATGAGGTATTGATAAACTTACATAAATAAACTCGGAGGGTTAGGGTATTATAAAAACTTAATGCAACGCAAAAAATACCGCAGTTACAACGCCCATAATCAAACAATAGTAACCAAAAACTCCCAATGAGAATTTTGATACAAATTGCAAGAAGTATTTGATACAAAGATAGCCGACAATCCCTGAAACAATTGTGCCAACAATAATTGCTGTCCAATTATATGTAACAACTTCTGCAAAGTCTAATTTAACAAGCGGATAAACCATTGAAGCACCTAAAATTATAGGAATACTAAGCAAAAATGAATATTTTGCGGCAGTAGTTCTATCAGAACCGCTTAAAAGCCCTGTTGCAATAGTTAAACCGGAACGAGAAAATCCCGGAAGTGCTGCAAGACCTTGTGCTATTGCAATAAAAATTGAACTTTTAAGAGAAATTTCTTTTTTATTAGGATGTTTTTTTGCCCACCATTCGCTGAATAAAAGCAAAACACCTGTACCAATTAACAAACCACCAACAATTTCAGGTTTGAACACCAAAAACTCCGCAACTTCATTCATTGGGAATGCGATTAATACAGTAATAATTGTACCTAAAAATATGTAAGCACCAATTTTAAAATCATGTGAAGAATAATCTTTATTTTTCAAGCCGTAATAAAGTGCTTTTAGGATTTGCCAGATTTCTTTTCTAAAGAATATCAAAACAGCAATCAAAGTTCCTAAGTGCAACATTATATCAAGAAAGACTTCTTGGTTTGATTCTTGCACAATTTCAATACCCTTAAAAACTTTATAAAAGTTTGAAGTAAAAACTAAGTGTGCAGAACTTGAAATTGGTAAAAACTCACTCAAACCTTGCACTATGCCCATTAAAATTGACTGTATTAAATCCATTTATCTCTCCCTAAATTTAGAATTGTTACTTTCTAATTATACCAAAAACCATTATAAAAGCATGTGTTTTATAAAAATAGCCAAACGGCTGATAGACACTTGTATAATGTTTATAAGAAAATTAAAAAAGGACATTTGAAGGAATTTTAGATGAGTTTACTAACAGAACAAGAATTGCGCGTTTTAAAATTGGTTGCAGAGGGGTATCATAACAAACAGATTTCTACAGAGTTAAACGTTTCAGTATCTGTAATAAAATCTTGCTTGGAAGATATTTATCAAAAATTTGGAGTGCACAATAGAGTGCAAGCCGTTGTGTGCGCAATTCATCTTGAAGTTTTGAAAGTTTAACCTTTTTATACTATTTTGTGCTAAAATTTCTTTGATGAGTGATTTTGTGTTAAAAAAAGTCAGCTCTATTGAAAACGAGCTTGAGCAAATCGGTTTTGATTCCGGCTATTTAAAAATAGCTGAGAGTAAATTTAGGTATGCAAATATCAAGATTTTTGATTTAAGTGTTGCTCAAGCAAATATTTTAAAACAAACCGCCTTGATTTTTGGTGCAGATTGCGCTGTAAACAGAAATGTTATAACAGGTAATATTGAAAAATCTGATGCAATTTTATGTGGAAGTTATAGACAATTAGAAAAAATTGCAAATAAACTAAAATCGCAACCTTTTAGACTTGCAATTTTAGGTAAAAATATTTTAGATTTTCTTGCTCCACAAAAAAGACAAACAAAACTTGTTGGGGTTTTAAACGTAACTCCTGATTCTTTTTCTGACGGTGGAATTTATACCGATATTAATTCTGCAAAAAAACATTTTATAGAAATGCTTGAAGATGGCGCAACTCTTATTGATATCGGAGCTGAAAGCACACGCCCGAATGCGCAAGCAGTTCCGGCGCAAGAGCAAATCCAAAGGTTAAAACCGATTTTAGAATTTGCGCAGAAAGAAAATTTATCTGATAAAATCAGCATTGATACCAGAAGTTCAGAAGTCGCAGACTATGTTTTAAATTGTGGAGTAAAGATTATTAATGATGTTTCCGGCTTTGATTATGATTCGCGTATGATTGATATAATTTCAAAATATGATGCAGAAATTGTTATTCAACATTCGACAGACAAAACTGAAGATTACAAAGAATATTTAAATGTTGTGGAAGAAGTGTTTTTAAGTTTAAAAGAAAAAATTGAACTTGCGAATTCAAAAGGTATCAACAAAATTGTCATTGACCCCGGAATTGGTTTTGGCAAAAAAAGAGAAGACAATTTCAGAATTCTGAATAAAATAGAAGAATTTTATTCTCTGAATTGTCCGATAATGGTTGGAGTTTCAAGAAAAAGTTTGCTTGGTGTTAAAGCTGAGAATAACTTGCTAAAAGACGAATTGAGCGTCGCAATTTCGTATCCGCTTGCACAAAAAGGTGTAGACTATTTAAGAGTTCACAATGTAAAATTACATAAGGCGATGTTAGATTTATTGACTATTTAATATCAACAACACTTACGCCATCGCCGCCTTCTGTATCTTCACCAACTCTGAATTTAGCAACATAAGGTGAAGTTGATAAGAAGTCGCGAACAGCAGTTTTCAGTGCTCCGGTTCCATGTCCATGAATAATATAAACAGGAGAAAGATTTGCCAAACTTGCTTTATCCAAGTAAACTTCCAAATTATCCAATGCTTCTTCAACTCTTTCACCACGCAAATCCAATTCGTTAGATATGTCCAAACGCCTTACGGAGAATGTAGTGTCTTTCTTCAAAGCACCTAAAGGCAAATGAACTTTTTTAGCCAATTGCGGATTATAAACTGCAAGTTTATTTTTCTTAACCTTAGTTTTTATCATGCCCATTTGGATATATAAAGCATCGTTTTTGTCCGGCAAAGAAAGCACTGTAACCTGTTGATTCAAGTCCTTAATCATAACCTTGTCATTAACTTGAACCTTAGTCCAATCTAGTTCCAGATACTGTTCGCTTTCTTCCATTTCATGCAAATCTGAGCGGAAGCCTTGTTCCAATAGCGCCAATCTTTCGTAAGAACGTCGAGCAATTTTTTCAGATTTTTCGCGTCTCAATTCTGTTAAAATTGCCTTAATTTCAGATTTAGCATCCTCAAGCTGACCTTCAAATCTATCTTTAATGATTTTCAAAGATTTCTTTTTTTCTTTCTTATGTTCAGAAAGTTCTTTTTCGTAATGCTTTTTAAGCTCATCTGCTTCAGCATTTCTTGTTTCAGCTTCTCTAAGATTAGTATCCAATTTTTGTTGTGTATCTTGTAATCTTTCAACCACAAGACTTGAAGAATCGCGCTGAGTAATCAAAAGTTCTTTAGCTTCCCAAGCTAAATTTTCCGGCAAGCCTAAATTTGAAGCAATCGAAATAGCATTACTTAACCCAGGGATACCGATAATCAACTTGTAAGTCGGAGATAAGGACTCTGTATCAAATTCTACACTCGCATTCTTAAAATATGGGTCTGTGTATTCAAGAGTTTTTAGTTCGCCGTAGTGAGTTGTAATAATTGATTGCGCGTGGCGCTTAGCAAATTCTTTCATTATAACTTCAGCCAAAGTCGCCCCTTCTTGAGGATCTGTACCGGCACAAAGTTCGTCAATCAGAATAAATGTTTCAGAATCTGCATTTTCTAAAATATCAATTACATTTTTCATGTGCGAAGAAAATGTTGACAAGTTTTGCAAAATGCTTTGCTCATCTCCAATATCCGCCAAAACTTTTTCAAACGGATAAATATGAGCTTCCGCACAAGGCAAAAACAAACCGGATTTCATCATCAAAATAAACAAGCCTACTGTTTTTAAAGCAACTGTTTTACCGCCGGTATTTGAACCAGTAATGACTACAGATCTATAGGTTTCGCCGATTTCAAAATCATTTTCTACAATTTTTTCGACATGACCAATTAAAAGCGGATGGCGCATTAAATCAATTTTGATTTTCTTTTCAATATTAACTTCCGGCTCAATCGCTTGAATCTTTACCGCATATCTTGCTTTAGCAAAATGGAAATCTATTTGTGCCAACAAGTTTTCAGTATGAATCAAGCTATCCATTTCGCGTCTTACTTCGTTGCTCAAAGCTGTTAGAATTCTGATGATTTCAGCATAAATCTTTGATTTAATTTCTCTGATTTTATTGTTTATCGGAACAATTTGCGCAGGTTCTACATAAAAAGTTTTATTCGTTGCTGAAACATCGTGTACAATTCCGCCGACTTTACTCTTAGATGAAGCTTTAACTTGAAAAACGATTCTATCATCTCTCAAGGTATAAATATTTTCTTGCAAATGTTTTTGAAATTCCGGCGAATTCATCAACTCTTGAACGCGCTGTTTTAAATTGCTTTCAGTATCTCTCAAAGAAGCGTAAAGTCCCTTTAAATCAGGATTCGCATTTTGTTTAACTGTAAAATTATCATCAAAAGTATCAAGAATTCTATCTTCCAATTCTTTATTAGAATACAAATCGTTTGTAAGATTTTGCATAGAAGCATCAAACGGCAAATTTTCTTTCAAGAAATTTCTAACAATTCTAGAAGTTCGCATTGTTTTTGCAATATCAACCAATTCTTCTTCTACAAAATACTCATTACGTTCACGAAGAATTTTAAAATTCTGAATTTTATCAATCGGAATATCGCGCGCCAAATCTAAAACATCCTTAGCTTCGCGTGTCAAAATGATTTGAGCCTGAATATCATCTGCTTTAACAAACGGAGTCAAATCTAAACAAAGCTGCTTTGATTGTTCTGTTTTTGCAAATTTGGATAATTCGGCTAAAATTTTATCGTATTCTAGTGCTTTTTGTGATTTTTGGATAATACTCATTATACGAAAATTATAAATAATAAAGATTTTTCTGCAAGTAGGTATTGGCTTGTAAGCCAATAATATTTTCAAGTTCTCAAATACTATTTTTTACTGTTTACAATGATTTAACTAAAGTGTATGATTTTGTTATGTTACCAAAAGAAAACAGATTAAAAAAGAAAAGTGCCTTTAATGCAACGTATAAAACAGGCAAGATTATTCGACAAGACGGTATAACGATGTTTTGTGGAAAAAAGAAAACTTCGGATTATCCGACAAAAATCGGGTTTGTTGTAAGCAAAAAAATTCATAAACGTGCGGTTAAAAGAAATAGAATTAAACGCTTAATGCGTGAAAGTCTAAGGCTTATGATTAAAGAAAATCAATTATCTTGTGATTGTATGTCTTTAATTTTTGTCGCTTCTCAAAAACAATTGAACAAACATTTTAAAGATATTGATAATTCAATTAAAAAATTGGTTTCGAAATTATGATAGACGGTATTGTAACTCCAGCTCTTCGCGATATTGATTACTTGGCTCCAGCTGCACCCTATCCTGTAATTCCTTCAGGTATAACTGTGCATCAGAGTACACTTTATAGATATGCAGTACCAACTGACGAACAACCAACTTTAACAATTTTAAATTATATACCCGATTACAACGGTAATTTTATCAAGCCGGGACATTATGAATTAGCGCTTTCTGATGATAGAGAATTTTTGTATCTTATTGAATCAAAAGATTTAGTTGCAGTGATTCCAGTATTCAAACTTGCGGAAAATGAAACTGAATTGAAAAAATATTATGAAAAAAATAAAGAACTTTCAAAAGATGATAGAGCCGAACTTAGACGTAAAAAACGTAAAGAAAAATTTCAAGCTGTAATAAATGCTAAGTATGCAAAAACAGGTGCAACCCCACCTAAAGAATATGAACATATGGAAGCGACTATTGAATATGTTAAAGACGGTGGATATTATTTGATAATGTATGAAAAAGGTTTTTTGCGTGCTTGGGGTGCTATCAAGGTAAAACAAGATTAAATAAAAGAGGCTGGAAAAGTTTTGATTTTCCAGCCTCTTTTATCTTAAATTTTTTCTACCGAAGTCTTCTTAGAAACCGAATATCTTGATTTGTAATCCTCATAACGGCTTACGAACTGGATATCTTCACCTTTGTTTCTGTGATTGTATTCGTGCTTATCAAGAGTTGTATCATGCAGTTGCATTACGCTTGTTGCAATGTTTCCACAGTGCGCTGCAACTCTTCTAAAGTCATTTAATAAATCAGAAAACATAAAACTTAATTCTGCAGTACAATTACCATCTTTAAGTCTTTGGATATGACGATTTTTAACTTTTCTGATAATCTTTTTGATAACAGCTTCAAGAGGCTCTACTTCTTGTGCGAGGCTGATATTATCAGTTCTGAATGCTTCTAATGTCATTGCAAAAATTTCTGAAACAGCTTTTACAATAACTTTAAGTTCTTCTACAGCATCGTTAGAAAGATGCTTATCTTCGTTTTTCATTGTTTCTGCAATCTTTAAAATGTAAGCTGCGTGGTCGCCTATTCTTTCGTAATCACCGATTACTAATAAAAGTTGAGAAATTCTGTTGCTGTCTTCTTCTGTTAATTCTTTATTTGAAAGCTTTAACAAGAAAGCGTCTAATTTATCTTCATAAGTATCAATTTTAATTTCATTTCCTCTAATTTGTTCTGCTTTTTTAGCGTGGAAGCTTTTAAGCATTTTTGTTGAGTTTATAAAATTATATTCTACAAGTTCAGCCATTTTAATTGTTTGTCTATAACATTCGGCAATTGCAAAAGTTGGAGCAAGTAAAAGTCTTTCGTCCAATAAAACATTTTTGCTTGATTGTTTTTTATCAGGCACTAATCTCATTGCCATCTTTTCAAGCAACTTAGTGAATGGGAATAATAATATAGTTGTAACTATGTTGAAAATTGAGTGAACGACTGCAATTCCGAATGGTGAAATGTGATTAGTTGCAAATTTGAAGTGGAAAAGAATATATCCCAATTCAAAAACAGATAAACAAACAATAACACCAATTACGTTAAATAATACGTGAACTGCTGCAACTCTTTTTGCATTTGTGTTAACACCAATACTGGAAAGCATTGCAGAAACACAAGTACCAATATTCTGTCCCATAATTATTGGAATAGCCATTGCATAAGTCATACCGCCGACCATTGATAATGCTTGCAAAATACCGATAGATGCAGCAGAACTTTGTATAACTGCCGTAACGACTGTACCGACTATAACCCCTAAAATAGGATTTGTAAACGCTGTTAAAATATGTGTAAATTGTGGCATGTCTGCGAGCGGTGCCATTGCATCTGTCATCACTTCCATGCCGAACATTAAAATTGCAAATCCTATAAGTACAGCACCAACATTTTTACGTCGGTTGCTTTTTGATGCCATTATTAAAATAATACCAACCAATGCCATTATTGGCGAAAAAGATTCAGGTTTTAAAAGTCTAACAAAAAAATTTGAGCTTTCAATTCCTGATAAGCTCAAAATCCATGCAGTTATTGTTGTACCAATATTAGAACCCATAATCACGCCGATAGCCTGTGATAATTTCATTATTCCTGAGTTAACTAAACCAACAAGCATAACGGTTACAGCTGATGATGATTGAATTGCCGCTGTAACACCGGCACCAAATACTAAACTTTTTAACGGATTAGAAGTCATTTTCTTTAAAATTCTCTCTAATCGCCCACCGGCTATTTTTTCTAAACCCGATGACATAATAGTAATACCATATAGGAAGAACGCTAGCCCCCCACATAGTGTGAATAATGAGAATATGTCCATAATTTAAATCCTTTTCTTGGTTAACAAAATATGGTTGGTATCCATATAATTTGAGTGTATCATAAGAGAAAATTTATTACGAGAAGTTTTAATATAAACTAATAAAAACTGTAACTTTTCGTAAAATTTATCTTTCTAATGGTGCTCCAATTCTATGAACTCGGATGAAGTTTGTTCTTCCGGTAATAAGTTTTGGAATCGAACCAATAATGATTATTCTTTCGCCTTTTTTGAAATTGGTTTTTGTTAAAATATAATCATCAATTTTTTCTAACAAATCCGCATCAAGAACTGTATCCCAGTCTTTTAAATCAGCGTAAATATCCCAATATAAGTTTAATCTTCTGCAAGTAGATTCCATATCAGAAATTGCAAGAATTGGAACAGAAGGTTTTAATTTTGATAATAAACGCGGAGTATAGCCGGTATGTGTAAATGCCATAATTGCTTTTGCGTTCAAATCTTCTGCCATTTTTACCGCAGCATTAGAGATTGCTTGCGGAGAAATATCGTAGTTGTCATTTAATTCTAAATCTAAATTTGCAAATATAAAATCACCGCTTTCAACATTTGTTGCAATTTTAGTCATCATTTTTACAGCTTCAATAGGATATTTTCCCATTGCAGTTTCACCTGAAAGCATTATAGCGTCTGTCCCGTCAATAATTGCATTTGCTACATCACTTGCTTCTGCTCTTGTCGGAATCGGCTCTTCAATCATAGATTCAAGCATTTGAGTCGCTACAATACAAACTTTGCGTTCTTTTATAGCTGCTTCAACAATATGTTTTTGTGTCATTGGCACATCTTCAGGAGACATTTCAATCCCCAAATCGCCTCTTGCTACCATAATTCCGTCTGTAACCTTTAAAATTTCTTCCAAATTTTCAACCGCTTGTGGTTTTTCTATTTTTGCAATTACAGGAATATTGCCACCAAAATTTGCAATATGTTTTTTGGCAAGTTCAATATCTTTTGCTTCTCTTACAAAAGAAAGTGCAATGTAGTCGGCATCATATTCAACAGCAAATCGAATGAATTCAATATCTCTATCTGTTACAGCACTCAAGCTTGCAGTTGCTCCGGGGATATTGATACCTTTTCTTGGCTTAATAGTTTCTCCGTAAAGAACTCTAGCATGAACTTTTTTTCCTTCTATTGCGGTTACTTGTAATCCGATTTTGCCGTCATCTAATAAAATTTTATCGCCAACTTTAACGTCATTCGCTATTCCATCATAGTCTACCGGTATGATTTCGTTGTTATCAATTCTTGTAGTCGCTTCCAAAACAATTTCTTCACCGGCTTTTATCTCTCTTGGTGCAGAAATATTGCCAACCCTGATTTTTGGACCTTGTAAATCAATAAGTATTGGGATAAATTTGCCGGTATCTTTTGATACTTGTCTTATATAATTTATGTTTTGAGCATGCCCTTCTTCGTTTCCGTGAGAAGTGTTTAATCTAAACATTGTAGCGCCGGCTTTAACAAGTTCTAAAATCATTTCATAATTTGAAGTTGCGGGCCCGAGCGTTGCAACTATTTTAGTTTTAGCTTGTTTAATTTTATTTGAATCCATAGTATTCTCTCTTTTGGTTATCTATACAGTTTTATTATACCTAAAAAAAGTTGTTGTGAATAAAATGGATTACTATATTATTTTTGTTTAAAAAACTATTGTTTTTTCAAAAGCTAATCTCTAGTCATGGAAAGCATAATTTCTTGAGGTATGTATGTATTTTTAACTCCAGAATCTGTATTTGCCATAAAGAATTCTACTGTTTCACCATGTGCTATTCCGAATTTGTCAAATGGAATACAGATATCAATCACATCATTATAAACCATTGTAATACCTTCCGGATTATCCAATGTCCACATATTTGGGTGTAAGACAGTTGTTAACCTTGGAGGATATAAGGTGTCTTTAACTAGTGTTAATGTAAGTTCATGTTCAAATTTTTCAAGCAAAATCGGATAAGGATTATCAGTTTTACTAATAAGTCTAATAAATGCTCTATCGTTCATTTGATTAGCATTTCGTGTGTAAATATAAAACTGATTAATTCTATCGACAAAACTTATTTCTCCTGAACCTTTATTGACATGAAGTCTAAAATAAATATTATCCTTATCACATCCAAAATTAATCTTGTCGACATTTTTATTTTCCCTAAATACAGGGCCGTCAATCATACTAATTGAACCTGAATTATACCAATCATCTGAACTGCTGTTTAAACCGTCCATTCTTGGTGTAATTGAACGTTTTGGATGTTTAAACGGAACTTCCAGCGCTGTAATAAGAGTTTTGTCCAAATATTCCGGATACTCTATTCCTAAAATTAAATAAACATTTTTCAATCTTTCTCTGAACATATAATCAAAGATAAAATCTTGTCCGGAATTGTTAGGTTCTCCATACCACCAAAACCAATCACTACCTTCTGCAATCATTAATTCTCGTTTTGCAGTAGGAATATTGGGGTGATTTTTATTCTGTTTAACAAACGCTTCAAAATCGTCTTTTGTTCTTTTTAAATAAGCCCAAGCCTTATTTTTTTCAGGTTCGCCTATCCAATATTGGAACGTTTTATCAATCCAAGAACCCGAATAAATCTTTTTAAGAGGTTTTTTATTTTTTTCTACTTCAATATAATCACTAATTAATACAGTTTCTAACGTTTCGTCGTTTTCAATAAGTGAATAAATATTTTCTAAAAAGTCAATGCCGTCATTTTGATAATTTTCCCAACAGTTTTCACAATCGGATGCAATTGTTAGAAGGTGCGTTTTATCTGGAGATACAAGCAATTTATTTTGAATCATTTTAATTTTTTCAAACAAATCATTTGCAGCCATTTTGGGATTGATTCCAGCGTATTCAAAATTTATTAAATTAGGAATTGATCTATCTCTAAAAATAACATCAATTTCATTATCTTTAGTTTGATAGCTATAAACCTTTAGTAAGTGATATGGGTCGTTTAAATTTCCTTTAAAATCTCTAATGAAATCAAAGTTTATAGAATTTGCCAAAACGCCTTCGTCAGAAATTGTCCATTTTATCCCTTCTTTAGAAAGCAAGTTTAAAGTCTTCGGACCTAAACAAAGTTCAGGTGGCCACATGCCTTTAGGACGAACGCCAAAAATTGCTTCAATTTTATCCAGCGCACTTTTAATTTGAAATTTCGCATCTTCAAACATTCCTAAACTTGCAGGTAAACCTTCTGTTGTCAGTACCGATTTTACCGATGACTTAATATCTATCAAAATTGGTAAAATCGCGTGATAATAAGGACTTGTTGTTAGCTCTATTCTACCTTCTTCTATATATTTTTTATAAGTCGGAATGATTTCGCGAATAATTGTTTTTTGTATATTAAGAATTTCTATTCTATCTTCTTGCGTATATCCGATTTGTTTTGCCCAAAGTTCTTTTAAACGCGGATAACGCTCGTAATGAATCGGATCAATCCAAACCAGATTGAACAAAGCCATTAAATCTGATAATTCTTGAGAAGAAAAATCCTCTAGAGTTGCTACATCCTTAGAAAAACGTTTTTGGTATAAATTTTTATAATTTTCGCTTCTATAAATCATTGTCTCAAATTTAGAGCTAAAAAAATTATTTAATATAAACGCTTTTTCTTCATCAGTAAGTTTTTCTGTATCTGAAGCTGTAAGCTCAGAATGTATGTCATGGTAACCATTTTCTGTATAATCAATTATTGAATCTAATAATGCCGGAACTATATTAAAATTAAGTTTTAATTTTGGGAATTTTTCCAAGAATAGTACCATATCAAGGTAATCTTTTACGGCGTGAAGTCTCACCCAAGGCATAAGATAAGTGCCTTCGATTTCATAGACCGGTTGATGCATGTGCCAATAAATTGCAAGAGATAGTTTTTGCTTATTCATACTAAGGTTAGTATACTAAAAATCACACTCTATATCAATAGAATATTTTAGTATGCAATGGAATGTTAATAATTAATAATACCCTCTCCCTTTTACATCTCACTTCCCAATTTTAAATTTAATTATTAGCTTGAAAGTGGGGCAGAAAACTCCCCCTAGGGGAGGGAATGCGCTACGACTTTCAATCTAGCACATGCAACTGGATTGTTTCATCGCTAATTAAAATCGTTATTTCTCGTAAAGACTGGGCTTCAGAATTTCAAGTGTGCCGTCATTCTGAAGCTCGATTTTTACACTTCACTTCCTTGTCTGTAGTAATGAATACAAGCTTTGAAGTAAATATATTATTTATCAAACTTAGTCGCATATTTAACTAACGCATTATAAATTTCAGGCAAAATTTTACCTTCACGCACTTCTTTATATAAAATCAAAAGTGCTTCAAGCCTGTTCAAACGACGTCGATAAACTCTTGCTTCTCTTAAAGCACTATATTTATCAGATATTGATACGATTTGCACTGCAATATCTGAACTAATCGAATTTTCTATTGCCGGATAACCTGAATGTTTAAGATTTTGATGATGATATTTAATAAGCTCCAAAGTTTCATTTGAAATATTTTGAGTTTTTAAAAGCTCATAGCCTAAAGTTGAATGAATATTCATAATTTCGCGTTCTTTTACATTCAATTTAGCCGGTTTGTTTAAAATTTTTGATGGAATTAACACTTTGCCTAAATCATGAAGCATCGCAGCTTCTTTAATAATAGTTTGATTTAAACCAATTTTTGAGCTTTCTGATAATTGAGACAAAACTCCTTCAGCTATATTACAAGTTTCATTCATATGTCCGTTTGAAAGTTCTTTTAATGTTTTAGTATCAATTTCCGGTTTAATTTTATATTGCTTAAGAATACCTTTTATAGAAGGATTTAAAGCCATCATTCTTTTTACGGCATATTTTTGAATTCGCTCATCTTTTCCCGTATTCAAAAACGTCTTTCCACCTTCGTCCGCATAAACAAAATAACTGTTGCGATTAATCTGCACAGCACCTTTTAAGCTAACTCTTTTTTCTCTCTTAGGGGTTCTTTTTAAAAGCATTGTTCTTAATTGGATTTTTATTTGTATCTTAATATAAGTTTACAATATAAATGTAATTTTTGCAAGGAGAGAATTAGTCTCGCGAAGTTTCTGGAATGTTGGGGTAGAAACCCCAACTTACTTTTTGTAGATAAATTATTGTTGAGGCATTTTACCTGTTTTTACAAATTCTAAATATGTGCTAAAATTCTTTTTGAATTTTTCGGTAAATGATAAGATATTTTTAGCTTCTTGTTCTGTGTAATCTAATTTTTGTAAATCTTTAACGCTATATCCGTCAGCCGCAATACCTATTTCTATTTTTTTTGCTTCTGCAGCTTTAATGTTATTTTTATTGTCTAATGATTGTGCTGTTGTCATTAAATAAGCACCAGCTTCATCTGATGAAATTTGTCCATTCGCATCTGCGTCTAACAAGCCAACTTTCTTCATTACAGTTGTAAATAATTCCATTTCCTCAGTGTCATAAAGTTCGTTATTTTCATCAGGAAGATTGTCTATATTGTAGCTCTTGAATTTTTCAAGTGTTTCAATAGCTTTTTGCTTAGCTTCAGTTTTACTCATACCTTTTATAGAATATAAATCTTGAAGTTCTTGATAAAACATTTCATGAACATTAATTTCACCATCACCATCTTGATCCATAAACTCAACATATTCTTTACCAAATTCTTGATAAGATTTTGCTAAATCTTCTAATGTTTTCGCTTTAGAACAATCGCTTTGAAATTCGGCATTATCATTTTTAAGGGCTTCTGCTTCAAAATTATGATATTTTAAACCTTTGGCGTAGTTAACAATACGATTTTCTAATACTGTCTGGTCAGTAATAATTCCATTTTTCTTATTGTAATCAAGGATTGTTTTGTATTTATTAACAACATCATTCACATCAATATCAGATGTATCAATTTCACAGTTATGCAAAATTTCTTCAACTTGCGCTTTAGCAGAATCTACATTAGTGGTATTTGAAGTTTCAGGAGTTGTTGCTGCTGTTTGCATTGCAGTAGATGCTGTTTGATCTGCAGGTTGTTCTTCTGCTGATTTAGTTTCTTGCGTCTGTGTAGTTTTTCCCAATGCTTGTAGTGCAATTTCTTTAATTTGATTCCAAGCATTTTGCGTTAGATTATAAATTTGTCCTTTTTGAACTATGAAATTTTTACCATTATTAATATCAGTATCGTCGCCTCTATATTGTGGTTTTGTGGTAGCATTATCATTCTTTACGATTTCAAAGACAGATTGCCATTGCTTTTGATTCAAGCAGACATCTTCTTTCAATTCTTTTTCCAATTGAGCGTCAATTGTATAAGATAAACTTTTATTAATGTTTAATTTTATAGAATTTCCTTGTGTCATATATATACTAAGTATTTATGCCGTAGAAGAATTACATAATTAAAAAATTTTTTTACAAAAATTTACAAACAATTTCTTTTTTCTTTTCATTTCACCTCTTTCTGTGTATAATTAAGTGTAAAATTTACAATAGAAGGAATTAAAAATGGCGCTAAATTTTCAAGATTTGATACTTAATCTATCACGTTATTGGTCAGAATACGGATGTATTATTCAACAACCTTATGATATTGAGAAAGGTGCTTCTACAATGAATCCGGCAACTTTCTTAAGAGCATTAGGTCCTGAACCTTGGTCAACAGCTATGGTTGAACCTTGCAGACGTCCGACTGATGCAAGATACGGTGAAAACCCAAACCGATTGGGACATTATTTCCAATACCAAGTTATACTTAAACCATCACCTGATAACGCTCAAGAGCTTTATCTAAAGAGTTTGGAAGCTATGGGTATTGATTTAACGAAGCATGACGTAAGATTTGTAGAAGATAACTGGGAATCACCAACACTTGGTGCAGCCGGTGTAGGTTGGGAAGTTTGGTTAGACGGTATGGAAATTACTCAATTTACATATTTCCAACAAGTTGGCGGTTTAGAGGTTAAACCTGTTGCTTTAGAAATTACTTACGGTTTAGAAAGAATTGCCATGTATATCCAAAATAAAGAATCTGTTTTTGATATTATGTGGAACAACAATTTGAAATATGGCGATATTTACTTACAAAACGAAATTGAGCAATCAAAATACAACTTTGAATATTCTGATGCAGATAGACTATTCAAACTATTTGACGCTTATCAAAAAGAAGTTGATAATTGTATAAATGCAGAACTTGTATTACCTGCTTATGACTATGTTCTAAAATGTTCACACACATTTAACTTATTGGACGCAAGAGGTGTAATAAGTAAAGATGAACGTATTAACTTTATTAATAGAGTAAGAACAATGGCATCAGCAGTTGCTAAGTTGTACGTTGAACAAAGGGAAAAACTTGGATTTCCTCTTCTAAAGAAATAAGTGCGAAAAATGTGCGCCTGTATTGCTTCGCCCCTTGCGGGAGAAGCTGGACGGAGTCCTGATGAGGGGTATTTAGCGACTCCCCTCACCCGTATCTGTAATGCTCGGCGCAGCCTCGCAAACAGCTACTCCCTCTCCCTCAAGGGGCGAGGGGAAAATCGATGAAAGGACATAAATGGCACTAAAAAATTTATTAACCAAAATGGTTACACGCAAAAATCTTGATGACGCAATTGCAAACGCTGCAAAAGGTGGTTTAGAAAAAACTTTAGGCGTCTGGGATTTAATCATTTTAGGTGTCGGAGCGATTATTGGTTCTGGAATTTTTGCTGTAGTTGGTATTGCAGCTGCGGGAAGCCCTGACGGAACAAGTCCGGGAGCAGGACCTGCATTAATCATCTCAATGGTTATAGCAGCAATTGCTTGTGTTTTTTCAGCATTATGTTATACAGAATTTGCGACAATGATTCCTGTTGCAGGTGGTGCTTATACCTACACTTTCGCAACATTAGGCGAATTTGCCGCTTGGATTGTCGGTTGGATTTTGATGCTTGAATATGCAATCGGATTTATCGCGGTTGCTTGCGCGTGGACTAATCACTTTTTACAATTCATAAAAGGATTTTCGTTCTTGCCGGCATGGTTTATTAATCCACCGGTTTGGCTTGTAAATGATTTCCGCTCAGCGGTTAATGTTTGCTCTCAACAAGGTTTGGATGCAAATGCAGTTATTCCTCATATCGCAGGAATTCCTTTCTGCATAAATCTTCCGGCTATAATCATGATTGCTATTACAACTGCAATTTTGGTTAAAGGAACTAAAGATTCTGCTAAAATGGCGGGAATTATGGTTGCCGTAAAGCTTGGTGTTATTGCTTTATTTGTATTAACAGGTATGTTTTTTATTCGTCCTGAAAACTGGACACCTTTTGCTCCTTGCGGTTTAGAAGGCATATTTATGGGCGCATTTATAATATTCTTTGCATACATTGGCTTTGATGCTTTGGCAACAGCGGCAGAAGAATGTAAAAACCCTCAAAAAGATTTGCCAATCGGTATTTTAGGTTCATTAATAGTTACAACAGTTGTATATGTTTTAGTTGCACTTGTTCTAACCGGCATGCAACCAACAAGCGGTGTTGCTATTCCTGAAGGCTTGTTTAAAGCACCTATGGCTTATGCTATGACAGCAGTTCACCAAAATTGGGCTGCGGGTTTGATTTCAGTTGGCTCATTAGCTGGTTTAACATCCGTACTTTTAGTAATGCACATGGCTGCAACAAGAGTTTTATTTGCAATGAGTCGCGACCACTTCTTGCCTAGAGTATTCCAAAAAATTCACCCTAAATTAGGAACACCGCATATATTAACAATAACTGTAGGTATTGTTGGTATTTTAGGCACATTATTATTAGATTTGAATGTAGCAGCCTCACTTTGCAACTTCGGAACATTCACATCATTTATTATCGTTTGCGTTGCGATTTTGATTTTAAGAAAAGTTGACCCTGACAGAGAAAGACCATTTAAAGTTCCATTCTGTCCTTGGTTTCCACTTGCCGGAATTATTTGCTGCGGCGGTTTGATGGTTTATTCAATGATTGTTGCAAAAGGCGAATCTGCAAAATTATCAACAGAATTATTTATAATTTGGGTAATTATGGGTGCTTTGATATACGCATCTTATGGTTACAAAAAGAATAGATTGGCTGAACAGTCAGCAAATGTGGAAGAAAATAAAGAAATAGAAAAAGATGTCATTATTAAGTAATTTATTAAAATGTAAAAGTCCTCAAGAACTTATAGATGAGGGTTCAAACTCGGGTCTGAAAAAGACCCTTAATGTATTTGATTTAATTGTAATTGGTATTGGCGCGGTTGTCGGAACAGGTATTTTTACGATTATCGGAAGCGCAATAGCAGGCTCATCTGACGGTGCAGGTGCCGGAACTGCAGTTGTAGTGTCAATGGCTTTAGCTGCTATAGCAAGCGTATTTTCCGCACTTTCATATTCTGAAATCGCGGCTATGATTCCTGTTGCCGGAAGTGCTTATACTTACACATACGCTACTATGGGCGAATTTATGGCTTGGATGGTCGGTTGGATTTTGATGCTTGAATATGCAATCGGAAATATTACCGTTGCGAGTGCTTGGACCGGCTATTTTGTTCAGTTCTTAAAAGGTTTCAAACACATTTTACCTGCTTTTGTGGTAAATTGTCCGCTTTGGCTAAGAAACGATTATAGAACAATGTACGAACTTTGCAATAAATATGGTTGGGATGTGCACGATAAAATGCCGTTTATGCATTTACCTTTGGGGATTGAAATTCCATTTGCAATCAATATTCCTGCGATAGCAATTGTTTTAATATTAACAGTTTTGTTAATAAAAGGGGTTAAAGAATCTACAAAAGTTGCAACAATTATGGTAGGAGTTAATATGTTCATAATCCTTTCATTTATTGTTGTTGGTGCGTTTTATGTTAAACCTGAAAACTGGGTTCCATTTGCACCAAACGGTTTGGAAGGCATTTTTACCGGCGCATTTGTAATCTTCTTTGCATACATTGGATTTGACGCAATTTCAACGGCTGCAGAAGAAACCAAAAATCCGCAAAGAGATTTACCGATTGCGATTATGGGAACGCTTGTTTTATGCACGATTTTGTACATTTTGGCTGCTCTGGTTTTGACAGGTGTAGTTCCATTAAACGCTATTGATACTCAAGCACCACTAGCTCATGCTATGCGCTATATCGGTATAAACTGGTATGCAGGTTTGATTTCAATGGGTGCTTTATGCGCTTTAACTTCTGTGCTTTTGATTTATCAATTAGGAACAACAAGAATTTTGTTTGCAATGAGTCGTGATAACTTTTTACCAAAATCTTTGAATAAAGTTCATGATAAATTTCAAACACCGCATATTTTAACTTGGATTTCAGGTTTAATTGTAATTGTTTGCGCGTTATTTATGGATTTAAATATTTCAGCAGAACTTTGTAATTTTGGAACATTTACATCATTTATTATAATTTGTATTGCTGTTTTAATTTTGAGAAAAACAGAACCGAACAGAGAAAGACCGTTCAAAGTTCCATTCTGTCCTTGGTTTCCGATTTTCGGCGTAGTAACTTGTTTAGCCTTGATGTATTGTAAATTCAGCGCAAAAGCAACTTCTGCTTTGTATTTTGTAATCTGGCTTTTAATCGGCGTTGCGATTTATGCACTTTACAGTTATAAAGCAAAACGTAAAGAAGAAGAGGTTTAAAAGAATATTCAAATAAAAAATTGCACCTAATTTATTAGGTGCAATTTTTGTTCTATATTTTTTTATTTAAATTTTTGCTTTAATTCTTTCTACTAACTTTCCAACGCTATCCTTTTCTTCTTGCGGAATATCAAAATTTAAATAATCTTCAAAGTATTCGATTGCGTCTTCGTAATCGTTTCTAGCCAAGAACAAGACGCCGACTTTTTTATAAGCTAGTGTGAACTTGTCATTTACGGCAATTGCCTTCAAATAATTTGAGATTGCTTTATTTATTTCATTATTAGCCTCATAAGCTTGCGCAAGTGCGTAATAAAGAAGTTCGTTATTTTCTTGATAAGTTATAACTGTTTCAAAATTAGAAATTGCACTTTCGTAATCTCCAAGTTCAAAATAAACATGACCTAAATCATAATAAGCGTCATAATTTTCCGGTTCACCGTCCAAAACGCGTTCTAATTCATCAATCGCATCATCCCATCTTTGGTCTTCAATATAAACTCTTGCAAGCAAATGTGCAATTGCTAAATTGTCTTGTAACTCGTAGCTTCCACGCTGTAAAGTGCCAAGAGCGGATGTCAAATCGCCGGCTTTATAGTATAAATCAGAAAGATTTATATAAGCTTGTGCAAGTTCCGGATCAAGTTGAATAGCTTTAACATAATAATTTTCCGCTTGTTCAAAATTTGCCAAACAAGAATATGCAACACCTAAGTTGTTATAAATATCAGCATTGTCAGGTTCTGTTTCCAAAACTGAATGAAAAGCATCAATTGCCTCTTTGTATTTACGCTCTTTAAACAGGCTCATTGCCTTATCAATTTTTTCTGACATTTATAAGTCCTCTTCGTCTTTTGTATCAATATTATGAATAATAGTTCTTACATTACCTTCTGCCACAAAATCTTTTGGATCCATTGTCATTTTGATTTTGTCAGCTATAATATCTTTATCTTGTTGAACAATTTTTGAACGTCCTACAAAATAAACTTCGTTTGGTTTATTAGTTTTAGCATCAGGGAAAACAGAAACCTTCGGTCCTTGTGCATAATAGTCGTCATACCAAACTTTTACGTGTCCGCTACCTACATAAGTATTTTGGTGTTTACTGTATTGTTGATAATCAGAGTGAATTGTTAATTTTTTACCGTCATCTGAAATCGCAATTGTTTTAGTATTGCCGGAAACGCTCATTTCTTCCGTAATCGGATTGTAAACAAAGTGATGACCTTCTGCTTCGTTTTGTTCTTGCTTAACTCTAGCGTTACCAATCAAATCGATTTTTCTCAAACCACCCTTTTGGTCTGCAATAATAACTGCTTTGTCTGAAAAAGTGTCAATATCTTTGTATTTAATAGTTACTCCGCCTGTACAAACCATTACGCTACTTTTTGTATCGTATTCTTGAACATCAGCGTTAATAACAACAATAGGCGTATTACCCTCTGTAATTACTGATTGCGCTTCGCCTTCAGCTCTAACAACTTTATTAATCAAAGAAACTTGCAAAATATTTGCTTTAACTTCTCTTTTCTTGTTTTCATTTACTTCATAAGCATAAGGTTTGTTATAAAAAGTTGCAGTATCAAGTTTGTTATTACGTCTAATGGAAACATCAGCTCTATCGCTTTGTACAGTTAAATTGTCAAGCTTAACTTTAACTCCGCCATCCAGTTTAATTTTATGTTCTGAATCTGAAAATTGTTGAGTTTTTGATTCAATAATCAAGTCAGAAGAAAAAACTGCTAAGCTTGATAATATAAGTAATGCGACTATTAAAATCCTTTTCATTATTTCTCCTTATCGCTAAAAATCTTTGTATTGGTTTTACCGATGATTCTAAATTTTTCGTAACCGGCATCAATAACACCTTTTTCGGCTGTTGCAATCATCTCACGATTCTTTTTAATCAAAACATGACCTTCTGCAACGGTTTGCTTGTCGTTGCCGTACCAAGTTAATTTATCGGTATTAAGTGAAGTTCCGTCTTCAAGCACGATAAATGTATGATCGTAAAGTGTAATTATACCTGTATTTTCATCATACGTACCTTTTGAAGACTGAAAACTCATTGCTACTTTATTTTCTTTATAAAAATTTCCGATAACATTATTAAGAGTTGCAACACTGTGGTCGTTGCTGTAATGACCGGTTTCACCGTAAATTTCAAAGTATTTGTTGCCGTCTTTTGTTTCTGTAATAATAATGCCAGATGCATCGACTTTTTGTTCATCTTCAGAGTTTTTAAGTTGCGAACGGTTGAAGTTTGCGGTTATCACTCCGGCTGAAATAAACGCCCAAGCCATAACAAAAATTGCCGCAAAAACTGCAATAAAGTAATTACGCTTCTTCTTATCTAATCCCTTAAATCTCTCATATAGTTTTTTAAGATATTCCATAACAGAATTCTAACACAGTGAGCGTGAAATGTACACAATAAGATTGTATCGGAATCATTGTTTTGTAAATTTACATTAGGAAATGTAAATAATTGTAACAATTTGCTAATAAATGCTAAAGTTTTTCAAAAATATACCGACATATAAATAGTGAAATATATTTATTAAAGGAGTAGCTATGGGTATTGATGTAATTAAGCATACACTAGCAGGACAGATTGTTCAACAACTTGATAATAAAGATAATAATAAAGATAACAAAATTGAAGCTTCCATTTGGAATAAATTTGTTCAAGAGTTAGAAATCGGTAGTTCTATTACAAAATCTATTTCCTTAAATGATGCAGTAAATTCTGTTACAACATATTTAGTAAGACTAGCTCGCCAATCAAAAGGAAGTGTAGATGAGCTGGCCAAAAAATGGTTAAATAAATTGTCTAAATCGGAGGAAACAGAGGATAAAGAAGCACCAAAAGAAAATGCAGTTTCTCAAGTTTCAACAGAGAATGTAGAGGAAATTGTTACAAATAATGATCCAAAACCTGCAGTTAAACCACAACCAGAAGAACAGGCAACAAGTACACCTCCTGTTAAAATTGATCATAAAACAGGCCCAACTCCAGAAGAAAACCCTGATTATGATAAAATTGCACGAGGTCAAACAGAACTTCTAAGAGAGCAAACTATCAAAAATTTAAATGGTAAATCTGCTCATAATATTATTGATAATAAAAAACAAGAATATTATATTTACAAAGACAACGAAGGTAACAAACAGCGTTGTACTATTGACGAACAGGGAAATATTCATAAATTGATTACAATTTCAAATCCTGCACTCGGTAGAAAAGAATTTGTAACAGAAGATACGTTGAAAAATACTATTGGTATTTCGACATTACCTGTAGGTGTTTCTTGTGAATATGATAATTCCGGAAATCTTGTATTTAAGGGTAAAAATGGTAAAATATTAAATGCAGATGATGTAAAAAATTATAAACCTGTTGAAAAGGTAAAAACTACAAAGAAAAAATCTAATACTCCAAAAGTTGATAAGGATTATATTTCAACAATGCAGTCTGGCGTAACGGGGTTAATGTATTCTATACAAGAAGGCAAAATTCAGAAAAAAGGAAGTGTATCTTTAGTTGGCAATACAATAGAACAATTGTCAAGAAAAAGCAAAAATTTGTTTTTAGAAACTTTTAATAATAACTATTCAGCAACCATGCGAAAAATAGTTGGCTCAAAGAATGAAAATGAAAATTTCAACATATTACAACAAAAATATACTGTTTTTAAACAAAATTTAAGTCTTGATTTAGCGATTTATCAGGATTTATCAAAAAAATCAGAAATAACAGATGCAGAAAAGAAATTCATGGATAATTTTGAACAAAGATTACAAAGATTTATTAATATTCTTAACGAATAATTATTAAATAAAGACGAATTCTATCTACATCTACAGGTTGTATCGTTTGTATGTTAGTGATAAATTCTTCACTATAGAGGAGTTTATTATGACAAAAATACTTTTTATCATTGATAAAATTGAGCTTAAATATTTCGAGTTTAATAACCTTGTTACAAATTTCTGGATGATTAAAGAGTTTTTAGAACGTGGTAATGAAGTTTTTATTACGACAATACCAAATTTATCATTAAAACAAGATAGAGCTTACACAAAGTGCTACGAAACTTTTGTAAGTGAAAATAATATTTTTTACAAAGATGTAAAAATTGAAAAAGAAATTGATGAATTTGATTTGGTTATGTTTAGACCGGATCCGCCGGTTGATATAGACTATATAAATGCTACTTACATTTTTGATTTTGTTACTAAGCCTTGTGTTATAAATTCGCCAAGTGCAATTCGCGATTTTAATGAAAAATTGCATAGCGTTCATTTTAAAGAACTAATGACTGATAACATTGTAACAGCTTCGTTAGATGAGATTGAGAAATTCTTAGCAATTCATAAACAAATTGTACTAAAACCGCTAAACCGTTGTTTCGGCTCAGGTGTGATGTATTTGTATGAAGGTGATCCAAATACAAGAACTATTATTAATACGATGACAAACAACGAAACTACATTAGTTATGGTGCAACAATTTATTCCTGCTGTAAAACAAGGTGATAAACGTGTTTTAACTCTTGGCGATAAAGTTTTAAAATATTGTATTAAGAAACTTCCGACAAAGGATGATTTTAAATTTAATACCCACAATGACAATTTTATAACTTCGGCAGAACTTTCTGCAGGAGAGTTTGAAAGTTTTACGAAGGTTGCTCAAAAATTAAATTCTATGGGGATTCCAATGGCAGGTTTAGATGTTATTGACAGTCGAATTATTGAAGTCAATGTTACAAGCCCATGCTATTTCATAAAAGAAATTAATGGCTTGTATGGTGTGCATTTGGAAAAAGAAATTTGCGACTATATTTTAAACGAAGAACATTTAGCGCTTGCACATTCAGGCAAAGAAAATAAATGATATTTTATGAATTAAAAAACGGTTTTAAATATCTTCCGGTATGCGAATTTGGATTCTTTGAAACTTCTTTAGGAGTCCCGCAAGCAACAATTTCTCCGCCTGCGTTTCCGCCTTCCGGCCCGAGGTCGATAATATAATCGGCAACTTTAATTAAGTCTAAATTGTGTTCAATAATTAAAATTGTATTACCGTTGTCCGCAAGTTGTTGGAGAATTTTAATCAATTTATCCAAATCATGCCAGTGCAAACCGACAGACGGTTCATCGAGCAAATACAAGGTTTTGCCTGTTGCGCGTTTATTAAGTTCAGCTGCAAGCTTAATTCTTTGTGCTTCACCGCCTGATAGTGTTGTAGCGCTTTGACCAAGTTTTATATAATCCAAACCAACATCATTAAGTGTTTTTAGCTTGTTTGCAATTTGCGGAATATTTTCAAAGAATTCATACGCTTCTTTAACGCTCATTTCTAAAACATCTGCAATCGTTTTACCTTTGTACTTAACTTCCAGAGTTTCGTTATTATAGCGCTTTCCTTTACAAACATCGCATTTTACATAAACATCAGACAAAAAGTTCATTTCGATTTTTAAAACACCATCGCCTGAGCATGCTTCACATCTTCCGCCTTTTACGTTAAAGCTAAATCTTCCGGGTTTGTAACCGCGCATTTTTGCTTCGTTAGTTTTTGCATAAAGCTCTCTAATTGGTGTAAATACGTCCGTATAAGTTGCAGGATTTGAACGCGGAGTTCTGCCTATTGGTGACTGGTCAATATCAATAATCTTATCAAGGTTTTCAAATCCCAAAATTTCGTCTACACCTTGAGGTTTTGGTTTGTTTTTTCTAAGTTTATGTACTGCATATTCATAAATCAACTCTTGCATCAAAGTTGATTTCCCAGAACCTGAAACACCTGTAAGTACAACGATTTTGCCCAATGGAATATCTAAATCAATATTTTTTAAATTATTTTTAAATGCGTTTCTGATTTGTAAATATTGACCGTTACCCTCTCTGATTTTTTCAGGAATAGGGATTTTATATTCACCGCTCAAATATTTGCCGGTAATGGACTCTGGTGCTTTTATAATATCTTCAACACCACCTTGAGCAATAACATTTCCGCCGAAAACACCAGCGTTTGGACCTATATCAACAATATAATCTGCATTTCTGATTGTGTCCTCATCATGCTCAACAACAATAAGTGAATTTCCCATATTTCTGAGTTTAATCAAGGTTTTAATCAATCTATCGTTATCGCGTTGGTGTAAACCGATTGAAGGTTCGTCCAAAACGTATAATACGCCTGAAAGTCCGCTTCCAATTTGGGTTGCAAGTCTGATTCTTTGCGCTTCACCGCCGGAAAGTGTTCCGGATGTGCGTGCAAGGTTCAAATAGTTCAAACCTACATCACACAAGAATTTTAATCTTGCGCGAACTTCGTCTAAAATTTGTTTACCGATTTTCATTTGAAAATCGCTGAGTGTTAAATAAAGCTCACTTACAAATTCATAGGCTTTATCAATCGGCATCAAGCAAAATTCATAGATATTAACTCCGTTTATTCTAACTGCAAGTGGGAAGGGTTTAAGTCTTGAACCACCGCATTTTTCGCAAGGAGTTGTAATCATGTATTTTTCAATCTCGGCTTTCCAATATTCGCTCTCAAGATTATAATGCTTCATCAAGAAGGGAATTACACCGATAAATTTTTGCAAAGTTGTACGATAGCGTTTAGTTCCAAATTCTCTGATTCGCATTGGAATACGTTCTTCTGAACCATATAAAATAATTGTTTGATGTTCAGCAGGTAAATCCTTAAACGGGATATTCAAATCAATTTTGTATTCTGCTGAAACTGCATTTATTACATCATCGTAATATCCTGTAGAAGATTTACTCCAAGGATAAATTGCGCCTTCTTTTATGGATTTGTTTTTGTCAGGCACAACTAAATCCGGGTCAATTTTAAAATCAACGCCAATACCGCCACATTTGTCGCAAGCACCGTAAGGCGCGTTAAAAGAGAATATGCGCGGAGTTAATTCTTCAAAACTTAAATTGCAATCAGGACAAGCTAGTTTTTCGCTGTAAATTATTTCTTCACCGCCGATAACATCAATTGTTGCAACGCCGTCCGCTTTTTTTAACGCGATTTGAACGCTATCTGCAATTCTAGATTTTGCTTCCGGTTTTATAACAACTCTATCTACAACAACATAAATCGTATGAGTTTTGGTTTTAGCCAGCTTAATTTCGTCTTCATCAAGGTTATAAATTTCGCCATCTACTTTTACACGAACAAAACCTTCCTGTCTTAATTCTTCAAATAAAGATAAAAATTCTCCTTTTTTACCTTTTACAATTGGCGCAAGAATTTGGATTTTTGTCCCTGTTTCGAGTTTTAAAATACTGTTTACTATTTCATCAATCGTTTGCGGTTTAATCGGTTTTCCGCATTTAGGGCAAAAAGGCGTCCCAACACGAGCGTACAAAAGACGTAAATAATCATAAATTTCTGTAACTGTTCCAACGGTAGAGCGCGGATTATTGCTTGTAGATTTTTGGTCAATAGAAATTGCCGGAGTAAGTCCGTCAATATAATCCACATCAGGCTTATCCATTTGTCCCAAAAATTGGCGTGCATAAGTTGAAAGGCTTTCTATATAACGTCTTTGACCTTCCGCAAAAATTGTATCAAAAGCCAACGAGCTTTTTCCTGAACCCGAAACTCCCGTAAAAACGACCAATTCGTTTTTAGGAATTTCCAACGATACATTTTTTAAATTATGCTCTCTCGCACCCTTAATTGTAATTTTGTCTGCCATAACAAAATTATAGCACAGGGAATTTTTAAGGACGAATAATTTAAAAACTATTTAACTCTTGAAAAAACTTCAACATCAATATTATCAAATGTGTTATTGAAGAAATAAGCTGAAGAAGCTACCATTGACGCGTTATCCGTACAATATTTCATTATAGGCGCGTAAACTGAATATCCTTCGTCTTTCAAGCTAAATATTTTTTTTCTGATTTCAGAATTTGCAGCAACTCCACCGGCTAAAACAACTTGCTTATAACCTGTCTCTTCAAGTGCGTGCTTAACTTTTTTAAACAAAGTAGATGAAACACATTCTTGAAAACTCGCACAAATATCATTTACAGGCATTTCTTTGACGTCAAAACTTTTAACAAGCCTTAAAACAGCCGTCTTAAGTCCACTAAAACTGAAATCGTATCCGCCAACTTTAGCTTCGGGAAGTTTAAAAGCATGAGGATTACCTTCTTGCGCCAATTTATCAAGTTTAGGACCTCCCGGATAAGGCAAGCCGATTAATCTTGCGACTTTATCATAAGCTTCACCTACCGCATCATCAATAGTTTCACCTATGATTTCTAAATCAGAATATGAACTTGCTTTAATAATTTGTGTATGACCACCACTAACTAAAAGCGCAATAAAAGGTGGTTCTAATTCTGTATCAATAAAGTTTGCAGCCAAGTGAGCGTTTAAATGGTTAACACCTATAAAAGGTTTATCATAGGCTAAAGCTAATGATTTAGCCGCGTTTAATCCGACCAAAAGACAACCTACAAGACCGGGGCCTACAGTTCCGGCAAAGGCTGTAATATCTTCGCCTTTTAGATTTGCTTGTTTGAAAGCTTCATCAATAACTACATTAATGGCTTCCAAGTGCTCTCTCGCTGCTATTTCAGGAATAACACCGCCGTAAGCTTCATGGATTTTAATTTGAGAAGCTACAACATTTGCTAAAACTTCTCGTCCGCCTTTAACAATTGCGCATGCTGTTTCATCACAGCTTGATTCTATTGCCATAATTATTGAATTTTTATCAATTGTAACAGGTTTGTTACTGAATAATGTATTTTTAATCTTGTTCATACTATTATTGTACTACAACAATAATAAATTAATTAGAAATTTTTAAGGAGAAAAATGCACATTGTTCCAATTCAAAAACAAATGAATATGAAACCAACTAATTTTAAAGCTCATTTTTTAGATGATGATAAAGGTTATTTCCGAGATATGTGGTTAACAGCTGATAAATCAAAATCGTTATTGGATCTGGCAAATCAATTACATAATTTTCGTGAAGATGATATGCTTGAAATTGTTAATAAGAAGAAGAATTATACAAGCGTAGAGTATGAAATATTTAATCACCAAACCGGTTTTAAATCTTGCTATAAAGTAGGTTCAAATGTAACTATAAATAAAACACTAGAATTTTTGTTAGAATCAGTTTTATCTGACAAAAATCTCTTTCTTAGAGATTTTTCATCTCATATTTATTATTTATTATTAAAAAGATAGGACGTAAATAAGTGAAATTTTTAGATAAAGCAAAAATAAGAGTAATCTCAGGGCATGGTGGAAACGGCATGGTAGCTTGGCGTCGTGAAAAATATGTAGATAAAGGTGGACCGGCCGGTGGTGATGGTGGTCGTGGTGGCGATATTTATTTCGTTGCGGATGAAAATATGTCAACACTTTTAGATTTTAAAATCAAATCCGTATTTAAAGCACCTTCAGGAGAAAATGGCGGTATTAAAGGAATGCATGGTGCTTGCGCCAAAGATTTGTATTTAAAAGTGCCGATGGGAACAATTGTTAGAGATACCAAAACCGGCAACGTTATAGCAGATTTAACAGAACACGAACAAAAAGTTCTTATTGCAAAAGGCGGTCGCGGTGGTCGCGGTAATGCAAGATTCGCAACAGCTCAAAAAAGAGCACCGCAATTCTGTGAACCGGGAGAACCGGGAATTGAAAGAGTTTTGGAATTAGAACTTAAACTAATTGCTGATATAGGGCTTTTAGGAATGCCAAATGCCGGTAAATCTACATTCATTAGTGCAGTAAGTTCTGCTAAACCAAAGATTGCAGACTATCCTTTTACAACACTCGTTCCAAATTTGGGCGTTGTGAAAAAGTCTGACGGCGGTTCTTATGTTATTGCAGATATTCCCGGTCTTATTGAAGGTGCGTCTGAAGGCGTGGGACTTGGTCATGAGTTTTTGCGCCATGTGGAAAGATGTCGTTTCTTGGTTCATATTGTTGATTTAACTGCAGAAAATCCTGTTGAAAACTATAAAATTATTAATAATGAACTTAAAAAGCATTCGGAAGGTTTGGCAAATCTTTATCAAATTCTTGTTCTTAACAAAATTGATGCGATATTGGAAGAAGATTTAGAAAGGCTCA
The DNA here is from genome assembly GCA_934757245.1 of uncultured Candidatus Melainabacteria bacterium. Taxonomy (GTDB): domain Bacteria; phylum Cyanobacteriota; class Vampirovibrionia; order Gastranaerophilales; family Gastranaerophilaceae; genus CAG-196. The sequence continues at coordinate 165,612 of CAKVLH010000003.1, forward strand.
AAAATGAATTTAAACCTTTAGCTAAAGATATTTTCACAATTTCTGCTGTTACTAAACAAGGCTTAGATGATTTACTTTACTTTATTTCAAATAAGGTTGACGAAATTCCTAAACCTGAATTTGACATTGATATAGAAGAAGATTTAGGTGCTTATGACAATGATGATAGCGCGTTTGAAGTTAATAAAGTTGCTAAAGATGTTTATATAATTTCAGGCGGAAAAATTAATCGTTTAGCAAAAGTTACAGATGCTAGAAATACTGAGCAAGTTGTGAGATTGCAAAATATTCTGAAAAGCATGGGTGTTTTTGAAAAATTGCACCAATACGGACTTAAAAACGGCGATACTGTAATTCTCGGACATTTAGAACTTGGTTATTACGATGATGAAATTTGGGGCGAAGGTAGCAAAGTTTAGTTATATGCAAAATGCCATTAATGAAGCTTTAAAATGTAAAATTGATGTTCCGGTTGGCTGTGTTATTAAAAAAAATGGTGAAATTATTGCACAAGCTTGTAATCGTCGAGAATTGGACGATGATGTAACTTCACATGCAGAAATACTTGCAATAAAAAAAGCGCAACAAAACTTAAGCACTTCAAGATTGCAGAATTGTGAACTATATGTTACTCTTGAGCCTTGCCCTATGTGCACTTGGGCAATTTTACAAGCAGGAATTAAAACAGTTTATTTTGGTTCATACAATTCTCAATACGGAGCAATGGGAAGTGCGATTAATTTAGCTAAATTTGCGCATTCAAAAATAAAAATCTATGGTGGCATTGAAGAAGAAAAATGCGATAAAATATTGAAAGAGTTTTTTGAAAAAATTAGAAAGTAGAAATTGTGGGTTGGACTTTCAACCCAACAAAAACTTAAGGTCGCGGTATGATAACAAAAAACGAGTTAGACAATTTAGTTGCGAAATATGAAACGGTAGATTTTATAAAAGATGATCCGATTCAGTTTCCGCATAGGTTTAAAAATAAAGAAGATATAGAACTCGCCGGATTTATTGCATCTTTATTTGCTTACGGAAACAGAAAAATGTTTATAGCGAAATTGAATGATTTGTTTAATCGCGCGGATAATGATATTGCAAATTATATAAAAAACGGTGATTTCAAGAATCTTGCAGGTTTGGAATATCGTTTTTCTAAAGATTTCGATATTATTCCGATTTTTGAGATTTTGCATAAATTGTATAGTGAAAGCCAAGGGCTGGAAGAATTGTTTGAATATGGTTGGGGTAATAATGAAACAACAAAAATCCCTCACCCTAGCCCTCTCCCTAGGAGAGGGAATGACCGACTACGTTCAGGGGAATACATTGATTATTTAAAATTCTTTCAAACGGTTATTGATTATTTTTACTCTCGTGCTTCAAAGACTGTTGGACAGGGTTTTTATCACATGCTTCCTAATCCTGCAAATGGTGGAGCGATGAAACGTATGAATATGTTTTTACGTTGGATGATTAGAAAATCGCCTGTGGATTTAGGAGTTTGGAATTTTATGCAACCAAAAGATTTATTAATTCCACTAGATGTACATGTCGCTAGAATTTCTCGAAATATGGGTTTATTAAACCGTAAAAGCAATGATTTTAAGGCTGTTCTGGAGCTTACAGATAAATTGAGGAAATTTTCTCCCAATGATCCTGTAAAATATGATTTCGCAATGTTTGCTTTTGGTGTAGAATTAAATAGTACAAAATTAGGAGCATAGCTGATGAATAAATACATAGAACAAAATTCTAAAAAGTTTTTAGTAATGTTACTTTTAATCTGTGTTGTATTTTTTGTAATTATTATTAAGGCATTTGAGTATATTCCGGTTGCAGATGATGATGCAATTACAAGCCGTAATAACATTGAAAACCTTAATAAACCTGCAGAAGAAAACGCTGATGAGCAAGCAGATAAATCAGAAGAACAAACAGAAAAAGAGACTTTGGATATTAAATTAACTCCTGATTTTGTAGAAAAAACTGATAAAAAGGCTGAAACAGTTACTGATTCTAAAGCTGTAGAACCATTAGAAAATATTAGCGACTTACCTTCAGATGCGGTTTCTGCAAATACTTCAGAAGAAGCTAAACCTGTCGAATTAACGCCGGAAGAAAAAGCAGAAAAAGCATTTTTAACCGCACAGAAATACAGACGCGACAAACAATATGTTAAAGCGTTGGAAGAATATCAAAAAATTCCTTCAATTACAAATGATACAGTAACTGTTGCGCGTAGCTATGAAGAAATTGCTACAATTTATGCAATCGTAAAACGATATGGTACAGCACTTTCTTATGCTCAAAAAGCTTACAATATGGCTCCTTCATCTTCTCGTGAAATGTTGCTTGCAAGGTTATACTATAAAACCGGTGATATTGATAAAGCGACAAGACGAATCAACAACGTATTGCAAAGAGATTTTTCTTCTGATAGGTAAAAAGTTGTTAAAAAATTACGTACAAGTTTTATAGAAAGTTTAGTATGGTACCAGATAATTTAGATACATCTAGAATAAGAAAATTACTTTTTTTAGGTCCTAATGGGTCTTATAGCGATTTCGCAAAAAATAAATTTATTAATGCGTTTAATCTTAATTGTGTTAGTACAAACTTGAAATCAATATCCGGGGTAATTAAAGCATTAAAGGATGAAAATTCAGAAGATATCGTTGCTGTTATTCCGATAGAGAACTCTATAGAAGGTATTGTGCGTGAAACGCTTGATAATTTATCATTTCTAAAAAAAGAAGGTTATAAAATTATCGCAGAAACAACTATGAACGTTGAGCATGCACTCATTGGTTTTGCAGAGAAGAAATCAGAAATTAAGATTGTTCGCTCTCATCCGCAAGCTCTTGCGCAATGCAAAAAATATTTGCAGGATAATTTTTCGGATTCATTAATTGAAGAAGCAACACTTTCGACATCTGCAGCAGTACGTTCTTTATCGGAAAATGATAAATCAATTGTTGCAATAGGTAGTGTTGATTGCGCTAAAATGTATAATATCCCAGTCATAGAGACTGAAATCAATGATGAAAGCAACAATCAAACTCGATTTATTTTATTAGGTAAATTTTTAGCTCCGCAAACCGGTAAAGATAAAACCAGTATAACGTTTTCTACTGAAAACAAGGCTGGTGCATTAAGTAAAATTCTAACAATTTTGGATGAATATGGGATTAACATGTCTTATATAGATTCGCGACCTTCTAAAAAAGAATTGGGCGAATACGTTTTCTATATTGACTTTGAAGGCCATATTCACGATAAAAAAGTTGTCGATGCTTTCAATGAAATTAAGCAATATGTAAAAATGTTCTATGTGATTGGCTCATATCATTCAATTGATTCTTAAAGGTTTTCTTATTGTAATTATTTTAGTGCGCAAATTTTGCACCATTAATATTAATAAAAAAAGTGGAAAATATTTTACAATTTTCCACTTTTTATTTTTAATTTATTATCTGCTTATTAGCTTTCTTGAGCTACCGCTTGTTCCGCATTAGCACCTTCTTTTCTTTCGAAAACGATTTTATCGTCAACTAATTTAAGAAGGATTGTATCACCCGGTTGGTAAGCATTTGTCAAGATTTCTTCTGCAAGCTGATCTTCGATTTTCTTCTGAATCAATCTTCTCAAAGGTCTTGCGCCATAAGCTTCGTTATAACCGTCTTTTGCAAGGTAATCTTTAACTTCATCCGTAACTTCGATTGACAAATCACGTTCAGAAAGACGTTTGAATAAATCTTTCATCATCAAGTCAACGATTTGACGGATTTCTTCCTTGCTTAAGTGTGAGAATACGATAATATCATCGATACGGTTCAAGAATTCAGGTCTGAATGCTTTTTTAAGTTCTTCGTTAACTGTATCTTTAAGTTTTTCGTATTTATCCTTTTTAACGTCTTCTGCAGTTGAGAAACCAAGTTTGCCTTGAGTCGTAATCATACTTGCACCAACGTTAGATGTCATAATAATTACGGTATTCTTGAAGTTGATATGACGACCTTTAGCATCAGTCAAACGTCCGTCATCAAGAATCTGTAACATGATGTTGAATACGTCAGGGTGAGCTTTTTCAATTTCGTCAAAAAGAATAACAGAGTAAGGTTTCTTTCTAACAAGTTCAGACAAATGTCCACCATCATCATAACCAACGTATCCCGGAGGGGAACCGATAAGTTTTGCAGTAGAATGTTTTTCCATAAATTCTGACATATCTACTCTTATCATATTGTCTTCGCTACCGAAAATAGCTTCTGCTAAAGCTTTTGCAAGTTCAGTTTTACCAACACCTGTAGGACCGCAGAAGATAAAGCTTCCGATTGGTCTGTTTGGAGATTTTAAACCAACTCTTGCACGTCTGATTGCTTTAGAAATAGCTGTTACAGCGTCGCTTTGTCCGATAACTCTTGCGTGAAGTGTATCTTCAAGCTTAAGCAATCTTTCTGATTCACCTTCCGTAAGTTTTGTTACAGGCACACCTGTCATTGTTGCAATAACTTCTGCAACATCATCTTCTGTTACAGTTGGTTTATTTGCATCATTTTGACGACGCCATTCTTCAGAAACTTCTCTGATTCTATCTTTCATATTAGCTTCGTCATCTCTTAAAGCTGAAGCTCTTTCGAATTCTTGATTTCTGATTGCATCCTCTTTTTCCTTGATAATTTCTTTCAATTCTTTATCAAGTTCTTTACCTTCAGGAGAAAGTGTGCAAACTTTTAATCTAACCTTTGAGCTTGCTTCGTCGATAACGTCAATAGCTTTGTCAGGTAAAAATCTATCGTTGATATATTTGCTTGAAAGTTTCGTAGCTGCAACGATTGCTTCATCTGAAATGTTCAAGTTGTGGTGTTCTTCGTATTTTGGTTTCAAACCACGAATAATTTCTATTGTTTCATCAATAGATGGTTCGTCAATGATTACAGGTTGGAATCTTCTTTCTAACGCTGAATCTTTTTCGATGTACTTTCTGTATTCATCAGAAGTTGTAGCACCAATTACTTGAATTTCACCTCTTGAAAGTGCAGGTTTTAAAATGTTTGCCGCATCAATTGCACCTTCTGCAGCACCTGCTCCGATTAGGGTGTGCATTTCATCGATTACAAGAATAACATTTCCGGCTTGTCTGATTTCGTCCATAATCTTTTTAAGACGTTCTTCAAACTCACCTCTGTATTTTGTACCTGCAATCAACAAGCCCATATCAAGCTGAATGATTTTTTTATTTTCTAAAATATCAGGAACTTCACTATTTACAATTCTGATTGCAAGACCTTCTGCAACAGCAGTTTTACCAACCCCCGGTTCGCCAAGTAAAACAGGGTTGTTTTTAGTTCTTCTTGCAAGAATTTGTATAACACGTTCAATTTCTTTTTCTCTGCCAACAACAGGGTCAAGTCTTAGTTCTGCTGCTGCTTGAGTTAAATCTGTACCAAACTCATCAAGGCTAGGAGTTTTAACTTTACTAGTTTGAGAACTTGAAGATGAACCGCCAACACCGGCTGATGCGGTTTGTGGTTTAGAATCACCTAACATTTTAACAACATTGCTTCTAACTTTGTTCAAGTCTACACCAAGGTTTTCTAAAACTCTTGCTGCAACGCCTTCGCCTTCGCGGATTAAGCCTAAAAGTAAGTGTTCTGTTCCGATGTAGTTATGACCAAGTTGTCTTGCTTCATCCCAAGAAAGTTCCAAAACTCTTTTTGCTCTTGGGGTAAACGGAATTTCTACGGCAACAAAGCCTGAGCCTCTGCCGATAATTTTTTCAACTTCAACTCTTGCATCTTTAAGATTCACTCCCATAGATTTAAGAGTTTTAGCTGCAATGCCTGTTCCTTCGCCGATTAAACCAAGCAAAATTTGCTCAGTACCGACAAAATTATGACCAAGTCTTCTTGCTTCTTCTTGAGCAAGCATAATGACTTTAATCGCCTTTTCAGTAAAACGTTCGAACATTTAATATTTTCCTCTTCTTATAAAATTATAAATATATTTATATATGAATATATTACAAAAAATTTACATTTTTTTCAAGTGGTAATTAGTGAGCGAAATTCACTTTAAAGATGCTGATATTTTGAGTTGAAAGTTGACAGTTGAAAGTGGAAAGTTGTTTTATGAAAAACATTATGGACAGTAGTGTCGAGGGATGGGTGATGTGGAAAACGTCCGTTAGAGTGGGTTGAGTTTGCGACATCCACGCAAACGTGTCTCGCTCCCCTCTCCTTTTTTCAACTCTTCATGGAGAGGGTGCCGAAGGCGGGAGAGGGTATTAAAGAAAACAGTTTCTAAAATGGCTTGATCGCTTCAGTTTTAATCGAACTTCAGAATGGCGACAAGTAAGTCGTTTTACGCCCTGTCATTCTGAAGCCGATTAGGCTGAAGAATCCAGCTTTTTAATAACTTTTATTTTTTGTCTTGACATTATTTGAAATTCTCATAGTGGAAGTTATTATAAAATTCTAATACTTTAACTTGAAAATTTTACAGAAGAGCGCCCTCTCCTTGGAGAAGGCGCTCTTCTAATAAAAACTATTTAATTTTTTGACTTATTGACCAAAGTTATAAGTGAAAGAGCTTTGAATTGCTGAATTTACAGCACCTTTTGCAGAATTTAATTCCGTATCAACCATTTGTAATCTGGTTTGATATTCTTGCATTTGCAAGTCTAATTTTTTCTCTAAAATAGTGAGTTTATCTCGTCGAGCCTCTAATTGTTTAACTGCGGGGTTGTCGGGATCTAAGTCATTACCTAGAGCCATAATTTCATCAGAGGATGCAACTAACTCCATCTTGGCAGATGCAATCCACTGCACTTTTGTTTCCAGCGATATTTTATATGCTGTTAAGTACATCATTCTGAAACTTGAGGCTATTAATCCCATAACACACGTTCCTTATCTTGTTTCGTTTAAATTCTTACCTTTCAGGAATGTGTGTTCATTACTTTCTGCAATCAAGCTTTCCATTTTGTGCAACTGATGCTTGTGATAATTAACCCTATACTTTGCCATTTTTAGTTTTTGTCTAATGGTAAGCATATCCTTAAGGCTTGATATTAAACTGATGAGTAATGCCTTTAATGGATTTTTTCGTTTAAAGAAAGAACGAGCGAAATTCATAAAGTTCATTAGTCGTTTTACATTATCTTGTAGTTCTTCACGCATAAGCATTTTCTCCTATGCATTCTAAGCCTACATGTATTATAAAACACGATAAGCTAAAAAATTGCCTTTTTAGTAGGGTATTTGTTACATTTGTTAACATGTTATTTTGAACTAGTCCTATTTGTTGTAATACTGTTGAAAATAAATCGATTTTTATAATATTGGTCTTTTACTACATTATTATTTAACGGCATTTTTTTTAAAAACTTTAATTCTTTTTGGTTATAATAGCGCTGTTCGTTACAAAAATTTACAAATGACGCTATCGTTTTCACTATAGCGTTATCAAAAAACAGATCTAAAATTTTTCGTAAAAATGTTCGTGTTTGCATTTCTTTTCTTCAGGGGAATAAGGTAATAGGGTAATAAGGGAATAAGTGATATTAAATTTTTCTCTATCATAAATTACGTTCAATAAGCGAATTATTTTTAAATTATTTTAAAACCTCTTATTGCCTTATTACCCTATTACCTTATTCCCTTCTCTTTACAAGTCTTGAATATCTTTGCTTGCGGACTCAATATCATCTTTAAGCATTTTTCTTACAATGTCGCCTTGTGTATCTAACATTTTGCAAACGGTTTCAATGTTTGCAACTTTTTGAGAAAGTATTGTATCTGCATTTGCCACAATATTGCTGGAAACTGTTTGATAAGCAGATAATGCAGCAGATGTTGTTCCCTGCATCAAATTGCCCATAACAACCGCTGGTAAACCGAATTCTCCCAAATATGGAGCTGCTGCTGTCATAATACCGCCCCAACCTGAAACAAGTCCGGCAAGTGGCATTAATATGTTAGAAGCTCCGATTCCGTAACCGTTAGCTGTTCCAACTCCATAAGCAGCTGTGCTTGCTATATCTGCAATGCTTCCGATTCCGGATGCAAAGCCGGTTGTCGCACCGTCAGAAGAGCCAAAACCTGTTAAAAGATTTTGGATGCCGGAAGCTCCACCTGTTGTTGTTCCACTTTGGCGATAACCAAAATTTGATGCGTAACCGCTAGGAAAACCTGAATAATTGCCTAAACTGTTTACGCCAAATGATGAGTAAGTTCCTGTTGTTCCACCTGTCCCACCGGTATATTGAGACCAGTAAGAAGTTCCGGGGATGTTCATTGCGGAAGTTCCGCCTAAAGTTGTCATAAAAGCGGATGGCGCGAATAAACTTGCTAATTGGTACAAAAAACCTCCGGCAGCTTCAAAACCTGTTCCTGAACTTGCAGAACCTGAAACTGTTAAGTCTCTTAATCTGTCATAAGTTTCGTATAGCATAACTTTAGCGTCAGCGGATGCTGCGCCAAATCGGTTCGCCATTACTAAATATCCATCGTTTTTGTATGACATTTTGTACCTCTTCAAAGGGAATAAGGTAATGAGGGAATAAGGGAATCAGTGGTATTAAATTTTTCTCTATAAATTACGTTCAATAAGCGAATTGTTTTTTATTATTTTAAAACCTCTTATTGCCTTATTACCCTATTGCCTTATTACCTCATTTAACTACCTACTACCCGCCGAATGTCTTAAATGATTTTTCGACGTTATCCTTAACAACCTTAGATACAGCGTCGATTTCGGTTGAAAGCGCGTTTTGTTCTGTATCAAGCTGTTTAAGTCTTAATTCTAACTGCTGATCTTCTTGTTGAATTAAAGAAGTTTTAGCGTTAATATCTTGCACCATTTTATCATATTGCGCATTTTCATAATAATACTGATTCATAGCGTCTTGATAAGCCGCATCATCAGTAATTGTTTCAGCATTAAGCGTATATTTAATCGTATCATCACCAATTCTTACTGATGCGAAACGACCATTACTGTCTGTTTCTAACAAAGCCTTGTCAGTCTTATTAATATTTGTAGAAACATAACTTGCATTATAATATGGTAACTTTTGTTGATTATCAATATGATTTATACCTTCGCCACTGTTTGCGGTTTCTGCCAAATCATAGTAAGTTGTGTAATATGTTGTGCCGTTCATCGTGAAGCTGTAAATACCACCTGAATACGTGCTTGCATCATAAGTTCCATTTGTAGTATTAAAGCATTTAGTAAGAGTTGTGTTTACATCTTGAGCCTTCATATCCTTGATAATTTGCGAAATTTCAGCCATTTGATCGTCAGTAAGTGCGCTTAATGGAGTTAATTTACAGTTTCCTACATATCCAGGTACACTCATCGCATCAAAAGTTGCTTCTGCTAAATCTAATCGACCTTTTGCAGTATTAGTAGAAGTGTTTAGATTTTCAACTTCTCCTTTCATTTCATTGATAGATTTCCAAGTTTCACTATCTTTTTTATCAGCAGGATTTTCAATGTGATAAGAAGGAAGAATTGTGCTTGTTCCATTACCACTGGAACTTATTAGTGCGTCTAAATCAGATTTGAAAGCAATTGTTTTTGATTTTGAATCATAGTAAATTTCAGAATTATCAAATTTATCTTTATCTAAAGCACCATAGTTTTTCAACAACTCGATTGCATCAGCAATTTCATTTCTTGTTGTATCATCTATATCCTTACTGCTAAAAGGTTTATAGACAGGTTTATCAGTTTTTTCAACAACCTTTATTCCATCGGTACTACCTTCATACTTATTGCCGTCTTCGGTATAGTAATCATTGCCGTTTTTATATATTCTTTTTCCATCAACTGTGGTATAAAGCGGATAACCATCTTTAGTTTTATCCTGAAGTGTTAGTGTATAGTTACCACTGGCATCATCAATAGTATGGTTTAGTACATTTGAATTCAAAGAACTATCAGCATAATTTTGCAATTTAGATGCTTCTGAAAGTTTAGTCTTATAATTAGCTAAATTTGTATCATAATCCGCTTGAGCTTCTGTTATTTCTTTTTGAGCATTCTGAATTGCTCGTATTTGTGCACTATAATCCGTTGAACTTGTCGGAATTGCACCTGTGAATTGTACTTGCGGGTCATTTAATTTCTTTTGAGAACCGGTATAAACATTTGATTTGTAATGATAGTTAATTACATAGTTATAATCTTCTTCCGGTGTTGCAAGTTGTTGCCAACTATCAATTGTTATACTATTAACACCATCAGTAAAGGAATACTGAACTTTTGTAAAATCTTGTGTGCTAGGAGGTACTGGTACATTCAAGCCTAGCATTTGATTAAACAAATTAGCCGTCTGATTCGATAATACAGTACGCGCTTGGTTAATCTGTTGTCCTTCGTATTCGCAATTTGATTTTCTTGCAACCAGAGCTAAATATCTGGCTTGTGATGCTGCCATACCCATAGCGGTATCTCCTATGTTTCTCCCTTTTCTTTCAAAAAGGGGTTGAGGTGATATTATTCACCTTATTAGTGTTACATTCTTCTATGATTCTTTTAATGGGATATTAAAATAAGTCAATTCTTATAATAGTATTATACGTTATTTTTACAAAATTTAATAAAGGGAATAAACAAAAATCCTTTATTTGATGTATGTTAAATAAGAAAAATAGTATAAATGGTTGAATAGGAGCATTGCTTTTATTATGTGTATGCATAAATCAAATGAAATCACACTAAGATTTTAGTTTAATTACATTTACACAGAAGCCATTTTTTCTTGAAGAGTATGAGCGGAATCTTCGTAACCTGCTCTACCCATTAGAGCATAAGTATAATTTTTAGCTTGCTCTACTCCAGGTTGGTTGAACGTATTTATATTATATAATTCACCGGCAATTGCTGTTTGAACTTCAAGCATATAAAGAAGTTGAGCGACATTATACTCATCAATCTTTTCTAATGAAATTGTCATTGTAGGACGTGAATAATCCGCCAATGCTACTCTTGTAGAGTCAGCTTCCGCATTAATTAAATCATTAATCGTTTTGCCACCTAAATAACCAATTCCGGTGTATTCAAATATTTTCGGAATTTCCAATGTTGTGTCAAAATTATTAACTCGAATAAATGTAATAATTTTATTATTTGGTCCTTCATTATACAACTGAATTTGTGAGTGTTGATCAGTTGCTCCGACTGCCTTAACAGGAGTTGGACCAACATTAACTTTTTCACCGGAATTGTTATATTCTTTGCCTAAAGACTCTGCCCAAAGTTGAACATACCAATCTGAAACATATTTTAGCCTGCTCGAATAAGGCATCATAACTGAAATGTTTTTACCTTTTTCTACATCCATGAGATATTGAACTAAAGCACCTTGAGCTGCAATATTTTGATGAATATCAGTATTTTTAAGCGCCAAATCCATGTCTTTAATACCATTCATAATTTGGTCTATATCTAAACCAACAAGCGCAAATGGAACTAAACCAACTGCTGAAAATACAGAAAATCTTCCGCCAACATCATCAGGCACTACAAAAGTTTTGTACCCTTCTTGGTCTGCTAATTGTCTTAAAACTCCTATTTTTTTATCTGTTGTAGCAACAATATTTCTTCTGTAATTATCTCCAAGTTCTTTTTCTAAGCGGTCTTTAATTATCATGTATTGAGACATTGTTTCCGCCGTAGAACCTGATTTTGTAATTACATTAACCAAAGTTTTTTTTAAATCAAGGATGTCTAAAAGTCCGTTCATTGAATCAGGATCAATATTATCTAGGAAAAAGATTCTAGGTAAACCATTTCTCTGTTCTGGTGTTAAAAGGTTCCAATAAGGTTTAAGCAAAGCTTCTGTTACAGCTAAACCTCCTAAAGCAGAGCCACCGATTCCTAAAACAAGGATGTTATCAAATCTTCCTTCAACCATTGAAGCAAATTCTTTAACATACCAAACAGTTTCTTCGTTATAGCCTAAATTCATCCATTGCAACCATTGTCCCGGCTTATCTTTGCGTTGATTTAAGTTCTTAATTATATCAGAAATTTGTTGTTTGTAGTTTTCAAATTTTTCATACAAGTTTAAACCATTTTCTTCGCCAATGACCGCAGAATCAACATTTCTGCAATTAAGTTTAAGCATCCACAAATCCTTTCTCTAAAACTTAACACCCTTATTTTAATTGTACTATTAACAATTATTATTTCAAGCAAGAGAGAGTTGTTGTAAGAGCTTGAATATTTATAAAACCCAAGGTTTGCTTTGTTGTCAATTGTAATCATTGTGCTTCGCAATAGCTTGGCATCAGACTTTTTAGTGTGCAGTCATTCTGAAGTTCGATTAGAACTGAAGAATCCAGCTTTAAAATAACTATTTTTATTTTTATAAAACCCTCTTCTTTTACACCTCTTTTTGCCTACTTTTTTCTACTGATACCAACAGACACTATATTATTTTACCCCTCACCCCAGCTCTTTCTCCTGCAAGGGGCGAGGGGTATAAACCGACTTATAGTCTTACATTGAGGATGACTTGGCGTAAAAATTAGTCTAGTAGTCTTACCAATGTAGTCCTATAATGTTGTTTTGTTAATAACACCCTCTCCCTTTTACATCACACTTCCCAATTTGTAAGTTTAACTACTAGCTTGGAAGTGGGGCAGAAAACTCCCCCTAGGGGAGGGGATACCCAAAACTTGTAGTTTTACATTGAGGATGACCTGATATATAGAATTACTTTTGGAATTTTGCCAATGTCATCCGATAATGTGTTCTTTTCTTTTTGGTTACTTTTTCTTCTTGTAAGCTTGCTTAGAGAGGATGACTTGGTATTTAAAACCGTTCTGGTAGTCTTACTAATGTCATCCGACAGAATATTAAAAGTCTTTTTGCCTACTTTTTCTTCAGAAAAAGTAGGTTGTGGTATAATGGATTTAAAAGAATTAATGGAGAACAAACATGAGTAAATATTTATTGGAAGTAGGTGTTGAAGAATTACCATACAAGTTTATTCCTATGGCGATTTCTCAACTCAAGAATGGTTTTGAAACATTTTTGAATAATAGTAACGTAGAGTTTGGCGATGTTAAAGTTATGGCAACTCCAAGACGTTTGGCGGTAATTGTTAGCGGTTTGGTTGCTTCTCAACCTGATGTTGAAAAAGTTGTTAAAGGCCCTATTGCAAAGGTTGCGTTTGATGAGAATAAAAACTTAACTAAGGCTGGCGAAGGTTTTGCTAAGAAAAACGGCGTAAGCGCTAATGAACTTTATGTTGAGAATGATTACCTTTATGCAAAGATTTCTATTAAGGGTAAAAATACTAAAGATTTATTGCAAGAAAACGTTCCTGTTATCTTTTCTAAACTTCAAGGCCCTCACTTCATGAGATGGGGAAATAACGATGTTAAGTTTTCTCGCCCTATTCGCTGGGTTCTTTCAATTATGGACGGCGAAGAAGTTAAGATTAGAATAATTGATAAAGATTCTTCTAATATGACTAACGGACATAGATTTTCTACCCAGAATATTGTTATTAACAATCCTGACGAGTATGTTCAAAAATTACGTGATGCTAAAGTTATTGTTGATCAAGACGAAAGAAAAGCTAAAATTGTTGAACTTACTAAGGCTGAAGCTGATAAGTTAGGCGCTGTAACTAAGATTTCTGATGATTTATTGGAAGAAGTTACTTTTATTTGCGAATATCCTGTGGCTGTAACTTGTAATTTTGATGAAGCATTTCTTACTATTCCTCAAGAAGTTGCGGTTACTGTAATGGAAACTCACCAGAGATATTTTGCACTTTATACAAAGGAAGGCAAATTGATTAATAAATTCGTTACAATTACTAACTATATCGGTAATGAATTTGAAAATATCAAAGCCGGTAACTTGCGTGTAATTAAGGCAAGGTTGGATGACGCAGTATTTTTCTTTAATGAAGATACTAAAAAACCGCTTGAAGCTTATGTTGAAAACTTGAAGGGCATGACTTTCCAAAAAGGCATGGGTTCTGTTTATGATAAGACTCAGAGAATTGTAAAACTTTCTGAAAAAATTTCAGCTGAACTCGGAGTTAATAAGCCTTCAATTAAGCGTGCTGCAGAACTTTGTAAAGCTGATTTAGCTACAAACCTTGTGTTTGAGTTTACTGAACTTCAAGGCTTTATCGGTGCGGATTATGCAAGAGTTTCAGGCGAAGAAATTGGTGTTCAAGAAGGTATTAAAGAGCATTATTTCCCATTGAACGCTGATTCTGAAACAGCTAAGAGTATTGAAGGTCAAGTTGTTGGTATTGCAGATAAGATGGATACAATTTGCGCTGTGTTTGTAGCAGGCAAAAAACCTACGGGTTCATCAGACCCTCTTGGCGTAAGACGTGCAGCTTTGGGTGTTATCAAGACCGTTTTGGAACATGGTTTGAAATTGGATTTATCTAAACTTATTGATGAAACTTTGGCATTGTTGCCTGTTCAAGCTAATGTAAAAGCTGATGTTGAAGAATTTTTCGTTCAAAGATTAATTATTTTCTTGAATAGCGATTATTCTAAGAATGTTTTAGAAGCATGCTCTTCTGTTAATCCTTGCAAAGACCTTTGCGATTATGTTGAAAGAGTTAAGGCTGTTTCTGGTGGCGATGACGAAAAACTTCTTGAAAACGCAAATCGTGTTTTAAGAATTCTGAAAGAAGAAACAGGTAATGTTGATGAAAGCTTATTTGCTTTGGATGCTGAAAAAGACTTGTACAAGGCAGCTCAGGAAATCAAGTTTAATGGAGATTATAAAAAATACTTGTCAGATTTAACTCAAATCAATCCTGTAGTAACAAAATTCTTTGATGACGTTTTGGTTATGGATAAGGACGAAAAGGTTAAAAATAATAGACTTGCACTCTTGAACACTTTGAAAAATAAGTATATAATATTAACAGACTTTTCTAAATTGTAAAAATTTGTAACAACTTATAAAAAAGAAGTCAATTTTTTCTTTTAGGAGACTTTATACATATACAAAGTGAAGGTAGTAAAAATAAATAAAGAGGTCGTTATGTTCAACCTAAAGTTTTTGAAATCACTAAAACAAGTATTAGATTCACGAACAAATTTGTTAACATTTTCAAGCGCTCAAAGACAAGCGAATGAAGATTATATAACATCGCTCTCATCCGCAGAGCTTAAAATAAAATCTGACGAACAAAGGCTGGAAGCAATGGTCAGACAACAATTAAAAGAAGAATTTCCGAATATAGAAAAGAGTTCTTCTTACGACTTATTGGTTGATGCAGTCATCCATAACTACAAGTCAAAACAGCTTCAGGCCACAGACAACGCCGAAATTAATGAATAGTTGTCAATGTTTATTACACACAAAAATGTCATCAGTTTTAACTGATGACATTTTTATTTGAATTCTATTTTGTGATAAGATTTGAATATGAAAGTAATTGGCAAAATAATATTTTTTATATTCTTCTTTCTTGTTTCTTTTACAAATATTGGAAATGATGTAGAAGCTTGCCAACAACAAATTTCTATTTCTAATCACAAATCGGCAAGGCATTATACATTAGAAAATGAGATAGATGAAAGTTTTATTGCGATTCCGTCAAATATTCAAACTAAAACATTTAGTGCTGATTTAGATGATATTGGACAATCAAGTTTTGCACAAAAATACTATTTTAAAAATAATAAAATTTTAAATAAACAATATCATGCAATTTCCTTTTTGTATAAAACGGAAGTT
The DNA here is from genome assembly GCA_934757245.1 of uncultured Candidatus Melainabacteria bacterium. Taxonomy (GTDB): domain Bacteria; phylum Cyanobacteriota; class Vampirovibrionia; order Gastranaerophilales; family Gastranaerophilaceae; genus CAG-196. Next base: position 181,359 of record CAKVLH010000003.1, read on the forward strand.
TTCCCAAACGCTCCGTAGTTCTGTAGTTATACATTAGTACGAATATGAAGAAAAGGAGATATTATGGAATTTATACAGAATTTCGTATCAGCTCATAATGTGCTGATATCGGCAGGAATATTAATTCTTGCATACATTTTTATTGCAATGGAAAAAATACCAAAAGTTACAATCGCGCTTTTAGGTGCAGGTATTACTATAATACTTGGACTTGTTAGTCAAGCGAAAATGGCTGATGGTGTTTTAAATCCGCACTATTTCGTAAACTTTATAGATTTTAACGTAATCTTTTTGCTTGTTTCTATGATGATTATCGTTAATATCACAACAAGAAGTGGTGTTTTTAGTTATTTAGCAAACGAATTAATGAAAGCAACAAAGGGACATCCTGTTCTTATTCTTATGTCATTGGGTGTCTTTACAGCGGTAGTTAGTGCTTTCCTAGATAATGTAACAACTGTAATTCTAATTATGCCAATTACATTTGCTATTGCCAGAAAACTTGATATAGACCCAATTCCATTTCTTTTAACAGAAATCTTTGCGTCAAATATTGGTGGTACTGCAACTCTAATCGGTGATCCTCCAAACATTATTATTGGTAGTGCAGCCGGATTTTCTTTCATGGATTTTTTGAATAATTTAACAGGCGTAGTTTTAATAATACTTTTTTCTGTTATAGCTTGCTTAGCATTAATATTTAAATCTAAACTTCATGCTGATGAAGAAAAAATGAAAGAAATTTCAGAGTTGGATAATTCAAAAACAATTACCGATAAGAACTTGATGATACGCTCAATGCTTGTTTTAGGACTTGTAATTTTGGGCTTTGTAACTCACGATATTACTCATATTGAAACTTGTGTCGCTGCAATGCTTGGCGCGAGCGTTCTTTTATTATTTGAAAGACCAACAGATATCCTTAAAGATGTAGAATGGAATACTATTTTCTTCTTTATCGGTTTGTTTATCATAATTGGTGGTGTTGAAGCTTCCGGTGGCATCAAATTAATGGCGGAATGGATATTGAAAGTTACTCAAGGTTCACAAGAAGCAACTTCTATGCTTATTTTGTGGGGTTCAGGTATTATTTCCGGTATTATTGATAACATTCCATATACAGCGACAATGTCTCCTATGTTGGTTGAAATTCAAAGAACAATGGGTGCTACTTATACAACTCCGCTTTGGTGGAGCTTATCATTGGGAGCATGCTTAGGCGGAAACCTAACAATAATTGGCGCTGCTGCTAACGTTATTGTTTCTGAAAATGCTGCAAAAGAAGGACATCCAATCGCATTTATGAGATTCATGAAATATGGTGTTGCGGTAGTTGCAATATCATTGATTATCAGCACAATTTACATTAATCTTAAATTCATTTAAGATTTTATTCATTATAAAAAAATACTCTATGAATCTTTTTCATAGAGTATTTTTTATAGTTTATCAAGTTCTTTTTTTATTTCTTGAATATCTTGCCACATAAGCCATTTGGGACTGCCTTTAGTTCGAGCATCATTTCTAAGTAAATAAGAGGGATGAAAAATTGGCATGAGCTTTGCTCCATGGACTTTGTCATCACCATTAAACCATTTACCTCTAATTCTGGTAATTCCGCCAATATCGCCTAAAATTGATTGCACAGCGACATTACCACAAAGTAGAATTATTTTTGGCTGAATAATATCAATCTGTGCTTTTAAATATTCCCAGCAAGCTTCTTTCTCATCTGGCAAAGGGTTACGGTTTTCCGGTGGACGGCACTTAATGGTATTGCAGATATAAACATCGCGTTTTCGAGTTAAACCGACTGACTCAAAAATCCTATCCAAAAGCTGTCCGGCTTTTCCAACAAAAGGTTTTCCCTGTTTATCTTCATTAAACCCTGGAGCTTCTCCGATTAGCATAAGTTTAGGGTTAGGAACGCCGTCTTCAAAAACAACATTTGTACGAGTTTCTCCCAAAGGACACTTATGGCATGCTAAACATTTTTGTTTAATTGTTGCTAGTTCGTCGTACACTTTTTGCTCCACTACTATTGTTCTTTGTGATAATTTTTTGGGTAGTTGACAGTTGAAAGTGGAGAGTTTGCAGTTATTTAAGAGAATATTTTAAATAAAATCTGCTTAATATTAAACATACATAACCATAAAAAAATTTAATGCAACTATCAACTTTCCACTTTCAACTCAACCGAAACTTTGCGCCTACAACACCCATTTGCAATTAAGCTTGTATCAACTCCTTAACCTTATTTCTCTGAACAGTTGCTTTTTTTGTTCTAGGCAAAGCTTGTTTAAGAACATTGACATTGATTGGACGTTTGTATGGAGTTAAGCGTTGAGAAAGTCGCTTAACTTCGTTTTTCATCATCTTATCCAAAGTCGCGTCATCATATTTTGCTTTAAGTTCTTCTGTTGGAACGACAACAGCAGCAATATCTTCTGTACCGTCTTTTGCGCCACCTTCACGAGATACGCCGAATACACAAACTTCAGCAAACAAATCGCTTTTCTCTAAAACAGCTTCAACTTCTTCCGGAAATACCTTTTTACCACCTGAAAGTACAATCATATTCTTCAAACGACCTGTAATGTAAACCCTTCCTTGTTCATCAATTCTAGCTTTATCACCAGTGTGGAACCAACCATCTTCATCAATTGCTTGTGCTGTTAATTCCGGTTGATTATGATATCCCTTCATTACAGAAGGACCTTTTAAAAGTAATTCTCCAGATTCTTTGTCGATTTTTGCTTCATAACTTGGCAATGGTTTACCAACAGAACGTAAATCTCTATGACGTTCCACATTCACAGTTACAATTGGACTTGTTTCTGTTAAACCATAAACTTCATACACTTGAATGCCGACTCTTTGAAAGAATTTTGCAACGCTTAAGTCAAGCGGCGCACCGCCAGACATGCAACCCTTGAAAGCTCCACCAAAGCAGTTATGTATTTTTCTGAACATAATTTTCTTCATCCATATAAAAGGAATGAATTTTGCAAAATGGTAAAGAATAGGAAACATTTTTTGAGAGAATTTAGATGTATTCTTCATTTCAGCTTCCAAACCTGTTTTAAGCAACTTTAAGAATGCCGGAACAACAATCATGAAATTAATTTTTCTATCGCGCATAATGTTCAAAATATCTTTTGGCTTCAAATTATGCGTATAATATACAGAAAAACCTAAGTTTAAGAAAGTCGTAAACCCAACTGTCATTTCAAACAAATGGTTCATTGGAAGAATTGATAGAATTCTAACATCACCTTTTGGTGGCAAAATTTTATCAAATGCAACCTTCAAATCGTTCAACTGCGCAAGCATATTTCCAAATGTTGTTTCAACGCCTTTTGGTTTGCCGGTAGTGCCAGATGTATAGATAATAAACACAGTTGATTTTCTAGAACGATGATGCCATTTGCAAGTATAGTTATTTGGAATCGTATAAATACTTTGCAAATCATCATTTACCGGGTGTTCGTCCATTACAATAATGTGTTTCAATGACGGAATCATTTTTTGTAATTCTAAAGCTTTATCTATATAAGTTTGTGATACAAGCATTACAGAAGGCAAGCAGTCTGAAAGGATTGATTGAAGTTCATATTTTGTTAACTTAATATCCAAAGGAACTGTGATTAAACCTGAAATTACAGACGCAAAAACGCAAGCGCCATATTCCGGTTTTGATTCTGATAGGATTGCAAGTTTTTCGCCTTTTTGAAGCCCCAAATCGTTCATTAAATATGCAGCAAGTCTTCTGGACATCAAGCCCAAACCGTCATAAGTAAGCTCTTTCCAACCAAATTGAGTCTTCATGCCTAAAGCAATTTTACGTGAATAATTGTTTGTTCTATCTTCTAATAACGACAATACGTTGCTTTCACGTTCCTTCATACAATCCTCCTAACCATTAGCCTCTTAGATATAAGTATTATACCAAATCATATAAAAACAGACTATAATTCTTAATAAAAATTTATATTTTAAATACGCCAACTTAAAATAGCGGATTTTCTAAGTTAACTTAAATTTTCGTTTGTGTTAAACTAGTCTTATGAGTGGAAATTATGTACCATTATACCGAAAATACCGTCCGCAAACGCTCGACAAGCTTGTAGGTCAGGAGCATATCAAGAAAACACTTACAAGTGCAATAGAGCTTGGTAAAATTGCGCATGCGTTTTTGTTTACAGGACCACGTGGTACAGGTAAAACTTCCACAGCAAGAATTCTTGCAAAATCTTTGAACTGCAAAAACGGCCCGACGATTCACCCTTGTGGAGAGTGTGAAAGCTGTTTAGACATTATGAATTCTGTGCCAATCGACGTTATAGAAATTGACGCGGCAAGTAATAGAAAAGTTGAAGATACGCAAAGTATTCTGGAAAAAATCCAGTACGTACCAGTTCACGGTAAATACAAGATTTATATTATCGATGAAGTCCACATGTTAACAAACCATGCTTTTAACGCATTATTAAAAACATTGGAAGAACCGCCGGAAAACGTTATCTTTATACTTGCAACAACGGAAGTTCATAAGGTTTTAGATACGATTAAGAGTCGCTGTCAAAGATTCGATTTTAGAAGAATTACGACCGATGATATCGTAAAACATTTGAGATATATTTCGAATGAAGAAAAAATTAACATTTCCGATGACGCGTTATTTACAATTGCTAAAAACTCTGCCGGTGGTATGCGTGATAGTATCTCGCTTTTAGACCAATTAAGCTTGTTAGGCGTTTCAAAAGAAATTACGTCAGAAGATGTTAATGCCGTTTTAGGCAGAATTTCGTTTGATGTTTTGAATAAATTAAGCGACAAAATAATTTCTTCATCTCCTAATGATGCGATAGAAATATTAAATGATATCTACAATTCCGGTAACGAACCTTTGCAGATTTTGACAAACTTGTCTGAATATTTTAAAAATCTGCTTATTGTAAAAAACTGTAAGCCGGATTTGTTGAGCGAACTTACAGGACTAAACGAAGCTCAAATAGCGGAATTAAGTAAACAAAAAGAAGCTTTAGAAACTCAGCAGATTGTTTTCTTGCTAGAGAGAATCACATATTATATTAAAGAAGTTAAATTAGCTTCAAACCAGCATTTGTGGTTGGAAGTCGGTATGATTGATTTAGCAAATATGAGTGAAAATTCTACGCTTTTAGATTTGCAAAATCGTGTTAAAGCACTTGAAGGTGGTAATTTCACTCCGGTTGCGCGTCCACAACCTATTTCACATGTAACTCGTCCGGCTCCAATTCCTGTTGCTGAAACCAGACCTTCTGTTCAGTCTGCTCAAGAAGTTGAAACACGACAAGAAATGAAACAAGAAGTAAGGCAAGAAGTGTCGCACACTTCTCAAGCTCCACAAACGCAACAGGTGGAAGAATTTACACCTCCGCCAATGTCGCAAAAACCTAGCGGAAACGATATTCAATCTTTATGGAAAGCGCTTTTGATGAATGTTAAAAGTCCTTCAACTAAAGCATTGCTAAATTTGGCAACCCCTGTAAAAATTGCTCCAGATGGAGTTATTATTACATTTAAGAACGAGAAATTAGTAGCTCAAATTAATGATACTAATAAGAAACAAATGCTTGAAGAGGCTGCTAGTCTTATGTTTGATTCTAATGTGTCGGTTATGGTAAGACTTCCGCAGGGAGGAGATAGCGAAATTACAGCTGAGTCTGTAAAAAAAAACTTTAAAATAGCGACACCTCAGCCTGTTCCACAAACACCCCCTCCACCTCAACCAACTGCGCCAACTCCGCAAGTGAAACAAGTGGAAGTTCCAAAACAAGTTGCTCCACAAAAAGTGAAAGAACAAGCACGACTTCAGAATACGAATGATGAGCAATCTGTTCCAAAAACTGAAAAGGAAAAGGAACGCTTAGAATCTGACCAAGAAAAAATGATAATGGAACTATTTGACGGCAAATATATAGAATAAGATTTTTGCTTGATTTCTTCTTGATTGTTTTTTAATTTTGAGGTAATATTAAAGAATATTCACAAATCGTAGTGGTAAATTTGAAATAAAATAAAGGGATTTGTATGTCAAAAGATTCTGCACCAAGGCAAATTTCCGTTGCGGAAATGGCTCCACATGTGCATAGTTTTAAAATCGGCGAAAACAAAGTTGATAAAATTTCTGCATGGCTTATCAAATGGATTGAAGCAAATTTGGATGCCAGAAGGATAAAACCTTATGATAGGTTACCTTCAAAAGCGGATTTAGCTTTTCATACAAGTGTTAGTGTCGGCACTATTCAAAATGTTTTTCGCTATGTGGAGGACGCTGGACTAATAGAATCAAAGCAAAGGCTTGGAACTTACATAAAAAATCCAGATATTGCGCCAAAATTTGAAAAATTGACTTCCAAACGTGAAATGGCAGTTGAAATTATCAAAAAACATATTTTAGAATATGGCTATAAATGTGGCGTTTGCTTGATTTCAACAAGAAAGCTTGCTGAATTAACCGGCATGTCAACAGCCACAGTTAGAATTGCGATTGGAACGCTTGTCTCAGAAGGGATTATAGAAAAATTTGGAAATACATTTGTTATAAAGAATTTGAATTTTAATATTGATGACATTCAAACGCAAACTCTAGTGGATAAAATTGCTTATGCGCTTAAAGAATACATTGATGAGAATTTTATAGAAGGTGATAGGTTGCCGACAAATTTGGAACTTGCGAAGATGTTTAAAGTAAGTGTAAAAACTATTCACGACGCGATTAAGATTTTATCTAAACAAGGACTTTTGCTCTCAAGGCGAGGAAAGTATGGTACTATCGTCAAAAATAGCGCAAATCAAACAAAGTTATATCAGTATGAAGAAGTTGAGCTAAAGATTAAGCATTTTATTGCTGAAAAATGTGAGATTGGTGTCAAGTTGCCGTCAATAGGGGAATTTTCAGAATTTTTTAATGTTAGTCCAAAAACTGTTAAAAAGGCGCTGGATAATTTGGCGGACGATGGTTATTTAAGGTTTAGTCGGGGCAGATATGGCGGAACGTTTGTAACAGATATTCCACAAAGTGTCAACGAGGCTTATAAATGGCTGGCTATCAGTTCCGATTATGTTGCAAACACTTGAAAAATGGCTAAATCATGGTATTATTAAGAAGAAAAGTATAATTTTAACAAAAAGGAGAATAATTATCGCTAATGAAGAAAGGAGCCAAAGAGGCTCAGGCAAAGATAAACCTCTAATAAATGAAAGAATTAGAGCAAGAGAAGTTAGATTAATTGATGAAAATGGAAATAATCACGGTATTGTACCGACGTCCCAAGCAATGAAAATGGCGGAAGAAGCAGAATTAGATTTGGTTGTAATAAGCCCAAACCAAGCTCCTCCGGTTGCTAAGATTTTGAATTATGGAAAATATAAATACGAACTTGAAAAAAAAGCGAAAGAAGCTAAAAAGAAACAGCATGTTGTTGATGTTAAAGAAGTTAAAGTTCGTTATAAGATTGATACACACGATTATGAAGTAAGATTGAAAAATATCAGAAAATTTATATCTCAAGGCAATAAAGTTAAGATTGTTGTTATGTTGAGAGGTCGTGAAATGCAACATTCATCATTGGCAGTAGACTTGGCAAACAGATTTATTGGAGATTTGGAAAATGATCCGGTAACAGTAGAAAAGAAACCAATGGTTGAAGGCAGAAACGTAACTGCTTGGTTAGCTCCACAAGGTGATAAATAAGTAGAATAATGTAAAGAAGAAGGGTTCAGCCCTTCTTTTTTATTATTATTTGAGAAAAAAATAACAAATTTCAAAAAAAGACTTGATTAAAAATATTTAGCAAGTACAATAGTCTTACGGGCTTTTGAAAAAGACCGTAAGCAAGAAGAGCTGGTGCTCTTGATTTTATAATTTGGTATGATATGCCGCAATAGCTCAGTTGGTAGAGCAAGGGACTGAAAATCCCTGTGTCCTTGGTTCAATTCCGAGTTGCGGCATATTTTTTATTTGTTCAATTATAAAATTAAACCGCAACTCGGAATTATATCTTATATACGTTTCGCCACTAATCGCGGACTCAACTCCCTCTAGAAAAATGATACTTAATCATTTTCCCAAAGTTCTTGGCATATTTCGGTTCATAATTTTGGAACAAAATACAACGCAATCAAGAACTTTTGGGTCTAATTCGTATTTTGTTACTTTGTTTTGAAATATTGGATTTCTTGAATAAACAAAACCTTCTTCAAACCTTTTTAAAAGCCAATCTGAATAATATTGAACTGTATCTGTTCTTGAGCCTGTGTTGATTATCATTTTATACTTTTGTTCCTGATTAAAAAGGGGCAATCTTGCCCCTTTCAATTTTAGCACAATTCGGCATCGCCAAGTCCAAATTGCTCTAAACTATTAGATTTTGCTTGAACACAAATATATTCTAAATCAGTTTTTGCTTCCATTGTTCTTACGGCATTAGGTAGAACTTTTACGCAAGTTCCTTCTTTAACCTCAACAACTTCATTATCTAAATTCATTGAACCTTCACCTTTTAAGAAAATATAAACTTCTTCGTTCTGTTTGTGTTTGTGATTAAAAGGCAATTTTACTCCGGCAGGCATTGCGCTAACTGAAATTTCACAACTTGTTAATCCTAGCAAATCATGCAAAAACGCTTTACCGTTTTCATAATTTTTGCCTACTTCACTAATTTTTCCGATTTCTTCTTTTTTAAAGTTTGTCATAATGTTTTCTCCTTTTGTTAGATGTCTAACTATTACTGTAAAAAATTTTTATTTTATTACTTTTCTTAAAAGTTTTTCTATTAATTCCGACTCCTCTGGAGATAAATTTTTGTATAACATTTCATTCAATTCTTCTGAAATTTTTTCAAAAATTGCTTGAAAATCTTTACCTTTTTGCGTCAAAACTATATTCGTAGAGCGACTATCTTCATCAGAAGCTTCTCTTTTTAAATATCCTAGTTTTTCTAGTTTATCTACCAAGACCGTAACCGTCGGTTTTGTTCTATGAATGCAATTTGCAATATCTTTCATCGTCATTTTACCGTTTCTGTAAAGACAAACAAGAATATCACCATGACTTGGTACAAGTCCTTCTGCACCATTATTTTTTAATTCTTCAATAATAAAACGATTACCTTTTTCATGGATTTTCGATACTAAAGATAGCATTTCTTTCATATATTTATATTATAGTTAGATATCTAACTTTGTCAAGAGTTTTTTCTTTTTTTATAAGAACATTACATTTTATAGGCATGGAAGCGGTAACAAACCCCAACAATACTAACCATTTCTCAAATAACTAAATTTTACATATTTATAAATCTATCAAGTAGGGTGCACACACTTGTGCACCAATAAAATTATTGTTAATCGGTGTTTGCCTAACCTTTACCAATTCTATATAATTAATGAATAAGTTTCAAAATAATTACGTCTAATAGAATTAAAATTACACCAATTAATCTTAATAATCTGGAAGCATCGTAGAAAAAGATTATACCGATGCAGAAAGTGCCGATTGTTCCCAACTCTGTCTAAATTGCATAAGCTTACAACAACTGTTGCTGTTATAAGTAATATGCGTGATAACTCTGGAGTCTTATACAACTCACAGATTACACATAGAGTTTTTGCATTAAAAAAGAGGGTTTAAAACCCTCTTAAAATGGCGGGAACGACGAGGCTCGAACTCGCGACCTCATGCGTGACAGGCATGCGCTCTAACCAGACTGAGCTACGCTCCCTTGTCTAAACTGTTTGGTTTTCGTTTCTCAGTCCGGTTAGAGCTTTATCTATATACCGTTCGGCTCTGCCTCACTAGGGCCAGACTGAGCTACGCTCCCATATTCTTTTGTCAATGTAATCAGTTCGCTGACCACTCCTATAGTATAACTTGCTGATTTTTTTTTTGCAAGCACTTTTTTATATTATAATTTAATAATATTCGCATGCTATAATAAATATATGAAAAAAATAATTTTAACTCTTATTTGTTTATGCAGTATTGTTTTTGCTTCTGAAATAAATCTTCGCGACTATGATGAATATGATATTCCGGAAGGAACACATATTCCTGTAATATCTTTACAAGAATTCTCAACTGCTTATTGTGAAGAAGGCGATACAGTCAGTTTTGTTACAACATCTGACATATATCTTTACAACAAAAATATCATTCCGGAAGGAACACGATTAAACGGATTCATTGAAAAAAAGAATGAACCGATAATTGGTACTAATGCTGCTATGAAAGTTTTTGTTAACAAAATGTATTTAACTGACGGCTATGAAATTCCAATCAAAGCATACATCTATACCGCAAACAACAATACTATAGGAGGAACTCTCACTCCTCCTGCTAAATATATTAGAATGCCACACTATCAACGTTGGACAATGTTTAGAGCAATGGGAACTTTGCAATGCGTACCCGGAGCCCAACGAAAAATGGGTGAACATATAACAATATCTTCCGGTGCAGATTTGATTGTTGTACTAGTTGCACCAATTCATATGACACACACAGTAATAAATTAAGCAAAAAAAATCCGCTCCAAAGAGCGGATTTTTCGATTAACCTCTGATTCCTAATTCTTTAATTAGGCTTCTGTAACCTTCAAGATTTCTATCTTTCAAGAATGAAAGAAGTCTTTTTCTCTTACCAACCATCATCAATAGACCACGCTTAGTAGCGAAATCTTTTTTGTTTGATTTCATGTGTTCAGTAAGTTCTGAAATCTTCTTAGTTAACATTGCGATTTGTACTTCTGCAGAACCTGTATCTTTTGCATTAGCACCAAATTTTTCAATAATTTCTTGTTTGTTCTTTAAGTTCATTATTGTTTTCCTTTTAATTTTGGTCATTGAGTATTTGTTATCGACTACAAACCCCGCCGAACCGTGTGAGTGACATATTGGCGTAAGCACTCTACATAGCTTAATATAGTATAAACGTCTTAATAAATCAACCCAAATGGTTTAAATTTCGTTACAATAATTGCAGGATTACAACTTAGTTGTTAAACAAATCTAAACGATTTGAGAAGCAAGAGCTATCATTAACACATTCGCTCTTTAGATAACGAACAATCTTACCTCTTTCTTTAAGCAACAACACATAAGGCAAGTTTGGATAAATATAAAATTTCTGATTAAATGTTTTTGCTTCATCAGTTGCAATATTCATTGTTACAAAATTGTATTTTTGACTATATTTTTGCCCCATTGCATTAAATGCTTGCATAGGAGCGTTGTAACCCTCTGCCCAAGGTGCATAAATAAAAATTGCCATTGGTTTTGATTGGTTAACGGCTTCATCGTACTTTAGCGCATTTGCCTTTTGTGAACTTACAAATAGTAGCATTAACAAAAATAAAGATGATAAAAGTTTTTTCATATATAAACTCCTTTATTAAAAAGGGGCGAATTTGCTTTAGCAAATTCGCCCCTCAAACCAAAACTATTCAGCTTGAGAAAGAACATCCATTTCTTCTGCTGAAGCGTAAGCTGAGTGGCAACCGCAGTCTACGTAAATAACTTCGCCTGTTGTACCGCTTGAAAGTTCAGAAGCCAAGTATAAACCAGCTTTACCAACATCTTCCAATGCTACGTTTCTCTTCATAGGAGCTCTCATAGCGCCTGCTTTAAGCATTTTAGAGAAACCTGAAATACCCATAGAAGCCAATGTTTTAACAGGGCCTGATGATAAGCAGTTAACTCTGATACCTTTAGGACCTAAGTCAACAGCCAAGAATCTCATTGCTGATTCTAGAGCAGCTTTAGCAACGCCCATTACGTTGTAGCTTGGAACTGAAAGAACGGAACCAAGATATGTTAGAGCGAATATTGAGCTTCCTTCGTTCATCAAACGTTCTGCATGACGGCAGATTGTAACTAGAGAGTATGCGCTAACACCTAGAGCGATATCCCAACCTTGTTTAGAAGTGTCAACAAATCTACCCATTAAATCTTCTTTTGGAGCGAATGCTACAGCGTGAACAACAAAATCTAATTTTCCGTAAATTTTTTCACATTCTTTGAATACAGCTTCAACTTCAGCTTCATTTGTAACATCACAGCTCATGATTAATTTTGCATCCATGCCTTCTGCTATTGGACGAACTCTTTTTTCCATTGCTTCACCGGCATATGTGAACGCAATATCAGCACCAGCTTCGTGTAATTGTTTTGCAATACCGTAAGCGATACCGTGAGTGTTAGAAACACCAAAAATTATACCTTTTTTACCCTTCATTAAGTCCATAATAAAACTCCTCTATTACCTAATCTACATTTTAAGAGTATCAAAAAAACAAATATTGCGCAACTACTAAAAGGCGATTCGTAATTTTACGAATCGCCTTTTAGTAGTTAGATAAAAACTATTAACTTAATAGTTTTATCTAAATTGTAACAATTTAAAATTTAATGTAACAAAAACCTAAAGTTTTTGAAATTTATGCCGATATAAGTATTATGGACGGAAGAATTGATGGACAATTTACAATAAAACAAGGTGGCATAACTCAAGGAATTGCAAAAGAGTTAGGTCTGTCTTCTGCTGAATGCAAGCAAATGGGAAGTGTTTGGAACCAAGTCCTTACAGAGCTTAACAATTCTGAAAATTACACTATTGAAAACAATGGTAAAAATAATCAAAATAATAGTTTTACAGTTCAAGCAGGAGCAGTCGTTAAATTTACAAAAGATTGTTGGCAAAAAATTGTTGATATTGTAAATAATGCTCTTAACAAAAATATCAAAGTGGCAGATGAAAATACAAGAGAAAATAATACAAAAATTGGGAATGATTTAATAGAACGTTTTAATACGAAATTCCCAAACACAAAATCGTCGACTTATTATGTAGCATTGGCAAACTATTTAGAAGCCAATAATGGTGATAGAGATAAAATTAATGAGTTTAGAATGAATGCAGAAACGCTCAGTAAAATAAGCGAGCAAGAAAATATTGATGATGTTCCGACTGAGGAACGACAAGTGATGGAATGTCGGCATAGAGCTGAAATCATCACAAAATGGCTTAAAGAGCAAGGAATAAACGATGTACAAGAAATTATGATATGTACAAAAGATATTAATTTTGAAAAAGGAGAGCATGTTTTTAATGTAATAGGAATGGCAGAGGACGCTGATACTAAAAACCCTAGCACATGGGGAGAAAACGCAGTTGTTATAGACGTATGGTCTGGAAAAGTCTTTACTCCACAAGAAGCATTGGAATTTTTTAAGGATTTCTTTAACTATGATAGCGTAGATGATATTCAAACAGGAACTCATGAGGATATTCTTGGGTTATATAGACAAAAAAATACTCCAGCGAGTTATGAAGATATGCCTTCGCAAGATTTTGCAAATACAAAAGATGCTAGAGGTTTATATCTTGATAAATTAAACTTAACCGAAGAACAATTATTGAGTTTAACGATTGATAGTACAACAGTTTTATCAGAAGAACAACAAGCAATTTTAGATAAAGTAAAAGAAAATACTATGAACCCTGGATTAAATATTCGTTCTTTACATGAACAAGGAATTACAGGTAAAGGCGTTCGAATTGCGATTATAGATTCTGATATTAGTGATAATCCCGAATTTAAAGACAGGGTTATTTCTCAAACAAACTTTGCTCAAAATAAAGACGGTGTTTACCATGGCAATGTTGTTTCATCTGTTGCAGTAGGGAAAGAATGTGGTGTCGCGCCGGACGCGGAATTGGCTTTTTATAGCGCAAATACTTGTGCAGAACACACAAAGGCGATTGAAAATGTTATTATTCAAAATGAAGAATATAAGAAAAATGGTGAGCCATTAATTTCAGTTATATCTATAAGCTGTGGTTTTGATACTTGTGATGATTATAATAAACAAAACTATGAAACTTTAAGAGAAGTGATTGCAAAAGCTAAAGAAGCAGGTATCGCAGTTATAACAAATGACTTCGAACAAGAATATAAGCATTTCGCAGGAGCGGACAGAAATCCAAAGGCTGACCCTAATGATAAAAATTCATATCGAATGGATAGATTCAGACGTGATGGTGAATGGTGGAATAAAAAAGACGATGAAGAAAAAGACCAAAAAATATTTATACCTACAGAACATAGAACAGTTGCGGATGAATATGATGGTTATCGCTATGAAGGAAATTTTGGTGGCGATTCTTGGGGCGCACCATACATAGCAGGTGTTTTTGCTTTAGCAAAACAAGTAAAACCTGATGTAACTTATGAACAGTTCTATGATATTATGCAAAAAACAGCTGATAAGATGAATAACTATGATACAGGAACTTATGCAGGCAAATTAATAAATCCTAAAGGGATTATAGAATATTTGCAAAATATGAACTAGTAAAATTATTGTAATACTTTAACAGATGGTTTAAATAAAAAACAATGTACTAGAGCAAACTTGCTTTAGTACATTGTTTTTTTGGTTATATCAATTTATTAATTTTCCGGTTCGCCTGCGGTTTTACCATACTTACGAATTGTTGCATTCAACAAGTTTTCTTGGTGTTTTTCTCTGTAGATTTGGCATAGAAGATTGTATGCGTATCTGTTGTATGGATTTTGGTGTAATATTGAATCCAATTGCTCAATCGCTGAGTTTGAACGTTTTGTGTAATAATCGATTAATGCAGGTAGAATTTCGGTCTTTTCATTTATATCAGTTGCGGTTGCAATTTCTGCACAGCTTTTAGCCTTATCAAATTCTTCTGCATCCAAATACATAACTGCAACTTCGTAATAAACTTCAGATTTGCTTCTTCTATCACTCTTCATTTGTGCAACAGCTTGGTATTCTTGAGCAGCTTTATCGTATTCTGCACGACGTCTGTATTGTTCAGCTAATGCCAATTTTGTTTCAATATCGTTTGCAACAACTTCATCCAAGTTCTTTGTGTCATTTGTTACAGGAACATTCAATGTTGATAAGATTTCTGCAACTGTAAACATTTGTGATTTCTCTTCAGGAGTCGGTGCAACGTTTGTTACATCTGGAACTACTGAATATAATAGAGCTAATGTTTTTAAATCTCTTGTTGTAATCTCTGTATTGAATTTTGTTCCTACAGGATACATAACGTCATAAATACTTGGGCTTTTGCCGTTCAAACCAAGAGAAAGACCGATTTCTTGAAGAGCTGATGAGAACAATTGTTTAGAATCCAAATTGTGTCCTTTGTAATCAACTTTTCGGAATGTAATAACTGAATCTTTAATAGTATTTCCGTTTAAATTGAATGATTGAGTACCGATTGTAGCTTTTTCATTGTTAACATTCTTGAAATAGCATTTCATATCTGCACCGGCTTCATCTTCAACAATTTCAAAACTTACAAGTCCATCACTAGCTCTTTCCCAAGATTTGTAAGCATTCAAAACAACTTCTCTATAATAATCTGGTACATCCGGTGTGTCTTGAACGTATACTTTTAGTGGGAATGACGCTTTGTTCCAACGAACAATTTTACCGTTAGCAGCAACTTCTCTAAAATAGCTGTCAATTACAGCCGCTTTAATTGTTTTTTCACTCATTGATTTGTCATAGCCGAGTGTGATTGCATAACTATTTTTTAGATTGAATTCAGGTGTTGTGTCAGAAATTTTGTTGTTAATACTAAGTAAAGACATTGCGCCTGCTGTGATTAGTAATGTACAAATTGCTATCTTTTTCATATTTTGAGAAACCTCTTTTTATATATTATTGTCTACATATTATGTTTTAAAACTCTGCAAAAAAATTTTTGCTATTTTCACTTAAAAATTATACAATATTTGACATAACTTTACAATTAGCATGTTAATTATTGAAAGTTTGTAAATTTTAAGATAGAATCAGTTTATTAAGGAGGATATATGCACGAGTACGTTTTTAAGATGAAAAAAGGCGATATTGAAATCGAATTAAAATCAGACGATTTAGAATTTGTTGAAGAACAACTTAATAAATGGCGTGAAGAATTATTGCAGGATAAATAATTATGTCAGTTTATTCATTTAAAATAACTAAAGGAAAGTACGTATTATCTCTATCAACTTCTGACAAAGAACTTGTTGAAGAGCAATTTGCGTTGTGGGTAAGAAAAGCTTCTGAGTATGTTCAAAAGCATAAGGTTCAACAATGCAAAAATATGGTAAATTCTCAGATTCAAAATGAAAAAGAAATTACTCAAAAGAAAATTGATGAGCAATTAAGAAGAATGCCAAAGCCTGAACCGGTTGAAGAACAACCACAAGTTTCTAAAGAAGAAAAGAATAAAAGTTTGGATATTTTTTATGCACCACCTAAAAAAGAAGAAGAATACAAAACAACTGTCAATAATTCAGTTAATGAAGGCGGTGTGTTTGACAATATCTTAGAAAAATCAATTAACACACCTCAAACAGAATTATCATTCAAACCAAGTCCTTCAATTAAAAAGGACAATGCGTTTTTGAATTTTATAAGTAGTAGAAATGTAGAAAGAAAAATCGATTATTTGCTGTTGACTGCTTATTATTTCACACAATATGAACAAAAACCAAGATTTACATTAAAACAATTGAATGCAAAATTAATGCAAAATATTGCTGTAATCATTGATCATAGCGTGTTGCAAGAAGCTATCAATCGTGATTATATTGAGTGTTTACCTGATTTAACAGGACTTGTAGGTGCATCTGAATACCGTTTGACAGCTTATGGTGAAAAGGTTTTATTAGATGAGTAAGGTTGCGGTTGCACTATCCGGTGGTGTTGATAGTAGCGTTACAGCTTTTTTACTTAAACAAGCTGGACATGAGGTTGTCGGAATTACTGCCAATACTACAAATTCAGAGGATGCTCGACAGGTTGTTGAAAATGCAAAAGTAGTAGCTGAAAAATTGGATATTCCGTTTTACGAATTTGATGCGACAAAGATTTTCCAAGAAAAAGTTGTTAAGTATTTTGAGGACTCATATAAATCGGGAGAAACACCAAACCCTTGCATAATGTGCAATAAGTACATGAAATGGGGCGCGCTTTTTGATTATGCAACACAAGAGTTGGGTGTGGATTTTGTTGCAACAGGTCATTATGCAAATATTAAAGAAGAAAATGGTTTTTATAAATTGTATCCGGCTTCTGATGAGCATAAAGACCAATTATATTTCTTGTTTTTGTTAGGACAAGACAGATTAAAAAAGACTTTGTTTCCGCTTTCTACATACAAAAAGGACGAAGTTCGGAAAATTGCATTTGATAATGATTTGCCTAGTAAATCTTCAAAAGAAAGTCAAGATATTTGCTTTATTAAGGCACCGATGACAACAAAAAAATATTTGAATAATTTGTTCGAATCTAAAGACGGATTGTTTTTAGAAGATGGAACTAATAAGGTTATGGGTAAGCATACCGGTTTTTGGCAATACACAATTGGGCAGAGAAAAGGTATCGGACTTGCTGCGCCTGAAGCTCTTTATGTTACAAAAATTAATGCAGAAAAAAATATTGTTTACGTTGGATACAAAGATAAATTATTCGCTGATTCTTTAGTTTTAAATGATGTAAATTGGAGTTATCCGCAAACAGAAAATGAGTTTGAAGCACTGGTAAAAATCCGATATAACATGAGAGCGGTACCGGCAAAAATTAAAGTTGAAGATAATATGGTTGAAATAAAATTCAATGAACCTGTTTCTGCTATAGCTAAAGGTCAGGCATGCGTAATTTATTCCGCTAAAGACGGACATTTACTTGGTGGGGCTTTTGTAAAATAAAATCTTGTATTAATAGCTTAATAATAAAGTTCTTGTATAATTCCAATAATTTTATTTAAGAAGTTTTTATATTTAATTCTATCGGCAGAGCCTGAAAGAACAATATCAGCATGCTTTTTGCAAGGTCTGATGTGCACTTCTGCTTTATCATTCGCATTTTTGTAGATATAATCAGCGGAATCACCTAAATCACGTTCTTTTGCCCTTACATAAAAACGTTCTTTTTTTATTTTTTCGTCAATGTCCACGTAAATCTTGAAATCAAATGCATCTTTAATTTTTTCAGTAAGCGTAAATAAACCTTCTGAAATAATAATTTTAGAAGGTTTAGCTAATGTATAATTATCATGTCTAATCGCGGTACCGCTCATGTCATATTTAGGAAGGTAAATTTCTTTACCAGACAATAATTCTTTGATGTGTTTGTTCATCAATTCCAATTCTAAAGCTTGAGGAACATCCAAATCATAATGTTTTGCAAATTCAGAGAAGCTACCTGCAGCTTTTACCATTTCTGAACGGTCATAATAATAATCATCTGTATTAACACGAGTTATTGCATCGTCTATATTAAATTCTGTGGCAAAAGATTCAATTGTATCAATTAAATCCATTGTGATTGTAGATTTGCCACTTGCAGTTTCTCCCGCAATACCGATTGACGCAGGCATTTTTATTCTACCTGATAAATATCCTGCAATTTTCTTTATAACAAATGGGTTATAACTAATGAGAATAGAACCGCTGGCTTTAAGCTCATTTTCAAAAACAAGTGTTAAATAATGCTCTAGCTCTTCATGAATGTTTGTTGGTTTTGTTATGTTTTGTGAAGTTGTTTGTATCATAAATCTTCTTCTTTCTTTGTTCTATTATACACAATTTAAAACAAAAGAAAAGATTTTTTTGTCATTACAGGAAAGAATATTTACAAATTTTCACAATCCAAAAAATAATAAATATGTTTATCTTAATATTTTGTAATAATTAAGCAAATTTCAGACAAGAAATGTTTTTATATAAATATGGATAGTGTGTCATTACAAAATTTAAATAATATTTATAAAACAGCTCAAGTTCAGAAAAAGAATTCTGTGAGCACAGCTCAAACTGCGCCGATTGAAACGCAAATGTCAGCGCCAAACTTCAGGGCTTATACTTCAGCTGTATCTATAAGAACAACTTTGGCAAACAAAGATGAACGTAAAAAATATGAAGCTTTAACTAATGAATTAGATTTGCCATATAGAAAAAAACTTGAATTTGCTTTGAAATCCGGACAATTATTGAAAAACAATTCAAATGATAAAAGTACGGTTTTAGACAACTTACACAAAATTATTACGGAAGATAGAGACCCCGGATTGGATAAAGTTGTTATTTTAAAAGAATGCTTAGATATTCTCTCAAACCCTTATGTTATTACACAAACTTGTGAAGATATTCCAAATCAGTATAAACGCCAAGTAATCGGTTTAATTACAAATTTGTCAGAAGATCCGAATGAAATAGCAAAAACAAAATGGGAACTTGATAATATGCACACAGGCACTTGTCCTGCTGCAAGTATAGAATTTGATTTAGCAACAAAACACACTGCTGAATTCTTTAGAATGGTAGAAGGTTTGACCTCTCCGAATAATGAAGTTGTGAAAACTATCAAGATGGATAATTTATCTCAAAAATCTAATGATGCAATATGGTTACTTAAAACATTTAAAACTCCACATCAAATGAATGGTTTTGAGTCTGCTCAAGTTTTATTGAAACCAGATGAGAATGCAATAATTAGAGCGCGTATTCAAAATAGTAATCGCGACCCCGGAGAACGTTCGATTATTGATGTTTTAATGCAATCAACATTAATGCAGTTAGGCTCACAACAAACTTATAACTCTTTAATCGATAAACGAGCACCGAACGAATGGACACAAGAAGATGGCGGTTTAATTGATTTTGAAAAAACTTACGTAGAATCTGTAGTCGAAGATAAAAACACAACTTCTGTAACTTATCAAAAAGTTGATGAGAACGGACGTCTAAGCGGTTATGAAAAAGATTTCAAAACAATAAAGAAAGAATTATTAGATACTCTCAAAATGGGACACAATATAATTATTGGCTATACTTGGCCTGATCCTGAAAATGGCAATCGATTGGCAGGACATGAAATAACAATTGTAGGCTATAAAGTAAAACCTGATGGTGAAGGTGTATTTATTTGCCAGGATTCAGATGATAATATTGCAGCTCCAATTGAAATGAGTGAAAAAGAATTGTTGCCAAAAATTCATCATGCAGGACTTCCGGATGAAATAGCTTCCAGAGATTTTAAATATCAAGATAGTTGGGAAGTTGGACTAGATGAATTTCAAAAGCTTAAAACAGCTTAATCTTATAGTTCAATCACAATCTTTATGCTATGATTTCTCTAAGGAGAAATCATGTTTCAGCAATTTTCACCAAACATGTTAAAGACTTATGAGCTTTGTCCTAAAAAGTTCTATTTAAAGTATGTTAAAGGCATTTCTATGCCGGTTAATGATGATATTTTTGAATTTGGTAAAAATATACACGCACTTGCTTCATATTACTTGCGTGGTGAAAATTTAGAAAATATGGAGAAATCTTTAAGTGAACGTGAGAAATTAGTATGGGAACACTTGCGCTCTATAAAATATTTTAGTTATGAAGTCATAAACACCGAATATAATTTGGCGGTCAGAATTGGAAATCATTTCTTTGGCGGACGATTAGATGCTTTGGTTAAAAATGATGATACATACTATATTTTAGATTATAAAACCGGTTCTGCTCCTAAAAATGCAAAATACGACTTTCAAACAATAATATATATTCTTGCAGTAAAAGAATTCTTTAAAACTGACAAAATTACATTTGTCTATATCGATTTAAAAAACAAAGAGGAAGTTAAAATAGAATATTCTCCCGAAATGGAAGTTCAATATAAAGAGAAAATATTAACGGCTGTGGAAAATATTAAAAAAGAGGAAGAACCTCTTAAGAAAAAAGATTGCAAATGCGAATATGAATTAATTTGCTACTAAGCTTTAACAACAAAATGGTTGTTTTTATAAATAAAAGAATGATTAAAATATTTAAAAAGCATGCAAAACTTATAAAATAGTGCAATTTCCAAAATTTTGTTTAATTAATAAATTAACCTAAGTATAAAAAAACAATCATTAATAAATCTTTACAAAAACGCTAAAATTTAATAAAACTGCTTGCATTGAGATTTTTAGCAGTTATTATTAAATAAGATGTCATCATGTGGCATCATATTGACAGCCGAAAATAGAGGAAAATAATGGCAAAAGACGTTATAGAAATAGAAGGTACGATTCTTGAATCCATGCCAAATGCAATGTTCAGAGTAAAACTCGAAAATGATCATGAAATTTTGGCACACATCTCAGGTAAAATCAGAAAAAACTTTATCAGAATTTTACCGGGGGATAGAGTAAAGGTTGAGATGACGCCTTATGACTTGAGCAAAGGCAGAATTACATTCCGCTTAAAATAGAATTAAAACAGTAATACATAAATAAAAAGGAAAAAACAATGAAAACAAGATCATCAGTAAAACCTATGTGCGACAAATGCAAGGTTATTAAGAGAAAAGGCAGAGTTGCCGTAATTTGCGAAAACCCTAAGCACAAACAAAGACAAGGTTAATTTAAAGGGAATGAGGCAATAGGGTAATAAGGGAATAAGAGAGAAAATTCGCTTCGCTCATATTACCAAAGTAAAACATAAGTAAAAAAGAAGAAATTAATAACCACTTATTTCCTCATTACCTTATTCCCCTATTCCCTTCAAAAGAGAAAAGTTAAGTACAAAAACATAAAGGAAACAAAACATGGCAAGATTAGTTGGGGTAGACTTACCTCGTAACAAAAGACTAGAAATCGCTTTAACCTATATCTATGGTATAGGACCTGCAAGAAGCAAGAAAATTCTTGAAAAAACTGGTATTTCTCCAGATTTAAGAACAGACGATTTAACAGAAGATGATATCAGAGAATTGCGTAATGCTTTATCTGAATACAACATCGAAGGTGATTTGAGACGTGAAGTTACAATGAACATCAAACGTCTACAAGAAATCAACTCATTCAGAGGAATGAGACATAAAAGAGGTTTACCTTGCAGAGGTCAAAGAACTAAGACTAACGCTAGAACTAGACGTGGTAAAAAGACTGGACCTATCGCTGGTAAGAAAAAATAATTAAAAAGGGAAAGAGGTAATAGGGTAATAAGGGAATAAGAGAAAAAATCGCTTCGCTCATATTACTAAAGTAAAACATAAGTAAAAAGAAGAAATTAATAACCACTTATTTCCTCATTACCTTATTCCCCTATTCCCTTCAAAAAGAAATAAAATAATAGAAACATAAAGGAATACAAAAATGGCAAGACCAAAAACTACAAAGAAAAAAGAAAAGAAAAATGTATTGCAAGGGGTTGTACATATTCAATCTACTTTCAACAATACAATTGTAACTTCTACTGATACTCAAGGTAATGCTATTGCTTGGGCAACAGCTGGTGCAACTGGCTTTAAGGGTGCTAGAAAAGGTACTCCGTTTGCAGCTCAATCAGCAGCAGAATTGGTTGCTAAAAAGTCAATCGACCAAGGTATGAAGAAAGTTGAAGTTCATATCAAAGGACCTGGTTCAGGTCGTGAAACAGCTATCAGAGCAATCCAAGCAGCAGGTTTGGAAATTACTTTGATTAAGGACGTAACACCAATCCCTCACAACGGATGCCGTCCACCTAAAAAACGTAGAGTATAGTTAGGAAGGGAAAGAGGTAATAGGGTAATAAGGGAATAAGAGAAAAAATTCGCTTCGCTCATATTGCTAAAGTAAAACATAAGTAAAAAGAAGAAATTAATAATCACTTATTTCCTCATTACCTTATTCCCCTATTCCCTTATATAAAACCGTCGGGGCTTGAGCTTCGCCAAAAGCACAAACCATAGATGCCCGACACAAGAAAAGGAGAAAAACAATGGCAAGATACACAGGACCAACGAATAAATTATTCAGAAACAAGAAAGTTAAAGATTTGTCAAACAGAAAATTAACTTCTTCTATGAGACAAACAGCATCTGGTCAACAC
This sequence comes from uncultured Candidatus Melainabacteria bacterium, assembly GCA_934757245.1. Lineage (GTDB taxonomy): Bacteria > Cyanobacteriota > Vampirovibrionia > Gastranaerophilales > Gastranaerophilaceae > CAG-196. The sequence continues at coordinate 204,299 of CAKVLH010000003.1, forward strand.
GGTGCAGCTAGAAAAAAACTTTCTGAATATGCACTTCACTTAGCTGAAAAACAAAAAATCAGATATACATATTTGGTAAGCGAAAAACAATTCGCTAAATACTACAACGAAGCAGCTAGAAGAAAAGGCGTAACAGGTACAATCCTTTTACAAATCCTTGAATCTAGATTGGACAACATTTTGTTCAGAGCTGGTTTCGGTGTAACTCGTAAACAAACAAGACAAATCGTTAACCACGGTCATGTTCTTGTAAACGGTAAAAAAGTAGATATTCCATCATATTTAGTAAAAGCAGGTGATGTAATTACTATCAAGTCTAGAAGCAATGAATACTTGAAAACAGTTATGAGTGCTATCGATTTATCATGCGCTCCAGCTTGGATTACAGTAGACGCTGAAGCTTTGAAGGTTACATTTGAAAGAATTCCTCAAAGAGAAGAATTAGATCCTGATTTCAAAGAACAACTTGTAATTGAGTACTATTCAAAATAGGCTGATAGGAGAAAAAAATATGGAATTAAAAATTAAAACTGTTAATACAATGACCAGCTCTGATGGTTCACAATATGGTAAATTTACTATTGAACCGTTAGAAAGAGGCTTTGGAACAACAATTGGTAACGCTTTAAGACGTGTATTGATTTCTAGCCTTGAAGGTACAGCAGTAACTTCTTGTAGAATAGAAGGTATCACTCACGAATACACTGCAATTCCTGGTGTATTAGAAGATGTTATCGATGTTATGTTAAACCTAAAAGGTTTGGCTATCAAAACAGATTCAAAAGAACCTCAACAGTTGAGAATTGATATTGACAAACCAGGACCGGTTTTGGCAAGTGATATTCAATTACCTGCCGGTGTTAAGGTAGTAAACCCTGACTGGTTAATTTGTACAATCGCTGAAGGTGGTTCATTCCATGCTGACGTTGTTGTAGAAACTGGTAAAGGCTATGTAGCAAATGATGTTCCTAGAAGCCCTAAAGCTGGTGCATCAATTGATATGTTACCTATCGATGCAACATTCATGCCAATCAAGAGAGTTAGCTACGAAGTAGAAAACACTCGTGTTGGTGATAGCATTGATTTCGACAAGTTGACTTTAGAAATTTGGTCAAACGGTACTTTAGATGTAACAACTGCATTGACACAAGCTGCTGATTTGTTGATTGATCATTTCGTACAAATCGCTGCAATTGCCGGCAAATCTTCTCACAAAGAGATTGAAGAAAAAGTTGTTGCTGAAGAAGAAGCTGTAGAAGAAAGCAATGAAGAACCATCAATTACAATCGATGAATTGGAATTGTCAGTTCGTGCTTACAACTGCTTAAAAAGAGCAAGCATCAATTCAATGTCTGAATTGTTAAAGAAATCAGAACATGATTTGTTAAATATTAAAAACTTCGGTAAAAAATCTTCTGATGAAGTAATTGAAAGATTACACCACTTCGGTTTAGACCTAGCTCCAAACCCAGAAATGGATGAAGAAGGTATGGTTATCGAGTCTGCTGAGTAGGCAGATAAAGGGAATAAGGTAATAGGGCAATAAGAGATTTATTTCGCTGACGCTCATATTACCAAGGTAATGCATAAGTAATAAAATAGAATTTTATAACCACTTATTCCCCTATTACCTTATTCCCATATATCTTAAAAAAAGAAACAGTAAATTATAATAAAGGAAAAGCAAAATGAGACACCAAACAAAAAAACATACGCTTGGTAAAGCACAAGACCAAAGAAAGGCTTTGTTGCGTTCATTAGCTACCGAACTTTTTGTTTACGGTGAAATTAAAACAACTATGGCTAGAGCAAAAGCTTTACAACCATACGCTGAAAACGTTATCACTATGGCAAAAAAAGGTGACTTGAACTCAAGAAGATTGGCTGGAAGATATATCTTTGATAAAGAAATCGGTCAATTAATTGATACAACAACAGGCGAAATCTTTGATGCACCTCAAGAAGGTAAGAAATTAGCAAAACAAACTGTACTTAGAAAATTATTTAGCGTTATTGGCGTTAAATATTCTTCAAGACAAGGCGGTTATACAAGAATTTTCAGATTGCCACCTCGTAGAGGCGACGCTTCTGAAATGGCATTAATCCAATTGGTATAGTTAATGCGATACGCTCTAGAGGTTCAGTATGTAGGCAAAAACTATGCCGGAAGCCAAATTCAGTTCGAAAATGGCAAAGAAATAGAAACTCCTACAATACAAGGTGAATTGGAAAGAGCATTAAGAACATTGATAAAAACTGGCGAAAGTCAGAAAAATAGACCGATTAAAACAATCTTCTCCGGAAGAACTGATAAAGGTGTTAATTCATTAGGACAGGTCGTTCATTTTGATATTGATAGAACGATTGTTGCTTCAAAGTTTATCTATCAGATGAACGAAATCCTTCCTGGTGATATATCAGTTGATAATTTGAGAATTGTTCCCGATTCGTTTCATGCTCAAAAGTCTGCAAAGGCGAGATATTACAGATATGAACTAATCAATAGACGTTACAAACAAGCGTTTGACGGCGATATCTTAAGAGTAAAATACGAATTGGATGTAGAGCGAATGCAAACCGCTTTGAACTTCCTTTTAGGCGAACACGATTTTTCAAGTTTTAAAAGTTCCGGAACGCTTAACCCAAGCAAAGTTTGTTTTATAACTAGAGCCGAAGTTGAAAAACTGGGCGATAGAGTTTTTATCCATTTAGAGGGAAATCGTTTTCTCTATAATATGGTAAGAACAATAGTCGGTACTCTTCTTGAAATAGAAGGGCATAAATTGCCGATAGAACACATGAAAAAAGTTCTTGAAGCACATGACCGTCGTAAGGCGGGGCAAACAGTTAGTCCATTCGGATTAACATTAATGAAAGTAAGTTACTAAAAATTAATGATAGAAGGAATAAAGCATGAAAACATATTCAGCAAAACCTCTTGAAGTTGAAAGAAAATGGTATGTAATCGACGCTGAAGGCGAAGTTCTTGGTCGTTTAGCAGTTCGTGTTGCAAACATTTTAAGAGGCAAAAATAAACCTGAATATACACCAAACGTTGATACAGGCGATTTCGTTGTAGTTATCAATGCAGAAAAGGTTGTAGTTACAGGTAATAAAGAAACAGATAAGATTTACTACCACCACACTGGTTTCCCAGGTGGATTAAAAGCTGCATCAGTTAAAGAAGTTCGTGAAAAAGACGCAACTAAATTGATTGAAAAAGCTGTTAAAGGTATGTTACAACACAACACATTGGGCGATCAACAATTCACTAAGTTGAAAGTTTATTGTGGTTCTGAACACCCACATGCTGCTCAAAAACCAATCGTGTTAGAAAAGGAGGCTAAATAATGGCTGAATCTAAAGAAATTATGGCTACAGGCCGCAGAAAATGTGCGATTGCTGTTGTTAAGCTTGTAAAAGGTAAAGGCAGAATTTTCGTTAATGGTAAAACATTAGGCGCTTATATTGGTAATATGCCAGCTGTTGAAATGATGATTTACAGACCATTAGTTTTAACAGAAAACCAAGATAAATACGATGTAAGAGTTAAAGCTGTTGGTGGCGGTATCGTTGCTCAATCAGCTGCAATCAGACATGGTATTTCAAGAGCATTACTTAAAGTTAATGAAGAATACAAAAATGTATTGCGTTCAGAAGGCTTGTTAACAAGAGATGCTCGTGTTAAAGAACGTAAGAAATATGGTAGAAAAAGAGCTCGTAAGAGATTCCAATTCTCTAAGAGATAATTTTTCAACATTAATAAATACGAAGGATATTATGAACAGGGTCGAAATTCAACAGAATTTCGACCTTGTTTTTGTTATAATATATTAAGAATAGGAGAGTATAATGAGTTGTTTCAATTTTGATTATGAGATTACAAAACAAGATTTAAAATTGGTTAGTAAAGATATTTGGAAGGTTTCTCATTATCGTAAGATACAAAAGAATTTTATTATAATAATAATGATATTTACAATTATTGCTATTGCATCAATTTTTATGCCTAATAATATATTTAATACAATATTTTTTCCCTTAATATGTATTGTTCTTATTTTAATATATATGTTATTAATAATTCGCTTGTCTACTTATTTTAATATTAAAAGATTACTTAAAGGTTCAAATTTAAAAAGGTCTATTATTATTGATGATTCAGGTATTAAACAAACGAACTCAACTTGCACATCAACATTGAATTGGAGTGGGATTATTAATATATCGAATCAAAAGCATTCAATATTATTATTTTTAGGCGATAGAATATTTATACTGTTACCAAAACGTATTTTTGCAAATGAAGAGGAACTTAATAACTGTTGGAATTATATCCAAGATTGTTATAATAAAACAAGAGCTTAGATTGTAGTTGTAGGTCGTGTTCAACATTTTCATTGAACACGACAAAAATTTTGTGATGTTATTGTTGTGTTGGATGTCAATTGTCCAACACGACCTACGGTCTAAATCCAAATGCTTCTTACACCTTTCTTTCATTTTTATTGTATAATACCTAAGTAAGGAGTTTTTGGATGTTTGAAGATTTTAATGAAGTAATTTGTCTCGGTCAAGGCGGTTCGTATTCTGAAATTGCAAAAGATAAACTATTTAAAGCCTACGACTTGTTTTTATACCAACGGTCTTTGGCTTCAATAAAAGAATGCATAGATTATATAGATGAAAACTGTAATGCTATTGCGGTTCTTCCTGTTGAAACTACCTACAAAGGAATCATAAGAGAAACTATAGATAATTTGATTTTGACAAAAAATCAAAATATTCAAATCCTTGCTGAAACAATTATTCCCGTAAATGATTGTATTCTTTCAAAAACAACCGAATTTTACAGTCTTACGGGGCTTATTGCAAATCCTAATGCTCTAGGTAAATGCAAAAAGTTTGTAAAAGATGAAATGCCAAGACAGTTGAATATCGTAGTTGCTGAAAGCATGGACGAATCTGCAAGGCTTTTGAGCAATTATAACTTGACTTATTCAATTATTGGAACACAAAAGACTGCTGAAATTTATAATTTAAACATTTTAAAAGAACATATAGAAGATGATAAAGACAACAAACGCAGATTTATCGTAGTTGGTGATGCAGAAACTCAACCAACAGGTCAGGATAAAACAAGTATTGTTCTCTTTTTGACAGATAGACAAGGGGCTTTATTGGATATTGTTCAAAAGTTTGTTAAATTTAATATCAATATAACGCAAATTAATTCAAAAATGATGAATAATAATGCAGAAGAACAAGCTGTGTTTATTGATTTTGACGGACACAAGCATGATGATATTATCAAACAATTGCTCTCAGAGCTGGAACCATTGTGTCAAAGTGTGAGAGTAATAGGTTCTTACGCGAAGTTTTAAAAATTTTTGATGAAATTGTTGACAATGAAATTTGTTTGTTATAAGATAAATCTTGTCGCCGGTATAGCTCAACGGTAGAGCAACGGTTTTGTAAACCGTAGGTTGTAGGTTCGATTCCTATTACCGGCTTTTTTAATAAGAGAGGTTCTCTTACAGCCTTGTGGCATTTGCCTCTGTGGCGCAGGGACTCTGCCGAACAAAAGTTGACTAAGTGTCAAGTTTGTGAGAGGTAGCACTCTGAGGAGTAAGCTAGAAGGAGTTTCTGAAATAAGCCTTTGTGGCGCAGGGGTAGCGCACTCCCTTGGTAAGGGAGAGGCCACGAGTTCAAATCTCGTCAAAGGCATTTTAATGATAATTTTATATGGGTAGGTGGCCGAGTGGCTAAAGGCGACAGACTGTAAATCTGTTCACGAGAGTGTACGGTGGTTCGAATCCACCCCTGCCCACCATTTAAAGGCTCTTTTATAAGAGCTTTTTATATTTAAAATGTGTATCCAAAATCATCCAATCAAAACCAGAGTAATTAAAAAATGATTAATAACGTGAATAATGCGACTAGCTTTAAGGCGTCTTATGTTGATAAAATCAATATTCAGAAATTGAATAGTAGAAAAAAATATGTACCATATCAAGCAAATTTAGTTGAACTTAATCGTTCTGATTTGAAAGCACTTGAAGAAATAAGAACAAAATGGAAGAATAGCTGGCTATGCGGTAAATTTATTAGCTGGGCAGAAAAAATGCACAGCAGCAGTGATAAAGCTTTTGCACTAACAACACAAAAGGAAAATTTTGAAAATTTACAACCAAATACAGTTCTGGGATTAATGAATATAGATTTACATAGAAGAAAAAGTGAATTAAACTATATTATAACCAAGCCTGTAAGTCCAGATTATAATAAAGTAGGTTCTTCTCTTATAAATTATGCTAAGACATTGACTGATAAAATAACTTTAACTGCAGCCTCAAAAAACTTGGTTGATAAATTTTACAAACCACTTGGTTTTATTCATGAATACAAAAATAACAACGATGGAAATGCTTATTGTGAATTAATTTGGTTGAAAAATGCAACATTATTGGATAAATTGAAAATCAATTTACAATCAAAAGTTCGTCTTTTTTTAGATAGCTTAATTAATAAAATTTTTGACAATAATTTTTAATGAAATAAGTATCTTCAATATTATCGCTTTAATATACCGTTTGTATTATATTTCAAACCATTCGGTGTTATAACAACAACTTCTCCGTTTTCAATTTTCTTTATTGATTTTGTAAGTGAAGGTTTTGTAATTAAATCGTTAATGCCATTTGGATTATTGCCGGAAAAGTTTTTCTTTAAAACTTCTTCAAACGAGTTAATTACAATTCCGCTTTTTAATTTTGCCCAATTTTCATCATTAATGCCGTCGAATTCAAAATCTGTAATTATACTTAAATCGTCTGATGTTTTATTTGTTTCATCTAAAAGTCTTTCGCCATAATCAAGTCTAGTATTTCTTGCATCATTAATGGTTGTTTCCAGCATTTCTTTTGCATACGCCTTTGCTTTTCCGTAGACAAAAGCCTGTCTTTCATTCATCGAATTAAAATTAGCATAAGTAACAGTCTTACAAAACTCTAATTCATTGTGATATTCTTTATCAAAATCCTTATAACTCATTCCCAAATGTTTTTGAGCTAATTCTTCAATATCATAATTAGTTGTTTCAGGCTTTTTATGTTCCTTTTTGCCATTAGCGTTTTCAATAACATATTCAATTTTATCTTTCAAATCTTGCAATGACTTCATGTCTGCATCTGTTCTTGTTCTAATTTCTTGAATATCAAAATTTATAAGTTTATCTTGAATATATGGATAATATCTGTAATTCCACCTTGGAATGATGCATATATCTTGATATGCTTTGCAATTTGCAAATGCATCATCAATTCCATGTTCCATTCTATATAGTTTGCTTTGTACGCTATCGGAAGTCTCATATGTAATTGCAGAACGGTCATAATAATCAAGTTTATTATAATTATCAATAGCGTTGTTTAAATCATTATCGCTATTTTGTTGAGCAGTTTTATTTACCTGCTCTGATTTAAGATTACTTTTTTCAAAAACATCTTCTTTCACTAACCCATTGGATTGTGAAAACATCGGTAATGAAATTAGTCCTGCCATGGCTACAGGAGCAACCAATTTTTTGGGAATAACGCTAAAAAGATTTAAATTGCATTTCATAATCAGAAGTCCTTATCGATTTTTATATTATTATATAAAAAACGTAAATATATTTTTTTGACCGTAGTAATAAAAGTTTTACAAAATATTTTGCTTATAAAGATTAATTATACAATGTTTTTATGTTAGAATGACAACAATCATATTATGAGTAAGCACACGGGAGTTAAGATGATTGAAAACATTAATGTTTGCATAGCGTCTGATGACAACTACGCTATATATGTAGGTGTTCTAGTTGCATCAATTTTGAAAAATGCAAGATTCAATGAATATTTAAACATATACATTTTAGATGGCGGAATTACAGAACAAAAAAAAGCTGAAATTTTGTCTTTAAAATCTATAAAAGATTGTAATATTCAATTTGTAAATATTGATTTAAATTTGTATGCTGAATATAGAAAAGTGCCTAAGTTAGAAGTTGTAAGTTTTGCAACTTTTTACAGACTAAGATTACCGTCAATGTTGCCTCACGTACCTAGAGTTATTTATCTTGACTGCGATATGGTTGTTGAAACAAGTCTTAAAGATTTATACGAAACGGATTTGGGCGATTGTTATATTGCAGGTTGCAAAGATATCGGCTGGAAAAAGGCTTTCCATAAAAAACACAACTATGTAAATGCTGGCATGCTTGTTTTTGATTTAGACAAAATGCGTGAAAACAATATTGAAGACGCTTTTTTAAATTATACTAAGAATAATATAAACGATTTAAAATATTACGACCAAGATATCATAAATTATTCTTGTGAAGGAAAAATCAAAATCCTAGATGATGCTTGGAATGTTCAATCAAGCAATTTTACAAACCGTTCTACTTATACAAACAATCCAAAAATTATTCATTTTATTGCCAAAAGAAAACCTTTGATGTGGGCATCTTTTAGTTACCATAGAAATATTTTCTTTAAATATTTGCAAATTACGCCTTGGGCAATGAGTGAAGAAGATTTGAAGCATTGGACAAAAGACAATCAGAAGGCATCTTTGTTAAAATATGTAAAACACCGTCCATTCTTTGCGATAAGACCGCGTTTTTATAAAGCTCTGTTTTATTCATATCTTTTGCCTTGCGTTCATTTTATTGCAGTGTATTTGAGAACATTTTGTTTCTATTGTCTAAATTCTATAATCAAGCTTCTTTTGGAACTTTTTGTTTTTGATAAACAAATTCGCGCAATATTGAAAGGCAAAGTTGCAAAATTATATTTAAATAAGTATGTAAGAAAAGCTCGTAAACAAGAGTTTGCAGTTCATAAGAAAGAGCCAACTCCTATAATATGGCAATTCTGGGAACAAGGAATTGAAAATGCTCCGGACATTGTAAAAACTTGTGTAAAAAGTGTCGAACAAAACAAAGGCAACTATGAGCATATAGTTTTGTCAATGGAAAATCTTGATAAATATGTAAAAATACCTGACTTTTTGATTGATTTACATAAGCGCGGAATTATAAAAGCAGCACACTTTTCTGATATTGTAAGAACATATTTGCTTCTGCAAAATGGTGGTGTTTGGATGGACGCAACATTATTGTTACTAAAACCAGTTCCTAAATATATTCTTGAAGCTCCAATATTCTTTTTACAAAATAATCCGAGACAGGATGCAGACGGACTGGGTATGGCGAGCTATTTCTTAGTTGCTCAAAGTTATAATCCTATAATACAACAAGTGGCTTTATTGTTAGAGTCATACTGGAATGAAAATAGATTTTTAAATAATTATTTCATGTATTTGCATGCTTTTACAATGCTTACAATGAATGACAAAAAGCTTTTTGGCGAAATGCCATATTTAAATTATCTTCCTGTACAGCAAATGCAATATGAATTGTTGAAACCTTTTAGTCAAGCACGTTTTGAACAGTTCAAAGATATGTCTTTTGTTCATAAGCTAACTTATAAGCCAAAAGTAATGAGAGGCAAATGCTCACAAGATTTAACAAATACTTTGTATGAAAAATTGGTAAAAGGAAATTTGATTAATGGATAATAAAATACATATAGCATATGCTCCGGATGATAATTACACTAATCTTACAATCGTTTCTATGACAAGTGTCGTAGAAAATAATAAAGATTCAAATATTGAATTTATTATTCTATATTCAAAATTAGAAGATAAGAATATTAAAAAATACGAGTATTTTAAAAATTATCCGAATTGCGATGTGCGATTTGTAAAAGTAAATGAAGAACTTTTTGACGGATTGCCGCTTTCTCATTGGGTTACGGTTCAAGCTTGGTTTAGAGTTGTAATTCCGACTCTTTGTCCGGATTTGGATAAAGTCCTTTATTTAGACTGTGATACATCAGTTAATTCTTCACTTAAAGATTTGTGGAATTTGGATTTAGGCGATAATTATTTAGCATCTGTTAAAGATATTGTTCACACTGATGAATTTATAACGAGGTTAAAAATGCGTAGCAATTCATATTTTAACTCAGGTGTTCTGTTAATAAATTGCAATAAATTCAGAGAAGAAAATGTGTTAGACAAAATTAAAGAAATTGTTGATAAAAAATCGTTCAAAATTAAGTTCTGCGATCAAGATACATTAAATATTATTGCTGATGTGCAAAAGATTGATTTACCAATGAAATACAATTATATGGAAATATGGTGGCATAACGGATATTTTGAGTATTTTGGAGAAGAAGAAAAACTGTATTTGGAAGCTAGAGAAAATCCTACAATTGTTCATTTTTCAGGCGTAAAACCTTCTAAAAAAGGATGCAAGCATTCTCAAAGAGATAACTGGTGGAAGTACGCAAAATTATCCAATATTTATAACGAAATTTTAGAAGATTATAATGCTTCTGTTGAAAAACAAAAGCCTGAGCGTGCTTTTGATAAGGTATTTAAGAAAATAAGTGAATATGACAAGAATAGAAAATGGCGTAGCTATATAATTTTTGGAATGAAATTTAGGTTTGAAGTTTCTAAAAATAGAAAGAGAGGATTTTAATATGACATTAAGTTATTCGGAAGAAAAAATATCAGTCATAATACCAATTTATAATTCTGAAAAATTCTTTGCAGAAGCACTTGACAGTCTTATTAACCAAACGTATAAAAATTTAGAAATTATTTGTATAAATGACGGTTCGACAGATAATTCTCTTAAGTTAATAAAAGATTATATGGCGAAAGATAATAGAATAAAGCTTATTGATAAACCAAATTCCGGATATGGTGCAACTGTAAATAAAGGTATCGAGGAAGCAACCGGAGAGTATATTGCGATTTTTGAACCGGATGATATTTTAGAACCTAATATTTATGAAACTTTGTACAAAGAAATTAAAGAAAATGATTTAAACGTAGTAAAATGTAATTTTAATTTCTTTAAGTCTCTTGAGAATAAAAAGAAACGAAGTGGTTTAATAGCAAAATGCTCAAGTGATAAGGTTTTTAGACCAAAGGATAAGCTACAAGTATTTGCTTGTCATGCCAGCGTTTGGGCAGGTCTTTACAAAAAAGAGTTCCTTATTCAGAATAATATAAGATTTCAAGAAACTCCAGGTGCGTCTTATCAAGATATGTCATTTACATTCAAAGTGCTTGCGCTTGCCGGAAATATAAAACTGCTTGCAACACCTCTTATAAATTATAGATTTGATAATCCGTCTTCTTCTGTAAACAATCCTAAGAAGATTTATTGCGTTTGTGATGAGTATGATGAACTCACAAGGTTTTTAAATGCAAATCAAGAGTTGAAGAAATGTTTTAATACACAGAAATTAATTAACCAGTACAAAGCTTACAGGTGGAATCTTGCAAAACTGGACAAAACATTTAAGACAGAATTTTTGCAAAAATACTCTGATACATTTAAAGAGTTTTTTGATAATGGAGAAATAACAAAAGACTTTTATAAAACTGTTTCTAGAACTGATTTGGACTTACTAATTAATAATCCAGACGTTTTTTATGATAAAAACATAAATAAAAATTATTTCTATTGGATAAAAAATCTTTTTGCGAAGAAGAAGTAAAAATTTTAATTAATAATGAGTTACTGTCCAAGATAATTTCGATAAAAATAAAATTGTTTTAGATGCCTCGTCATACTGAGATAGTTTTACATTTCGTCAAAATTTCCTGCAAGAACTCTCAAAGCTTTATCTTCTGCTTTTTGTGCTCTATCCAATGCTGATTGCAAACCTGAATTATCAAAGTTCTTCTGGATATTTGCCGCAGCTTGAGAAGGAATATATCTTCTTTGTTTTTCATCAGTTTTTGCGTCATTCGGAATTTTGCAATCAGAAGATGGAATATAAGTGTACGTATCAACACCGTTATTCTTTGCCTTATGCGGAATTATATTTTTTGAAGAAGGAATGTAAGTATAATTATCAACTTTTTCATCTTCTGAATAAACTTGAGGAATTGTAGCGCTGTTTGAAACTTTGCCTCTTGTGCTCATCATTTGACCTTTTTGAGCAGGTTGAGTTGGGTGAGGTTGTTTGCCATATTGTTTAACTCTTTGTGCTTCGTACAATCTTCTATTCAAATCTTCTGCTAAGAATTGCTTTTGTTCCTTTCTTGCAGTTTCATTTTCATCTTGTTTCATTGCGTCATAAGACTTGCCGAAAATTGCGGTCGTGCATTTTTTTATACCACCATCTAACAAGCCCATTGCAAGAGCACCCCAAATTGCAAATCTCATTGGAACACCGGCAACATTTTTGAAGAAATTTGGAAGTTTGCGTGTAACATTCATTACAGCGTTACTGTTTTTATAACCTTTGAATGTTTCTAAATCCATTGTCATAAATTGCGCAAGTTTTCTCACACCTTTAGTAAATATGCCTTGGTCTTTAACCTTTAACATATCTTTAACAGCTTGCTTAGCCTTTTTGTATTCTTCTTTATTTTTAAATAGACCTGCATTTGCTTTTTCGTTGAATTTTAATTGAGCATCTCTAAATGCTTTAACTTGATCTTGACTCATGCCGGCATATTGAGCACCACCTAGTGCGTGCATCATTCTCAAACCTAATGGGAATGTTAAAACCCAAGAACAAGATTCTACCACACCACCAATAGCGGTTCCCATTTTTTGATCTTTATCGGCTTTTTTAACATTTGAAGCAACTTCAACCAAAATTGGCGCTATAAATAACAAAGCTCCTAATTTTCCGTTACCCCATGTAATGCCTCTATGCATTGTTTGCATAGCTTTAGACATAAATCTTCCTGTTGCAGTCTTAGCTCCGGATTTAGTCAAGCTATGCAACTTGTTATACACTTCATCACAACCAACTGTTCTTTCAAACGGTTTTGTAAGAGGACCCATCCAATTATAATGACCGGCTCCGATACGAATACGACTACCCGCTTTTTTAGTTGCAGCTTCTACATCTGCAACATATTTACCGAATACATCTTCTCTAATATTTTTTAATTTTTCGGCTGTCATGCCCATTTCTTTAAGAAGTTCATTCTTTGTTGCGCTCATTGCCTTATCTTGACCAAGAGCTTGAATCTTCTTAATTTGTTCTGGAGTTCTACCGATACGTTCTAAAAGAACTTGACTGACAACTTTTTCTTCAGGAATTTCAGAAAGCTTCTTAACATTGAAAGTCTTTTTCAACGCTTCTTTTTCTTTAGCTGTAATACCAATATTTTTTAATTTAATTTCATCCGGTTTATCAAGATTAAGTTCATCTACTATTTTTACAAAATCTTGAACTACTTCTTGTCTTTGGTCAAACATTTGTGATCTAACCATGCTCCATTCCGGCATGGATGGAGTATCACGCATTGCTCTTAAAACTGAATTATTTTGAACAGTTTTTGAGAATTTATTTTTAACAGAAGTAATACCTTTTAATACACTTTGAACAGGTTTATTTTGTACAGCCTTAGAGTTTTGAATGCTGTCTCCTAAATTTGCAGCTTTCTTGACTAAGCTGTTTTCATATTTTCCGCCACAAGCTTTTGCGTATGAATCAATACCAAGACTTAAACCTAACCAAGCGCCCAAAACCATTAAAGGATGTTCTATAAACGGAGTTACAACTCCCATCATATCATATTGTTTTATAGTTTCAACAAAGCCTTTGTGCATCAAACTGTTTTCTGGAACATAATAATAACTTGGAATTTTTACCGGCTGTTGAGCAGGAGTTTGAGCTGGTGTTTGCACAGGCCTCTTAGCAGGCTGATTTTGTTGAGCCTGTTGTTGCATGTATAGCTGTTGATTATACATATTTTGATTAATATTTTGATTAACCTGTGGCACTATAATAACCCTTTATAAACCTAACTATTAATATAAAGTATTTTACTCTTTAAAAATTGCTTAAAAATCTATTTTTGCGATAGATTTGTTAATTTTTGTAACGATTTATATTAATATCCTAAAGTTTTCAAAAAAAATGCCGTAATAGAAAATATAAGGAGTAACAAAAAATATGTCAGAAGATTTCAAGGTCGATAAAGGACAAGTTCCAAACGCACAACCTCAAGAAAATACGCAAGGTGGCAAAAAAGTTATCGACGAAGCAAACTATAGAATTCATGCTCGACAAGAAACGGGACCGGCTGCAGTAGGCCGTGGGGGCGATCCGTTTTTTAGAAATATTAGAGCAACAAAAGAACAGCTATTAGAACTAATGGAGGAAACGCAAACCGTTCAAGACTGGGTACAGCGTGAAACTTGCAATAACGTTGCAGTATCTTGTCTTGACAATGAAAACTTAAAAGAAATTTATTACGAAATCAAAGACGGCTTTGGAGAGTACGGAAAAATATCTCTAATGGGATTCAAGACTCCTCAAGGAGTTGAAATTCCAAGGCTAAAAATTTACGACAAAGACGGCGAAGTTTTGCAAGTTTTAACAGGTCCGATGGCAATGGACGAACTCAATAAACGAGCTTTGGCGTATAAAGAGTCGACGAAAAATTATGAAGCCTTGCCGTCGCAAGAAGCTGAAACAACCGGCGTTATTGCAGACTACTCGGGCAATCCCGATGATTATATTACTTAATTGTTAAAGTTGGTGCTATGCGCCAACTTTTTTGTTTTTATGCTTGTACTTTTAGGTTATAAGCATCTCAAATAATATCAAGACAAAAATAAAAGTTTATAAAGTAATCATTGTTGTTAAAATATGTTTCCAAACGGTTACAAATAATTTTTATAAACATGCTTTTGTGATAAGATTTGGGAAAAGGAAATATAAATTTATGGATATAAAAAAAATATTATTTAGAACAAATTCTATAGACGTAGAAAAGGCTTTGCCGGATGCGCTTGTGTTGTGCGGAAAAGACGGTAAAATTCAATGGGTGAATGATGCAGCTGCAGAGATTTTTGAAACTTCAAAAATGCACCTTCTTACATCTAATATAAGTGATTTTATAGAAAATCCGATGAACTTAATTTCAAGTTCAATTATCATGCACAAACCGGTCATTACGAAGTTTGTAAATAAAGAAATTTATTTTGATATGACCGTAAAAGAAATTGCGGAAGGCTATGTGCTTGATTTCCGTGATGCTATACAAAATTCTGCAATCGCTCAAGAGGATAAAACAGAAGAAATTAATAGAGAAAAAAATAATTTCTTACTGAAACTTGCTAATGATTTAAAATCACCAATACAATCTATTGTTGGTTTTTCTCAAGCTATGGCAGACGGTTTGGGCGGTGAAATGAGTGAACAGCAAGAAAAATACATTAGAATTATTAATAAAAATTCATCTGAATTAATGTATTTTGTAGGCAAACTTTTGGAGCTTTCTCAAACTGAATCGGCTTTGAAAGAACCGGATAAGAAGATGTTAGATGTTTTAGCTTTAGTAAATTCTGTAGTTAGATTTAATGAACAGTTGTATAAAGATAAAGATGTAAAAATTGTTATAAAATCAGAAGATGAATTTAAGAAAACTATTTCTACTGATGAAGAAATTTTGAAAAATATTTTGCAAGATATTTTAGAAATTATCTTGAAATCAGTAGATATGGGTGAGGTTGCTATTACTTTGTCAAATCCTGATGACGAATTTATTTCTTCAAAGAATTTAGCACTGGCACAATATACAATGATTTCGCTCTCAACAAGTGCGTTATTACTTTCAGAAAATGATTTGGAATGCATGTTTGATCCGTATACAATTTTAGATTCTACAAATAGAAAGAATGTATTAAGAGCAATTGTTTTAGCTAGCGTAAAAAATCTTGTTCAGTCTTTAAACGGTATTGTTTGGGTTGAATCTCAAATATTGAAAAATACAAGTTTTAATATTATAATTCCTTCTAACTAAGGAGTTTATGGAGTAGGGATGAGCAGTGTTGTTTTAAAAAATCTTGTCAAAAGTTATGATGGCAAGAAAAATATAATAGATAATATTAATCTGGAAATAAAAGATAAAGAATTTATTGTGCTTGTAGGTTCTTCAGGCTGTGGAAAGTCTACGATTTTGCGTTTGATTTCAGGGTTAGAAGATATTACATCAGGTGAAATTCTTATTGACGACAAGGTTGTTAATAATGTTCATCCAAAAGATAGAGATATAGCTTTCGTATTTCAAAGTTACGCATTGTATCCGCACATGAGCGTATATGATAATATTGCGTTTGGTTTAAAAATGCGCAAATGCGATAAGAAAACGATTGATGCAAAGGTTAGAGAAGTTGCAGAATCACTTAATTTAACAGAACTTTTAAATCGCAAACCGAAACAGCTTTCAGGCGGTCAAAGACAGCGTGTAGCATTAGGTCGTGCGATTGTAAGAAATCCGAAAGTCTTTTTAATGGATGAGCCGTTATCAAATCTGGATGCCAATTTGAGAGTCCACATGCGCTCTGAAATTAAGCGTTTACACCAAAAATTAAAAACTACATTTATTTATGTAACTCATGACCAAACAGAGGCTTTAACAATGGGTGATAGAATCGTTGTTTTAGATAAAGGTAAAATCCAACAAGCCGACACACCGGAAGTTATTTATAATCAGCCTAAAAATAAATTTGTTGCAGGGTTTATAGGCCAAATGAATTTTGTTGATACAGTTGTTCATAATGGATATTTTGAAATAGAAGGACATGGTTTTAAAATTGATAAAAATATTGAAGGCGAAGTAACAGTTGCAATTCGTGCAGAAAAAATGATTGCAGGTGATGTTTCAATAAAGGTTAAGCCTGAAATCATTGAAATGACTGGCGGAGAGAGAATTGTTTATTTTAATCTTAATGGAAGCAAATGCTCAGCAAGAGTTCCATTGGATTATCCGATAGGTGAAAAAATAGAATTAAAAATTTCAGTAAAAGACATGTATTTCTTTAATAAAGAAAGCGGAGACGTAATATAAGATGAAAAAGTATAAGAATTATATAATAATAGCGCTTGCTGTAATAGCGTTTTGTGTTTCAATTTGTTTTGTGCCGATTGATGCAACCAGATTTATTCCTGCGATTGAATCTCAAGTTACAAAAGACTTGGGAATAAAAATTCATATAGAGAAATTGATTTTGCGCTTAGGACCTACGTTAAAGGTTAAGGCTCCTGTAATGCACATGATGTATGAAGACGGACAAAAATTCGGTCAGTTTGATAATGTAAAATTCTTTATTCCTTGGTCATCTTTATTTAAAAATGATGTAGTCATAAAGCGCCTATATGCAGGTAGATTAATTGTTAAAGTTAAATCTAACGATAAGTATTTGCCGGCTTTAGTGGAAAAACTTAATGCAAAAGATTTTAACGAAACTCCTGATGTTACTTTAAAATCTTATAGCATTTGTTATTATGATAAAGATTTAGAAAAACATTTTAAGCTTGTTGGTTCAGGCTTAAATCTCGCAAAACTTGTGAATTACAAAAATTTGAGTGTTAAAACAATTGGTGAATTCTTTATAAATGATAAAAAATATATTTCTTATGATGTTTCAATTGTTCCTAATATTGAAATAGGTGAAAAGAAAGATTTTAATATTAACGAATTTATTGAACAAATGGAAGCTTCGGATTTTCATTCTGATATAATTGCAGACTTAAAACTTTATAAGAATTTGGCAGGCGAAACTCAGATTTCAGGTTTAGTGAATATTGATAATATTTCTGTGCTTGATCCAAAAAAGAAAACGCCAAAAAGTTTTATATATTTAACTTTCCTTGGCGATAAAATCGGAGTTTTATCTAATATTTACGCTTCTGTTGACAAAAAAGTTTATATTGATGGTGTTGTAAATAATTCTAAAAAGCCTTCGGTTGATTTGAAGGTTAAGACAGATGAAATCAAGCTTGCGGATTTGTACCAAAAGGTTAAATTGTTTGCCGATTTTTCAAAATTCAAAGATATTAATTCTCTCGACGGTACTTTGAAGGCTGATTTTAGCATCAAAGGTGATTTGAACAAAATTAAATCTGCCGGTTTCTTAAATATTAATGACGCAGCTGTTAAAGCAAATGGTTTAGATATTAATAAAATTAATGCAGATGTTGATTTCTCAAATAATGTGATAAATATAGTAAATGCTGTAGGGTATGTTAATAATGCGCCAATCATGGCAAAAGGTAAGATTGACAAAAATCTTGATATTGAACTTTTGATGAATAAGGTTGAACTTAAACATCTTTGTCCTGTAGAATTTGGTATAAAAAACGGTATCGCATCGCTTGTTGCAAATTTAACGGGAACGTTAGAAAATCCGATACATAAAGAAAATTTACAGATAGAAAACTTTAATGCGCAAAATAAAAATGGTAATTTATCATTTGCGACTTTAAAAATTGATACTAATAAAAATAATATAGCATATATTAATAATTTGGCATTAAAGCCTAAAGCTACAGAAGCGATTAAACTTCCACTTTTAAAACTTTATATTGAAAGAGATACAATTAAAGTTCCTGAAACAAATATCTTCATGCCAAATTCAAAAATGACTGCAAAGGCAGAAATAACTAACTATAATTCTAATGATTTGACATTTAGTGCTGTTGTAAACGGATTTATAAATTCAAAAGATTTAAAGGCTCCTGTTCAGTATGCGGCTGTTTATCCTGTTAAATTTGCAGTAAACGGCAATCGCGATACACAAAATATTATGGCGCAAGTTTTGATGGACAAAGCATTTATTCTTGACGAACCGTCTTTAATCAACTTTGTTTCAAAATTAGAAAATAACACACTAAAGATTGAAGATTTGTCTGTTTCATCATTCAATGGCAAGCTTTCAAGTGATTTTAAGGCGAACTTAAAAGGTCAAAAGAAAGTTATAATATCAGGCAATGTTGAAAATCCACAAAATGCTGTATTTAAAAATGTTAGAGTATTTATTCCGCAACAATTGAATATAACTTTTATGGATAATGTTGCTCAATTAAAAGGTGATGTTTTTGTAAACGGTAAATTCAATAAGCCTGAAATTGTTGGTCAAATTACAGTGCAGAACTTTATTAACCAGTTCTTGCAACTCGGCGCAACAAATATGACTGTTGATTTTAACAAAAATATTGCGGTCGTAAATGCACCAACTGTTAAAATTGGCGATTCTTCAATGGGAATCAATTCAACGATTTCAACTGATATTTCAAAAGAATTGTATGTAAAAAATATTAGTGTTAAATCAAAATATATGAATACTGATACGCTTTTAATGTACAAAGACAGCCCTATTACAAAAGCTTTACCACTTAACGTCAATGAAGGTAAATTCTATTCAGAAAAAGCCCTTGCAACAATTTATAATTCGCCACTTTATTTATCAGCATTGAATGCGGATTTTAAATTACAAAATAATAAGTTAGAA
>CAKVLH010000004.1 GCA_934757245.1 uncultured Candidatus Melainabacteria bacterium
AGAAAATATTTTAGTAATCTAATGCTAAAACAATTCTATAAATTGTTTTTAATAATGTTGGATTATTTTTTAGTCTTTTGACGATTTCTTCTAAAGATGTATTTTCAGTAACATCGGAATATTTAAAATCAAAAAGTACATTAGGAGTAATGTTTAATGCTGAACATAGTTCGTCTAATGTTTCAGCAGAAACAAAATTATTGCCGAGTTCTATTTGACTTAAACTTTTAGCCGAAAGGTTGATTTTCTCAGCCAAAGCTTCTTGTGTTAGCGAACGGCTTATTCTTATTTCTCGGATTCTATTTCCTAAATTTTTCTTTATAGACATAGTATCACCTTAATATATTTTGAGTAGGAGTTACACACATTGACAAGAGAGTTAATCTATTGTAAATTGATTTACAGAATTTATAGTAGGAGTGGTGTATATGAGCAAAAACTATAAAAAGATGTTTGAAACTTTAAATGAATATCTCAAAAACAGAATTGAAGATATTGACCAAACAATTATTGAAGCAGTTAATGCCAGAAATAATGGTAAATGTTTTAGTTTTCAAGAACATCTAAAAGGGTTTGTGTATGCTCAATTAAGTGCTTTGGTATCTTGGAAAAACATTAAAGCACATCATACAGAATTAGATTCTTTATTTTGTAATTTTGAAAAAAATAGATTAAAAGAAATTGCTCCTGAAATTTTAATTGAAAAAATTAGAGAATTAAAGTGTTATAGCCCATATACAACAAAGAACCAAATGATTTTTTTGAAAAACAATATAGAAACCTTTGAAAAAATTGAAGATAAATATAGTAGTTTAGATAAATTTATAACGCATAGCACCCCTGCAAACATTGTCAAATTGCTTGCAGATAGTAATAGCACCTATAAATTAAAATATGCAGGAGTTGCATTAGTATGCGAATATTTGAGAAATGTCGGCATAGATATAGTTAAACCTGATGTTCATATAAAAAGAATTGTTGGTGCAGATAGATTAAATTTAATTCAATCAAAATCTGATTATAGAATAATAGAAGAGTTTCGGCGACTTTCTGCTGATATTGCTATAAGTCAGGTAAAAATGGATTACTTATTATGGAATTATTGTTCCAAAGGATATGGTGAAATTTGTACCGCAAAACCTAAATGTTATGAATGCGTAATAAAAGAGTATTGTAATAATTTCTCATTATGTAATAAATAAAAACATAAAAGGAGTAAATTATGTTTGCAGTAGTTAAAACAATATTGGCAATAATTTTAATTGGGGTACTAAGTGAAATTTTTCATTTAATAGAGTCATTTATGTCGACTTTCCCAATTTTTAAAGATTTTATCTCTATATTATTATGGTCATTAATAGTTTTTGTATTTGTTTGTATTATATTATTTTTACGAAAAAGCTATATTGAGTATAAAAACACAACACTAGAAAAGTTAAAAACAGAACAACAAACAATAGAAAAAATTAAACAACTGGCACAAGATTATGTAAAAGATTTTATTGAACAAGGTAAATCAGAATTTACACATGACGACTTAAAAGATTTTACTGTTATTGTAAAATTTAAAAATGGAATAAACATTCCAAAATTAGAAAAATATTCTTATAAAGAACATGCTCTGTTGTTGGATATATTAGAGAAAACTTATAATCAGTTACTAAATAATTTTGAGTTTAAGGAATGGCAAAAAAGATATTATTAAAAATTTTAGGTGGGGCGGAAAGAAAAAGAATAAAATAAGATTATTATAAAATTTACTCTTATAATCATATAAGAAATAGTAATACATATAAAATCATTAGTGAATCCTTCGAATATGCTATCATGACAATGTTTAAACCAAATTAAGGCTAAAGTTTTTTAAGAGTGTTAGCAGAACGATTGATGGGCAACAAATAAAATTTTCTTATTTAACCGATGATTATGTAGAAAATATTGTCAAAAGTAAATTATAGCACTATTCAAAAGAAGATTTTAGGCGCAATCAAATGTACTGTTTGGTGAAGAAACATAAAAAGTTTACAAATCTTCAAGTTTTATTGACGAGAATTTAAAAAATTTGTATCATGAATATGTAGGCTAGATTTTGCAGTTTTGTAAAACGCTCCGGCAGTAGAACCAGATGCCACGATTACTAAAACAATGGTTCAAGGTTGATATATGATGATGAGAACACATCGTCGCTTAACAAGATAATAAACATATAGAGCCAGCACGCCTGATGGTAGGTATAAGGTTGATATTTATGACTAGTCTGCACTTTATCTTGGGAGTTTTAAATAGTCGCAACTTAATCTCAATTGATTAAGTTTTATCACGTTGTAGGGTACACTCTAAACGTGGGAAATTTTGGCGTTTAAAACTCCCTGAATAGACTTAAATTTTTATTTTTCAGTCATTTCAGTGATGATGTCTTTACTTCAAACACTCGTCATCTTACAAATAAGTAAAAGGAGATTTTACAACAATGAACGGAATGACAAAAGGACAAAAAGTCGGGTACATCAGAGTTAGCACTATTGAACAAAACACTGAAAGCCAAAAATCTTTATTGCAAGATTTGAAGCTGGACAAAGTTTTTGAAGAAAAAGTGAGCGGTAAAAATACACAACGTCGACAATTACAAGCTCTGTTAGAGTACGTAAGAGAGGGTGATACTGTCTATGTTAAAGATTTATCTAGGCTTGCTCGCAATACTAAAGATTTGTTGGATATTATTGAATATCTTAATAACAAAGGTGTAGGACTTTTTAGTATGAAAGAAAGTATTGATACTTCAAGTAATTTTGGTAAACTTATGCTTACATTCTTAGGTGCAATTTATGAGTTTGAACGTGCAAATCTACTAGAAAGACAGCGAGATGGAATTGCTGTTGCTAAAAAATTGGGCAAGTATAAAGGTAGAAAACAAATTGAAAAGCCTGCAAATTTTAGCGAAGTTTACAAGAAATGGCTTAATCGTGAAATTAAATCAAATGTTGCTATACGCGAGTTAAATATTAGTGAATACGCATTCTACAAATTCGTAAGAGAGGAGAATGCTAATGGCTAAAGAATTGACTCCAAAAATTAAAAGACCTAAACGCAAAAATGGTGAGGGCTGTTTTACGAAAAGTACTGACGGCAAATACATTGAATATAAAGTTACTTATCATGACGAATTTGGTAAAAGTAAAATAAAATCTTTTTCTAGAAAAACTAAAGAAGAATGTTTAATTGCGTACAAAGAATGGAAAGCAGAATTAGAGGGTCGATGTTCTGATGAAATTTCAGAAAACTGTACAGTTGCACAATGGGCAAATACTTGGTTTGAAAATTTTGTCGTTGGTCATGTTAAAGTTACAACTATTAGCGATGATAGAAGTATTTTGGATAAACACATCATTCCAGGTTTAGGACATCGCCCATTAAAAAGTCTTACAGGTCTAAGACTTACAAAATTTTATAATGATTGTCTAAAAAAGAATAATGGTAAAGGTGGAACTCTAGACCCTAAAACAGTTAAAAATATTCGTGCTGTTGTAAATAGAATGCTTGAATGTGCATATAAAAATGAAATTATAAAAGAAAATCCTAATAAAAAAGCAAATTACCCAAAATGTACAAAAAAAGAAATAGAAATACTAACACAAGAAGACTATAATAAATTTTTCAAATACTGTATTGAAAAAGGTACACAATGGGATATGCTTATAGTGTTTTTTCTTTGTGTCGGTACAAGATTAGGCGAAGCATTAGGCTTGCAATGGTCAAAAGTTAATTTTGAAAAACGAGAAATGAGAATTGCCCAACAATTACAAGCTGTACCAAATAATGACAATAACTCAAAATATAAATATAAAAAAGAAATTATTGATTCAACAAAAACTAAAACATCAAATCGTACAATACCAATATCAGATATAGTTTATAAAATCTTACGCAGAGTAAGAAGTATACAAGCTGAAAACAAAATGCGTTTAGGTGTTAAATATCATAGAGATTTAGACCTTGTTTTTGCAAGAGATGATGGCGATTTTATTTGTGATACAACATTTAGAGATTTTGTTAATAAAAGACTTGAAGAAGCTGGTATTGAACATCATAAAATACATTCATTCAGGCATTCTTGTGCAACAAATTTCTTTGAACACAAAGCAGATATTAAAAAAGTTTCAGCTTGGCTAGGGCATAGTAGTATTGGAATAACTTTAGATACTTATACTCATGTTTTACCACATCACTTGGAAGAGCTTACTGAATTTCAAGACAAACAATTTAAACACATTTTTCATAGCAATGAAAAAGATATACCAGATGAAATGTTACCTCATAAAACTTTTGCACAAGAGGACGATTGGGGAGCATAAAAAATGAAAAATTTGGGGATTAGAAGACCTATAAATAGACCTACAAAAATTATAGGTCTTCCCTACAATTTTTATCAAAAAGTAAGTATTTTATAAATACCAATAACACTAATTATATCAAGCAAGGATACTAATTTTAAAAGAGTCTTATGAGCCCGACGAGCTACCAGACTGCTCCATCCCGCGTTATTTAATTTTCATGTTGAGCAAATACACTCAACATCTATATTATGCTCCGTAAAAATAAAAAATCAAGTACTTTAAAATTTTATTTTAAAAACTTTTACCCCCATAATTAATTATAGGAAAATTATAAGTGTTGCTCATTATAATTTTTAAGTTGTGATTTTTTATAAAACAAGTGGGAAATAAATAAAAGAACTATTCGGGCGAAAGATATTTGTATTCTAGTTTTATTTACATCTTTATATAGTAAGTATTTTATAAATTCCAATAACACTGATTATATCAATCAAGAAGATTAAGTTAAAAACAAAAAGCCTCCTATGAGCCAATGAGCTACCAATATTATAGTATTAACTTTAAATAATTAAAAAATAGTTAAGATTTTAAATTATTTATTAAAAATATATGATAATATTCACATGAGAAATAAGAATACAAAGGAGTAATATGGCACTTAAATTAAGTAATGTTAGAATCTTAAATTACAAATCAATAAATGATATATCATTAGATATTGAAAAACATGACAATAGTTATACTACTATTTTTGTTGGTAAAAATGAAACGGGAAAATCTAACTTACTTAATGCAATCTCTTTTATTTCAACTCCTACCTCTGAATTTAATTATGATGATTTACGAAATGCTCAAAATGAACAAGCAAAGTATATTGATTTCTATTTTACATATTCCTTTGAAAACGAGGAAGAATGGAAACATATATTGAAAGAAAATATAAGTGTCCCAGATGATTTTATTAAACTAATTGAATTTAATAGCATTGAAAACAATACTTACTTATCAAAAACAGGAAAAACTTTTAATAGTACAGATAGTGCAATATTTGAGGCCCCCGAGGATGATGATTTGAAAAAATACGCTTTTAAAGAATTATCTATAACTGATGATAATCAGTATCTTTACGATATTTGTTATACAAGAGGACTTGACGTCAATAGCATTGACAATGAAAATACTCAAAATCCGTCTTTATATAAAAGATTAAATACAGATTTTTTACAAACTATACTAGATAACATCTTTGGAAAATTCTTAGAAAAAAATCAATTAAAAGTATCAAAATGGAAACATTCTAAGGAATATTTAATTACAGAAACTATTGATTTAAATACTTTTAAAACGAATAATAATATGTGTTATCCATTAAAAAATATTTTTAATCTTGCAGGATATAAAACACAAAAAGATATAGAAACTAAAATCAATTCTTTAGTTGATAGTCCTAAAAATATAAACAAACTTGCAAGTCAGTTAGAACGTATCACAACTGAATACATAAATAAGATTTGGGCTGAAAGTAAAATAAAAGTAAAAATAGACATTCAAAAAGATTTGAATTTAGATGTTTATATTATTGATGAAACAGATGAAGAAAATACTTATTATATGTCAGATAGAAGTGAAGGCTTTAAACAATTTATTTCTCTTATTTTAAGTATTTCTGCTGCAAATGAAACTGATAAATTGAAAAATAATATTATCTTAATAGATGAGCCTGAAGTACATATGCATCCATCAGGAATAAGATTTATGCGAAATGAATTATTGCGCATAGGAGAGAATAATTATGTTTTTGTAGCAACTCATTCACAATTTATGATTGATACAAAAAATCAAGAACGACATTATATTGTTACTAAACCCCAAAATAATACTTGTGTTAAAATATGGGATTCTACAAAAGATTTGGCTGATGATGAAATTTTAAGACAAGCCTTTGGTATAAACGTATTAAATGATTTATTAGCTCCGCATAGAATACTAGTTGAGGGTTGTACTGATTGTGTTTTATTTGAAAAAGCACTCGCTACCATCTCTCCCAAAAACTGTATAACAATAACTAATGGAACTGGTGCTAATATTGTGTCTGTAGCAAGTATGTTAAAAATGTATAATGTAGATGTTTTTACAATAGTGGATGCCGATAAAGATGGAGAGGGATACAAAAGAGAAATTCTGAAATTAGGCATTCCATATAAAAACTCTTCTGTAAAAACGCTTCGAGATATAAATTCCGAGATTATTGATTATGGAACCATTGAAGATTGTCTTGATTGTAATTATGTAATCAAACAGTTAAAAAATGCATTTTATAATGTTACAGGAAATAAAAGTTGTGCTTTTACATATAAAGTAGAAAGACCAATTCTTGAAGAATTTAAAACTTTTTTAGCAAAAAACAATATTTCTAAAAATGTAAGTAATGAAATTATAGAACAATCAAAAAAACTAATTGCTGAAAACTTCAATCCAACCTTGACTTCATTACGTAATAAAAATTCTAAATTTTTAGAAATATGCAATAAGATAATAGAATATTTTACACCAAGTACCGAAAAATAATACCCCATACAGCCCCTATCTTTGCGTGATGAGGTTTCGTGGTCGCAGATATAAGTTTTCTCAATTTGAGATTTTTCTCGGCTTAAAAATCCCCGCCTAAATAATTTAGAATGAGAGCATTCTCTGGCGAATGATGAAATGTTTTGGTGGTGTGAGGTATAAAGTGACCGAGAATTTTTTTAGTAATCTAATGCCAAAACAATTCTATAAATTGTTTTTAATAATGTTGGATTATTTTTTAGTCTTTTAACAATTTCTTCTAAAGATGTATTTTCAGTAACATGGGAATATTTAAAATCAAAAAGTACATTAGGAGTAATATTTAATGCGGAACATAGTTCGTCTAATGTTTCAGCATAAACAAAATTATTACCGAGTTCTATTTGGCTTAAACTTTTAGTCGAAAGGTTGATTTTTGAAGCCGTTTTTTATAGACGTCATTCTTGTAGCTCTGTCTACCAATATAGTCAAACAACTTTTCTTACTTAGTTGACTGGAGGATGTTGCATGATTATCAAATCACTCTATCAAAGCCTCTTTTACCAAGAGCTTTTGCATAGTCATTAATTACAGATTCGATAGCATAATATAGCCCTTCGCTTATTCTAAATCTCAAGCGTTCAATTCTTTCTGAATATTCTGGGTAAACAATTCCTGGAACTCTATTTGCAAATATACCAGCTCTTGTAACTCCTTCACCTAATGTAGGTGATATGGATTTAGCTCTTTTATACAACTTGTATAAATCCTCTGGCGAGTGTTCTGGTGAAAATGAAAGCCACTTAGCAGATGTCAACTGTCCTGAAAGAAATGACTTATCTTCATAGACATCTTTAGAACATTTAAAAGGTTCTGTTATTTGTGTAATATCACGTAAATTTTGTTCAGTTACATTTTCTCTGAAATACATTGTATATGGGTCTGACCTTGTAAAGAAATTATCATCTCCCGCCACTTTATAATATGCTTTGGGAGGTGTAACTGTTCTTACGAGCTTTCCGTTGACGATAATTTCTCCTTTAGAAATATATCTATCCAACACCTCTATTGCTTCTGGATTTGCATTAAGGTTCATTGATACTCTTGCTTGAGGTAAAACTTGAAAACTCTTTATCCTATCAGTCATATATGCAGGCTTTCTGTAAACCCAATCATATTCGTTATCTATTGAGATACCAGATCTTTCTTTTTTTATGATTTAAAATAGGTCTAAAATTACAATTTAGTGTAATACTATTTTTCAACTGTCAATCTATCAACAACTGCTAGAGTAAATTCGCTACAAGTCGCGTTGCCACCTAAATCTGCAGTTTTTATATTCGCGTCCAAAGTTGCAAATAATGCTAATTTTATTCTCATTGCAGCTTCTTTTTCGCCAATATAATTCAACATCTCAATAGCTGACATAAGCATTGCCGTAGGGTTTGCTTTATCCATGCCGGCAATATCAGGAGCGGAACCATGCACCGGCTCAAACACGGCATAATCTTTGCCAATATTAGCACCTTGTGCTATTCCCAGTCCACCAATCAAGCCTGCGCACAAGTCTGAAACAATATCACCATAAAGATTTGGTAACAACAATACATCAAACTGATTAGGATTTTGAACAAGTTGCATACAACAATTATCAACAAGAATTTCTCTGAAATTGATTTGCGGATACTGTTCTGCAACCTTTCTTGCACATCCTAAAAACAATCCGTCAGAAAGTTTGCAAATATTCGCCTTCGTAACAACACAAACCTCTTTGCGATTATTATTTACAGCATAGTCAAACGCAAATTTTGCAATTCTTTCAGAGGCCATTCTTGTAATGATTTTAATACTTTCAGCAGTATCTTCATCAACTTGACGTTCAATTCCCGCATACAAATCTTCTGTATTTTCTCGAACAACAACTATATCCACTTTGTCGTAACGAGTTTTTACATTCGGCAAATTATAGCAAGGACGCAAATTGGCGTACAAGTCCAATTCTTTTCTTAACTGAACATTTACGGAACGAAAACCCTTGCCGATAGGCGTTGTAACCGGTGATTTTAGAGCAACTTTGTTTTGTTTTACAGATTCTAAAACTCGCTGTGGAAGTGGCGTACCTTCTGCTTCAATCACATCTGCACCGGCAGTCTGGATATCCCAGTCGATTGCAACTCCGACTGCGTTTATAATTTTAATTACTGCATCTGTTATTTCCGGCCCGATTCCGTCGCCTTTAATTAAAGTTACTCTTCTCATTTTCACCTCTTTATAGTTAAGTTGGGCTGAAAGCCCAACCTACAATCTTTTAATCATCTATATATGCATCTTTTAGCATTCCGAATTCGTTAAAGCTAAAACTGCTATATTTTACAAAATCACCTTTTTCATCAACTTCTTTTTCGGAATAATAAGTCGGTTTATTTTGTGCACTTAAGCATAATTCTTTTGTAAAATTGTCTTTTTCTATTTTTACACAAACACCTTCATCTTTGCATCTGCTTGTTGTTTTAACAGTTCCATCATCCAGATGTTCTTCAATTTCTTGAACACTATTTGGTGCATACTTGATAGTTTTGTTTTCAAGTTCCAATTGCACTAAATTTCCGTCAGGAGTAAAGTGCGCAATAGCTTCGCCGTTATTAATATTATTTGTTTCTAAAGCACCATTTGAATAATAAGTTTTTTCGCCTTCTAAACCTTTATAGTCTCTTTCAATTTCAAACCTTGGTGCCGGATTAAGTCTAGAATCTTTAAGTGCCTCTACATTAATATTATTAGGCATAGTAGTTTTTTCTGTTTTTTCTAAAGACAAAATAGCACCATTGTATAAATTAGCACTTATTGTTTGAGTATTAAGCCCTCTTGTTTTTTCTTGCCAAAAAGCAGTTAGAACTTTATCTTGGTTAAAATCAACAGAACTATAAAAGTTTTTACCTTCTTTATCTATGCAATATGTTTTATTTTTAATATCATAATTAACATATTCATCCTTACCATGAGACATGATATGTTTCTGAGCATAAACAGCCTCTCCGTCTTCATATCTAGTATATTTGAGTTCTTTTCCATTTATTGGAGAGTATTCGTACACACGACTAATTACAGCATCTTCATCTTTAGAATCAAGTTGTTTACTTAAAATTTTACCTGATTTTTTGTCTACGACAGTAATTGTATCCAATTCATCCTCATCTTCTGCCGGTTTAAATATAAATTTTGCTCCACCCATATCTTTTGTAATAGAGTACAGCTCACCTTTTGAAGTATAAATTTCTTCACCTTCAAATTTTTCTTCCGGATTATGTATTAATGGAAGTGGAGTTACATCCAAAATTTTTAAATTGTTTAATAAAGTTGTGTTATAGCTTGCAAGTGCGTCTATTCCTTGCAAATTAACGTCTTCAAAGTTTTCTTGTGGATCAAGTTTTTTTGTAGCTTTAAAAGCAGGTCTTGAAACAAAATTAACATTTCCAATTGCATTAATACTCAACATAATAGATTCCTTTTTTAACAATACACACGTATATTAAAACGTAAAAAAGAAATTATGCCAATGTTTATTAAGAATTGTAATAATAAAATATCTCTCAAGATTACTAAACTTTGACTTCGCTTTTAGCTTTCAAATATGCTTCAATGCCTTTTGTTAATTGATCAGGACAGCTTGTCGGACGACTTCCGCAATGCAAACCGCCAAGCTTTGGAATGATGTCATTTATGTTCATACCTTTAATCAGTACACCTATGCCACTTAGATTACCATTACATCCGCCTACAAATTCTACATCTTGAATTATATTATCTTTAATACGCATTTGCATTAATTTGCAACAAACACCTTTTGGCTGATATTGCACAACATCAACGCCATTTACTTCTTTGATTTGTATATCTTCACTCATTATTATTAGCTCCTCAAAATATTTTCTGCTCTATTATTAATATATCATTTTGTTTGAACATAATCAATTAGCAAGGTGATAAATTAAATTTTTGCAACAAAATAGACAATTAAATAGGGCGCATAATTTACAGCTTATACGCCCTATTTTAATTATTTTTGAACTATTTAATAACTTGATTAATATGTGAATACATTTGTTCTGCAATTTTAGACTGTGTAGAGCTGTTGTCTAAAACTGTTGTAAATGGACCAAAATTCATAAGAGTAGATTGACCTTTTTGCGCAAATGTAATTGGGGAATTTGCAGATTTCGCAGCATACTCTAATTTTGGCATTTGTGATGCAATTTTATTATACATTGCATCTTCCATATCCATTGGCAACTTTACCATTTGTTTTGGCAATTTAGCTTCTAATGGTCTATTTGCATAATACATAGCTTTTAAGAATTTAATAGGTTTAATGCTCATTTTGGACTCCTTTTTGTTGTTTTTCTCTTGTTATAAAACCCCTAATTTTTTTTTTTGCTATTAGTTTTAAGAATTGTAAACCTCAAAATACATTAAGCTAAAATAATCTATTTAACAATTGTCTATTTATTAAATTCTTCAAATGTATTTCTAATAACTTCGTAGCCTTTGATTAAGGTCTTATAGTCCACTTTTTCAGCTGCTGAGTGCATATTATAAACATCTGCTAAACCTAAAAGCGATGGCATAAATGTTTCGCCTTTAGAATTCTTGTTATGGCAATAGATATGAGTTTCTGCACCTGCATGGAAGGATGATATATCGTTTTCAATTCCAGCTCTTTCACATGCTTTTGTATGCGCAATTTCAATCCTATCGTCATCGGCTTTTTCAAAAGCTAACAAATGAACTTCAAATTCAATTTTCGCTTCTGCTAAATCTTTGTATTTTTCATTAAATTTATCAACAATTGATTGCATCAATGCTTTTAATTCTTCTTCTTTAGCTACACTTGCGCTTCTGATTGAATAAGATGCCATACCAAGAGTATTAATAATATTTGTAGAAGTCTTTTTCATTATTTCAGTAATATAATCGTTAGTTTTAACCCCTTTTTCTACAAGATTTGCAACAGAGTTTTGAACACCGCCTGCTACAATTGCACCTAAATTACAAGAAGTTATAACCCCTGTTTCATCGGTATAATATGCGCCTTGTGGAAATTCTGCAAGAAGTTCCGCTATAAGCTTTGCTGCATTCAGTCTTGTTTTATCTCCAATATCAATACCTGAATGACCGCCTTTTAAACCGCGAACAGTAATTTTAGCATTTGTATAGCTTGCGCCTGAAATCTGCAATTGACCTAATTTATCCGCATCACAAACCAAAACGTATTTTGATAAAATCTTATCAAATTCTACGTGTTCAATACCACTCATGCCGGTTTCTTCATCACGTGTGAATGTAATTTCAAGTCCACCATGCGCATAGGATTCCCCCGCCCCTTGAGGGAGGGGGGTAGGGGGTGGGGTTAACCCATTGTTCGAATTTGCATTTACAAGGTCTTTAGCAAGCTTCAACGCACAAGCAACACCAACTTTATCATCTGCACCCAGCGTTCTGCCTTCTGCTTTGATAAAATCACCGTCCAAGAAAATATTAACAGGACTATCGTCGCCAACTACGTCCATGTGAGAAGATAGCATTATAGGTTCTTTGGTTTCATCAGTTGCCGGAACATGAATATAAATATTTCCATAATTGTCTTTTTTACCGTCAATCCCGTTTTTCTTACAAAAATCAAGAATCCACTCGATAACTTTTTCTTCTTTTAAAGATGGAGATGGGATTGAAACCAAATTACAAAATATATCTAAAACTTCGTTTTCTTTTCTTAAATCTTCTAAATTAACTGCCACGGAAAAACCTCCTATTCGTTCCTTCACCGCCTATTTTTACATTAATCGGACGCAAGCATTTCGGACATCTTCCAACATACATCGTTCCTGCTTGATTTTTGTAGAGCCTGCCATAAACGTGGCAACAATCAAACCAAATTCCTAAAAAAGCTCTTTTTTTAGTTTCCTCAGTCAAATTAGTCTCCTCTACACTTGCTTCTTGTGTTGTATTTCGCCTGTTGAGGTCTTGCGGTGTCAGTAATTACGACCTCTTTTTTATTAGGCTTAAACACACTTTCTGTTAAAGTATCTACATAATAATCCGTTAAATGCGCATAATCAAAAATAATTAAACCATTTAAACAATATTTTCTTGCCGCGTGAATTTGTTTCATTAAATCAGCAGAAGAACCGTTCATGAATGTTACAAACAAGCCTGCATATAATTTTGTACTTGCAGATTTGTTTCTTAAAATTTCTTCCATAAGATTAATTGCAGTCATATCATTACATGTCAAGAATAGTGGTGTAAATCCGTCCACAAAATTATTCATTGACCATGTTTTCCAGTCTTGCATTTTTGTATTAAGTGCAAGATTTCTGTTTGGGAAAATTACAGTCGTAATTTGAATTTTGTTAAATCTGCAAAGTACACTTACTCTTCTTACGAAGCTTGTAACCTTGTTGCAACGATATGCACGCCATTGAAACCATAATGGGTCAGTATATTTCAATTCAATCGGATCAACTCCGTACATTTTAAAGAATTCATCACGAGCGTACTTTGTATAACCCCAGTTTGACATATCATAGTTTGAATAAATCGTATCCAATGATTGCGGATATCTGATGTAATCCAAATTTATTCCGTCCGGCTTGTATCTTGTAATAATTTCACAAAGTAATTCATATAAGAAATTTTGAACTTCTGGATTTGCAGGGTCAATAAAATATCCGTTGTGTTCAGATACTGAATAAGCTATCGTATCTGAATCCGCATTTTTCTTTTGGTAATTTGCCCATTCCGGTTTTTTAGCCAAAATATAACCCGCATTTGTTTCCGGCGGTTTATTACCTACATAAAAAGTCTCAAACCAAATATGAACTTTAATTCCACGTTTATGCGCTTCATTTATCCAAATTCTAAGCGGGTCAAAACCGACATAATCTTCATTCTGCCTGATAAAACCATATTTTGTCATTGTTTGAGAAGGAAAAATTGTTTTACCGTGATAATAAGTTTCTAAGAAAATATTATCAATTCCTGCATCATATATTTTATCTATGGTTTTAATAATTTCATCTTCGCTAAAATAAGTTGGTCTTATCCACACCCCTTTTAATTCACCTGAATCATAAGGAATTACTGTAGACATCGCTAAATTCGCATATTCAATGGCTTTAGAAGCGTATTTTTGTGAATTTTCTCCGTTCTTAACCGCTTTATCTATCAAATCATTTGCTTTATCAATATTTTGTGATGTGCGTTTTTGGTTATAATTAGCACAATTTTGAGTATAATAAAGCATCATATTCTGAACTTCTTTAATACGTTCTCTTGCAGAATACAAAAACGTATCAGAAGTTATGTAGGAGGTGATAATCTTTTTTTCAGGATTAATGTATATTTTCGCACCTACCATTACGTTTTCATTAATCCATTTTTTTGCTTGACCATGCCCGCTAATTACAACACCGTTAGCAGGTATTAAAGAATCTGCACCACTTAAAGCCGTAACCGTATCTCCTGTTACAATAGCTTCTGTACCAAATTCATTTGTGTTTGTTCTAAATCCAAAAGACGGAGTATAAACAACCAGTTGATTTGCTCCTCTCAATCCCGGGTAGCTTGCTCCTTTGGCATTTGTACTTGCTTGCGGGTCAATTACATCAATTTTGTACATTGATTGGTTGAAGATTACTTCGTTTTTTTGAGGTACGTATTCTGAATAAAGCCCTTGAGCGCTTACCGCTTGGCAAATTAAAAGAAATAATGCAATTATTGTTGACCAGAGCTTGCTCTTCATACCCAAATGTCCTTCATGAAAATATTATAGCCCCAGAATAGAATAAATACAATAATTAAACAAAAATTTTCCACATTCTACATATGAGAATAGAAAGTTAATCATCCCCTCTCCTTACTCTTCCATCAAGGGAGGGAATACACTAAAGACATTCAAAAGTTATTTTCGCATAACAATTTTTAATTCCACTCTTCTACTTTTATTATAGTCTTCTTTTCCATTGACCAAAATCGGAGTAGAGAAGCTTGCGCCTTCCACAATAATCATTTTGCGTAAGCGGTTTCCGTTGGATTTGTTGTATGGGGTATTTGTCATGTAATTCGCAACCGCATAAGCACGTTTTAAACTCAGTTCCATATTCTTCATGTACTGTTCATCCGCAGAATATTTGCCCTTGAATGTTTGTGAATCTGTATGACCTTGAATAATAATTTTTTCTATATTGTTGTTCAAATACCCATTAGAAAATATCGAATTCAAATATGCAGGCGCAAATTTGTCCAAATATTTTTTACCTTTTGCTGACAACTCATAGCTATTTACATCAAACAGCTCCAAGTCAGAAATTTTTACAACACCGGCAACATCATCAATATTCGCGTTAATATTCTGAGCTTTAAGAGTTTCTTCCAAAGCTTCAGAAGCTTTTTTCTGTTCCATTTGCCCACGGATTTTTTCAATATATCCCGTCATATATGTATAGAAAAACAGCACGATAAACACTAGCACCAATGCTGTCATTAAGTCAGTCATTGTTACCCAAAATATATTTTCTTGATTTGAATCTTCTGTTTTTCTACGAATTCTCATTTTTTCAACCTAGTTTTACTGTTATTTAAGGAGATGATTGACCTAGAATAGTTTATCTACAACATCACCACCACCAGAGCCTTTATCCATTGTCTCATTGAGTTTATTCAAGCTGTACAAAATATTTTCCAAATATGGCGTTGTATTTTCTTGCAGGCTCTTAGTTAAAAATTTTGCAAACTCCTCCGGCAAAGCTTTCAAAAGTTTTTCATTTGTCTGACCTTGATTTTTTGATTCTTTAACCAAATCAATCAAAAACTTTTCACTAGTTACAACATCAAATAATCTGATAAATTCTTTTTGAATTGCCAAACAATGTTTTTTACACATTCTGTTGTACATAACTTTTTCAATCAGCATAAACAAAAGTGAAAAACCAACTGCAAATACTGAGCAAAGTGCTGCCATTTGAATGTTTGTAATCAAGCTGTTAAACGAACTTGTTAAGTTAGAATCATCAGCAAAATTAACTTGTGTAAACGCAATCGCCATTTTTAAGAATGTAAAAAATGGCCCCAAACCTGTTAAAAGTGTTGGCATCGTTTGAATAAATTTATTATTAATTTTTGAATAGACTAAAGTTTCTTCGTTAAAAAAGTATGATGCATCAACAGTTAGATAAATTTCGGGTTTAAAATCTGCACTTTGAGTTTGTGAAGCTACAAATAATTTTTCAGGAAATATCAACGCTTTTCTAAAATCTTCCCAAACTGTAGAAGTATAAGGATTTGTCATCATAAGATTATCCAGTTCTTGAAATCTATATGAAAGTTCTTTTTTGTTAAGCGAAGTCAAAACTTTTAATACTGAATTTAAATTCTTTTCAACTTTTGAGTAGTTACGAAGGACTGTCATAATAAAAAACAAAAAAGTTGCCGTAATAATTAGAATCGCAGGTTCTTTTAGTACATCTAAAAACGTCATATATCCTCCTATTGATGTAAATTATAGCACAAACTCACTTTTTAGACTATAATTTAATATATGGAATGTCCTAAGTGTCATAAAACGTTAGAAGAGAATACAACTGTATGTCCTTATTGCCATAAGGTACTGGCTTTGGAGTGCCCAAATTGTCATAGCCTAAGCGATTCTCCCGTTTGTGATAAATGCGGGTATACAATTCTTACAAAATGTTCAAAATGCGGACGCAAAGTATCAAGCGCACAAGAAAAATGTAAATGCGGTTTTCCGGTAAGAACAAGTATTGCATATCAAGAATGCGAAACGGATGAATTTGCCTCAATTGTAATTAAATTTTCTGCATTAAAAAATATTCGTCGTGTTTTAGGCTCGCAAGAATTATTTACCAAGTTTTATTTCAGATTAAGAAATTTGCTGGTAGCTCAAATTAAATCGGTTGAAGGTAAAATTATAATTTACAACGATACATTTGTAATAAATTTAAATAAAGAGCTTTCTTTTCCAACTTCAGCAAACAAAGCAATAAGGCTTGCTATAAAATTGGCAAACGCGTTTGCAGATTTAAATTTAAAAGTAATAAAAGAGCTTGGAACTCCGCTAAGATTAAATTTGACAATAGTAAAAAAAACGTCAGAAGAATTATTGGATGAAACTTCACTTGACAATAATGTCAAATTGTTGAACATAAAAAAAGACGAAGCCCAGTATTTAAAAGGTATGCAAATTATTCTAGACCAATACGTTTGGGATAGCATAAATAACGACTACAAAACAGATTCGCTGTACACTGTCGAAAAAAACGGCTCAACACTTATGTTCTATGAGTTGTTGTTGCCAAACTATGTACTACCGCCTTCTGGAGAAGTCGAAGAAACGCCGATTGCAAAAGCTCCGGCTGAAATTAAGAAGCAAGCAGAGCAAGAAACTGATGATATTTATGCGTTCAAGGTTTTTGACATAAACGCAAAATGCAGTTTTAAAAAAATGCCAACCAACAAATTAGTGTTGGATGACAGCAAAATTATCTCAATCCGCGCGGAAAAAGATTTAGAAGTTTCGACCTCCGAAATAATTGATTTCTACAAAAATAAAGGCATGCAAATTTTGCACGCAACTTGCACAGAAGAGATGAATTACAAGCCTTGGGGTGTTTTTGAACAGTTGTTTAAAGACTTTTACGGCTTATCTCTTTGTAAAACTCTAATTCCTGATGATTTTGATGTAAAACGTTTTAGTGCGATAAAAAACCTGATTTTTTCTAAAGCACGAAAAGCCGCAACTCCTGAAGATGCAAGATTTGCGTATATGGAAGATTTTGGCGACTTTTTAGCGTCTTTAAAAAATACAGTAATCCTAATCGAAGGGTTTGAATTTATGGACGATACCTCAATTCAAACGCTGGATTTGTACTTTGATAATTTCAAAAAAATCAATGTAAATTTTGTATTTACGACAAATTCAGAGGTTGCTCTGCATTCTAAATTCAAAAAGCTCTTGAGAACCGCAGATTATACAGAATTCGTACTTCAAAAAGCTACAATTGGTGAACTTTTAGGAGATATCAAAGAAGAAGCGAGCGATTTTATCCAATCGTTCTATTTTGAAAAAATAAAAGAACAATTTAGCGGTTCAACCTTGTATTTTCAAAATGCATTAAAATATCTGATTGAAAAAAATATTTTGATTAATTTTGAGAATCGACTTTTGATAAAGAGTAAAAATTCTATCGTTTTGCCGAATTCCCTAGAAGCCTTATTAAAAGCTCGCCTGAAAGGTTTGAGCAAAAACATGGACGCTTCAATGCTTTTAGCATATTCGGTCTATTTGGGTGCGAGATTGGATTTTAAAACATTAGAAAAACTTGGCATAAAAGAAATTGCTAAAAACGTTAAAACCCTTGAGCAAATGGGATTTGTACATATTTCAAATAATGTAGTTTATATCAACAATTACAACTTATTGAAGCCTGTTTTATTATCATCTTTGAAAAAACAGGTTGAAGAATTTTTATGCAAAAATATTCTTGCAAACCTCGGCAAAGACCTCGATGATACATTAGTTCTCTTGATTATGGGCAAACTCGGATTTTTCAAAGAAGAATATTTGTTATTATGGCGAAATTCACAATTGGCAATGGCAAGTGGAGATTATGATGCGTATTTGAAAAACTGTCTCGGATTTTTGTCTTTAATTGAGCACATTGAGAATAATATTTCGGAAGAAGATATTGAAAACAACAAGAAAGAAGTTTTCCAAAATATTTTAATGAGTTTGTACAATTATTCGCCGGCAAAAATTTATTCAATCGAAAATGTCTTGCTAATGGACGCAATCAAAGAAAATGATAATGAAAAAATCGTTAAGCTATCAAACTTAATGTTGCAAGGCGCTTTGATATCTTCTAATTACTCTGAAGCATTGCCATTATTACACAATATTCTGTCAAGAATGCCAAACCCTACGCTAATAGTAGAAGGTGCGGTTAATACAAGATTTTTGTTGCTATCGCTGGTTAATATAGAAATATTGTTCAATATTGGTGATTTTGCACAATGTGTGGAAGTTGCGAAAGATTTACTCGCAGTTATTAAGCCGGAAATTCTTGAAAAAATTAAACCTGCAGGTTTTTCAATTAAACTCTTTATTGAACACTTGTTTGAAACATTCAGGCTTGTAGGCTTTGCAAAACTTTTCCTAATGGATGATGATTTGGACGAATTCTTGGATGCGATAAATACTGCGTTCGGTGAAGAATTGCCGGATAAAAATGCAATTTTAGCAGTTAGAGATTATTTGAACGGCAAAACATTCGCAGTTTCTGATACAGAAAACGCAACACCTTTTGCAAAGGTTATTTATTTAATTTTGCAAGAGTTCTCTGAACACGCAGACGATTATAAAATGTTTGCGCAAAATATTTATCAAGCAAAATTACTAACTTCTGATATTCATCAATTGCAACTAGAACTATTTTGCGATTTGTTAATAGCGAATTCTTATGCAAAAATCGGTATTACTAAAAAAGCTGAAGTCATATTTAATGACGTACTCATACGCGCTACAGATTCAGCAATTTTTACGATTGCTTTAATTGCAAAATATTTTATTGCCAAACTTATGCTTACAAATTCAAGACAGGAAGAAGCTCTCCTTATAATTAACGACACGCTTGCGTTATTGCAAAAAAGCAATAACCAAGCAAAACTATTCTTTGTACTCTTCGAGAAACTGTTTGTAGACACAGTCCAAGAGTACGATATTACTTCTATTAATATCGATTCAGAAGTTCAAAAGCTTGCAATCGAAACTGCCGACGGCAAACTTTCAAGACTTGTGAATTAATGTTTCTTTTCGCAAATTGTTGGAATACCAATAAGTGCTAAGTAGAAAACACATCCGAATAAAACTAAATTTAAAATTTCCATTGTAAAATCTCCTTTCTAAGAGCATGAGATTAAAAACCCTTTTAACCTATATTTTTCTAATTCCACATTCTGAAATTTTAATAACAGATTTTCAGAAAACATTTACAAAACTTTACAATATTAACTTTTATTAAGATTTTTATAACAACTGAAATCACCCGCCTTTTATTTACTTTATATATATGAGGTATTTAAGATGGCAATAGATGGAATTAAAACAAGTGAAATTTGTTCTAATCAATCAGTAGCTGGTACAACAAGCGCTGATGCTAAAAAGCCTGCTAACTCTATTATGGAAGTAGCTAACCAAGGCAATACCTCTGTTGATGAAAAGAAAAATACCTCAAAACTTGATGAATTGTTAGAAAAAATGTGTGCAGAGTTTTCAAAATATGGATTAAAAGCTTCTGAAATCAAAAATAGCGGAATTTTATATCGCATTTCCGGCATGAATGAAAAACAATTCGAAAATGCAGATGAAAGCAAGATTAAACAAGTTTTAGATTGCTTGAAAACTGCAATTAAAGATTCAATTGTTGACGGCAAAATTGATTTAGAAAAAGCCGGCAAACTTGGTAATAAGTATTACATAGCACTTAGCACAGGTTGGAGTTCTATTGAGAAATACAAAGAAAACCAATCTGGTGAAAGCCTATCTGCTCGTATGGAAAGATTCTTTGGCTTAGATAAAAAAGGTATTAAATTTGCAGAACTACCAGAAGCTAAAATCAAAGAATATTTGCAAAGATATTTCAATGAATTCTTTGTAAAAAAATTAAAAGCAGCTAAAACTCCGCAAGCTAAAGAAAACATCCTAAGACAACAATTACAAGATTTTGGTAAATTATTAAACAATACTCCAGACAGCGAAAAAGCAGTATTTAAGCAAGCTATCACTTCACTTTTGGCTGACAATAGAATCAAAGGTTTAGATGCAACTTTAGCAAGTTTTGATACTCAAGCTGCTCGTACAGAATGGGCTAACAGCTGGAGCACGAAGGATTATGAAGAATTCGCAACAACACCGGACGTTGAAGGCAATGTTCCTGCTCAAAAAGATGTTACAGCAGGAGTTGCAAAAATTAGTGCTCAAAAATCAGAAGATAATTTAACAGCAACTCACAAAGAATTAAATGATGAAGCAACAAAATTCTTTACCGAAAACAAAGAAGCTTTAGCAAAAATCGACGAAAAAATTGCTAAAGGCGAAGTATTAACAGAAGAAGAAAAAGCTTTAAAACTAAAAAGAGATAATTATTTTGTAGCAGTTTCCGCCGGTGAAATTTCAGGTACTGCAATTAATACAGTAATTAACGAAGAAGCTAAAAAAGCTATCTTGGATACAATGAACAAAGATGCCCATAAACTTCCAATCTATAGAGACGTAATAAAACAAGTTAACGAATTCGTTGAAGAACATCCGGAAGCTTTAACTATCCCTAAAGAAGAATTAGTTAAATTATTAGACGAAGTTACAAACGGTAACTATTCTGCAATCGCTCAAAATCCTTCTGCTGAATTAAAAGCTCCAAGAGAAGAAAAAGCCGGTACTACAGAAATTGTTAACACAAAATCAAAAGAAGAATTTGAAGCTGCTCAAGCAAGATTAGCTGCCAAAAGCAACGAAATTTATAACAATTCAATTGTTCAACAACCTCAATTCACTGTTGAAACTACTCAACAAGCAAAAGAAAATGACAACGCTCGATTAACAGCTTCTGAAATTTATACATTAAAAAATCAAGCGTTGCAAAGTGCTGTAAACATTTCCGAATATTTAAAACAAACCGGTGAATCTAAATTCGGTTTTGCAACAGAAGCATTTAAAAAATTCGGAGAAATCGGAACAACTACTCAAAATTGGGCTATGAACTATTTTTCAAATGCTTCTTCTTGCGTTCAGCAATTGTTCTTAGGTAAAATCGCAAATTCTTATACAGGAATGCTAGCTGCAGCAAAAGAAGTAGACATATCTAAATTCAATATTATTGGAATGGGTATTGTAACAGAAAAAGCTGTTGAAAAAGTGCAAGAACAAAGAGGTTTGGTATAAACAATAACTTTGTTTTATTCCATTAACAATTTTTTTTATACACTCACTCAAGAGAACACTACTGTCCATGACAATTTTGGTGCAATAAAAATAGTTAATAAAAAGCTGGTGTTAAAAGAAATAAGCTTTACTACTAAACTAACAGTACAAAA
Source organism: uncultured Candidatus Melainabacteria bacterium (assembly GCA_934757245.1). GTDB lineage: Bacteria > Cyanobacteriota > Vampirovibrionia > Gastranaerophilales > Gastranaerophilaceae > CAG-196. Next base: position 22,047 of record CAKVLH010000004.1, read on the forward strand.
TGTAAATATCTCTTTACAAATCTTAATAGTATAGCAATTTTATATACAAAGAATACTTTATATATATATCGAGGATAGCTATGAATATATTAAGTGGAATTGAAAATTTCATAAAAGATTCTTTAGGAGTTAATGGCACAAAAGAAGTTAAGTCATCAACTCCTGTAAAAGCTGTCTCAAAACCTAATTCTGTTGTAGAAACAAAAAATACACAAAAAAATGAAGACTGTATAACGATTACAAATAAAGACGCAAAGAATGCACAAAAACAAACTCAACCACAAAGAACAGCCGGTCAAATAAGACAATCAATTGAAAACAAATGTCGCGCAAACAATCTTGATTTTGCAAGATTAAAAAGAAGATTTGGACACATTGCAGAACATTTAAAAAAAAGATTTGAAGAATTGCCTGAGGAAAAACAAGTTAGAATTTTACTTGTAGTTGAACACGAAATCGATAGAATTATCGAATTACAGAAAAAACATGGTAAATCAGTTCAAACTGACAATACCGAAATTGTAATTGAATCTGCAAAAACAAAGGTTGAAGCAGAAGAAGCCGGTATCAATGAAAAACAATTAGAACTCAAAGCCGGTGATATTAATGAAGAATTAGGTAAAAACTTTAAAAATGCTGACGTAAAAGAACGTAGAAAACGTATGGATGAGTATGCAAAAGCGCAATACAAAGAATTTGAAGCAAATTTGCAAAAAGAAATCGCTAAAATTCCAGAAAAAGATAGAGCTGCATACATTAAACAAAAACGCGAAGAATATCGCTTAACAATGAGAGCTCGTTTTAATGATATAGTTGCAACACAAGATTCTGAAACAGGGTTGAATGCTATTGCAATGTTGCCGGCTGATGATATGACAGAAGGCTTGAGAATTGTTAAGAGAACAAGAGTTAATAAGGCTGAAAAAACAAGAATTTCTGATAAGGCTGATTGGGATTTTACAGAAGGTCTTTTAAAAACACAATACAAACGTGGAGAAAAAGCTTCTACAAATACAATACAGGAATATACAGCAGAAGCAGTTGCTGACAAATCAACAACCGCTGTTCAACAATATCAAACTCGTTATATGGAAAGACGTCAAGCGTTTGAAAATGGTGAAAATGTTCCTGAATATTTAAATCAAGATTTCTTTACAGCGTCAGCAAAAGGTATTGGTCAAGGTGCTTTGAACAACACAAATATGACAATGGATGAAAAAGCAGAATTTATTTCTCAATGGAAAGAGGATGCCCAAAAATTTGAAGATAGAGATGTTGTTACAAAAGATGTTAATGAAAGTTTAGCTAAAAAGCCTGAATACAAAGAATTGGCAGAAAAAGTCAGAGTGATTGACGAAAAGAAAGCTGTTGAACAAGTTGCTCAAAAAAACACAGAAAAAGACACAATTAAAACAGAAACAACAACTGCCAATATTTCAGCACCAGAACATCAAACAGTTACACAAGTGTCTCAAAAATCTGAACCACAAGTTATTAGACATCAAAACGATACAAACACTAAACCTGCAAAACAAGTAACATCAAATACTGTAACGAATCCGCTTACACAAAACAACCAAGAAATTGCTAAAGATATTCAAGCTTTAGGCATTGACAATGCAATCAAAGAATATGGACATAAAGCCGTAATTTCTACAGTTTTGGATAATCAAAATTTAAAACACATGCGCCCTACATTAGCACCAATTATCAAGAACTACGATTTGCAATCATTAGAAAAATTGGTTTCTGACTGTTCTACAAGTTCGTTCCTTTATATTTGCTCAATTGTAAATAAAGAATACGTTGCAGAACTTAGAGACGAAAGACAAGATTTATGCTATTCTGCTAGAAAGATAGTAGAAAATATGGAAAAACAAAATGCTTAAAAAAATAATATACGGAATTTTATCTATACAAGAAAAAATCTTGAAATATCAATTATCTAAGACATTAGGTGTGAAAAATAAATCTAAACGAAAACGTCATTATTTGGCTGGTTGTACGCTTGATTTGAACGCTTTAGCTGATTGTGAAAAACAAAAACTTGAAGAAGAAATTGTTTTGCTTCTGAAAAAATATAATTATGAACCGCTAGAACTTTTAAAATACGTAGAGAAACAAGGTACAAAAGTCTTTTTTATAGATAAGGCTTCTAAATTACTTAATCCTATTGGTGAAAATGAAGGTTTTATTTATCCGGCAAAAGGTAGTTTAGCCATGTATCTTTCATTAGCAACAAGTAAAAAACCTGCTTTAAAAACAGATGAAATGTTTGTTTTATCAAAAGGCGAGATTAATAAGTATTATTTTATTTATCATTTCTACAATTGGTTTGCGTTCAAACACGGTATTGCCGGCATGGATTCTGAGTCTCAAAAATTATTGAAGAAATATTTGTTTGAAAATAGTGATACGAAAGAATTACAATTAGCAGATATTTACAAGCTAAAAGATGCGATAAAACAGGATAAAGCATCAATTGAGTTCGTCGTGAAGCTTTGTCGCAACTATGACGGTGCTAAACAAGCCTTGGAGAAAATGAAAAACGACGGTAGCGCAAAGTTGTAAAAGTTGAAAAATTTTATATTAAATAGGGTTCAATATAATTGAACCCTATTTATTAATTATTTCAACGCTTCAACTGCTGTAACGACAACTTCTGCAGCTTCTTCCGGTTTGACTTTAGAAATTTCTTCTGTTTCTCTTACTTTAAATTCTACAAGCCCTTCGCTAATAGTTTTACCAACTGTGATTCTATAAGGGAAACCTATTAAATCTGCGTCTTTGAATTTAACCCCCGGACGTTCATCACGATCATCAATAACAGCTTCAACACCATGTTTTCTTAATGTTTCATATAAATCATTTGCAACTTTCATCTGAGTTTCATCTTTTGTGCTTACCGGAATAATCACTGCGTGGTATGGTGCAATTGCAAGAGGCCACTTGATACCGTGTTCATCATAGTGAGCTTCAACCGCAGCTGCTGCTGTTCTTGAAATACCAATACCATAACATCCCATAATAAAAGGTTTTGCTTTGCCGTCAGTATCCAAATAAACTGCGTTCATTGGCTTAGAATACTTTGTACCCAATTGGAAAATATTACCAACTTCAATACCTCTTGTAACTTTTAGAGGTTTTCCACATTCAGGACAAAGTTCTCCGGCTTCAACTAAACGAATATCAGTAACGATTTCCGGTAATTCGATTTCTGAACCCCAATTTCCGCCTACCATGTGAGCATCTTTTTTGTTTACTCCGACAACAAAGTTTTTCAATTCTTTAACAGTTTCATCAGCTACGATTTGAACATCGTATTCGCCATATTTTTTTAAACCTTTTGGTCCGATAAATCCACGTTCTGCATCAAAACCGTTTTCTGCCATCATTTCTTCAATTTCGCCTGCGGTTGCAATTCTAATATCCATACCGCCAACAGCGTTCATAAGTTTTGTTTCTTCAACTTGTTTATCACCTCTGATTAATGCTAAAACAGGCTTTTTATCAACAATATAAAGAAGTGATTTTACAATAATTATTGCAGGGATTTTTAAGAAATCACACAATTCTTCAATTGAATGAGTATTTGGCGTATCAACAATTTCAGCTTTTTCAAATTTGCCAACAACTTCTGCCGGTTGTAATTTTGAAACAGCGTGATTTGAATTTGCTGAATAATCGCAATCATCACAATAGAATACGTCGTTTTCGCCTGCATCAGTGTCTGTAATTACCATAAATTCGTGGCTTACGCTTCCGCCTATTGCTCCGGAATCTGATTGAACCATTTTTGTATTAAGTCCGCAACGTTTGAAAATTCTTGTGTAAGCTTGCGCCATATTTTCATACTCTTTTTCTAAGCCTTCTTGAGAAGTATCAAAGCTGTAAGCATCCTTCATAATGAATTCTCTACCTCTTAAAAGTCCGAAACGAGGACGAACTTCATCTCTGAATTTGGATTGAATTTGGTATAAGTTTACAGGCAATTGTTTGTAAGATTTGATACCTTCACGAGCAATTGAAGTTATGATTTCTTCGTGAGTTGGTCCAAGACACATTTCGCGGTTGTGTCTGTCTCTTAAACGCATAAGCTCTTTACCGTATGCATTCCATCTGCCTGATTCTTCCCAAAGTTCTTTAGGTTGAACAAATGGCATAAGAAGTTCTTGAGCGCCTGCGTTATCCATTTCTTCTCTTACAATGTTTTCAATTTTCTTTAAAACTCTCCACATTAGTGGCAAATAGTTGTAAACACCGCTTGTTAATTTTCTTATATATCCTGCTCTTACAAGCATTTTATGTGATATTACTTCAGCATCAGAAGGAAATTCCCTCAAAGTCTGAACAAATAATTTTGACATTTTCATAATACGTCTCCTTGCTAATTAAATCTTTATAAGCAAATTCTATCATAAACAATGAAAACATGGCGATATTATTAGTTGATATTAATCATATTTTCCTCTCCTCGCCCCTCACTACTGTCAATAATAATTTTTATAAAAAATTCTAAAATAGAATAAAAAATAAAGTCTAAAACAATATAAAAATTTTGGAGTAGAATATTAAGGAATTGTAACAATTATAACTCTCTCCTTCGGAGAGATAGAATTTCTTAATGAAAGGGCGTAAAAATTTTTAATTGATTTAGTCCTTGAATTTAGAAATTCTTGAGAGGGTGTTATTTACTTTTCGTAAAAATTTTAATTTACGAGTGATTGTTAATGTATTTATAATACCCTCTCCCTAGCCCTCTCCATAGGAGAGGGGATAATGTGAGATGCGTCAAGAGAGGGGATACGCTTATGACGTTCAAATAAACGAGTCTTGCGTCCCTCTCCTTCTTCAATTTTACATGGAGAGGGTGCCGGAGGCGGGAGAGGGTGTTATTTGCTTTTCGTAAAAATTTTAATTTACGAGCGATTGTTAATATTTTTATAATACCCTCTCCCTAGCCCTCTCCATAGGAGAGGGGATAATGTGAGATGCGTCAAGAGAGGGAATACGCTTATGACATCCAAACTAGCAAGTCTCGCGCCCCTCTCCCTTTTTCAATTCTACATGGAGAGGGTGCCGGAGGCGGGAGAGGGTGTTGGGGCGACGAAGCAATCATTTGACGCTTAAAAAAATAATCTTATCTCAATCTTAAAAAGGCTTCTACTTTAGCTCGAATTGAATTTGAAGCATAATCATCTATATCAATATAAAGTCCGTTATATTTGTCGGCTAAATATTTTGCAAGCTGTGATTTTGCACAGAAAGCCTGCGCATAAAATACAGTCGGCACATTTTCTTCAACAAACATTTCTAAATCCAAATCTGCCGGAGTTCCTGCCTCTACGCATCGAGTCCAGCCATAAACATGAGTTGTATTCGGAAATAATTTTAGAATTTCTAAATCGTTAGGCGGAACTCCCCAAAAACCGAATTCTGCCGGAATTTGGATTAAATCACCATGATTTTGAGGAGTAATTATATCGCCCGTTATCATCGTTATTTTGTCATATAAAGGTAAATTACTTGTACTGATTTTTAATTCTCGTTTTGGCTCAAGTTTTTCAAAAATTGTTTGTATAACATTAAATCCCATATCTGCAAGAATTTTTGATGCAAACCAGCCACTATCACATTTATCTTTGCCGATTGGTGCAATAATTAAATCCGGTTTTAAATACATAGTATTGTCAATTATGTTTCTAATAATTTTACAATATGATTCCGGTAAAATATTTGTTTTAGGATAGTTAAAATCAATATCCAAATCAATCCATTCTGCGTCAGGATAATCTGATTTGACTTTTTTTAATATATCAGGGGCAGGATAACCCCAAAAACCGATTTTTGCAACATTGTTCATAAATCAATCATACAATAATATTTGTAAAATACAAAGTCAGAAGTTTATTTAAAAAGCTGAAACTTTCGCGCAAATAGAGTTCATAACAATTTGACATTAGAATTTACGATATCCGTCATTCTGAGTTTCAATTTTTATAAAACATAAATAATACATTTGGTTGATGTTTTTTAATTTTAAATAAAGTTTTGAAAAAATATGTCGATAAAATAATTGACAACTGAAAATAAATCATTAAACACCATATAGAAAGGTGAAACAATATGGCTGAAATAGTAAATTTATTATCAAGAGTGCTTACATCAAATCCACTTGTGCAAACCGGAGCTGTTACGCAAACAAAGCGTTCTACAAATCCTTTTTCGCAATCAAGTGGAAATCCGTTTGTTTCAAGTAACCCTTTTATGAATTATGGTCAAAACAGACCTGTTGCCGGTGGATATTTCGCCGGATATTATAATAATCAGCCTAATATTGTTGGGCGCAGACTCTTTATAGAGGTATAGACTCAAAAATATACCTGAATTTTACCCCAAATTTTAAGCCGTGTAGTAAAACACGGCCTTTTTGTTTTTAACCTAACAGATGATGCATTAAAATGGCATACAAAATACCGTAAATTGCACCGACAAAAACTTGCATTGGCGTATGCCCTAAAAGTTCTTTTAATTTTCCGCCGGCTTCTTGTAAATCTTGTTTATACAAATCCATAATAATTTTATTCAAACAAGCTGCCTGTTTGCCTGCGGCGCGTCTTACACCTGCTGCATCATACATAACAATGAAAGCATAGCCCAACGCAATTGCAAATTCTATAGAGCTAAATCCTTTAATTAGTCCTACAGCAGTAGAAAGTCCCATCACACCCGCAGAATGTGAACTTGGCATGCCACCGGTTGTTGTAAACAATCTTAAATCTAAATTTCTTTTTATAATAAGATGCAAAAAACATTTAATAATCTGCGCGGTTACAATGCCTGAAAAAGCGACTAAAATGACTTCGTAGCCTGTACCGTAAATTTGTGATAAATCCATTAATCCCCAACCCTATTCTCTAATTTATCTAATATCTCTTTGAAAATATCAGAATTGTACTTTTCAATTATACCATAACATTCGCGAATTAGGTAGTTGAATTTGTGTTTAGCCTCTTCTAATCCGTACAATGAAACGTACGTAAGCTTTCCGGAGTTTTTATCCTTGCCAACGGTCTTGCCCAGTTCTTCAAAGGAAGAAACTTCGTCCATAATGTCGTCATAAATTTGGAATGCCAAACCAAATTTCTTTGCAAAATCATCAAATTCATTGAGAGTAGCATCATCCGCTCCGGCAACAATAGCACCGATTCTTACTGCTAATCTGAATAATACGGCAGTTTTATTCAAATGAATAAAATCTAATGTTTCCTTCGGCGATTTAACAAGTTTTCCACCTTCAGATTCAATGTCAACTACTTGTCCTGCAATAAGCCCGTAAGCACCTGCAAATTTTGTGTATTCATGTAAAATTCTTACAATCTGTGTCATTGAAAGCAAATCTTTTGATTTTTCAATAATAAGCTGAGGAGCGAACGTTAAAAGCGCATCACCGGCTAAAACAGCGTTAGCCTCTCCGAAAACTTTATGGTTAGATGGTTTTCCGCGTCTGAAATCATCGTTATCCATGCAAGGTAAATCATCGTGTATAAGACTTTGTACGTGCAACATCTCAATTGCACAAGCAGAAGGAAGTGCTTTTTTTATATCTGCGCCTAAAATTCGAGCAGTTTCTAAACACATTACAGGTCTTAAGCGTTTCCCCGGCAACATTAGCGTATACTTCATAGCTTTAAAAATATCCTCAGGATATACGATTTGTAAATATTCGTCTAAATGTTCGTTTACTAAATTAATTAATTCCTTCATCTTCAATGTCCTTATAAATATTTTGTTTTAATGTGTTTCTTGCGCTCTCTCTTTTGCGAGAACTAATTTTCACAGCTGTTTTATTATGTTGTTGTTTATGAGTGCTTTCTGTCTTAACACCTTGATATTTTACGCGCTCTTTATATTCTTGAGCCTCTGCAACAAATTCGCAATAGCTTTGATAACGTGTTTCATCAATTTTATCAAAATGCTCTTTTACACAACAACCTGTTTCCGTTAAATGCAAACAATCTTGAAATTTACAATATTCTTTGTATTGCGCAATTTCAGGGAAAAGTAAGTCAACTTCGTTCGGCATTAGAAAATCAAATTTCAAATTGCTAAACCCCGGAGTGTCAACAATTCTGGAATTTTCATCAATCGGAATTATTTCACAATGTCTTGTTGTATGCGTTCCACGTTGAGTTTTTTCACTGATTTCTTTTGTGCGCAAATTCAAATCAGGGCAAACCGCATTAATCAAACTTGATTTTCCAACACCTGATGAACCGCAAAGTACAGAGGTTTTTCCAGATAAAATTTCTTTAAACTCTTCTATTCCAAATCCTTCTAAAGCTGAAGTGAATAAAATATCGTAACCAAGAGGTTGATAAATTGAAAAAACTTTTTCTATCGTTTTGTCGTCATTTGAAAGGTCGTTTTTGTTGAAACAAAGAACAGCTTCAAGATTATGATATTTGGCAAAACTGATATATCTGTTCAATTGAGTAAAATTCAATTCAGGCTCTTTAACAGCAGAAATAATAATTACTCTATCAATGTTTGCAACAGTTGGACGGGTGATATAGTTTTTTCGTGGCAAGATTCTTTCGATAGCACCATTGTTAAACTCGACAAAATCACCCACGAAAATTCTTTGCTTTTGTTTTTTTAAAACTTCGCGAATTTTGCACTCATATTCTTGCCCATTAGAGTTCACATAGTAAAAATCTGAATGTATTTTAAAAATCTGACCATTTGCCATAGTTTGATTTTACCATGAGTAAAACAGTTTTTTACAGAAACGTAAAGAAAAATAAAGCAATTTGCAGAATTAAAACAAGCCTCTATGATTGAATCTATATTTTTTGCAAATACAATTTTAAATCAGCTACTCGCGTATCAACTGCAAGAATTACATCTTTCATCTGTAAATCCAGTCGTTTTGCGCCTTTAAAACACGTATGAAAGAATAAAATCGTAGAAGTCGCCTTAACTAAATCATCCTTCATTTGTTTTATCTTAGCGTAAATTGTCGGGTCAACAATTTCTTTATTTTCACAAAGAGCTGTAAAAATATCTCCGAACCACCATTGAACTTCCTCTACATTATTAGCCTTCAAACCTTTTTCAGCTTTTTTTAGATAAGTGGAAATTAACGAATAAACTTCAACCAATTTTTGTTTTTTTTGTGGCAAAAATTTCTTAAAGTAAGCCATTGTTTGTTCATAACCAACATTTATCAAATTGCGTCTGGCATCTTTGTTTAAATTAAAATCTGCAAAAAATACATCACCCGTATCAATTCTTACACAATCGTAACGGTCATTTGAACCAAACATTTCGGTTACAAAATCCGTAGCAACATCCGTTACACAGCTGTAAATTGTATTAATAAAGGAAATCGGGTTTGCTTCATCCTTGCTGTAATCGCCTTCCAAACGGAATTCCAAGATTCGGCTTTCTGAATTATCTAAATTTTCAGACAATTTCCACATAGGAGACGCCTTCTGCAAGTCTCCGTCTACAAGAAAAGAATCCTCATATTTATAAGGTGCCATAAGCCCTGGCATGCTGGAAGAAATTTTGATTGCTTGTGCAATTTCAAATTTTGGTGTAACATTTTTGGAAAATTCTTGAGAAGCAAACTTCGTCAAGTTTGTAGTTATAATAATCAGCTTCTTTTCTAAATCTTCAAAATTAATATTACGTCCTCGCACATTTTCGACTTTTTTAGACAAAAGCTCATTCAACCAATCTTGAAAAATCTCACCTTTAGATAGAGCAAAAGCCTTACCGAAGCCCAAATGAATATCTTTAAAGAGGTCAAAATTAACCTTCATAAAAATATTTTCTAATTCATAAGACTTATAACCACAAGCAACAAGAGAAGCTATAACAGAACCAACTGAAGAACCGCCAATTATATCATATTCAATTCCAAGCTCTTCCAACGCTCTAATTGTTCCAATATACGCCATTCCTCGAATTGCGCCACCGCCAAATAAACAAGTATATTTTAAAGGATTAGTCATTAGCTCCTGCCTTTGTTTTTACTTCTTCTGATTTTTTATTATACATTTTTAAATGTTTTCCAAAAGTTTTACCACAAAACATTGTTCTTTTATAATAATCAATTCCGTATTCCGGTTCAAGATATGATTTTTTTACATTTTCTTTTTTTACATAGATTGCACAAATTCGTCCATCAAAAATATGTACCCAATTTGGGTCTTTATCAAGGATTTCACAAATCGCAACATCTTTATTAGGCATAAGAATTTCTGTCGGATAATTATTTAAAATATCCTGCCAATTATCTTCTGCGAGCCAAAAATCCCTAAGCATTAGGAATTCTTTATCATTATAAACTTCTTCATACCTTCCATCCATAAAAATTAAATTATTCGGATAAAGTTTGTAAGAAACATAGCTTCCAAGTCCAAATGGAACAACAATATTACCTTTGATGTTATTAATCATTAGAAATTCTGTTTCATAAAGCGGATATTTATATAAATCACATCTTGGATACATTGGTGAAGAAAATGGAACAGCTAAAAGCGTACAAACTAAAACGGCAGGATAAAGCGCTTTTTCCAAAATTTTCAATAAATTTTTGCAAGGAATTTTTAGACGTACAACAAATTTCTTCAATCTAAGAATTAGCACCATAATATCACTATAGCAAAGAGATACTGAGACAATCAGAGTTAGTGAAAGCAATTTAACATGTGCTAAACCTGAATAAAGAGTTACCGCTAAAACTATAGTTTTAGTTATATCAATTTTCTTTTTTCCAATCAAACTTACACCAAAAGCGAATATTCCATAAAGGCTTGGTAGCAAATAGTACCAGAAATGGCGTGCTGCCAAGAAGCTCCACCATTCAACAATATATTTTCTATGCATTGTTGTAGCAGATAGCAAAAATCCTAAATATTTATATCCATAAGGATTTACGATTAACAGCGGTGTTGAAATTGCAAGCAAAGCGAAATACTTTTTCCAAGGCTTTTTGCTTAAAATCATCCCTATCATATACATAAATATCAAACCTAAACCTGATACAACTCCACCATGAAGATTATTCCAAATAATCACAGCAGGCGGAATTATCCAAATCGCGTTAGTTGCATAATTTTTTCTTAATTTTTCCATTAGGTATAGGAATAAGCTAAAGAAGAAAAAACTAAACAAATGGCAACGAATACCTGAAGAATTAACGTGATAAAACAAAGCTAAAAATACGGTTATGAATAGTAATGACGTAGGATATTTCGGTTTTTGGAACTTTTGAGTTTTGATTACAAAAATTGAAGTTCCGAACATCAGAATTGTTTGAAGAAAAATCGTTCCAAATGCGCCAAAGTATTTTAAAAATAAATAAAATACAACGCCTGATCCCCATTCATGGTCATACCAAGGATGAGTCGGCGTGTATGACAAGAAGTCTTTGAAAGGTAAAATACCTTGTTCAATAAAGCGTTCACCGACGATTAAACGCGCGAAAAAGTCGTAATCGTAGTTTACGGAAAGACAAGAAAGTGTAAGACAGATTAGAAAAATTATTGTGAATAATAATATTTGTTTTTTTTGAATCATTTTCCCCCTCACCCTTTCCCTCTCCCACAAGGGGCGAGGGGATGTGCTTGCGATGTTTACTAAATTTAACAGTAGTCCCCACCTTTATATTATTAAAAACTACGTTCTAATAAATATCAAAAAAATCATATAGTAACTTTTTTTGTTTTCTTGTTAATAACATTTGTTTAACTTTCCCATTTATTTTAAATTCAAATACCAAAGTAAAATATGAACCATGAAATTTGAAATCATCAAACTTCTTATCTAAAATATATTCTTTGTCACATTCGGATATAACAATAAATTCTGGGTAAAAATCCATGTCAATCTTTTTTCCTCGAATTGGAATTGTATTTATACACTCCATTCCTGAAAAATGAAACAATGGTATTCCATACTTCTGTACAATTCTTTTCTTTGGTTTGCGATACAGATATACCATTGCACAAAAAGCTATTATCCACAAAGCTATAACTGAAATAAAGGTATTCATACATGAATCTCCAATAAAAGAAAACATAGTCTTTTGATATATTGTAACATGAAGATGAAATATATTAAAAAGATGGGAATCGTTATCACTTTTCCCATCCTACATAACTTGGAGAGGGAATACGCTTGCGATGCTCGATTAAAGCTGATTTTGTGGATTGCTTCGTCGCTAATTTTAGATGTTGCTCCTCGCAATGACTTGGCGTCAGACCTTCAAGTGTACTGTCATTGCGAGGGCGTTTAGCCCGTGGCAATCCATTTTAAGCAGGTTATATTTACCCATTTATACTTCAATTATTTTAACATAAATACACCTACATATTTTTAATTACTTTTTTTATGCTAAAATAATTAACGAGTTTAGGAGATTAGAGTATGGGATTAACATTAGTAGAAAAGATTATTTCAGAACACGCAGGCAAACAAGTACACGCCGGAGAATTAGTTATTTCAAAAGTTGATGTATCCGCAGTTCAAGACGGAACTGGCCCTTTAACGGTTCAAGAATTTAAAAAACTTGGTAAATCTAAACTAAATAATCCCGAGAGAACTATATTATTCATTGACCACGCTTCACCAAGTCCGAGAAAAGAGCTTTCTAACACACACATGGTGCTTAGAGAGTTCCATAAGGAATATGGCGCTGTACTTTCAGATGTTGGCGCAGGTGTTTGCCACCAAAGATTAATTGAAACTTTTGTAAACCCCGGTGAAGTTTTAGTTGGTGCCGATTCTCATACTTGTACGTCAGGTGCTTTGGGTGCGTTTGCAACAGGCATGGGTTCTACCGACATTGCAGTTGCGATGGCTCTTGGCAAAACTTGGTTGAAAGTTCCTGCAACATTCAAAATCATTGTAACAGGAAAATTCAAAGAAGGTATTTGTTCAAAAGATTTAATGCTTCACCTTATCGGCATGATTGGCGCAGACGGGGCAACTTATAAGGCATTGGAATTTACAGGTGACACAATTGATAATATGACAATGTCAGAAAGATTTACGCTTGCTAATATGGCAGTAGAAGCAGGTGCAAAATGCGGTTTGTTTATCGCAGACGATAAAACAAAAGAATTCTTAAAAGAACGCGGTAGAGAAGATAAATTCAGACAAATATTACCTGATTCAGACGCCGTTTATGAAAAAGTTATTAATATTAACGCAGAAGATGTGCCACATACGGTTTCTTGCCCACACACAGTTGATAACACAAAACGCGTAGAAGAACTAAAGGATGTTAAAGTTGACCAAGTTTATGTAGGAACTTGTACTAACGGCAGAATTGAAGATTTGAGAGTTGTTGCCAATATTTTGAAAGGTAAAACCGTTCATCCTGATGTTAGAATGTTAATTTCTCCGGCTTCTAAAGATGTATTTAAACAAGCTTTAAAAGAAGGTTTGATTGATATTTTTGTAGAAGCAAACGCAGCGATTTTAGCACCCGGTTGTGGCCCTTGTGTTGGTGTTCATGCCGGAATCTTGGGCGACGGTGAAGTTTGCTTAGCAACACAAAACAGAAACTTCCAAGGCAGAATGGGAAATACAAAAGGATTTATCTACTTGGCATCTCCTTATGTAGCAGCGTATACGGCTTTGAGAGGATATATTTCAGCAGAATAAAGTATTTTCCCCCGCCCCTTGAGGGAGGGGGTTAGGGGGTGGGGTTAAAACTATGAACTTACTACTTTTAAAACAATTATCAATCCTAAGCGCTTTTGCAGGCGTTATTTTAGGACTCATAACAATCGTACCATACATAAGCTTTTTAAGCTTTATGATTTTAATATTATGCTTGTCCGCATTCGTACTTGCATACCTTAAACAAAACGAATTAATTGGCATTATTAGCGTAAGAGAAGGTTGTATATTTGGAGCTGTTATCGGTTTTGTATCATTTATAGCATTTTCAGTAGTTTACACACCAATTAGTATGCTTTTAGGATGGCTTATACCTTCTTATACACAAGGTTTTTTAAGATTTTTTATGGGAAGCTTCGGTTCTTTTATCGTAATGCTTCTTCTTATGATTCTTATGGCCGGTATAAGCGCATTGTTTAACGGATTTGCAGGACTTGTAACAGCTTATGTTTACGAACTTATTACAGGTATCAAAAAAGAAAATAATCAAAATACAAGCGTCGATTTTGAAATTAAATAAAGTTATTGGTGCAATAAATTGCACCCTACATTCACTATACGAATGGCAAAACAAACCAAGGAGAAAACAATGGAATTTAAATCTAAAATAAAAACAATCGAATGGGTTGATACGTATTCAAAAATGGTAGATCAAACAGTTGTACCTTATGAATATAAATTTGTAAATATCACGACTGGCGAAGATATGTTTAATGCTATCCGCAACATGATAGTTCGTGGAGCACCTGCTATCGGAATAGCCGGCGCACATGGCGTAATTTTGTTTGCACAAGAAGGCGCAAAAGAAATCACATCAAGAGATGAGTTTGTAAACTGGTTGCTTGAAAAAGCCGAATACATGAAAACTTCACGTCCGACTGCCGTAAATTTGATGTGGGCTGTTGAAAAACAAGAAGAAGTTATCAGAAATTCTAAATCCGATATCAACGGAATTATTGCAGAATTAAAAACCAATGCAATTAAATTAGAAAATGAAGATATTGAAATCAATAAAAAAATCGGTGATTATGGTGCAGAAGTTGTACCAAAAGGCGCTACAATTCTTACACATTGTAATGCTGGCGCATTGGCAACTGTTGGATACGGCACTGCGCTTGGTGTAGTTCGTTCAGCATTTGCAAAAGATAACACTATTCAAGTTTTTGCAGATGAAACTCGTCCGCGCCAACAGGGTGCAAGAATTACAACATTTGAACTTGCGATGGACGGAATTCCTGTAACATTAATTACAGACGGAATGTGCTCTTATTTTATGAGCAAAGGTATGATTGATATGGTTGTAGTTGGCGCTGATAGAATTGCTGCAAATGGTGATACCGCAAACAAAATCGGAACTTATACTGTTGCTATTGCTGCAAAATATCACAATGTTCCTTTCTATATTGCAGCTCCGCTTTCAACAATTGATACATCTATTAAAACAGGGGCAGAAATTCCGATAGAAGAACGTTCGCACGAAGAAGTTACACACATCAACGGTAAACGTATTTGCGCAGAAGGTATTAATGTAATTAACCCTGGGTTTGATGTAACTCCACACGAATTGATTGCAGGTATTATTACAGAAAAAGGTATTTTAAGACCTGATTATAATAAATCAATTGCGGAAGCGTTTGTGAAGTAGCTATGCGAAAGCCTACAGATGTATGCTGTAAGGAGTTGAAAGTTGTTTAAAGGTAATAGGGTAATGAGGGAATAAGTGGTTTTAAGTTTTTTAATTTTAAAATTGAGTTTATTAAGCGCATTTTCTAAAAAAATAATCTAAAATCTCTTATTCCTTTATTACCTTATTCCCTTCAATTACAACAAGTTCAATATAGAACATAGTTTTAACTAAAAATTGTATGGTGCAATTTTTTGCACCATATAAATAACTTTCCACTCTCAACTCTACATCTTAATAGTCCCCTCCCTCGGGGGAGGGTTAGGGAGAGGGTATTATAAAAATAAAAGGCGATGAGGCTTACCTATAACCGCTTTCGAGCTAATGGCTTCTACAATTATTACTTAATTATCAATTAAGTAATTAAAAATTTACTTCCCTGCCTTGTATCACGTCTTAAAAATTCTCTATCAATTTTATTCAGGCAATCAAGTTTTTTGCCAATCCAACGAGGAGCTACAAGTTCTGTCCTCAAACCGTTTCCGGCAAGGCGATGAATTGTCGTTTGAGGAGGTAAATATTCCAAAAAATCACAAACTGTATTCACATACTCATCTTCTGACATAAATTCAATTTCGCCTTTTCTATACATATCAGCAAGTTCTGTTCCTTCTAAAGCGCAAAGCATGTGAATCTTAACACCTTCAGGTTCAAGTTTTGCAATAGTTTTAGCAGTTTCCATCATTTCTTCGTGATTTTCAAATAAATTTAAAATGACGTGCAAGCAAGTGTTAATCCCATATTTTTTAGTATTTTCATACGCGTCTAAAAAACATTTGTAATCATGTCCGCGATTAATCTTTTTTAAAGTCTTATCATGCACGCTCTGCAAGCCGTATTCAACCCAAGTGTAATAATCTTTTGTAAACGAAGAAATCAGTTTTAATTTATCATCATCCACACAATCCGGACGCGTACCTATCGAAAGTCCGACAATATCAGGGTGCGTCAAAGACGCGGTATAAATTTTTTCCAATTCGTTAACGGGTTTATACGTATTAGAAAAAGCTTGAAAATAAGACATGAATTTTTTTGCTTTAAATCTCCTCGCTAAAGTTTCTGCGCCGACTTTAACCTGTTCTTCAATGCTTAAAAGATTTGAATGCGCTTGTGAAAAGCTTCCGCCGTCATCACAGAAAATACAACCGCGATTAGAAATTTTACCATCGCGATTTGGACAGGAAAAACCGGCATCTAAAGTTATTTTATAAACTTTTGCGCCAAATTTATCTTTTAAATGCTTACTGTATTGATTGTATCTTTTTTCTTCCATTTCAAAAATCTTATACGTTGATTAAATACCAAGTAACTAGTGTTAAATAAACCGCCAAACCAATAACGTCAATAGTAGTGGCAATTACAGGCCCTGATGCAACCGCAGGGTCAATTTTCATTTTCTTTAAAACTAAAGGTGTACAAGTTCCAATCATAGTTGCAATTGTCATATTCAAAGACATCGCAATACCGACAATTAAGCCTAATTCTAAATTATGTTGCCAGCCCCAAGTTACAAAAGTTACCAATAATCCGAAAATTACCCCGATGCTGAGTCCTGTGATTGTTTCACGCATAATATGATGCCAACCTGAACTCAATGAAATTTGCCCTGTTGACATACCACGAACCATAAGTGTGATACTTTGTGTGCCGATGTTACCACCCAATCCGGCAAGTAATGGCATAAATGCCGCAATTATTGGAAGTGCAGTAAATGTTTTATCATACTTGTTTGTAATCGTTACTGCAATAAATTCTCCAATTAAAGTAATGAACAACCAAGGAATACGCGCTTTTATTGAGTGTGCTAAACTACCTGTCAAAAGGTCGTCGTCCTCATCGCCCAAATCGGTTACGATACCGGAAGATGTCAAGATTTCATCCGTAGTTTCTTCTTCTACAATGTCTTGAACGTCATCCCAAGTAACAATCCCTTTCAAGTGGTTGTACAAATCGACAACAGGTAAAGCGTTAAATTGATATTTCATAAAAATATCGGCAATGTGGTCTTGGTAGTCGTCTACATGTACTTTTACCAAATCTTTCGACATTAAATCCGAAATGTTCAAATCCATTGGCGCAGTGATTAAGTTTCTTAATGACGCAACACCCACTAAATGGTTGTTTTTATCGACAACATAAACGTAATAAAGCTCCATATTTTCTTTTTCAGCTTTAATACGAATGGTATCCAGCGCTTCTCTTACAGTCATATTATCATAAACCGTAAGCACAAGCGGTGTCATAATACCACCGGCCGTATCTTCGTTGTATGTCAAAAGTTCTCGAACTTCAGAAGAGAATTTTTGCGGTAATTTATCCAAATACGCTTGTGATTCATCTTCTTCCATATCACCCAAAACGTCCGCAGCTTCGTCGTGCGGGAGTTTTGAAATCAGTCTTGACGCAAGTCCTTTATCAACATCACCCAAAATCTCGACTTGAAGTTGAGGAGGCAGGTATTCAATTACATCAGCAGCTTTTTCTTCATCAATATGGGTAATGCACGCTAAGCGTTCTTCGGGCTTTAATTTTTGAAACATATCCGCCAAATCCGCAGAGTGATAAGTCGCAAGTTCGTCCCGAAGTTGCTGTTCTGCATTTGATTCAATCAATTCTTGAATACGGTCAATTGTATTTTCTATGTTTGGCATGATATAATCCCTTTTCTCACACATATAGCAGTTTTTTAAGTTGAAAGTTGTTCGATGGTAATAGGGTAATAAGGTAATAAGGGAATAAGTGGTATTAAGTCTTTTTATTTTTAAATTGTGTTTATTAAGCGCATTTTCTAAAAAATAATCTAAAATCTCTTATTACCTTATTACCCTATTACCTTAAAAGAATTTTTTATCTATAGTTCGTAAACTGCAACGGAGCGTCATACTTTTCTTCATTCTTTCTCAAAAGCTGAATTACAGTCTGCAAATCATCTCTGCTTTTGCCTGAAACTCTTACTTGTTCACCTTGAATAGAAGCTTGAACTTTTAATTTTGAGTCTTTAATATCAGCAACAATTTTTTTTGCTAATTCTTGAGTTAAGCCTTTTTTCAAATTGAAAACTTGTCTAACATTTCCACCAAGTGCGTTTTCAATTGATTGAGCGTCTAAAATCTTAATACTCAAACCGCGTTTAACAAGCTTTGATTGAAGAATATCGTAAATATTTCTCAATTTCATTTCGTCATTTGTTGTAATTGTTATTGACTTTTCGCCTTCCAAATCAATTGAAGAATTAGAATTTTTCAAATCAAAACGTGATGTTAAATCTCTTTTTACTTGGTCAACAGCATTAACTAACTCTTGACGGTCAAATTCTGAAACAACATCAAAACTGCAAT
This sequence comes from uncultured Candidatus Melainabacteria bacterium, assembly GCA_934757245.1. Classification (GTDB taxonomy): domain Bacteria; phylum Cyanobacteriota; class Vampirovibrionia; order Gastranaerophilales; family Gastranaerophilaceae; genus CAG-196. The sequence continues at coordinate 40,770 of CAKVLH010000004.1, forward strand.
CTTTTGCCATAATGAACTCCTAATTAGTTATCACATGTAAATCATAACACGAATAATTTTGAAAGGGGAGACGTTTAGAAGTTGGGGAGAAAGTGTTGGTTGAACAGATGAGAGGTTTAATAGTTGAATAGTTCTTTAAATTCGCTAACGCTCATAGTTTTTATATAAGAACGAAGGTAATTAAATAAACTTTTCCACCATTCAACTATTTAACTTTTTGTATTGCAATAAAGAAAAAAAGAAATAATTTTTGAAATAAAACAGTAAATATTCAAATATAAAAGGATGTGATAAATAATAGACTTACCGCATCTTACCATTATTCTTCATAAAAATGAAATTCTTTACCCAAACGCAATTCAACTATTCTTAACAGTTTTGAAGGTGAGATTTCTAATGCTTCTGCGATTTTCCAAAATGTAACAAGTTTAACTTCTATTGAACCTTTTTCAATACGACTAGTGTTTCCAACATCTAAGCCATATTCATGAGCAAATTTGTTTATAGAAAGATTTTTATTGGTGCGCAATTCAGTAATCATGGCACCTACAACTTTTGCAAATTCTATAGTTTTTTCATTCCTTTGTTGCATTTATACATTATATGTGCTAGAATCGCAATGTTGTTGTATGAATACAATACTGCTAGGATAATATGTTTTTGTAATTATGGAAGGATTATACGTGAAAAAGACTAATGGATATTTAAAACCTGCATTTTCTCTTTTAGAAATGATGGTAGTTTTGCTAATTGTTGCGATTTTGGCAGCCGCAACAGCTCCAATGGTTACGAAAAAAATGGCGCGCAACGCCGGTTCTGGCGACAGTCCTTGGGTGTTCACAGGTTTGAATAGCAGTATTGCTTATAACTTAAACGGGAATGACAATGCGCCTGTAATTATTGGTGCAACCTCGACTCCTGCGTCTTTAACTGCTCCAACCAGACTTTTTATTGATTCCGGTAACACTGCTTCTCATATTGCTTTTGGTAATGGAAATGCAACTCCATTAGGTATTACTGCTGATCCGGCAAATCGTAGAGTTGGGATATCAAATAAAACGATTCCAAACAACTCTGTTGCGTTAGGTGCCAGCCATGATTATAACAATGAAGCTTCAAGTTTAATTACTGCTATTGGTCATGGAGTATTCGCACATAATAAAGGTGTAACTGTAATTGGAAATGGTGCTTGTGCATTTGGGGAGGATTCAATTGCAATTGGGTCGCAAAATCCTACTAATCATGAGGGTACATATGGTGCTAATTCTATTACAATTGGAACTTCTGCATATACTGTAAATGACCGTAGTATTGCAATCGGAAATGTAGCTAATGCGGGTGGAGGAAACTCTATTGCAATCGGAAGTAACGCTAATGCGGGTGGAGGAGACTCTATTGCAATCGGAAATAATGCTACAACAACCGCAGGTGAAATATTCTTCTCTATTGCAATTGGTACTGGTGCAAGAGCAAACGCGAATAACTCTGTAGCTATCGGAGCTGGTGCTATAGCTGATAGTCCCAATCAAATTGTACTTGGTGATAACGCGACTACTGTATACATCCCTGGCAATTTAATTGTTGGAGATGTTGCGGCTATAGGTACAAGACGTGCTGGAGGAGCTGCTCTTTGGACATCAATGGCAGGAAACGGTTGGGGGTATATCGGTACTACGAGCCCAGCGCAAGGGGCAAGTAAGAATAATTTATTTATGTGGAATGGCAACGGTGATAATTACTCCAATAAAACTATTATATCTGACCGTCGCTTGAAGAATGTAGGCGAAGCATATACAGCAGGTTTAGAGGAACTTAAGAAGCTTGATTTCTTCCATTACACATTCAAAAAAGACGAAGCAAAAACTCCACATGTCGGTGTTATGGCACAAGATTTGCAAAAAGTATTTCCGGATGCTGTAACAGAGGGTGAAGACGGATATTTGAGAATTCGCACAGAAGATATGTTTTACGCAGTAATTAACGCAATTAAAGAACTTGATACAAAAATTTGTGAAGTTGTTGACAACTTGACTTCTTTATCAAAGAAAGTAGACGAACAACAACAATTGATAGAAACTCAAAATCGTAGAATTGAAGAACTGGAAGCACGACTTACAAAATTATAATAAACTTTTCAACTTTTCTACCATTCAATTTTTCAACTAATAACTCCTCCTCAACTCCTAAACTTATAAACATCAAGAACAATGCCCAGCAAGAGCTGTACGCTAAAAAAAATAAAAAAGGACATAAGAATGTCCTTGAAAATGGTAAGTATATTAAAATTGTAGATTTTTTGTTTTTTTTATTTTTTTATAAAACCCTCTCCCTAACCCTCTCCCTCGGAGAGGGAATAACCAAATATTATGAATAGGATTTAGTAGGTCAGGCATTGCCTGACAATTTATCGTTAGCCTTCTTCATCCGTGAGGAAGGCTAACAAAATTTTTACAGATAATTCAACAAACTCATCCCCATAGAAGCTGAAGTAACTTGCAAGCTTGCCTGATAAGCGTATTGTGCTTGCATCCAGTTTGTAATCGCTGTTGTCAAATCAATATCCTTGATTTCTGACAAATAACCAGTTAAGTTTTCGTTATTGGTTTCCAAAGTCGAACTTGTCATTTCCAATCTGTTTGCAACACCGCCAAACTTAGTTTGTTCGGTTGTAATTTGGGTTAAAGAATTAGAAAACATATCCAAAGTAGAATTCATTTCTTTATAGCCTTCTTCTGTTTTGCCATCCAAAACTTTTTGAATAGAATTGCTTAGTTTTTTCAAAGCTCCCATAACACCCGAACAATCTTCCTTAGAAGTCAAATCCGCCGTATCACCAGTATATGCAGTACCGTCTTCATAAGCATAACTCTTTGCACCGGTTTGAGCATCAACAGTTTCTACAACAGTTTTGCCGTCAACGTCTGTAAACAAATTATTGCCGTTAGCGTCTTGTGCTTGAGCTTTATAGTAACCAAAAACTTTATCGCCGGTTGTATTAATTACTTCAAAAACGCCATCTGCAACTTCTGTTTGTCTGATATAATCAGGATTATCGTGTGGAGTTCCGTTATAAATAATATCTCCGTTATCATCCATTGTATAAGGAATTGTTTTAGTGTTAGCACCAGAGAAAATATAGTTATTATCATATTCTGTATTCGCTAAATCCACCATTGTTTTTGTTAATTCATCAATTTCAACCTTCAAAGCCTTCAAGGATGTTTCACTATAAGTTTGGTTGTTAGCTTGAACAGCTTTATCCCAAGCGCTTGATAAATAACCGTTTGCCAAATCCATCAAATCATCCAAAGCGCTTAATTCTTTTTGAGCAATTTCTACGTTTTGAGAAAAAGTATCATTCTGCCCTAATTGACGACTTGTATTTAAAATATTAACTGCCGCAATAGGATCATCCGTAATATTTGTAATTTTGCTTCCTGAAGCCAATTGTTTAGTAAGTTTGTTATAACTATTGAGTTGCTTTTGCATATCAGCAACTAATTGAGAATATTTCCCGCTTGTTGAAATTCTATTTACCATTCAACTAACCTCCCAAATTCATAAGAACATCAAGACAGTTGTTACAAGTGTTGAAAACTTGTGCGGCTGCTTGATATGCTGTTTGATACTTAACTAAGTCTACTAATTCTTCATTTAAATCAACGCCTGTTGAATCTTTAATTTTACTTTCAATTGACTGAACAACCTGATCTTGTGTATCCGCCAATGATTTTATATTACTTCCTGCAGAAGCTACTTTGCCGACTAAAGCTGTATAGAATTCTTCAATAGAAGTATTGTTTAAATCAGCATTTTTAGCATTTCTTGTAGCAATCATACTTTCAACGTTTTGCGCGTTACCCACAGCATTTTCATCAAAATTTGCAGCATTATCAAAATATGCGCAAGAAAGCTTCCAACAGCCGTCTTCTGTTAAAAGAGCAGAATTTATTTGAAGATTTCCGGCAGTAATTCCTGTTGCTGTTTTTCCATCAGGCCCTACAAAAATTAAATTGTCCGCATCAGTAGCCTTTAATTTGCTTGTGTCATTAGGGTCAATACAATAAGCGCCGTTTCTTGTATTCAAATCATTGAACACATTTGCAATAGTTTGCGCAAGTTTGTTCAAACCATTCATTACAGTACCTGCATTAATCCCGTTTTCGCCATTGCCTGTATCAGTTGCGAAGTGAAGCAAACCGCCTAATGTACCTGATGTAATGTCTGCGTTAGCATTTGCACTTATAACTTCTTTTGTTTCAGGATTAACAATACTAATTACTGCATTTTCACCTTTCCAATCATCAGGATAAGTGATTGGAGGATTTTGTTTATCACAATATGATGTTGCGGTTTCAATTTCCAATTTTCCTGTAACCTTAGCGCACTCAACAACAGAATTACCGCCAATATAAACATTAACAGCGCCGTTATGTTTTTCTTCTACAGTAATATCACTGAATTTTGCTATATCATTCAAAATCAAATCACGTTTATCAAGCAAGTTGTTTGCTTCAAGCGTCCCTGTTTGAGTTGAAATTAAAGCCTTGTTTACTGCTGCAAGTTCTTCCAGCTTATTGTTAAAAGCTGAATATTGAACGTAGATTTTTGAATTTTTCAAGCTTTCTATTGACTCACCATCACCCAATGCCTCAGATGTGTTTTGCTGAAGTTGTGTATATTTGCCGTTCAAAACAGAAGTCAAAGTTTTTGCTGTTTCAATAAAATTTGTTCTTGCAGTTGAATCAGCAGGATATTTATTCAAATTGTTTAATGCTTCATAAAACTTTGAAAGTTGAGCATCGATACCTGTTCCTTCCAAGTCATTAAGAATACTTGATAAATCACCTAAACCGTCAAGTTGAGCGTTTAATTTTGCTTGTTCAGAAAGTTGCGTGCGATAGTAATTGTTAAGAAATTCATCATTGTAACGCATAATATTTGCGATTTTTACACCACCATTTGCGCGTACCTGATTGTTAACATTATTACCGATTGCACCGGCTATGTTACGAGTTTCAAGGTTAGCACGTTGTTTATGATATCCATCAGTATTCATATTCGCAACGTTATGCGAAACAACGCTAATCGCTTTTTCGTTTACCGAAAGCGTGTTACCTGTCATATTTAGTGCTGATAATAAGCTAACCATTGTTGTACCTCATATCCTATTTTTTCAATGCAAATAATTTGAAACTTTTTATGCGTATGCATACAAAAGTTCATCATATTTCTTCGTTTATTGTCCACATGTCAACATCATGTGTGTCTGTTTTTCCTGCTCCATTATAAAAACATCCTTGAGGAGCAAAAGCATTTATAACTGTTTCCAACATCTTGTTAGAAATTATAATGCCATGTTTTAATAGTTCCACATTTTGATTATTTAATAACGTTAATTCTGAAATTAATTTACAAATCTTAACTTTCTTGTCTTTTAGAACTTCAACATATTCAGGCGCTTGTTCTTCTGCCTTTTCGATAAACCAAGACATATTTGCGTCTGACTTCCCAAGTTCCGCAGCAACATCCATTCTTTCGTTATTAAGTTTTGTTATTTGGTTATTAAGTGCCAAAATTTTGTTATCAAGAACACCCAAATCATCAGGCTTAGAACTTTTCAAGCTATCGCGTTTTTCTTCAAAAAACGCTTTAAGCTTAGTATAAGCCTTGATTTCATTATCCAGTATTTCGTTTAGTTTTTGGAATTGTATGTTCATAATTCTTTCGGAAGGGAATAGGGGAATAAGGTAATGAGGGAATAAGTGGTTTTAATTTTACCATTTGTATATTACGTTTGATTAACGCATTTGTATTAAAAATATTTCTTAAATCTCTTATTCCCTTATTACCCTATTACCCTATTACCCTATTACCTTATTACCTTATTACCTTAGCTTTTAGAATAAGTATTTAATAAACCTATTAAATATTCCTTCGTTTTGGTTTCTAGATATTGCGCCTCTACCTGACAACGCGAATTGTAAGTTAGAAACATTGTAAGAATAGATTTCGCCATTTACGTTAAGCCAACGAGGATCGACCACACCCGTTATAATAAAATCCATTCTTTCATTGCCGTTTACTAATGTCTTTTTACCTTGTACTGCTAAATTTCCGTTAGGAAGTTGTTGTACAACCTGTACTGCGATTTTGTCGCCAAATGACATAGAACGACCGCCGGCAGCTGAGTTTGAAACCTCGTTAGAACCGCCGTAACCGTTTGAGCCTTTCAAAAATTTAAGTCCAAACCAGTCTTTTAAAAAATTTGTGAAAGAATCTTCTGTTGTAGAAGATTTTTCTGAAGAATATGTTAAATTATCACTAACAGTGATTTTTTCACTCATAATTATTGACAACAAATCCCCAATTTGGTGCGCTTGAACTCCGCCAAACAAAGAGCGAGGAACACCGGCATAGTTTTGACTTGCACCAAGCGTAAACAAAGACTCTGCTTGCACACCCATTGTTGCAGTGGTTAAGATTAATGCTATTATTAGTATAACTTTTTTCATTTGCTGTTCCTCTTTGAAGGTAATAGGGGAATAAGGTAATGAGGGAATAAGTGGTTTTAAACTTTTCTGTTTTTATATTACGTCTGATTAACGCATTTGTATTAAAAATATTTCTAAAATCTCTTATTCCCTTATTACCCTATTACCTTATTCCCTTTCTCAAAATTTCCCCAAATACTTACCAATTGCTCTAGCACAAAAATTCTGCTATCACACTTCTACCATAAAGCAATCCGTACTTTATGTCATCATCCGAAATGTTGAATTCTCCAACAGTTTTTGCACATTCTCGTACATCATTTACATCAATTCTATCCAATAAAGATTTTGCAGATGCCGTTTCCGTACCGCGAGAAACTTCGATTTCTGAATTTTCCTCTTTTTGAGGTGCTAAATTTTTATTAGACTTAAACGCACTTAATGCGCTAAATTGTTGTACTGAATTTGATTCTATTCTTGGTAACATTTTATCTCCTTTGAAGGTAATAGGGGAATAAGGTAATGAGGGAATAAGTGGTTTTAAACTTTGCTGTTTTTATATTACATTTGATTAACGCACTTTTATTAAAAATATTTCTTAAATCTCTTATTCCCTTATTACCCTATTACCTTATTACCTTAGTTAACATATTTCTCCATCTGTCTATAAATCTGATCAGCAAAGCCAAAGCTTGTTCTCGGATTATTTGCGATATCTCTACCCATTTGTTGATAAACAATAGGTTTAAAGGTATCTATGTAGTGCTGTTCTTGTCCGAACAGACCGTTTTCGTGGTCAACGGTTTTATCCATTTGTGAAAGCATTTTTGTAACAAAAATACTCTCGAATTCTGTTGCAACTTTTCTTAATTGCTCTTTATTATCGCCCGATTCTTTGATTCTGTTATACAAAACCTGATCAGCGTTCACAGTCTGCGCATTGTGCAAACCATTTTTTATTAAATCTATTGTAGGTGTTGAAAAGTCCATTTTTACTCCTTTGAAGGTAATAGGGGAATAAGGTAATGAGGGAATAAGTGGTTTTAATTTTACCATTTATATAGTACGTTTAATTAACACATTTTTATTAAAAATATTTCTTAAATCTCTTATTCCCTTATTACCCTATTACCTTATTCCCTTTTTTCTAAATAATTACAAGTTCTGCTTGCAAGCTTCCTGACTTTTTCAATGCTTGCAAGATTGAGATTAGGTCAACCGGTGCTACGCCGATTGAATTTAATGCCCTTACCAAATCATTCAGATTACTGTTAGCAGGCATTGTAACCAAACTTCCAGGTGCTTTATTTATTTGAATATCAGAGTTTTCAAATCCAACAGTCGCACCGTTTGAAAAACCGTTTGGCTGTGAAACATCATTTGTTGTAGAAACAGTAACTGTAATATTGCCATGTGCAACCGCTGCAGGAAGAAGTTTAACATCCGCACCAATTACAACCGTACCTGTTCTTTCGTTTACAACAACTTTTGCAGGCTCTAATGTCGGCGCTACTTCCAAATTCTCAATAATTGATAAGAAAGAAACTCTGTCGTTCATAAATCGCGCAGGAATTTCTACTCTTACTGAGCTTCCGTCAATAGCTTTTGCCGGTGCTACTTGAGAAACTGTTTTTGCAATTCTAGAAACAAGTGTATAGTCTGAACGATCAATAGAAAGTGTGATTGAATTTTCATCACCGATTTCTGTGTAGATATCACGTTCGATTATTGCACCACCAGGGATTCTACCTGTTGTTGTGATTGCAGTTCTAGCTGATGAACCGCCCGCAATTTTATTGATACCACCTACTGAAAGAGGGCCTTGAGCAACTGCTACTGCTTCACCGTTTGGTGCTTTCAGAATTGTTTGAACAAGTACACCACCTTCTAAGCTTTTACAGTCAGCCATTGCAGAAACTGTTACGTCAATTTTGTCGCCATTTTTAGAAAACGGAGGAACAGTAGCTGTAACAATTACCGCTGCTGATGCACCTTTTTGGATGTAGTTTTCTTGCTCGATTACTGTGCCTAAATTTCTTAGTAACATCTTGTTCGTAATTTGTGTTGAACGAGAGTTATCACCGGTTCCAGGAAGACCAACAACTACACCGTAACCAACAAGTTGGTTTTCTCTCACTCCCTTAATATGCGTCAAATCCATAATACGAACCTTGGCGTTGATTGCCTGAGCAGGCATGCAACCAACTAACATAAATATTACTAATATTGTTGCTAAAATTTTTTTCATTATTCTCCTTTGAAGGTAATAGGGGAATAAGGTAATGAGGGAATAAGTGGTTTTAATTTTACCATTTGTATATTACGTTTGATTAACGCATTTGTATTAAAAATATTTCTTAAATCTCTTATTCCCTTATTACCCTATTACCTTATTCCCTTTAAAACCTCTGAGTGGTTGCTAAATCGCCACCAAAACTCTATTCTCCCCAATTACCTTCCCATTGTAAACCTTCTTATAATTTTTGTTTTCAACGTTAATGTAATCACCTGTCATACCGTCTGCCATCGCAGTTCCGTCGATTGTAACCATCACATCCCCATTAGATACAAAGAAAATTCTAACTTCGCCGTTTCTTTGTACGTCAGGACGCATTTTTACAAATCTTTTGTCTATCACTTCTCCCTTTTGAAATGCTTTTTTAGTTGTCATTTCTTTAGATAGCATTTTTTCAGGAAGTACGTAATCCATTTTCATAGAAACATCAACTTTTTTAACCGTTGTGCATTCTCTTGTAATTGCCTGTTCTCTATCAATTGTATCGTTTGCTACAAGCACGTTTTGATAAACGCTTGTTTGTACAGGCAAGTTTAAAGTCTTAATAAAAGCGTTGTTTACATAAACATCAACTCTTTTGATATCGCGTGGCATAATTTTATCACCACCAGAAACAACTTTGTATGAAACTTTTCCATCTGGAAGTTGAAGTTGAGCAAACGGAGTTGCTGAAACCTTAACCTCAACATCGCCATTAATCATTTTGCTGTAATTAGTTTCCAAAACCTTAGCAACAGAAGCTTTAACGTCAGCAGATGCAATCATTTGTGCTTCTACTGAAGGAATCGTCAATAAGAACAAAGGTAATAAGGCAATAAGGGAATAAGTGGTATTAGCCTTATTCATATTAAAAATGCGTTTTATTAAACTATTTACATTATTAGTCAATTTTAAAACCTCTTATTCCCTTATTGCCTTATTGCCCTATTCCCTTAAAAATCCTAGCTCATCTGATTCGTCAACTGCAATATACTACTTGACGCGTTGATTATTTTTGAATTTGATTCAAATGCTCTTTCTGCCTTAATCAAGCCTACAAGTTCATCTACGATTTGAACGTTTGAACCTTCCAACATACATTGTTGAATCAAACCTAAACCGTTTTGCCCCGGAGTATCTTGTACAGGGTTACCAGATGCTTGAGTTTCTTTGTACAAATTGTGTCCGATTGACAACAATCCTGATGGGTTTTGGAATTTAACTAACTGCAAAGAACCAACGATTGATTGTTGCGTTTGCCCCGGAAGTGTTACAGAAATATTACCGTCTTGTGTGATTGTAATTTCTGTTGCGTCACGAGGAATTGAAACAGAAGGCTGAATTAGTAAACCATCGTTTGTACACAACTGACCTAAAGAATCTACTTGTAAACAACCGTCACGAGTGTATGCTAATGAGCCGTCTTCTTTCATAACTTGTAAAAAACCTTCACCTTCGATTTCAATATCAAGTTGACGACCTGTAGAAATCGCAACACCTTGAGTGAAAACACGAGTTGTTGCAGCTGTTTTAACACCTAATCCGATTTCGATACCAACAGGTTGATAAGTACCTTGGTTCATCAATGCCCCAGGAGTTCTAACGGCTTGTGATAACAAGTCTTGAAACTCAATACGAGATTGTTTAAACGCAGTGGTATTAACGTTCGCTACGTTGTTTGCGATAACGTCAAGATAGTTTTGTTGTGCTATCATACCTGTTGCTGCTGTTGTTAGTGCTCTTAACATTTTTATTTGTCCTCTTTAAGTCTGGTTTTCTTTCAAGTGAATAAGTGAATGAGTGAATAGGTGAATAAGTTCGTTTTAAATTTTCTTATTTTGTACTGTGTTCAGTGAACGAATTTATCTTTAACAATTCCTAAAATGAACTTATTCACCTATTCACTTATTCACTTTTAAGCTGTTCGTATCCTTCCCACCGAAACTGCCGTAGTCAGCATATCGCTGTTTGTACTTACAAGTTTTGTTAAACTTTCGTAATTTCTCGTGGTATTAATCGTGTTAATCATTTCCTTAATTACATTTGAGTTAGAAAGTTCTAACATTCCTTGTTGTACCGTAAATTTTTCAGAACGCAATTCCGGATTATTTACTGTATCACGCGGAATAAATTTTGCATCACCAACTTCAAACAAATCGTCTTTGTCTGAAAAATCCCACACCCCAATTGTTTGAAGCGGAATTTTTTGGTTATAAGAATTGATTTCGATGTTACCGTTTTCGGCAATAACGATATCTTTTCTATCTCTGAAAACTGTTTCATCTTCCATATCTTCTGGAAGCATTCTAATTCTTCTGTTGTTAACATCCAAAACATATTCGCCTTGTTTTGTCTTTAACCAATAACCTCTATCTACAACAAAAGAACCGTTACGTGTATATGACACATTACCGTTGTCATCTTGAATTTTGAAGAAACCATCGCCTTCAATTGCTACATCATAAGGGTTTGAAGTTTTTGTCAAAGCTCCTTGTGAAAAATCGTGTGTATATTGCATGCTCTGACTTCCACAGCTGATATTTCCTAAATATCTGTTTGAATCATTTCTCAAAATTGAACCCTCTTGAGAATACACTGCAGATTGCATAACATCTTTGAAACGCAAGGCACCTTTTTTGTAACCTACCGTATTTACGTTTGCAAGGTTGTTTGCAGTATTGTCGTTCATATCCATAAGAGCAAGCATACCATTTGCAGCTGATTCAAAACTTCTTACTAGCATTTGTTAGTTCGCTCCTTTCATTTTGTCATAATTGCTAAGAACACTCTTAACATAATTTTGCGTTTCCATATAAGGTGGAATTCCACCGTACTTCTTAACCGCATTCGGGCCGGCGTTATAAGCCGCTAAAGCTAAAGATTTGTTGTTATCAAATCTATCCATAAGCCCTTTTAGGTACTTTGTTCCACCCATAATGTTTTGTTCAGCGTCATAAGCATTTGTAACACCCAAACCTTGAGCTGTCCCCGGCATTAATTGCATTAAGCCCATTGCGCCGCAGCTTGAAGTTGCTTGAGGATTAAATCCTGATTCTTGCTTAACTACAGCTTTTACGAAGTCTGAATCAAGACCGTTTTTTTCTGCGTATTTTTCGATTAAGTCATTGATTTCACTTCTTGATGTGTCTGTTGGGTTAGATTTATGAGCAATAGAAGAGTCGAGGATTTTTTGAAAATCTTCGTCAGGTTTTGCTCCATAAGACATAAGTGATTGAAACTGATTTTCAATCATGTTTATACGTTGTAATGTTACGTCCAAGCTTGTAAGATTCACCTTACTTACCTCTCTCCGCTTATTCTTTTTTTACTTACCCAAGTCTTTATCTACAATTGCGGGATATTATCTCCCAATAAAAGTGTAATATATTTAATTGGAAGCAACATCAATCAAAGGATTAAATTTAACAATAAAAAATAGACCATTTGGTCTATAAGAGTTTTCATAAAAAACTAGCGACCTAAAGGTCGCTAGTTTGAATTTTTTATCCTACACAAGATAAATGTCCGTTTTTCTTTTCTTCTTCAAATCTTGGAGAAAGCCAGCCGGATTTATAACCTGCATAACCTAAACCAACAAGACCTAACGCTCCGGCAGTAATCATGGCAGCTTTTTTATTAGCTTTAAACCAACGTTTCATTCCGACACCATTTAGTTTAGATCTTCCGTTACTACCTTCTGTAAGTTCAGAAAAATCTAGTTTTATCAAATCTTCTTTTGAGAGGTTTTTACCATTGTTTCTAAAATGATATTCTCTGTATAATTCAGCTGAAGATTTGTTTGTTTTACTTAACCAAGCATTGCCTTCCCAACTTGTATCCATATTTACTTGATTGTGTAAAATCTTTTCAGCAATTTCACCGTTTCTATATGTATTTAAAGCTCTATCCATACAACCGACTAATTCATCGGCGACAATGGAATCTCTAAGCTTTTTGATTGCTGATTGATATTTAAAATTATCTTTTAGTTGTTTATCTAAAAGTTCTTGTGTCAATTCTTTTCCTGTACGAAGTTTGTATGTTGTTTTTAATTCGTTTGAAATCTTTTCTTTTGTTGCCAAAAATTCTTGTTTTGCTTCAGCCGGTGCGACACCATCTTCAAGACAAGTTTCTAAAGGTGTAAAGAATTCGTGTTTTGTTTTAAATCCATCAGCCAATTTAGCCTCATTTGCTATATCAGGATCAAAGTTCTTTTGAGCTAAACCTTGTGCATTAGTAACAATCGGAGTACAAAGTTTCTTTTTAGCTTCTAAGTCAGTTAATTCGCAAGGTGCAGTTCTTGAAGGTAATATTGCAACATCTGCAGCAGAAGCTAGTGCTGTACCAGGTGCAAAGCCTTCTAAATAAACAAATCTGCCTTTGATTTTTGGATTTTCATTCAATTTTTTAATTTTTTCAGTAATTACTTTATAATCAGGAGTGGATTCTTCAAGCGGTCCTCCCATAACCAGTAATGTATTTGGATCTTTGTCTGCATATTTTTCAAATGCATCCATAACTGTGTCCATTGCTTTTTGGAAATCGCCACGTCCCCAACTTACTGCAAGTTTAATATCTTCACCTTTTTTAAGTTTTTCAATATAAGATTTGTCGATGTTTCCATGAACTTTTACGCTTGCATCAGCTTTTCCGGCTGCGATTAAAGATAAGCCTGAACCTTCTTTTAACCATTTGCCTGTTTTTGCATCCCAAGCTTGCGCTTTTTCGTAAGCGCCACTCAATCTATCAAAAAGATTTAGTTTTAAATCCTTTTTAGCTGCTCTAATATCTTTTAGTGATGTTTTATCTTTATCAAATGCGTCAAAAGCTTTTATTGTAACTTCTTTGCCGTCTGCGGTTTTTAGTTTAGAATCTGTTTTAAATCCGGGTAAGCCTAATTTTTCATAATATGCTAAACTAGGATCGTTCAATGGGTTTGTAAGTCCTCTAAATCTATCTAATTTACTTAATTCTACCCAATCTTTGTAAGTAGCTGGAGTTATTTCCGGATTTTTTAATAATGTTTCGTAATAACCTTCTGATACAGTTGTAATCATTGGTACATAATCTTTTTTTGCGTAATAAATCGGAATAGACATTGCATTTACGCTATCAGAGCCTTTTAAGAAATCTTTCAAAATTGTTTTTTTCAAGAAAGCTTCTTCTTGACCTGTTTGTAAGGCTTCTAAATATTTTGGATCTTTTGTAATTGCTTCAATTTGTTCTGGAGTAGCACCCAAGTTTACAATCATACTTTTAGCAGACGTACCTTGAATATAACCGTCGCCTAGATTGTGTCCAATTTCAGATAAGAATTTATCTTTCCAATAACTTTCGCCGTTAGCATTTGCAATAGCAGCGTTTTGAATTAAATATGCCGCTTGACCATCTGAACAAATAATGTGTTTTGGATCAAAACCCGGAACTGCGTTTTGTGAAGCTTCCATTAATTGTTGGCAAGCTTTACTTGCTTTTGCGTAAGCATCTCCCTTCCAAGAATTGGAAAGCAATTTTGTGCTACTAGAATAACTTCCATCTGCATATGGTTTTTTCATAGATGCGGTTGCATCAGAAAATACTAAGAAGAAATCAACGTTTGGAGCTTTTTTCTTCAAATTTTCAGTTGGTCTTACTTTATATAAACCAATTTTAGATTCCTTTTCTAATCCCCAATTCATTGTAGATGTTTTAACTTCATCTAATAAGAAATAATCGCCTTCTTTAGATAAAATATCAGGAATGGATTTTTTGTCTAGATCTTGCATTGTAAAGAAAGGTGTACCCTCTTTGCCTTTTAGCGGATGACCTTCCGGTAAATTATCGGGAACTTTTAATACTTGAACATCAGTAACCAGATTGCCACTTTCATCATAAATCTTTTTACCATTGTAGTATGGCATAAATTTAACAGTTTTACCCTGTGTTTTAGAATCAACTACATTTAAAGAGTTGTAATCGTTTGATACAGTACCAACACCACCACCCTTTGCTCCTAATAGAGGTTCTTCCATAACCCAATGAGCAACATGATCAGGGTTTCCTCCTCTAAAAGATATCATTGACATTCCTTTTGGAACATCAATTCCTTGAGCTTGTCCTTCTGCTACTTTTACCCCTTTTGTATTTCTTGCTCTCAAAGCAGAATAATCAGTACCTATCGCGTTAATCTTCATAGATAACTCCTTACACACTAAATTGTTCTATATATACAAACACTCACACATAAAAAAACTTGCTAAAATATCCCGAACTAATTAAGATATGTAAAGTAAATTTTTATTAAGTTCCGGTTAAAATAATTTTAACAAAACGCAAATTTTATTGCAATAGGCTAAGTAGGTTTTTATAAATTTTATTAACACACTCTAGCTCTTTCGCTTGACTGTCTTGTAAAATTGTAAAGTATCAAAACAAAAAAATAAAATTTCTAAAAAGCTGGATCTTTCGCGCTAATCGTGCTCAAGATGACGGCACGCATAAATGTCTGACGCCAAGTCCTTGCGTGAAGCGAGTGGAAAAAGAAAAATACGTTTATTAGAACCTCATAAACTGTAAAAATTTGTAAACAAATTTATCAAACCAACGTTTTGAAATCTTGAAATAGTATTATAAACATAACAAGGAGAAAATAATGAATATTACGCCTATTAATAATGCACAAAATTTCAAAGGTCTTTGGGGACAAAGCAAAAAGTCTCTTTCCGGTGCTGATGACATTTTTTTATATGAAAAAACAAAATTTTATCATCCATTTAAAGATGAAACTAAAGAAGAAATTAAAAACGTAAAATTAAGAAATCGTTATAATAATTATGAATTATGGCCTAATTATGGATATTGTTTTGTTAATACCGTAATAAACGTTAAAGAGGAAGAACCTTTAATTTTTACAAAGCAAGAATTCCAAAATTATAAAAAATCTAAAATTGGCGCAAAGGTGCCTGAAGAAGTTTCAACTCCTATTGAAAAAGAACTTGTAAAATTAGGTTTATACAAATATTTAAATAACGCGAAAGAATATATGCAAGAACTCGCAAGACGTGATACTTTTACCTACAAAGCAAAACAATTATTTAGAAAAATAAAGGCAATGTTAAAATAATGAAAAAATCAGAAATAGCAGTAAACAATTTTAAAATTGGATATAATTGTGCACAATCAGTATTATTGACTTTTTCAGAAGAAATCGGACTTACTCAAGAAGAAGCGCTTAAACTCGCGTCTTCATTTGGTGGGGGAATGGGAAGACTTAGAGAAGTTTGTGGTGCGGTTAGTGCAATGTTTATGATAGCAGGCTTTTTAAAGGGATATACTTCTCCGAACAACGATGACGCAAAAGCGAAACATTATGCATTGATTCAAGATTTAGCAAAGAAGTTTAAAGAAAGACATGATACAATAATTTGTCGTGAACTTTTAGGACTGGAAGAGAATTCATCATCACCAATTCCTTCAGAAAGAACCGAAAAATATTATCAAGAACGTCCTTGCGAAGCATTTATAAAAACAGCCACAGAGATAGCGGAAGCTATTGTTACAGAATCAATAAATACTACACGCTAATAACCATTTATTTTAAATAGTCTTTGTTGCATAAAGATTTTGACGAAAATCTTTTATATGTTCAGCTTCTTTTTTGTAATCACTTTCCAAAATTGCATCAATATTTTTATCCAAAAGCGTTACAACATCTTTTATATTTTCACCGTTCATCAAAATCATATCATTTGCCATTTCAGTATTAGAAAGAGCTAATCTTGTAGTATCACGAAAACCGCTTGAAGCTAATTGTTGAGCAAGTTCATTGCTTTCGATATTTTTACACAAAGCTTGAGCAACGAGCATAGGTGCATGAGAAATTAAAGCAACAGCTTTATCATGTTCTCGTGGTGTTGTCATAACAGTATTTGCACCAAAATCTTTTATAACGGATTTTAGTTTCTCAAAATCCTCCAATGCAGTATCATCTTTTAAAGTTATAGCCCAAGTAGCGCCTTCAAAAAGTTCAGGAAAAGAATGTTCCCAACCGCTATGTTCAGTACCAGCCATCGGATGAGAAGGAATAAATTTAAATTTATAGTTCTTCTTTGAAACAAATTCTTTCAGACTGCAAACATCAGTTACGATTGTATTTTTATCCAAGATGCCTTCTAATTTGTCTAAAACTTCAAGCGTTTTGTTCATTGGCGTACAAACAAAAACTACATCACATGATTTTAACGTTTCGTAATCATTACTCACACCTTCTTCATTAACAGAACGTGAAACTCCAACCATTTCGTGTTTTTCTTTTCCACGCTTAAAAATAGAACCGCCTATTAAACCTAAACCAATAACTCCAATTTTCATTTAAATATCCTTATGATTAAACTTCTTCACACCTTCAACGTAATCTTTTACAATATCACCATTGCCTTCCAAATTGTATTTGTATATTGTAAGACCTTCTAAGCCAACAGGGCCTCTGGCATGGGTTTTATTTGTAGAAATTCCGACTTCTGCGCCGAAACCATACCTAAAACCATCTGCAAATCTGGTTGATACGTTATGATAAACTCCGGCCGAATCAACTGCATTCATAAAGATTTTGGCGTTATTTTCATCTTCCGTCAAAATTGATTCCGTATGACCTGAAGAAAATTCATTAATATGCTCAATTGCTTCTTCAAGGCTTGAAACAAATTTATAAGATAAAACTTTATCTGAATATTCTTTATGCCAACTTTCTGGAGTAGCAATAAGTTCTATATCGGCATCTTCTAAAGCTTTTAACAATTCTGTTTCATATTTGAAGTCTTTGTGAATTAAAATTGTTTCAACAGAATTACATGCGCTAGGATATTGAGTTTTAGCATCAATTATAACTCGTTTTGATTTTTCTAAATCAGCAGAAGCGTCTACAAATATATGACAAATTCCATCAGCATGACCTAAAACAGGAATTTTTGTATTTTCTTTTATAAATTTAACCAAGTTGTTTCCACCGCGAGGAATAATTAAATCAATGTATTTGTCCATAGAAAGCATATTTTTAACGTCATCTCTTGTGAAAACTTGTGTCAAAACATTTTCAGGGAAACCTTCGGTTTTTGCTAAAGCTTCTTGAATAACATTCATAATTGCTTTATTTGTATTTATAGATTCTTTTCCGCCTTTCAAAATAACAGCGTTTGAAGATTTTATCGCAAGTGATGAAATCTGTGAAATAACATCAGGTCTCGCTTCAAAAATAATTCCAAGAACACCAATAGGGCAAGAAATTTTTGTCAAAATCAACCCGTCATCAAGTTGACGTTTAAGAAGCGTTTTACCAATCGGGTCTTCGAGATTTGAAATATCAACAATACCTTGAATCATGTCGCGCATTTTGTTTTCGTCTAATTTAAGACGATTAAAAACCGATTGAGATAGTTTTTCTGCTTCAACAAGAGGCTTAGCTAATTCCAAATCCATTTTGTTAGCTTCAAAAATCTTGTCCTCATTAGCTTTCAAATTATTTGCAATATTTAAAAGTGCCTTATTTTTTATTTCAGTAGATAAAGTCGCAACTTTTTTTGATGCATTTTTAGCTTTTGTTGCAATTTCTAGAAAATTATTTTCTTCCATTTCTATATGCCTCGCACAATTTACAGTATTTTAGACGTCTTAGATTAATCATATTAGAGAATTTTTTTCTCATTAATTCTTCCTGCAAAGATAGTACAGGTTTTTCTTCTAAAGCGTGGGGTTGTCTAACTACGAACCCTGATAAATCCATAAACGGAACTACATTTCTATAGTCCATATAAGGGTTTCGTCTTGATTGTTCGCTCATTCCTTCTCCTCAAAAATGTGATAGTTACCCTTAAAAACTATTTTAGTCAAAATCTTATTTAAGGACAATAGAATGTTAATGAAAATTTACTTTTTATTTTTTTGGGGGGCGACTTTTTAAAGTACAACTTCTGAAATTAAGGCGTTTCTTTCCGATAAAATCGGCAATGTTACCATAAATGTATTTTTTGTGCCAATTGCATTCAAACTAATTTCACCTTCATTTGCTTCAATTATTTTTTTGCAAAAATATAATCCAAGACCAATTCCTATATTACTTTGCAAAGGATCTCCGCAAACATATTTATCGAAAATATGATCTTGTAAACTTTGAGGGATTTCGGTGCTTTCATTCGTAATTTTAAAAATAATATTGTTATTACTTTTCAAAATGTCTATTGCAAGTTCTGTTTTTTCGAATGCATAATTTATACCATTATTTAGCATATTGCCAATAACTCTACGCATTTGAATTTCGTCAGCATAAATCAAGTCATCAGATTTAAGTTCAGAATTTATTGCAATTCTGATATTCTTGCTTAATGCTAAATCATGAATTTCTTTTACACACTTGTTTACTAACTTTTCAAAATTAAAATATGAACGAGCAAGAATTATTCGTCCATTGCTTTCTTTGCCTGTTTTTAGTAAGGAGTATAACATTTCTTTCATGTATTTTGAAGATTCTAAAATCATCTCAATCATTTCTTTTTGAGTTTCATTAAGTTTTCCAAAAGTTCCTTTGCTAAATAATTCTAAAGAACTTATTTGCGCTTGTAATGGATTTTTTAAATCATGATTTAATGTAGCTAAAAATAGACTTTTTTGATTTTCTAATATTTTTTCTGCATCAATATTTTTAGCAATTGTAACTAATCCCATTATTTCATTATTGTCTGTCAAAATTGGAGCTTTGCTAATTTGATACCAATGGTTTTTACCTGTATCATCGATTGCAGATCTTTCTTTGCGCAGATGTTTTTTGTTCTGCAAAACATAATTATCTTCATTGGCGGTTTCTTCTTTTGCAGCCACCATATCGATTTTTAAATTATTTGCAAAAGAGTCAATTCCTTCATATACAAACTTTTTAGCGTTATCTGTTGCTACTACAAGATTTTTGTCTTTATCTTTCATATAGACAAGTACAGGCAAATTCTCTAACAAAGTGTTTAATTGATAATTCTTTGTAATTAATTTTGCTTTTAAGGTTTCTTCCTTTGTAACATCAGTAGAAACTGTTAAAATTCCTTCTACAATACCATTTTTTATAATAGGAGTTATTGTTTGCTTAAGAATTTTATTCCCACTAGGATAATTTAATACGAGTGTAAATGTTTGTGTTTCTTTTGTCTTTATGGCTTTTTTAGCATTCGTTTCGACAATATCGGCGCAATCAAATGGAAGCACAGTAGAAATTTTTTCTCCAAGAATTGGCGTATCTAAAGTTGCGTTAATAGCTTTTACAAAAGCCTTATTGTATGAAACATATTTTAAGGATAAATCCTTAACAGTAACGATATCTTCACAATGTTCTAAAACAGCATTTAAAAGATGTTCTTTGCTTTCAATATCTATCATACCTAAATTTCCGTTAGTTCAATACTACTATATATAGCTTGCATTTGCAATTAACCATATGGCTAGATGCATGTAAAAAAGAAGTATTATTCCTGGCTAGCAAAAAAATAAATTTACAAGTTTTAATTGGAATATGAAAATAAATAAACTTAATTCCGGAACAATGCCACCAATAAAAATGTTACTATGTATTCAGAAATATGCAGGTAAACCTTATAAGGGAGAAAGAATCGCCACTCTCAAAAAGCACTTTTCTAATGATTTATTTGTGTTTGGTGAAAATTGTAAAACTCATCATGAAGAACGTTTATTGAATAATTTTTTAATCACTCTTGCTGAAAAGATGAAAAAGATAAAGTTGTACGAGCTTGTTGGCATCATATATAGCTTTTTAATTAAATTTAATAAAGATGATATTTCAATGTTAAATCAAATACTGCCAAAAGCTTTAGAATATGCAAAACTACAAAATGATAGCGTCCATATATCTGCGAGATGCCGAGATTTGTGTAAAATATATAGAGAATGTGATATTCATGGGAATGCTTATTTAGCTATTTTAAAACAAAGAAGATATGCACTAGAGAATATTTGTGAAAATTACGATTCTGCAAAACAAAGATTTCAGACAGTATCTACCGAAATTCGCCCAAAAGATAAGTATATTGAACAATTGATATCAACAAGATGTGAAATTGCGGATGAATTAGCACTAACAGATAAGCATGCCGCCACAACTCATCTGATGTCTGCATATAATGATTTAAACAAATTTAGTGATACATATAAGAAAACTGATAAAAAATCGTATATAAGATTAAAAATATGTATTAATAAAAAATTAACTGATATTGCGTTGTGTAGCGATATGCAATTTAGCAGTAGTGCAGAACAATTCGAATATGTTAGTCAAAGATTAAAAAAGAATGTAAAAGAATGTGTTCCAATAGATCAATCAACTTTTAAAAAGTTTTGTTCTAACATGTATGATAACTTTAAGGAAAAATCACAGGAAAATCTATTTTTTGAACGTTTTATAAATCTAGCAAAAGAATTGAGTTCACTTGGCAATCCTTATTTATCAATAGCAATATTTACAGTTTTGAGAGAAAAAAATATATCGAATGTTAAAAATCTTAAAAAGATAGAAACAGAGGCTTTGAAATTAGATGATAAGCAAAATAACATTCTAGGTATATTATATCATTGCACTTTTATTGACAAATTATATAAAAAAGACCCAAATGCTATAGGTATAGGATACTATTTAGACTCAAAACAATTAGAAATTAAAGTATTAGAAAGTCTTATAGAAAATTATGACAACTTTTCTAAAAAGTTAAAATTAAATTCTAAAGAGCAATACATTGAAAATTTAATATTTGTAAAAGCAAATACAGCACATCTATTGCGTAATAAAAATCCAGAATATTCGAAAAAAGCAATAAATGATGCAAAAAGACTACTCAAACGATTACCTTCAGAGTATCTGGAACAACATACAGAATTAAATGCACCAATTAATTTTATAGAACATTTCTTCGAGTAAAATTTTGAAAAAGTTAATCGCATTAGTTTTAGATGTATATTTGTTTAGAAAAATATATCTTCTTCTTTGACTTTTTTAGGTCGGTTAAAATAATCCATAATCATGCTTGAAGCTCCAACTGCGAGTCCAGCAACTACGGCATGACCAGCGTAAGTTAGTAGAGCTTTTGCATAAAGTTTTTTCATGTTTTTTATCAATGGCTCAGCAAGTCCTGTTTTTCTAGCTAGTTTAACTCCTTTATAGCTTGCCATTCCTTCTTCTAAAACAGTTGGTAACATACTTAGAAATGCAATTTTACCGCAATTGTCTTTGATAAAATCCATTTTATTTCGGGGTGCTTCTTTTGGTTTTGTGCGTTGAGAAAATGCTACGTATTCCATCAAAACAGCTATCATACGCCCAGGCCAACGCATTTTGCTTAATAATTTGCCAGTAACACCTTTTAGGTCATTTAGAGCATGACCTACTTCATGAAATCCTGCAATAGAGATTTTATCAGTATTTATTAGAATCTTTTTATTCCCAGTATTATAACAAGCGTTTTGTCCGAAAAATTCAGGAGAACGGTCGTGTAAAAATTGTGCAGGTGTTATATGGACTCCTTTTTTGTCTAATCCGGAGATTTTTATAGATTTTTCAAATGCGCCCTTGTATAAATCATTATTATAATATTCTTTTACCAGTTGCGTAGAAAATGGTTTTGAAAATGCAGGTAAAGTTCCTAAAATTGCAGTTGATACAGCACTAGCAATTACAAACCCTTTTGCAGAATCATTTGAGGTTCTTGGTATATATTGATTTCCATCATAATAATAAGAATTTACCATTTAATTACCCACACAACTTCACACTATATATAAAACAATAATAAAAGAAAAATTGCTAAATTGTTACAGTTTGTTATATTATAGATTTATTATGAATTGTTTTTTTAGAGATCAGCAAGAAGCTTTATATAAAGCTACAAAACCTTACCAATATGTGGGTGGAGAATTTTTATCATACAACAAAGATTTTGACAAAGCGAAAGTTCGTTTTGCGTTTGTATTTCCTGATAAATATGAAATCGGGATTAGCAATCTTGGAGTTAGAATTATTTATGATAGAGTCAATGCGCAAGAAGGCATGATGGCCGATAGAGCCTACGCGCCCGAGCCTGATTTTAAACCCGAATTTTTATACGGCGTGGAGTCTAAGCGTGCACTCAAAGATTTTGACGGTATAGGTTTCTCTCTACAATATGAATTATCTTATCCAACTGTTTTAAAAATGATTGAAATGTCTGGAATTACGGTTAGAAATGACGAACGAAGAGATAACGAACCAATAGTTTTAGCTGGCGGACCTTGTTGTTATAATCCGCTTCCAATGTGCGAATTTATTGACGTATTTTGTATCGGAGACGGTGAAGAAATGATGGTGGATGTTTGTGCGTCGCTTGAGCGCACAAAAGGTTTACCAAGAAAAGAAAGAATTGAAGATTTATGTAAAATAAAAGGTTGTTGGAGCGCGCAAGCTCCCCTCGCCCCTTGTGGGAGTAATGACCCCACCCCGAAATCAGAGATTTCGACCCTCCCTCAAGGAGAGGGTATGCGCCCTGTTGAAAAACGTCTTGCGCCATTGACTCTAGAATTAGCTTCAACTTCTTATCCGATTCCGTTTTCAAGCTCAGTTCACGATAGAGCGATTGTAGAAATTCGTCGCGGTTGTGGTAGAATGTGCCGTTTTTGCCAACCCGGACATGTAACCTTACCGGTTAGAGAGCGTTCGGCAGAAGATATTATTACAATCACAAAAGAACTTATTAACAATACAGGCTATGATGAGTATTCTTTGCTTTCACTATCTTCAAACGATTATTCCAATATCAAAGAAGTCATAAAAGAATTGGCTGTTGATTTTAATAAAAAGAAAATCTCGGTTTCACTTCCGAGTCAACGTATTGACGGATTTAATCTTGAGCTTGCGAATCTTGTTCAATCTGTCCGCAAATCCGGCATGACACTTGCACCGGAAGCGGGAAGTCAACGTTTGAGAAATGTTATTAAGAAAAATATTTCAGAAGAACAAATCATTAACGCAGCTTTAACGCTTTATGAAAATGGCTGGTCAAAGATTAAGTTCTATTTCATTTCAGGACTTCCAACAGAAACATTGGAAGATATGGATGAAATGGCGGAACTTCTTAATAAAATAAAATATCGTGCAAAATTGATTAAGCGCGAAAAAGATTTAAAACATGGTTTTGAAATTACTTGTACGCTTTCAATTTTTGTACCTAAACCATTTACACCGTTCCAATGGTGTCCGCAAATGGATTTGGACAAAGTAACAGAGCATATTCACTATTTAAAAGAAAAAACTAAACATATTAAAGGGCTAAAAATTAATTACCACGAAAAATTTGTATCGCAAATTGAAGCTGCCTTGACTCGCGGTGATGCAAGCTTGTGTAAATATATAGAAGCTCTTTATAAAAAAGGCTGTTATTTGGACGCTTGGGGTGAATATTTTGATAAAAACGTTTGGGCTGAGACGGCTAAAGAATGCGGATTTACGCTTGAAGATTATGCAAGAAAATCTTTTGACTTAGATGAAGTTTTGCCTTGGGATTTCATTAATACAGGACTAAAAAAAGAATGGCTACAAAACGAATATAGAGAAGCGATGAAACAAGGTTGCGAATTTAATTTACAACCGACTTGCGAAAACAAATGTGTTCAATGTGGCGTTTGCACATCTTTAAAAACACATAAAGTTATGGCAAAGCCTTATAAAGCATCAGAAGAAGCTCAAAAAATTGTTTCAATTGAAGAACATCGCGATCCTACAAGAGCGAATGTTGACCCTAATATTCCTGTTTATCGCTATCGCTTGAAAATAACGAAAAAAGGCTTGCTTAGATATTTTTCACACCTTGATTGGCAAAGCACTTTCCATAAGGTTTTAGCGCGTTCCGGCTTGAATATGGTGTTCACACTCGGCTTTAACCCTACAATGAAAGTGTCTATGGGGGTTGCACTACCTTTGTTTGCGCAATCAGAAGGCGAACTTGTGGATATCGAAATTTATGATAATCTATCTGAAAAAGAGGTTATGGATATTATTAATCCAAAACTCCCTGACGGTGCGAAGATTGTAGGGGTTAAAAGAGTTGAAAGATACACTACAGCGGTTGATATCGCAGCTCAGTGGGCGGAATATTGTATAACACCTTATTGTAAATCTAACGAAAATTATGATTTTGAAGAATTTAAAAAGGATGTTGAAAAAGTTCTAACTTCACCTGAAATTTTAATTTCCAAGAAAAATAAAAAAGGAATTGAAAAAACTACTGATTTCAAAAAGTCAGTAGGAACTTACAGGTTTGAAGGCGGTAGCCTTTATATATTCCTAAAAACAGGACAAGGCTCTGACATTCCGGCTTTGAGAGCAGATAGCTTAATGCAACTTGTGAATCCTAAAAGATTGTTCTATATTACAAGACTTCGTTTCTTGGACGAAAATTTAAAAGAGTTGTAATAAAAGGTGGGAACCGCGCATGTTTTTCTCACCGAAATAATGTTAACGGTGCAAAAAATTGCACCCTACGTTTCTTGAATAAAATACGTTCAAAATCGAACATATACTTCTTTGTCAATTGTAGAACGTAGGGTGGGAAAAGCGTGAGCGGTTCCCACCTTTTTTAATTTTTAAACTCTCTTTACAATTTTGAAAAATTTTAGTATGATAAGAAAGAGGTTTTATCTTCCGCTGGAAATTAATCACGAAGAAAAACAAAAAAGGTTTAAAAAAACAATAGATATAAAATCTATCAAATACATAAACTTGAAGAAAAATATCTGTTTATATGTCTAAAGACAAGCTTTTTATCACGCTATAATAGCGGATAATTTTAAGAAACTTGTAATAAAGAGCGAGATATTAAAAAGCTTTTAAACAAAAACCTCAACGAGATGTAGAAAATGCTTAGAAATTAAGCAAAGTTAAATAGTTGAAAGGTTGAAAAGTTCATTTTAATAAAATTTATCCTAAATATCGGATTTATCCGATTAAACAAACTTTTCCGCTTCTCAACATATCCACTTAAAAGAATTGTAAAGGATTTAAAAGAATGAAAGATTCAATCGCGAACAAAATTATAATAGCTGAGCGTGATAATATCGCTGCGGTTATTGAAAAAGGAAAAGTTGCAGAATTTTATGTACATAGAGGTGAAATTATCTTAGGTGATGTTTACCTTGCGCAAGTTGAAAACATTTTACCGTCAATCGAAGCTGCGTTTGTAAACGTAGGTTCTGACAAAATGGGCTTCTTGCACGCACAAGACGTTATGGGTAAAGGTGCTTTGCAAGACAAACTAAAACCTAAACAAAAAATTGTTGTTCAAGTAGTTAAAGAACCTGTTGGACACAAAGGCCCTCGTGTAACAACAGAAATTTCACTTCCCGGAAGATTTTTGGTATTGATGCCAAATGAAGCAGGGATTAACGTAAGTAAAAAAATTACTTCTGCTAAAGAAAGAGCAAGATTAAAATCAATTGTAAACTTGCTAAAACCTGTTGGAGTTGGCGTTATTGTAAGAACAGAAGCTGAAGGTCAAACAGAATCTGATATTCAAGAAGATTTAGAAATTCTTTTAGAAAAATGGAATAATATAATCACTTCTGCAGAAAGTATGACACCTCCAAGTCTTTTATACAGAGACCAAGATTTGCTTTACAGGGTAATTAGAGAAGCTTGTAATGAAGAAACTCAAGAAATTGTTGTTGATACGGCGTTTGCTTTAAATAGAGTGCAAAACATTCTTCAAAACTGGCACATGAATAAAAATATCAATGTTACTTTATACAAAGGCTCTGAACCTTTGCTCGTTGCAATGGATATTCATAAAGAAATCAAAGCAGCTTTGCAAATGAAAGTTAATTTACCATCAGGCGGTTACTTGTTTATCCAAACGACGGAAGCACTTACTGTAATTGATGTTAACAGCGGTAAATTTACAAATTCTGCTACTCAAGATGAAACCATTCTTAAAACAAATATTGAAGCTGTTCACGAAATTGCCCGTCAATTAAGACTTAGAAACATCGGCGGCATGATTATCATTGACTTTATTGATATGACAAACCGAGTTGATAAGCTTGCTATGATGGAAGAACTAGAATTGGCTGTAGAAGCTGATAAAGCTAAACCTCAAGTCGGTCAACTTTCTGATTTAGGGCTTGTTGAAATGACAAGACACAGACAAGGTCAAGCAATTAGTGAAATTTTTGCAAAACGCTGTCCACACTGCCAAGGTAACGGCTATATTATGGAAGATATTAAATTTGCTTCAGCTACTTCAGAAGGCGAATACAGAGCTAAGGCTGCTAAGTTAAAACTTCCAATGGGCGGTAAAAAGAAATTTAATAACAATAATAAATTCAACAATAAACCGCAAGAAGAAATCAAAGAAACAGTCGTTCAAGAAGAAAAACTTGAACCAATTACCGAAAATCCTTCTGTAGAGGCTCAAGTTGAAGTTCAAGAAATTAAGCAAGAAAAAGAGGTTAAAAAATCTCGCGGTAGAGGCAGACGCAAGGTCAAAGAAACAGAAGTTAAGGCTGAAAACATTGCTCAAACAGTAATCAATGAAACTTCTGAAATTGCGCCGGTTATTGCCGAAGATGCCGCTAAAAAAACGGAAGAACCTGCTGTAGAAGAAAAAACTCCAGTAGTTGAAGAAAAAGTTGCAGAAGTTACTACTGAAAAAGTAGAAGACGCTAAAACTGAAGAAACTGCGGAAGAAAAACCAAAGAGAACAAGAAGACCTAACAGGAATTCTCAAAAGAGAACAAGAAAGACGACAAAAAAGAATGTTGAAGAATAAAATTCTTACAGTTGTTATAGCTTTGGTGCTAGTTGCGCCAACAATATCTGTACATAAGTCAATAGATAAGGTGGGAACGCTTATGCTTCTCCCACCCTACTCTGTTGCATTCGCAGAAGGTATAGAACAAGTAGCGGAAAATACGGAAAATGTAGGGTGGGAAGAGCGTAAGCGTTCCCACCAAATACAGCAGGAAGAACAAGATGCTTCTACAATTCCATACAAACAACCTGTTAGCAAGAAAAAAATGGCAAAGAAGTTTTTGATGGCAATGGGTGGCGTTGCTGTTTCTTCAATTTTGTTGTTTGTATTTTTGACGATTTATAACAAGATTAGAGCTAGTATTCTAGCTCCAAAAAACGACCAACAAAATGGAGAAACGTCATTAGTAACTCCTGAAACCTTAACAGATGCGGTTAAAACATTTTTAGATAAAACTAAATATTAAAAATTTATCAACCTGTCTAATTGATTTGTACAACCGAATTTTCAATAATCCTTGTATGAAAATTGTTATAATCGGTGGTGTTGCAGCGGGCGCAAAAGTTGCTGCAAAGTCAAAAAGAATGCTTCCCGATGCGGAAGTTCATATTTATACACAGGATACGCACGTATCATACTCTTCCTGCGGACTTCCCTACTATATTGCAGGAGATTTTGCGGATTGGCAAAAACTTATAGTAAGAACGAAAGAAGAATTTGAAAAAAGCGGAATCGAAATTCACCTTCAAAATCGTGTAACTAAAATTTTGCCAATGGATAAAAAAATTTTAGTAAAAGATTTAGTTGAAAATTCTTGCAATTTTATTGAATATGACAAACTAATAATTGCAACCGGAGCTTCACCATTTATACCAAATATAAAAAATAATAATTTAAAAAATATTTATACAGTAAGAACTCTTGAAGACGGAATAAACATCCGCAAAAAAATGGAAACTTCGAAAAATATTACAATCATTGGCGGCGGTTATATCGCAGTTGAGATGATTGAAGCATTTGTAAAAAACGGTAAAAATGTTACTTTAATAGAACATTTTCCTTTTATAATGTCTGTTTTTGATGAAGATATTTCGTCGCTCATTCAAAGTTATATTCTTGAAAATTCAGATAATCTTGTCAAAATTATAAACGAAGATACGGTTACAGAATTTGTTGGAGAAGAAGAAGTTAGTGGAGTCTTAACGGCAAACGGATATGGATTTGAAACTGACATGGTAATTATCTCAGCCGGGGTTCGTCCTAACGTTAATGTTGCGCAAGAAGCAGGAATTGAACTTGGAATTACCGGTGCAATAAAGGTCAATAGTAGAATGCGTACAAATTTGCAAGATATATACGCTTGTGGAGATTGCGTAGAAAAAATAAATATGGTTTCTAATGCTCCTGTTTGGCTTCCACAAGGTTCTACAGCTAATAAAGAAGGGCGCGTAGCAGCTATTAATGCTTGTGGAGATGTTGAAGATTTTGAAGGGATTCTCGGTTCTGCAGTTTTAAGATATCGTGCGCTTAATATTTCTATGACCGGATTGACAGAAAAAACGGCACAAAAACTTGGCTATGATACTGTATCTGTTGTGATTACAAAACGCGATAAAGCGGGTTACATGCCGGAAGTTCAGAATGTTACATTAAAACTTGTTGCAGATAGACGCTCACATAAAGTTTTGGGAGCACAAGCAATCGGACGCGGTGATTCGGATAAACGAGTTAATACTGTTTCAGTAGGACTTCTTAGCGGAATGCACGTAGAGGATCTGCTTGATGTTGATTTAACCTATGCTCCACCGTTTTCAACAAGTATTGATATTTTGATATCCGCAGCGCGAATTCTGAAATCCAAGCTCAACTAAACGCCAAGAATTTCTTTTGAACATTCTAACGCAATATCAGTTACAAAATCCATATCTTTTTCTTCAATAATAAGCGGTGGATTAAAATAAATTACATCTCCTAAAGGTCTTAAAAGCACGCCTTTTTCCAACGCTTTTTTATAAATCTGATATCCTGTTCGTTTTGTATAGTCCAAAGGTTCTTTTGTATCTCTGTTTTTAACGAGTTCAATCGCGTTAATCAAACCAATATGACGAACTTCACCAACATTTTCAAGCGGTAAGAATTTTTCTTTAATAATATTGTTGAAATAAACCGCTCGTTTATTAGCTTTTTCAATAATTTGTTCGTCTTTCAATATTTTCAAGACTTCAATTGCAGCTGAGCAAGCAAGCGGATTTCCTGCATAAGTGTGCGAGTGCATAAAGGCTTTACCTTTCAAATAATCGTCATAAAAAGCGTCGTAGATTTCTTGAGTAGTTACAGCTATTGCCATTGGCATGTATCCGCCTGTCAAACCTTTTGAAAGACACATTATATCAGGACTTACACCGGCATGATTAAATGCAAACATTTTGCCAGTACGTCCATAACCTGTTGCAATTTCATCCGCAATTAAATGAACGTTGTATTTATCGCAAAGTTCTCTCAATTTTTTCAAGTACATTGGTGGATAAACCTTCATACCTGCAGAGCCTTGCAAAAGAGGTTCAACAATGATTGCAGCTGTTTCGTGAGCGTGTTCGGCAAAAGCTTTTTCAGCTTTTTCAAAACATTCGCAATGACAACAGCTTACTCCCTCTCCTTGAGCGGATGTGTTCACTGACGCATGTCCTTCACAAACCTTTCCATAAGGACATCTATAGCAATCAGGACCATCAATTCTAATTACATCTAAAAGAAGCGGTTTATATAATTCTGAATACAAATCAACTCCGCCAACTGCAAGCGCACCAAGGGTTTCGCCGTGGTAAGCGTCAGAAAGTGCCATAAATCTTTTCTTTTCTGGATGCCCTGTTTGATAATGATATTGGAAACTCATTTTTAATGACATTTCAATCGCAGCTGACCCATTATCAGCAAAATTAAATTTACAAAGCCCGTCAGGAACAACTTTCGCTAATTCATGACAAAGTGTAATTGCAGGCTTATGTGAAAAGTTTGCAAAGATAACATGTTCTAATGAATCAATTTGTTTTTTTACAGCTGCATTAATTCTCGGATGACAATGTCCTAAAAGATTGCACCACCAAGAGCTTATGACATCTTTATAGCATTTGCCGTTTGTATCATAAAGGTTAATGCCTTGACCGCGCTCAATTACAATTGGTGGCAAGGTTTCGTAATCCTTCATTTGTGAGCATGGGTGCCAAATGTATTTTAAGTCTTCTTTTTGCCAATCTTTAATTTCGTTTTCCATAATATCGCCTTTTTTAATTTTTTTGTTGGGCTGAAAGCCCAACTTACATTCTTTTTAAAACCCTCTTCCTAACCCTCCCCCAAGGGAGGGAACTAGTTTTACATTTTCTGCTTGCGACCCCTCTCCATGGGGGAGAGTAGAATTTCAAGTTGAGCCTTCGCGAAACTTAGAAATTCACTCATTGACTTTTTGTCCTTTTCACTTTTTACTATTGCCCTATCGGTGCGCTCGTTATCGGAATTGGTGCAAACTGCGCTTGCGGAGCTTCAACTCTTTCCTGCTTAACTTCAACCGTCGGAGTTTCTTTTTTCTTTTGAATTAAATCTACCGGCTTTATACTATCCGGTTTAACAGCGGAAGGTTGTTCGTTGTTGCCCTTTTGTGTTTCATCTTTCGCTTTATCTTTTTCATCCAATTTCTTTTTAGCTTCAGATTGAGGAATTATAGAAACCCCTGGAGCTTTGAACGGATTTAATATAACTTCTGGATACTCGAAATCAACATTGCCGTAAGGTTCTGTTGCAACTGTCATTACGTCTTTCCAAATAATTGCCGGAACGGTACCACCTGTAATTCCGCCCATTTGAGAGTTATCGTCATTGCCAACCCAAACCCCTGTTACAACGTCAGGAGTAAATCCTATAAAGTAAGCATCGCGGCTATCATCGGTTGTACCAGTTTTACCTGCTGCAGGCTTACCAATGTTAGCAGCACGACCTGTACCATTTGTAATTACGGTTTTCATAATTGCTGTCATTGTAGCTGCGGTATTCAAATTTAAAACTTTGCTTGAGCGAGCTTTTTTTGCTTCATAAAGAACTGTTCCACGTGATGATTCAACTCTTTCGATTGCATAAGGTTCAACCTTAAAACCACCATTTGCAAATACGCCGTATGCTCTTGTCATTTCAAATAATTTAACGCTGTTTGACCCAAGTGAAATAGTATAGTCATAAGGAATTGGAGTTGTAATTCCCATTACACGTGCTAATTGAATAACTGCTCTTACGCCAACAGCGTCCATAAGTCTCGCCGTACAAACGTTAGAAGATACCATTAATGCTGTATATAGCGGGATTGGGCCTCTATATTTATTACCATAGTTTTTAGGCGTCCAATCACCTGCTCTAAAGGGCAAATCATCAATCATATCATTTGGTGAATATCCTTTTTCGATTGCTGCGGTGTAAACAAAAGGTTTAAAAGCTGAGCCTGAAGGACGAGAAGATTGTGTAATTCTATCGTATTGGCTCTTAGAATAATCTTTACCGCCTGCGTAAACTAAGATTCGGCCGTCAATTGGGCTGAATGAGAATACTGCAGCTTGGTTTTTATCACGACTTAATCCCCAAGCATTTAAATCTCTGATGATTGCTTCGTTTGCCTTAACTTGCGCATTGTAATTAAGTGTTGTAATAACTTTATAACCACCGTTTACAATTTCATCTTCAGAAAAACCTAATTTTTGTAAATCTTTCATTACATAGTCGCAGAAATATGGCGCTTTATTTGTTGCATACATCATTGGCATGGTTGAAAGTTTGATTGGTGATTTTTTTGCGTTTTCGTAAGTTTCTTTATCAATGTATTTCATTTTATACATTCTTAAAAGAACTTGATTCCTACGTTTTTCAGCTAGTTTAATATTGTTATAAGGTGAATAAACGGAAGGTGCTTGTGGAAGTCCTGCAATTAATGCCATTTCAGGCAAAGTTAATTGGTTAAGATTTTTGTTAAAATAAATCTTTGCAGCACCTTTAACGCCATATGCACCAGAACCAAGATAAACATTGTTAAGGTACATTTCTAAAATTTTATCTTTAGGAATAGTTTTTTCAATCTGTGCCGCAACTTGCAGTTCTTTTATCTTACGAGTAAAAGTTTTTTCGTTAGACAAGAAAAGAATTCTTGAAAGCTGTTGTGTAATTGTACTTGCACCTTGTACAACGTGCCCTGCCAGAGCGTTAGCAACCATTGAACGAGCAAGACCAACCATGTCATATCCCGGATGAGAGTAGAAATTCTTATCTTCAGTTGCGATAAGCGCTTTTACAAGTTGTTCAGGAACTTCGCTCAATTGAACGTTAGAATAAGTGTATCCTGCAAAAGTTTTGATAACTTCGCCATCAGACGCGCAGAAAGTTGTTACAATGTTTGGTTTGAGCGTGTTTAAGTTTTTTATTGGCGGAAGCGACATTAAATATAGCTTTAATGCAATCATGCCGGCTAAAAACACACCTAATGCAAAAACAACAAGCGTTGTAATCAGACTTAACATTGGGTTGTCAACCATAATACGCTTTTTAGAATACCCTCTTTTCCTATTTTTAGGAATGTTGTAATTTCCCATATTTACTATTATCCCTTCTATTTGTTTTATAGATTGCTCTACCCTCTCCCTAGCAGAGGGAATAAGGACTATTTTCTAACCTTATTTATAGGTTATAATATAGTTAATCTTATTTTACCAAATAAATCGAAATAGCGGAGTTTTTGCAATCAAATGTTAAGTTTTTTGACAATTTTAAAAAATGAATTTTTATCTTATTTCGTTCCTGAAAAAATGGAATACAAAATTACAGGCAAATGTCTAAAATGTGGTAAATGTTGTCGTTATATGTATAGTTTTGATACGTATACAACGACTGATTTTAAGATTATGCAATTTTTATTCCCTGCTTATAAACGATTTTATATCAGAGGAAAAGATGAAGAAGGTAATTTGATATTTGCTTGTAAATACGTAACAGAAGAAGGGCTTTGTTCTGTTTATGACAAGCGATTAAAGATGTGCAAAAATTACCCTGCAAAAAAGATTTCTTATGCCGGTAAGTTGCATGAAGGTTGCGGATACAAAGTCGAAGATAAAAGCTTTGAAAGTTACATGAAAAAAGAACGTTAACCTTGAATAACTTTTTCAACAATTTCGTCTGCGGATAAATTTAAACAATCCAATGTTTCGCAAGTCGTTTGGCGACGCTCCCACAGGCATGGCTGAAGCGAACAAGAGCAGTTTGCTTTAATAGGAATAACTTTGCCGTTATTTGGAATGAGTTTCTTATCGTCAGTAGAGCCAAAAATAACATAAGTCTTAATTCCTAGAGCAACTGCTACATGCAAAGGAGCTGAATCTGAACATAAAAATTTTTCAGCACATGAAATTAATTCTGCAAGCTCTTTCAAGTTTTTAGTTTTACCAAACATGTTTATATACTTGTTTTCAGGCACTAACCTAACAATCGTATCTATAGTTTCTTTATCATCCGGCCCGCCGGCTATAATTACTTTTTTACCTTCATCTGCTAATTTATTAACAACTTCAGCCCATTTTTCTGCCGGAATAGTTTTTATCATATTCTTTTTTACACTCAAAAGGCTAACTCCCGGATGAATAAGTACCGTATTAGGCTCAACAGACTTGGTAGTTATATCAATTTGAGGAATTTCTGTATTATATTCAGTAATTCCTCGAACTAAATCGTGATACATCTTTGCTGCATATTGATTTTTATTAAGCGTAACTGCTTCTGTTAAAAGCATCTCACTTAATTTTCCAGAATTATAACCATAACGCTTTTTAATAAAAGTTGCAAACAAAAACATTGCTATAAATTTATTTGAGCCGGAAGATATAACCATATCAAAGCGTTTTGTCCAAATTTTTAATAATAGCTTCGCTAGTTCAAAATACTTATCTTTCCCCTTAATATCTGCAAACAAAGTTTTATCAATTATATTTGTGAGCGATGTTACGCCTTTACTTCTAGGCTCTAGTGCCAAAGTTATTTCAGCATCCGGATATTGTTTCTTTACAGAAATGATAGTTGGCAAAAATAGG
The DNA here is from genome assembly GCA_934757245.1 of uncultured Candidatus Melainabacteria bacterium. GTDB lineage: Bacteria > Cyanobacteriota > Vampirovibrionia > Gastranaerophilales > Gastranaerophilaceae > CAG-196. The sequence continues at coordinate 75,445 of CAKVLH010000004.1, forward strand.
ATTTCATCACCTAAACCACCAAAATTTATAAATAAAATCTTCATATACTTTTTGTACTTTAAATAAAGTTTTTTTTCAAGCTTCTAATAATTCATAATAAAAAATCAAGGCGCGAGACTTCACCTCACGCCTTGGTAATTTTTTGTAAAAAACTAATTCTTAGTAAAGAATTGTCAATACTTCATCTGGGTTCAAGCTTGAATCATTAGTTGTGTTAGGTACGAAAATGTACTTAGCTTCATCTACGAATTCATAGCAAACGCCGAATACACCAGAGGCAGCAAGCTTAGTGATATTGTAAACACCTTTACCTACTGTAATAAAGCTGCTTCCTACGCTCTTAAGACCCTTAACAGGGTGCAATGAAGCAGTATCAGCAAATGCGTCTGACCAATTGTCGCCGTATTCTTCAACACCATTAGCAACTACTTCTGCAGCAGAAGAAGCTGTTCTACCAGCAACACCTGCAACTCTACCTACCATTGAGAATGGAGCGCCAAGAACTCTTGAAGCTACGTTAGGATTTTTAGTTACGTTAACTTCTGCAGATGAAAGTTGTTTAGGGAATTCAGCGCAGTTGTCGCCATTTTTGATGTTTTCAAATTGAACTTCAATATAACCAGGTTTTTTAACTCCTGGTCTTGCAACGCTTGTTACTTTTCCTTTTACTGTTGAGCCTGCAGGATAAGTTACGCCTGCAATTTTTGTATCTTCAACAGTTTTAGCTGTGAATGTATCACCAACGTTAGAAGTTCTTGCGCTAATTCTTTCGCTTAACTTAATTTTAATAGCGATTGGTTCATATTTTGTCGCACAACCTGCAATACCTTTAGATGTATCAATTCTGAAGTTTGCTTTTAATGCGCCTAACATATAAGCAACTTGTTCTTTTGATAAATATTCATCGTTAACTACTTTATCTTTATCAGGAATTTTGTTTAAGATGTTTGAAGCAATAACTTCATCTGTCGCGCCCACTGCCCAGCTAGGGATGTATTTAACTGTTTGACCTTCAAAAGTTGGAGTAGCAGTTCTATCAACATCTAAGTCCATCATTTTAGCGAAAGTAGCAAATACTTCTGCTTTTGTAATTGGTTGGTCAGGTTTGAATGTTGAATCAGGATAACCAATCATAACATCAGCTGTTAATGCTCTGTCGATTTGAGATTTAGCCCAATAATCAGATGCAACGTCAGTATATTTGTTACCTTTAACTTCTGTTAAATTTAAACCGTCAGCAATAATGAATGCTAATTCTGAACGTAATACAGGCATTTTAGGGTCATATAAACCAGCTCTTCTTGAGTCCATTTGACCTTTCATGTTGCAAAGCATTTGTTTTGCAAAACGAGCAACAACTACGTTTTGTTTACCTTCAATTGTTTTAACATTGCATGGCTTGTAAATTTTTCCACCAACGACAACATCGTTTTCTGAAGTTACCATTGCATGGCTTTGAGAACCGAACAATGTAGGATGAGCGTAAGCTTGAACATCAGCTGGTTCACCTGCCATTGCTACGCAAGAAGTTATACAAGCAACGCTTAAAGCTGCCATAAGTTTTGTAGATAGTTTCATACTTCTCCTTTCCTTTTTACTCTCGCTTTTCTTTTTTATTTTTCGTTTTTATTATAACACTATTTTTTCATTAGGTAGGCTTGAGGGTAACAAAAATCCTCTCTAAAACCGATTCTTCTATACATTTTTAAAGCTTTATAATTATTTGTTTCAGTTGTTACGTTTACTTCGCTAAAAGCTCTTTTACCTAATTTTGTCCAATCAACAATCGTTTTAATCGAACGGTTTAGAAGATGTTCAGAAAAACCATGTCCTCTATGCTCTTTTTCAATTGCAACTAGAGGTAAGTTCGCAATCTTACCACCTGTAACGTTTGCAAATGCAAAACCAACAGGCTTGTCGTTATATAAAAGCACAGATGTAACTTCCGGTAAAAATTCTCCGTAAATGCTATCAACAACTTTATTGATAATATCTTTAGTGCCTTCTATAGTCTTAAATCTTGTATCATAAATAGCATCTTGAGTATCTCTGAATGATTCGTGAATAATTCTTACAGCGTCTTCTCTATAAGATGGGTCATAGCTTACAATTTTGTATTCAGAAGGTTTTTCGCTCAATTTCATGTTTTCTAAAATTCTTTCAGAAGAAGCGTTGCCCATCATAAATCTTAAAACAGCAAGTCCGATATACTTAAATCCATACTTTGAAATATCAGCAGTAAATACTGCTTGATGACCAAGCATAGGATAAGAAACAACTTTAGTTTGACGCTCAACTTCTGTTAATTCTAAAAACTTTTCAATTAAAAGTTTGATTTTTGTAAGTTCGTCTTCTGTTCCAAGGCAATGAATTAAGTTAAGTTCAACCGCTTCAGAGATTGACGTGGTATAAACTAAAAACGCAGTAGGAATTTCATTTTCTTTTAAAACTATACATTTCATGTAGTCTTTTTCAACGGCATCAATAAATTCTTCATAAGGAAGCGGTTCAAGTTCAAATTTGTATTCGTCAACAGCTTTTGCTTTGAAGTCATTATAAACTCCTGCAAAGAATTTATAAATATTGCTGTTTAGTAATTCCACTTCGTATGATGTATCTGCCATAAAATATCCTCTTGTTTGCACTCTGAATTACATAATATGGTGCATTTTTTCGCATTTCGTGTTTATGTATCTTTCGTTGTATTTATTAACTTCTGATTTCAAGTTAATATTTTCGTGTATTGTTAAACCATACCCTTTTAATCCAACGATTTTTTTAGGGTTGTTTGTAATTAAATTAAAGTTGTTGAAGCCTAAATCTAAAATGATTTGCGCCCCAACTCCGTAGTTTCTCAAATCAGGTGCAAAACCTAGTGAAACATTTGCTTCCACCGTATCTTGACCTTCTTCTTGAAGTTTGTATGTTTTAAGCTTGTTAATAAGTCCGATTCCACGTCCTTCGTGATCACGGATATAAATTACAGCGCCTTTGCCGTAATCATTAATCATTTTTAAAGCTGTATGTAATTGCCAATTGCAATCGCATTTTAAACTGTGGAAAATGTCGCCCGTCAAACATTCGCTATGAACCCTGATTAAAGGTGTTTTGTCTGAGCCGTCGTCTTTAACAAGTGCAACGTGTTCGCAACCTGTGATTGTATCGATATATCCAACAATATTAAAATCACCAAATTGTGTCGGCAAAAACACTTCAACTTCACGTTTTACAAATTTTTCTTTTTCTAGCCTGTATGCGATTAAATCAGCAACAGTAATGAATTTGATATTGTGCTTTTCGGCAAATTTATGCAAATCGTCGCGTCTTGCCATTTCACCATTTTCTTTCATAATTTCGCACATAATTCCGGCTTCTCTATGTCCGCAAAGTCTTGCCAAATCAACAACAGCCTCTGTATGACCGCATCTTTTTAATACTCCGCCTTTTCTTGCTACACAAGGGAATAAATGCCCAGGTCTGCGTAAATCAGAAGGTTGCGCGTCAGGCGCAATTGCTACTTCAATAGTTTTTGCTCTATCAAAAGCTGAAACGCCTGTTGTAACGCCATATTTCGGATGAGCATCAATACTTAGAGAAAATGCTGTTTGCATACTTTCTGTATTTTTTTCTACCATTTGCGGAAGGTCAAGTTGTTTTGCAATGCTGTCAGAAATCGCTAAACACACGATTCCGCGACATTCTTTAGTGATAAAGTTTACAAGCTCAGGCGTTACAAATTGAGCAGAACAAATTAAATCGCCTTCATTTTCCCTGTCTTCGTCATCTGCAACAATTAAGGGTTTACCTGCTTTGAAATCCTCTAAAGCTTCTTGAATTGTGTTAAACTTGCCTGTCATATTAATAAAAACCATTCCTTTGAAGAAAATCAATATCTATTCTTGACCTATTATCACTCGTTGATAAAAATTTTTCAATATATTTAGCTAGTATATCGACCTCTATATTTACCAAATCGCTCTTTTTTAAGTTTTTTTGAATTTTTATTTGTGATCGTTTGGATTTTTCTTGTTTCTTCTACGATTTCGGTAAACATAAAGTAATCTTAGCACATTTTAAAGTAAATGTACAGAATAAAGAAAGCAAACAAGGTTAAACGTGTTGTCCAAAATTCGTTATACTACGGAATCGCTTGCTGTCGTAGTTGTAGGTCGTGTTGGACAATTGTCATCCAACACGACGACCTACCTACTTGCCAACTTCAGTAGGGTGGGAAAAGCGTAAGCGGTTCCCACCTTCATAATCAAATTAATAAAATGATGATATAATAAATTCATGTCAAATTACAAACGAATGTATTTACAAGGATATAACTACGTATTTTTTACGATTGTTACTAATAACCGAGAAAATATTTTAATTGAAAATATTGATTTGTTACGTGAATCTTTCAAAAAAGCACTTGAAAATTTTGAATTTAATATAATTGCAATTTGTGTTATGCAAAATCATTTACATATGATTTTAAAATTAAAAAACATAAAAGAATATCCTAAAATCATTTATTCTATAAAATTCTATTTTTCGCATAGATTGAATAAAAATAACAAAATTTCAGAAAGTAAATTAAAAAAAGGTGAAAAAGGAATTTGGCAAAGACGATATTGGGAACATACAATAAGAGATGAAAAGGATTTATATACACATCTCGATTATATCCATTATAATTCGATGAAGCATTACCAAATTTCTCCAAGAAATTGGAAATATTCAACATTTTTGAAATTCGTTGAAAAAGGTTATTATGATATCAATTGGTGTAATTTTGACGATGTTAATAATATTAATGATTTGAATTTGGAATAGACGATTTAAATATGTAATATTTATACGGTGAAAATTTATGAAGGTGGGAACCGCTCACGCTTTTCCCACCCTACGTTCTGTTATTTAACTAATTAGGGATGTAAGAAGGGTTTGTTAAGAAAACTGGAAAATTGTTACAATTTGAGCAAACGTAGTAGCTACAGAAGCAAAGGTCGTATCAACTAAGTGAACTGCGTAACTTTGAGCAATTTCAAACGATAAAAACACTTTATATAAGTGTAGAAAATTTTATTATAGGAAGTTAGGTTATGGTACAAGCTTTAGGGCAAATTAGCAGGTTAAAAGGTTTCTTTCGCTCAGGATTGAATTATTCAAATTATGAACAAATGATTAGTATAGCTAAACGAAAAGCTTCCGGCTGCTTACCTAAAGATGTGATATCTTGTGTAACATCAAATGGTGCAAGTAACAAATCCGCAGTACAAGGTGTTGAAAAAATATTAAATGAAACTGTTGATATCTTAGGTGAAATAAATAAACTAGAACGTCAGTGCGTTAACAGAATGAATCTCAATACATCAAAGAAAAGATATGGACATTTTTTAATGAAAGGCGACTTAAAAGGTTTTTTGAAGTTAGACTCTTTGTATAAAGAAAAAGAAATCGAAACAATTATAAAAGCGGAAGAAAAATTTCTTGCTGGGATAAAAAAATACGTTCCAGATGTTCAAAATGTGATTATTACACCTATAGGCAGTGGTGTGTTTGGCAATGTATACAAACTCCAAGTTTTAAATAAAGATGGAAAACAAATATTTGATGATAAAGTCTTGAAAGTATATAGAGAAAATACCATTATTACTCATCTAATACGAAAAAACAAACGCTTTACGGATAGTTTATCAGATGAAAAATTAGTAGAACAACATCTTAAAGAACATAAAATGTCAAGAAATTCTCATTCTGAAATAAATGCCTCTGAACTAAGACAAGATGTACAAGAACAGTTAGAATTCTGTGAAACCGGTGAAAAAGAAGAAAAATGTTTTAATGGTGCAATGGCAGAAGCCAATATTTCAGAATTTTTAAGATTTTTTACTGGACATAAAGTAAAACCGGAAGAAGGAATCGCAATTCCTTCATATTTTGGACTAGGTGACACAAAATTTGCTTTTGGTGAATTTATTGGTAAGAAAAGAAAAGCTAAAAGAAATTTTGATTTCAAACGACTATTTGTAGTACATACTGATTTCGAAAATAACACAGGCAATGGAATTAACGGAATTTGTATTGATATGGGTGGAATCATACCAATAACAGAACGAGGGAAAGAAATATTCACGGTTAAAGAAAACATGCGTATATTGAAATCTATTTTAAGTTACCCAGAAGATAAAAGAAAAATTGCTTTAGAGGAATATAAAAAGTCTGGTATTTTATCTAAAGAAGTTATATCCCAAATAGAACAAATATTATAATATTGGCCAACGTGCAGCAAATGATATTAAATAATAAGCCAAATATGTAGTTGTAGGTCGTGTTCAACATTTTTTATTGAACACGACAACAGATTTTCTATATTTGTCGTGTTGGATGACAATTATCCAACACGACATACTTATTACATGTTAAAGCTTTTGAATTGCGTAAAGCAGACCTGTCATATTAACAAAAACCATTCTTTTGCAGAAAATCAATATCTATTTTTGATTTATTGTTACCCGTTGGTAAAAATTTTTCAATATATTTAGCTAGGATGTCGACCTCTATATTCACCAAATCCCCCATCTTTAAGCTTTTTAGACATGTGTTTTCGTATGTGTGGGGGATTATTGCGATGTTTATTAAATTATTCTCAACGCTTGCAATAGTCAAGCTTATACCGTTTATCGTAATTGAGCCTTTTCTTATTACATATTTAGCTTCTTCATCTGCTAATTTAATTTGCAAATCGTAAAATTCGCCATTGTTTTTTAAACCAACGATTGTGGCAACGCCGTCTACGTGTCCGCTCACGATATGTCCACCAAAACGTCCGTTCGCGCTCATCGCGCGTTCTAAGTTTACAATATCACCGAGTTTTAGCTTGCAAGAAATTTTGAAAGTTTCAGGTGAAATATCGGCAGAAAAACTGTTTCTACCAATTTCTGTAACGGTTAAACAAACACCGTTCACAGCAATGCTATCTCCGATTTTAGTATCTTCTAAAACTTTAGAGCATTCAATAATAACTTTTCTATCTGTGACAGTTTGGACTTTTCCTGTTTCTTCTACGATTCCGGTAAACATAGAACAATCTTAGCATGTTTTTGAAGAAATGTACAGAAATAATAGATTTGCATTCCCCTCTTTGTTATTCAAATCTATTATTGTATAATACAAAATATAATAAAATTGAGGAGGATGTAGATGTTATTTAAATGTTTAGAGCTTTTAGCCGTTGCAGTTATTGCATATTTAATCGGTTCAATTCCAACCGGATATATTATTGTTAAAGCTAAAACCGGTCAAGATATCAGAACAGTTGGTTCAGGCTCAACAGGTGCAACAAACGTAAAAAGAGTATTAGGTAAAAACTATTTCTTTTTAGTAATGCTTTTAGACGCACTAAAAGGCGCATTGCCGGTTGTCTTAGCAAAACTATTTGCAACAGTTGGCTTATCACTAGGCTTAGCTCCTGTAATCGCTGCTGTAGCCGTAATTATTGGACACAGCAAATCAATCTTTTTGCAATTTAAAGGTGGAAAGTCAGTTGCATCAGGCGTTGGAACGATTTTGGCTTTGAACTGGATTGTTGGTCTAATTATTGCACTAGTTTGGGGCGTAATTACTTATACGACCAAGTATGTTTCAGTTGGTTCGATTATTGCATTGCTAATTTCTCCATTTGTAATGTATTTCTTGCATTCGCCAATTGCTTACGTTGCATACTGTGCACTAGGCGCAATTTATATCGTTTATTTACATAGAGAAAATATTAAACGTTTAATTAATGGCAATGAAAACAAAGTTAGATAAATTTTAATAAAGTTTTGCAAAAAAATAACGAGTGAAAAATCACTCGTTATTTTTTTTATTAATATTCTTGTTACTAGCAACCAGCCGGTTTCTTTTGTTGAGTAGCGCCAGGAATTGCTTGCCAGTTTGCTGCCATAATTTTCTTGAATGATTTAAGAGCTGTATCTTCAAGTTCACCTAATTCTTCAGCTTCCATAATCAATTCTCTTAATGGTAACAATGCTCTTTGATCACGAAGTACGCCTAAAGCAGCAGCTGCACCAGCTCTAACTAAATCGTTTTCTGAACGATTTTTCATAACATCAATAAGCGCTGGAACTGCTTTTGTATCGTTCAATTTGCCCAATGAAGTTACTGCATAAATTCTTACGTTAACCCATTCGTCATACAACATGTTAATAATCTTATCAACGCATTTTTTGTTGCCGATTTCGCCCAATGCTCTTGTTGCATCGCATCTTACGTTAACTTTTTCGTGGTCAAGAGACTTCATCAAAGCGTCTGTTGCAACATCACCGATTTCAATCAAAGCATCTGTTGCGGTAATACAAACTTGTGAATTTTCATCGTTCAAAGCTTCTACAAGCGGTTCAACAACAATCTTACCGCCTAAACGACCTAACGCACGAGCTGCACGAACTCTAACGTCAACGTTACGGTCTTCTCTTAAAGATTCGATTAAGTGTTCAGTTGCTTTTGTATCGCCCAATTCGCCTAATGCACGAGCTGCATATAAACGAACAGAACCGTTTTTATCATTTTTAAGAACATTGATTAACGGTTCAACAGCTTTAGAATCGCCCATTTCTCCTAGAACACGAGCGGCATTATATCTAACTTTTTCTGAACTTGATGACATCAAATCATTAATAAGTTCTTGGAAAGATTTTTTTACTTGTTTCTTTTTGCTGTTTACAGTAATTGCCATACACTTTACCTCCGATATGCAATATATCAATTTAAAATTCTACACAGTAATATAAAGTTTTCTTTATTTCAAAAATTGCCTTTATTTTCCGTTTTGTAAAGATTTTGTTACATACCCTAATTAGGGTAAAATTTACACTTAATCTTAGTAGTATTAATATACCATATTTTTACATTTTCATGACTACCTTACCAGATAATTTTACAAAAGTTAATTAATATTATAATTGTGATACGTTTACAACTAAGACATAGATTGAAAACTACGACTTTATAAAACTTAATAAATACTACTTACTCGGGATAGTAATAATAAACTCACTACCTTCATTTATTTTTGTTTTAACTTCAATTTTTCCTTCATGTTTTTCAATTATTTTTTGAGAAATCGCAAGCCCTAACCCGGTTCCGACACCAACTCCCTTTGTTGTATATCCTGCAAAAAATATTTTTTCCGGCTCTTTAATTCCACAGCCGTCATCTTTGATTTTTACAACCAAATTATTATTTTCGAAATTTGTGTCAATAGTGATTGTTCCTACTTTCTCGATAGCATGCGCGGCATTTACAAGAATATTCATAAACACTTGATTCAACATATTCGGATAACATTTGATTGGTGGAATTTTACCATAATTTTTCACAATTGTTATTCGATTTTTCGTTTCATGCCTGATTAAATCAAGCGTTAAATCAATTTCGTGATTGATATCGGCTTCTTGAAGCTCTGCTTCATCTAATCGAACAAATTTTCTCAAAGATACCACCAGTCTGTTAATACGTGCGATAGCTTCTGTATCAATATCATTAATTTCTTGAAGCAAATCCTTTGTATCCTCGTCTTCCACCTGCAAAATCAGTTTTTTCATTATTTCATTATTTGATTTTATGGAAGCAACAGGCGTATTTATTTCGTGCGCAACACCAGCAACAAGCTGACCTAAAGAAGCCATTTTTTCGGAATTAATAAGTTTTAATTGTGTGTCTTGAAGTTCTTTTAACGTTTTAGTCAAATCTTTAACCATTCGCGCATTCTTTTTATAAAGCTCTGCTTGAATAATCGCGTTGCCTAACTGAGAAGACACACCATTCAGAACTTCCAATGTATCATCAAGTTTCGTTTTCTGTTTTGTAGAAAGCACAATTATTCCTAAAAGCGAATTAAGATGAAAAATCGGCACAACAATCCTCTGCACGATTTCTTTAAATGGTTTTGCTTCTTTATATTCTTTCATACAAGTTAGGCATGAAACCTTGCCATTATTAATATTTTGACTAACGCTTCTATCAAAAGAAATTGTTAAACCTATATCTTTTTTTTCTAAAGACTCTTTGATTAAGAATTTGTCATCTTTTTGAACAGCCGCATAATAAGCTCGAAACGCACCAAACATTTGCGCAAGTTCTTCCAACGCAGACTTTAAAATTACAGATGTATCAATAGATTCTCTTATGATATTAGAAATATTGTTCAACAAAAGTAATTTCATTGCTTGAGATTGCGCTTGAAGTTTAATTTTAGAAAGATTTTTATTTTCACTTTCCAACAACGTAATTTTTTTCTGATAATTTTGATTTCTGTTTAATACATTTTCTAAACTAATTTTTGCCGTAACATCAGTAAAAACGATTAATGTATACTTGCCTTTTTTAGTAGCATTTAAATCATAGTAAGAATAATCATTATTTGAACTTTGGTACAAAACATGAGCTGAAAAATCTTCTTTAGAATTTATCGCTTGTGTTATAGGAGAATGCACGCTAACATCATTACTTACAAGTGCGCAAACATTATAATTCAATTTGTGCGAAAACTTTTTTATATTTTCAAAATCAGGAAAATCACGTTTAAAAACATTGTTCCTAAACACAGTTTCACGATTTTCATTCAGCACAATTACGGCACTATTAAACTTGTTAAATAAATCAAACTTCCCCATACAAACATTATATTATCATTAAGAAAAAAAATCTATTTAAAGTTATCTGCGCCAGACAAGAAAATTATTTCCATTTTCTATCTGCTATAAATTGTGTAATCAACTCTAAAGCCGGTTTTAAATTATCCGCACAAAAACCTAATCTTGCATAACCTTCCATTTCTAATGTTTCTCCGGGAAGAAGCGCAACTCCGGTAGAAACTTGCAATTTTTTGCAAAAATCTCTTGAAGGCAAATCCAGATTATACTTAATCAGAACTGTAGTTCCTCCGGTTGGTAAAATACAATCAATGTTTGAATTTCGTTCTAACCAAGATTTTAGAGTATCTACACCTTTTCGCATAATTTCGAAATTTCTTCCGGCAATAAAATCTCGGTTTTCTATTGCAACAGATGCAAAATAATCATCTAGAATACTTACACTAATTGTATTATATTGCCTTTGGTGGTTAATTTCGTTTATCAAATCCAATCTGCCTGCAATCCAACCAACCCTTAACCCTGGGAGTGAGTATGTTTTAGACATGCTTCCAACTGAAATTCCTTTTTCGTAAATATCGGCAATTGACAAAGAATAAGGTTTGCCATACAAATTCAAGCCACGATAGACTTCATCGGATAAAATCCAAACATTCTTCTTTTTTGCGATTTCAACAATTTCTTCCAACATCCAGTCCGGAATAACTGCGCCGGTTGGGTTGTTTGGATTGTTCAAACAAAGCAGCTTTGTTTTAGAAGTTATTATTTTGTCTAAATCTTCGAGGTTTGGAAGCCAATTATTTTCTTCATTCAAAAAGTAAAGCTTCACATCGCACCCTAAAGATTTTGGAATAGAATAATGCTGTTGATAAGTTGGAACAATTGAAACAACTTCATCTCCTTTTTCTAAAAGAGATAGAAAAACTAATTGGTTTGCGCCAATTGCACCATGAGTAACAGTAATATTCTCTAGTTCTTGATTTTCGTATAAAGATTTGATTGCGTTTTTCAATCTCAAAGAGCCTAAAATATCGCCATAACCGAGTTTTACATCAAAAATTGATTTATCAAAAGGTAAATCATTTATTGAAAGCGGAGAAATACAAGTTGTTGTGAGGTCATATTTTGCAGATGCCTCATATTTATTCATCCACTCTTCAATTTTAAAATTGTCTATTTTCATAAATATATAATATCAACCATAGTATTCGATTGCAACATATGACATGATATTAAGAAGACCAGTTATAGAGCTTACTGCTTGATTTTTGATTATAAAGCTGTACGTTATAAGCTTATGCTTTTTTATTTCCGACTTCAAATCCCGGAATAATTAAGATTGCAGGGATGCATCTTGTTATATTTTGAATTAGTTTGCTTTCTTTATTAAATTGTCTTGCTGCGGAACAAAAATCATCTACGTGCGCAGAGAAATCACTCAACTTAACCGGACGACCTTTTCCTTTATTAAAGATTTTTTCATTAATCTTGTTGGCTAAAATATTACTTGCCCAAACACCGGAAAACAAGCCAATCGTTCCAGCAATCGCTTGAGGAATTTTTGTTCTAAAAGTTTCTTTATTTGCATTTTTTTCAAAAAACTTTTTACCAAATTTTTGTCCACCTTTTGCAAACCTTGTAACAAATATAATCGGAACAGATACATTCGCGATTTGCAAAAGCGTTTCTTGAAGTTTAGCTTTTCTATTGTTTTTATCTTTATCTAAAGCACAACCGGCTACTAAACCACCAATGCAAGACCCAACGCCCATTGTGATGATTTCTTTTTCATCATAAGGAGCTTTGTATAAATAGCTACCCTTAAAATTTTTAAACATTTTTTTAGGATTTAATGAATATTTTGCACATTTTGCAAGGACTGCAAGTCCTGCTAAGACCCCAACGGCGGAAGAAGCTGCAATTATAGACTTTTCTTTGGTTGAATATGTGCTCTCACTCCAGAAATTTCCATGTCCGAATGCCGGCTTGCTAGTCGGTACTTGAGTATTATATTTAATCGGACTTACATTCATGTTTTATAAAACCTTTCGGCTACTATAAAACACCTAAAAGTTAAAATTTGCCTAATTGTTACGATATCTTAACAAACTGGTGAATAAAATTTCGAAATTTCTTCAAAATACTTTTCTAATGCTTTATAGCCATTATAAATTTCATTTGTAACTGTCGCGTATCTGCTTGCTACAATATATTTCAATTCTTTGCATCTGATTTGAAGAAGATTGTCCGCATCTTTTCTCAAAAGTTCGTTGCCTGAAGCTGACCATTTTTTTAGATAAGACAATTCTTCATTAATCTGTTTGATTGTAGAAAATTCAAGAGTGTTGAAATCGTATTTTTTAAGAAGTTGCAATTCTGAGTTAGTAATTCTGCTTTGAACAGCTTGAAAACGATAAACTTTTTTAATGATTACATAATTATCAGCAATTCTTCTGTGTGAATATGGAACAGAACTTTTTGCCAACAAAGCTGATGTAGAAAGCGCTGTAAACGCGTCTTCATCTCTTGAGAATGTACTTTGAATAGGATTAATCGTTTCAATCTTCTTATTAAACACGAGCCAAAACTCCCCTTTTCCTCTTTACAAATTAATCATAACTAAATAGATAAATTTTGTCATTAAAATGTGAAGCAATTTTTACATTATGTAACCAAAAATTTTCATCTGTTAAGCAGAACATACACTTCTAAACACAAGAAAATAGCAAGATTTGACAATCTTTTTTATTGCATCATATATATTTAAATATACTGTAATTAAAATTCAGATAGAAAAATGTTATGCCAAAGTTATAAGTGGTGATTATTCTGAAGCAATTACTAATTCGGGGTAAATGCTAAAAAGCTCTAAAATCAACAAGTTTTTTAGTAGTCGCTTTGGGGACTAAATTGAGCTGTTTTTGAAAATTTTAAAGTTCTAAAAACGCACTAAAAAGAGCCTTTTCAGGCTCTTTCTAAATGGAGGAGGAGGTGGGATTCGAACCCACGGTACGCTCGCACGTACGACGGTTTTCAAGACCGCTCCAATCAACCGCTCTGGCACTCCTCCAAAGATATTTAATTGGTAACAAATCAATTCTACACAAAAAAAAATTGATTGTAAAGGGGGTATTTTATATTTTCTGAAAATTTTAAGTTTGAGCTATAATAATACAAAAGAGAGGTTTACAATGTTTGATTACTTTAAAGGCTTTATAACAGACAAAAGACGCACATCTAAAGGAACTTTTATAACGATTGAAGCTTCTAATATCGGCTACTTACTAGAAGTAACTGACCGCGATTTTATGCAATTTACTACCGATGAACAAAACATCCAGAAAGCATACACCCACCTTGCACACAGAGAAGACGCCATGTCTTTATATGGTTTTTCAAACAAAGAAACTCGCGATATATTTCAGATTCTACTTTCAGTTTCCGGCGTTGGTGCTAAAATGGCAATCGCACTTCTTAACGAATTTGATGCGTGCGATTTAATCTCACTCGTAATTGACGGAAATTTCAAAGAATTAACTAAAGCAAAAGGCGTAGGTCCTAAGCTTGCCCAAAAAATTATTCTTGAATTAAAAGACAAATTAATGAAAACAGAGCTTCCAAAAAGCACATCTTCAATTCCTCAAACGCAAGCACTTGAAGATACACAAGCTGTTCTTCTTTCTCTCGGCTATGACGAAAAAGAAATTGAAGATGCTTTAAAGAAAATTATGCCGAGCGTAGAAGACAATTCTAATTCAGAAGAAGTTTTACGCAAAGCTCTAACTTGTTTGTCAATGTAATGATTTTAAATTTGTTGAATCGTTTTGTTTAAAATCTAAAATATATAAATGGGTTGTACGTACTGCTTGCTATTGTAATTGTTGATAAGAATAACAAAACTAACAACCAAAGATTAACAATACATCTTACAATTGTCAATAATATTGTCAATAGCATTATTGACAAATATTTTGGTTCTCCCCAAGCATAAAATATAATACTGGCAACTAAAAGTATCGGATTATGCAATTCTTTCTGTGTTTCCAGATATAACAGAAGTACGATTGGTAAGAAGAAATATATAAAAGTCATTGAACTCTAAATAGCATGATTTACTCCTTATAAAAATCAACAACATTCTGTAAATTTGCTGGTGTTAAAAGTCCGCAATTTGTACCAATTACAAAAAGCAATAATTCTCTTGCCCCTTGCTTTGCTAATATTTTTTCAACCTTTTGAATGTCTTTTTTGTTTCTAATCGGTTCAACTGTTGCCATTTTGTAATCCTCCTTTTTAATTTAATTAAAAATTACAAAATGAAGATTTTGATAAAAATAGCAAGTATTCCTATTATAGTTATCAATTTAGAAAGTTTGTGGCACAATCAGCCTATAGAGCAATTCCTAGATGGTGGAAACCTTTATTCGTACACGACAAACTTCTGTTGTGCAAAGGTGTAGAGATAGGAAGATGCCATGACAAAGCACGAAGTGCTTGTAATAGTAAAAAATGTCCTAGTAGTGATAGGACATTTTTTACTATTACAAGTCTAATGTAGGGATTGTGCAAGAGGTCGAAAGACCTCTCCCTACTCTCTTATTATAACTGATTTTTTTATTTTCAACCCCAATAAAGAAGTATTCTGTATATGTACCAAGAACTCTGTTAAAATGATTAAGTATCATTTTAATAGAGGGAGGCGAATTGAGAGCTTTGCTCGAATGAGCCGTATAAAGATATGAGTCCACTGCGGTAAATAAAAAAGACCTCTTTTGCAAGAAGTCTTCTTTATATGGGCCGCAGTGGACTCGAACCACCGACCTCACCCTTATCAGGGGTGCGCTCTAACCACCTGAGCTAGCAGCCCGTATTCGGTTTTCATATCTCAAATAATCAGCTATTTATCCTCGACTACTCTCGACAAAATCTAATTTATCATGAACATTTTTATAAATCAAGTGTTTATTTTTCTTTTGTCCTGCCACAAGTTCGATTATCTTACATAAACTCTTGGAAGTCGTACTTTTAAGCGACAAGTTAATTCATAATTAATCGTCCCCAAAATTTCTGCCCAGCTGTCTAAGCTTAAATCTTCGTCATCCAGAAGCGTAATTACATCACCAACTTGAGCATCAACATCACCCAAATCAAACATCATTTGATCCATTGTAATATTTCCGATTTGACGGATCTTTTGTCCGTTGATTTTACCCCAAATTTTATTAGACAATCCTCTAGAAACTCCGTCTGCATACCCAATAGGAATTGTTGCAACTCTTGTTGGTTCATAAGCGATAAATTTATGAGCATAACTTACGCCTTCACCTGCTTTAACTTCATGTATATTTGTAATTCTACCTTTCAAGCCCATAACTTGTTTAACTGTTGGTTTGTAATTATATTTTGGCGGTAAATCCGGATACAAGCCGTAAAGTGAAATTCCGACACGCACCATGTTTGATTTTATATCATATGCAAAAGTTGCTGCCGTATTTTGGATATGCAACAACAAGCCCGTTGTATCAATGTTATCAACAACACTATGCCATCTGTCAATCTGTTTTTGGGTTTCTTCTACTTCTTCTGCGGAAGCCAAATGCGTAAACACGCCCTCGAAGTTCAAGTAATCAGCCTTTTGTACTTGTTCAATGTATTTAACGCCATCTTCTGAACGAACGCCAATTCTATTCATGCCGGTGTCAATTTTCACATGAACTTTTGGGCGCATTCCCGTTCTTTCATATACTTCACGACAAGCCTTTAAGTGATCCTGGTTAAATATTGAAAATGCAATATCATTTTGCGTCGCAGATTCAATTGCCCATAAAGGAATTGCGCCAACAACGAGAATAGGACATTTAATTTTTACGGCACGTAAATCTAAACCTTCATCAACCGACGATACGCCAAGCGCATCAACGCCGGAAGCAAGCATAGTTTGCGCAATCATAGAAGCTCCATGACCGTAAGCATCAGCTTTTACAATTGCTAAAAACTTTTTATTCGCAGGAATACCTTTTTTTATCTCAATTATATTCTGTGCCAAAGATTCCAAGTTAATCTCAACCCACGCATCCTTATGGATGTTTACATTTGCTTGTCTTACGTTTTTCATACCGAAGCTCCGTTTCTTTGCGCAATTTACGCACCTTATATAATTTCATAAAAATGAACAGCATTCAAGCAATCTTTTTCTTCTCTGCTCATACGAATTTAGATTGTTGCATTTGTAAAAAATAAAAACATTTTTAAAATTTACGTTAACATTTCTTCACAAAAGAGAAGAAAAAAGGCAATTTTCAAAAACTGAAATACTTTATATATACATAAGAAGATTTTATAAGGAAGATATAATGAACGAAAAAGAATTAAACGCAACAATGTCAGTTATCGCAGATCCAATAAAGAATGTTTATAAACTAGAATCAAGAAAAGACGTTGAAGAAATCCAAAGAATTTGCAGAATTTTTGCAATTTCTGATAGACAGGCAAACAAACACAAAATGTTATCAATCAAAAACTTGGCAACATTTAGACTTGTATTAAGCAATAACTAATTAGCTGGAATATTGAAATAGTAACGGGCGACAACTTAAAAAGTTGTCGCCCGTTTTTTTTATACGCGCAAAGAAAAAATGCGCAAAGAAAGAGCCAGTACATTGCCGGCTTTTTAAATTTCTACAACCTTTATCTAACCTTATTATTTATATATAAATAAAGTCTTATTTTTAATAAAAATTGCCTTTTTGAGTACATTTTGTAACTTTTTGTAACATTCATTATTTGAACCCTAAAGTTTTTCAAAAAAAAGCCGTAATACAAAATAGAAATATTAAAATTTATAGATTGGCTTGATTAGCACAATTTTTTCACAATTATGTATATCAAGGAATTATTACATTTTCTAAAAATAAGGAGATAAATAATGTCAAACACAATCAGACCAAAAATTATTGAAGCAATCAAACAAATCGCAAGTTCTGACAGTAGCGGCAACAGTAAGGCAAGAATTGATACTCAAAAAGAATTTAAAGCTTTACAAGATTATTTATCAGGCAATTATGAAGAATTAAATGCAACAGAGCGTAATTCTGTACAGAGATTACTAGATAACGCAAAAGAATATTTAAAAAATACCATAGGGAACGTAGAACAAAATATTGAAAATGAAGGTAAGATTAATCAAAAAAACAATGAAGATTTGACCAACAAAAAGCCATATGAAACAGACACTAGCGGAGAACAAAATATCGAAAATGAAGGTAAGGTTAATCAAAAAAACAATGAAGATTTGACCAACAAAAAGCCATATGAAACAGACACTAGCGGAGAACAATATATTGAAAAAGAAGATAAGGTTAATCCAAATGGTGATGATGATTCGACCAACAAAAAGCCATATGAAACAGACACTAGCGTAGAACAAAATATTGGAAATGAAGATAAGGTTAATCCAGAAGACAATGAAGATTCGACCAACAAAAAGCCATATGAAACAGACACTAGCGTAGAACAAAATATCGGAAATGAAGGTAAGGTTAATCCAAATGGTGATGATGATTCGACTATAAAAGATAACCAAGAAACAAATGCATACCAGCAAAATAAAATACCAGGCAAAAAGGTTATACATAATGGCAAAATGTGCATAAAAACACCAAACGGTAATTTGTACGATATGCAAGGTCGAAGAATTAAATAAAATATGTTGGGATGAAAGTTCAACTTACTAGCTTCATTTAGCCTTATAGATTTGGGAGGGGCTTGTTTAGTCAACAACGGATAGAAAGTTAATGATACCCTCTCCCACCTTCAGCACCGTCTTCATGTTGAATTGAACGAAGGAGAGGGAGTGGCATGCGTTAGATTGAATGTCGCAAGCGCGTTCCCTCGCCTTACAGGAGAGGGGTAGGGAGAAGTGTTTATAAAATACCAAGCAAACTGTTTAAAATTATTTAACCGAATATCCAAATACCAATTAATGCAAACGCTATCAAAGCAATATTATAATGTAAGAATGTCGGAATGCAGGTATCAAAAATATGATTATGTTGTCCGTCCGCATTCAAACCTGCTGTTGGACCCAACGTTGTGTCAGAAGCTGGCGAACCCGCATCTCCCAAGGCAGCAGCCGCCGCCAAAAGCACTACAATTTGTTGCGGATTAAATCCCAAATGCGTACAAACAGGAATAAATAAAACTGCCAAAATCGGTATTGTACCAAAAGATGTACCAATACCGATTGTTATGAATAAGCCGATAATTAAGATTATTAGTGATGTTAAAATAACATTGTTTGGCAAAACGCCAATAACAAGATTAACTAGCGAATCAATCGCGCCTGTTTCTTTCAGGACAGACGCAAAACCGGCTGCAACGAGCATTACAAATGCAATATATCCCATTAAATATATGCCTTCGTTCATCATGTGATCCATTTTATCTTGCGGAATTACACCAAACGAGAAAATAATACCTAACCCGACAAGCGCACCAAGTGGCAATGATTGGGTTAACAATTGAACAACAAAAGTCGCAATCGCAGCCAGTATAACAATATAATGCCTTTTGCGAAATTTACCTTCGCCTTGTTCCATATTAGCAATAGGTCTATCGTCATATACTCTAGGTTTTCTATAAGTTACAAAAACAGCGACTAAAAATCCGACAATCATCCCCAAACCCAAAATAGAAGTAGATTTCCAGATTTCACTTCTCAAAATTTGAACTCCGTTTTGAGTCATATTATCAGCAATCAGATTTTGGAAAATCAAACCAAATCCTGCAGGAATCGCTATATAAGGCATTTTCAAACCGAACGCTAAAACACAAGCTACCGCACGTCTATCAATTTCTAGTTTATTCATTATTTTTAATAGTGGCGGAATAATTATTGGAATAAACGCTATATGAATCGGTACAATATTTTGAGAAGCCATAGCAATTAGAGTTAAGATTCCAAGCAATACGAATTTTTTACCGGCAACAACTTCTGTAATTTTTCTTGACAAAACATCCGTAAAACCTGAGTGTGCCATAGTTGCAGCAAATGCACCAAGTAAAATATAACTTAAAGCTGTTTCTGAATTTCCACCCATGCCGGATATAAAAACATCCATGATTTTTTGGATATGCATGCCCGAAACAAGCCCTGCAACAATTGTTGAAATAATTATTGCAAGTAAAACGTTAACTTTTCTGATACATAAAACACACAATAAAATTACAGCAACTAAAGCAGGGTTCAAACATAGCTGTAAAATCGTATTCATTATCTAGCTTCTTCTTCCTGCAATAAATTTATCAAATCCAAAGCAACTTCTTTTTGTATTTCTTGAGGAAGTGATTTAAGGTATTCAAAAGATTCGGCAATTTTTTGGTCTGTATCATACCAACGTCTAAGCACATAAGTAAAAGCATCGGTTAAAATATTATCCGCCAAATCAATTCCATTATCTTTTGATTTTTGCACAATCAAATCCGCACACTTGTACTGCGTCATAATATTAGCATTTCTCATTAAGCTAACTGCCAAACTAACTGTAGGATCAACATCATACCAACGTTTATACATACAAACACCTTTTCTTTTTATAGTATAGTTTTTAGACTATTTTGTCAATTCAGAAATGACATTTTGTTTCTTTTCTTCATCATTTATTGAAAACAAGAGCGTCTTTTCTTTTGAAGTATCACCTTTTACAATTTGAATACTTGTTTTTGGAATTTTAAATTTTTTAGATAAAAATTCTACAAGCGCTTTATTCGCTTTGTTTTCAATCGGTTGAGCCGTAACTTTTACCTTAATAAATTCATCTTCAATAATCAAATCGTTCTTCGAAGAATTAGGAACAATCTTAATCCTAATCAACAAGCCGTCTTGAGTTTCTTTTATCATACTTTTTGGAATACCATTACATATTCATGCTTAAAGATATAAAAACCGCCGGCTAATGCTCGATATCTCCAAAGATTAGCAGTCTTACCTTTTGCTCTTTCGTTGCCTTGCATATCTTTAATAATAATAGCTTTAGTAATAAAACCTAATTTATTCATTCTAGCCATGCATTCAAATCCTAGAGGAATGTGTTGAGAATTTGCATACTTATCACCAATGATTAAACAGGCAAAACGTCCTTTTTCTAAAAGGTCATAACCGTTTTTTGCAACTTTTTCAAATAAATCATAAAATTCTTCAGTAGTCGCGCAATTTGATAAATCTTCTTTCTTATCGGAGAATTTGATAATATCATCATAAGGTGGATGAAGCATCAATAATTGCGCTTGTTTTCTGCCCATAATATCAAGTCTTGCTTGAACTTTTTCTTTTGCTAATTCACTTGTTGAATCCGCGCAAATAATATTAACATCTGTTACTAATTGTTTCGGAGTGAATTTTTCTGAAACAGATTCTGCTAATTCATCTTTAAGCTCAACACCAATACAGCGTCTATTCATATTTATAGCTTCAATACCTGATGTGCCTGAGCCAAAAAATAAATCAAGAACGATATCATTTTTCTTTGTATAACGTTCATAAATTTGTTGGGCAATTTGCGGAATATAATTGCCATGGTATTCGTTAGAATGCCCGCCTTCTTTTAAACGATTTGGGAATTCCCACAATGTATCAGTCTTAACGTGATCGTAATCGCGCCATTTCTTTAAATTGATATCGCTATAAGCGGTAGTTTTAACCGCATTATCGTCAACTACTTTTAACGCTACGGTACTTTTCGCAGCTTTTTTCTCTTTTAAATTCGATTTAGCCATATCTCTCCCCATTCAATACATATAGTTTATAGGATTAATTGAGATTTGTAATCAAATAAATAGAGGATATTAAAACAAGAATGTAATTCGTGTTATAATCATTTAGGGAGATTCAGATGGACGATTTTAAACACTATACTGTTATGTTAAATGAAGCGGTTGACGCATTAGAGTGTCAAGACGGTAAAATCTATGTTGACTGTACACTCGGCGGTGGCGGTCATAGTGAATTGATTTTAAAAAGAATTTCACCAAACGGCAAATTGGTATCTCTTGACATCGATGACGAAGCTATCAGACACGCTTCCGAACGCTTAAAAGATTATAAAAACCTCACAATTGTAAAATCTTCCTATACAAATATAAAGCAAGAACTTAAAAAACTTGGTATCGAAAAGATTACCGGCGGGGTAATTCTGGATTTGGGTGCATCTTATCACCAATTAACCAAAAGAGAACGAGGTTTTTCATTTTCAAAAGACGCTCCGCTTGATATGAGATTCAATATGGATGCAGATTTCTCCGCTTACGACGTTGTCAATAAATATTCAGAAAATGACCTTGTAAAAATATTTAGTGAGTACGGAGAAGAAAGATTTTCAAAAAGAATTGCAAAAGCAATTGTCGAAAAACGCCGTGTTGAGCCGATTAAAACAACAAAAGAACTCGCTGATTTAATAGTTAACTCTACTCCGCATATTAATTCTCGTATACATCCCGCAACCAGAGTGTTTCAGGCTATAAGAATTGAAGTAAATAATGAGTTAAAAAATGTTAACATAGTATTGCATGATATTCTAGATTTGTTAGATAATGGAGCTATAGTTTCGGTAATAAGTTTTCATTCTTTAGAAGATAGAATTGTAAAACAAATCTTTAAGTTTGAAAGCCAAAAATGCAGATGTAATGAAATGATTTGCAAATGCGAACCGCCAAAAATTGAACTTGTAAACAAAAAACCAATTATGGCGAGCGAAAAGGAGATTTTGGAAAATCCACCATCACGAAGTGCTAAATTAAGAGTAGTGCGCGCTATTCGTTGAGGGTAGTTTTGGGAGTAGAGGAGATAAAAGACTTTGGTTTCAGCTTTAAAAATCAACAACAAATCAAACAAAGGATTAGATAGCTTTATTAAAAAACTTTCGGGTGAAACTACAAAAGAATATGAAATTAAAGAACAAGAAAAAAAATCTTTTGTAGATAAATCTATTCAAAATTTAGCTGTTAATAGTATAATAGAAGGGTACTTTCCAAAGGAGAATTTCGTAAGAGATATGGCAATTAAACGAGTAAATAAAACTTTATGCGTGATTTTGAGCCTTTTAATAGGAGTTGTAATTGTAAGTTACTACTTTGTAATTTCTTGCGAAATGAAATTAAATGATTTAAGCAGGCAAACTATTGTTTTAAATAACGAAAATGAAGAATTGCAAAACAAACTTGATAGCTTAAAATCATTCAACAATGTTGATAAAACATTGCAACAAAATAATATGCTTCAAAGAGCAGGTCAAGTAATTGAAACTCAAGAAGTAACTGTTGACCCGAATTTAGCTTCAAAACAAACTTCTAATAAAAAGATTTTTAATTACGCAATAGGATTTTAGATGTTCAAACTTGTTTGCGGAGCCGGGAATGAAGATTGTGAAAGCGTAAAACGATTAGTTTATATTTACGCAAAAGCCGGTTGTCGTTTTTTTGATTTATCTGCAAGAAAAGAAATTCTAGAGAGCGCAAAAGAAGCGTTAAAGCTTGCAAATATTGATGACGCAATGCTTTGCGTAAGTGTGGGAATTAAAGGCGATCCGCATATTACAAAAGCAAAAATCAATGATTCCAAGTGTATTAAATGTGGAAATTGTTTTAGAAATTGTCCTAATGATGCGATTTATTCATCAATAATAATTGATGAAAAAAAATGCATAGGTTGTGGCAGTTGCTTGAAAAAATGCCCGACTGGTGCAATTTCAATGTTTGATAAAGATGTTAATGTCAAAGAAATTTTGCCTTATATGGTACAAAACGGAGTTGAAGTTCTTGAATTACATATAATGGGGCACGACAAAAAGGATTTGGCTAATAAATGGAACGTGATAAACGAATGTAAGCCAAAATTTGCTTCGATTTGCATAGATAGAGAAAATTTTGGGAACAAAGAAGCGCTTGATAGAATCCGCGAGATGATAAGTTTTCGTGCACCTTATACGACAATAATTCAAGCCGACGGTATCCCGATGAGCGGTGCTGATGATACTTACAAAACAACATTGCAGGCTATTGCAATGGCAGAAATCATACAAAATGCGAATTTACCTGTACATATAATGATTTCCGGCGGTACAAACTCAAAAACTGCAACTCTAGCAAAACTTTGTGACATAAATTATTGGGGAATCGCAGTCGGTTCTTGGGCTAGAAAGATTGTAAAAGAACAAATATACGCAAATGATTTTTGGACAAACGATAACTTACAAAATCAAGCTATTGAAATTGCAAACCAATTGATTGTTAACTGTTAAAAATCGATACCCCACACATTCTACGAAATAATGGCTGGTTATGCAAACGCAATAATAATACGGTGCGCAAGTGTGCGCACCGTACGATTTCTTGAACTCAAAAAAAACATTGTAACAAATTGTAAATATTTATTCAAAAAAGCTAAAGTTTTTGAAAAATCTGCCGATAACATTATTACAAAGAATAGGGACAAACGGATATGGCAGAAACATTTAATCTGAATAATTTTTTACAAACCTATAAAACGCAGACATATGATCCAACTAAGCAACACGCTGCTGCGGAAGAACGTATGGAAGCGAAACTTCAAGAGCAAGCAAAAGAGGCTGTTGAAAACAAAGGCTTTTTGTCTCTAACATTATCTGAAAAAATGGCTGAATTAGGCGTTGGAGAAAGAGTGCTTAAACAAGTTGCGGATACTGCTTCCGGACTTGTTACAGATATTGTTGATCCATTAAATGAATACCTAAAAAAATACGAAAATATCTTTGACCAAAGAGTTTACCACACTGAAATCCAAAGTTATGCAAAACAAATGTTCTTTGCGTCTCAAGCAATGAAACAAGAAGCTTCTGAAGACACAACCGGACAAAATTTTGTATATGATATGTAAAATTCACTCCTTTCCTTCCATGAAATAAAAATAGGGCGTCCAATATATCATCGGACACCCTATTTTTTTAGACCTATAAATTATAAAGCTGCTTTTGCTGCTTCAACAACAACTGCGAATGCTTCTTTGTCATTAACTGCCAAATCAGCAAGCATTTTTCTGTTAACTTGAATGTTTGCTTTTTTGCAAGCGTTAACGAATCTAGAATAGCTCATTCCTTGTTCTCTAACAGCTGCATTGATTCTTACAATCCATAAACGACGCATATTACGTTTTGTAGCGCGTCTATCTCTGTAAGCATATTTAAGAGCTTTCATAACTGCACAATTTGCAACTTTAAAGATTCTGCTTCTTGCGCCTTTGAAGCCCTTAGCAAGCTTTAATATTTTTTTGTGTCTGTTACGACATACATTACCACGTTTAATTCTCATTGTTCAACACTCCTATCTAGCATACTTCTTGTAAGGTAACTCTTTTGAAATCAATTTTTCGTGAGATTCAGAAATCACTACATCTCCGAAAATCTTACGTTTTCTTGATTCAGCTTTGTGTTGAAGCAAGTGGCCAATACCTGCATGTCTTCTTGTGATTTTACCTGTGCCAGTAACTTTGTATCTCTTAGCTGCTGCACGGTGGGTTTTCATTTTTGGCATTTTGTTTCTCCTTTTCTGCCTCATTCAAGCTCAATAGAGCCTTCATTCAGCTGTCTGTACCTAATCCGAGTAAGGCATACCATAGCACTATACTTCGGCACAATCAAGTTTATGATAAACCCCAATAAAAGTCAATTATTTGGATGAAAAATCTTTACAAACTTGATTATTTGACTAACCTGTAATAAAATACCATTATCATTTGATAAGAGGGAATAGTTGAAATGAAGAAAGCTTTAATGATAGCATCAGTATTGCTTGTTGCTGTGATTTCTACAGCGTGTATTAACAACATCGCAGTACAAGAGCTTAATAATAAAGCCGCAGAATATATGCAAAAAGGTGATTACGAATCAGCAATGAACAGACTTCAAGCTAGTTTGGATTTGGATTCCACAATGTATGAAACTTACTATAATCTTGGCATTGCTGCAATTAATGCAAAAAAATATGAAAAAGCAATCGAAGCTTTCGAAGGCGGAATTAAAATAAAACCTGATTTTGCTGATTTTTATTATTCATTGGGTGTTGCTCAAGCAGATTTCGCAGACGAACTTGTAGAAGTTACGGAAGATAAAAAAGAAATTACTGAAGAAGATAAGTTAAAAGCGATAGAATTAAAAAAATCCGCAGTTGAAAACCTTACAAAATATTTGGAATTGAAACCAACTGCTGAAGATAAAAAGACTATTGAAGAATTGATTGAGGAATCTAATTCTTTTATTAATGGTGATGATAAATCTGCGAAAGAAGATGCTGAATAATGTTCGCTTCACCTTCTCAAATTTTATGCACAATTTGTGGTGTTAACATATACTATTATGGCGTAATTATGGCGATTGCGATTTCAATCGGAACGCTTTATTCTGATTGGGTTGGTACAAAGTTTTTTGGTCTTAAAAACGAAACAATAATTGATTTAGCGCCATATTTAATTATTTTTGGAATTCTTGGTGCAAGACTTTATTATTGTACGCTTAATTATGATTTTTATTTAAGATTTCCAACAGAAATTATTGCGATTCGCCATGGCGGAATTTCTATTCATGGTGCGATTTTGGGTGGTGCATTCGGTTTGTGGTTTTTTAGTTTAAGGCATAAGATTTCTGCATTAAAACTTGCTGATGTTTGCGCTTTAGGTTTGCCACTTGCTCAAGCCATTGGAAGATGGGGAAACTTCTTTAATTCTGAAGCGTTTGGACGTCCAACCGATTTACCTTGGAAATTATATATAGCACCTCAATATAGACCAATTCCATACCAAGATTGCGAATTTTTCCATCCTGCGTTTTTATATGAAAGTATTTTGGATGTTTTGATTTTTATTTTGCTATTTTTCTTGATGAAATCTAACAAAATAGAAAAAGAAGGCAATATTGCGCTAATATATTTGATTCTTTATTCTGTTGCAAGAATTCTTGTCGAAAGTGTTCGAATAGATTCTGTAAAATATCTTTTCGGCTTGCCTGTTGCAATCTGTGTGTCTGTTGGTATAATTGTTGTATCAACATTCGTTTTAATCAAAAGAAAGGGCTGATTTATGAATTTTAAAAGAACTATCACATTGTCATTAGCTTGTTTAATTATGTTTACTGCAGTTGCTTTTGCAGCACCAGAACCTCAAAAAATAGCGGTAGTTGATATACAAAAAGTTGTAGCAGCATCTGCTCAAGTAAAAGCTCTTAAATCAACTCAAGATACTAGAAATAAAGAATTAACCGAATTTATTAAAAAAGCTCAGGCTGATGTTAATAAACAAACTGACGAAAAGAAAAAGAAAGCTTTGGCTACGCAATATGAAAAACAATTGGTAGCGAAAAGAGAAGCTTATACAAAAGATTATTCAGCAAAATTAAAAGCAACAGATGCAAGTATTACTGCGCAAATCGGCAAAAAGGCTACAGAAATGGGCTACACCATGGTAGTTCCAAAATCTGCGGTTATTTATGGCGGAGATGATATTACAGCAACA
Organism: uncultured Candidatus Melainabacteria bacterium; assembly: GCA_934757245.1. Classification (GTDB taxonomy): domain Bacteria; phylum Cyanobacteriota; class Vampirovibrionia; order Gastranaerophilales; family Gastranaerophilaceae; genus CAG-196. Next base: position 102,625 of record CAKVLH010000004.1, read on the forward strand.
ATTTTAAAGGTTATTAAATAAGATGAAAGCAGTTCTTTTTTACGGTCCACAAGATATCAGATACGAAGAAACAATGATAAAACCCTTAGAAAAAGGGGAAATTCTTGTTAAGATTCAAGCTGCATTGACGTGCGGAACAGATGTTAAGACTTTTCGTCGCGGGCATCCTGTCTTAATCAAAGAAATACCTTCAGGGTTCGGACATGAATTTTCGGGAATTGTTGAAAAAGTAGCTTCAGATGTTACTAATGTAAAAGTTGGAGATAGAGTTGTTTGCGCAAACTCTGCACCTTGTGGAGAATGTTTCTACTGCAAGCGCGGAGAATACAATCTTTGTGAAAATTTAAATTTGCTAAACGGTGCTTATGCAGAATATATCGTAGTTCCAGAAAGAATTGTAAAAAAGAACACACTTATTTTACCTCCAAGTTTGCCGTTTGAAAAAGCAGCGTTTTGCGAACCGCTTGCAAACGTTGTTCATGGTGTCGAACGTACGGGGATTAAACCGGGGCAAACGGTAGGTGTAATTGGAATTGGGCCTATCGGCTTAATGTTTGCAAGATTATGCAAATTAAAAGGCGCACGTGTAATTGTAGCCGGTCGTAATCCAATTAAACTAAAACTTGCAGAAGAATTTGCACATGTTGATGATATAGTTGATTTAAAAAAATACGCTAATCCGCAAAAAATCTTCAGAGATTTTTCAGATGAAGGTAAAGGCTTGGATGTTGCGATTGAATGTGTCGGCATGCCGGAAATTTGGGAGCTTGTGTTCTCTTGTGTTCGCCCTGGTGGAACGGTTCATTTCTTCGGTGGTTGTAAATCCGGCTCTAAGGTAAGTTTTGATACTACAAAAATGCATTATGGTGATATTCGTTTGATGAGTGTGTTCCATCATACTCCAAAATATTTTAGACAAGCACTCGATTTAATTGCATCAGGCGAAGTCGAAGTTGAAAAACTTATTACGGCAGAGCTTCCGCTTGAAAAAGTTGAATACGCAATGCAACAACATATTGCCGGTAATGCTATTAAATTTTTGATTAAGCCATAATATTTTTAAATTTGTAGTAAAATATTTAAAAAGGAGTTTTGAATATGGCTTTAGATGTGCAACAATCACGAATAGATTTAGATAGAATTTCTGCAATTAAGACTATTGAGTCAGAAATTGATACTATTAGAAGATTAAAAGATTCTGTGAGGGCTGAAAATCTTACTAAAGCTCTTGATTTTATGCAAAACTCTAAGGGTAGAATTATAATTACCGGTATGGGCAAATCCGGTCATATCGGGCGTAAAATTGCTGCATCTTTAGCTTCAACAGGTACTCCTTCATTTTTTGTGCATCCTGCAGAAGCAAGTCATGGCGATTTGGGTATGATAACAGAGGATGATGTTGTAATCGCGATTTCTAATAGCGGTGAATCTCGTGAACTTATTGATATTTTGAACTATTGTAAGCGTTTTGGGATAAAGCTTATTGCGATTACTAAAAACTCTGAAAGTTCTTTAGGAAAAGCAGGTGATGTGGTTTTAGAATTGCCAAACAATGGTGAAGCTTGTCCTCTGGGACTTGCACCAACAAGTTCAACTACCGCAACCCTTGTCTTAGGAGATATTTTAACCATTGGAATGATTGAAAGAAAAGGTTTTTCAAAAGAAGATTTTAATGATAGACATCCGGGAGGAAAGCTTGGCTCAATTCTTAAGCGTGTTTCTGATTTAATGCATGTGGGTCAAGAAATGCCAATTTTGGATGAAAACGCAAATATGCAAGCTGTGCTGCTTGAAATGACATCAAAACGTCTTGGCTGCGTCGGTTTCGTTAATCAAGCAGGTGATTTAACGGGAATTTTAACAGACGGCGATTTGAGAAGATGTTTGTCTGCGAAGATTTTAGAAGAAAAAGCTGTTGATTTAATGACGCGCAATCCTAAAACAATTTCACCAAGCGCTATGACAGCAGAAGCTTTAAAAATTATGCACGATAAAAAAATTACAAATCTTTTTGTTCTTGAAAACAAAAAACCGGTAGGTGTAATTCATATTCATGATTTATTGAATAATGGAGTCGCATAATGAATCTTGATTCTGAAAAGAAATTTGCAGCAGGACTTTCAATAACGTCTAACGCATTTATAATTATTACAAAACTTATCGCTGGCATGGTTTCAGGAAGCATTAGTATAATTTCAGAAGCAATCCATTCTTTATCGGATTTTTTAGCATCTGTTCTTACTTTTTTTGCCGTAACTCGTTCGGCAGAACCTGCTGACAAAGAACATCCGTTTGGGCATGGAAAGTATGAAGACATGTCCGGATTTATTGAAGGCGGTCTAATTATATTTGCAGGATGTTTTATTATATTTGAATCTGCCAACAAACTTATTAAAGGCTACACTCTCCAAACAGAATCTATGCTCGGTATTTATGTAATGGCATTTGCTGTAGTAGCGAATTTTGCAGTTAGCAGATACTTATTTTATGTGGCGAAAAAATCTGATTCTGTTTCACTTTTGGCAGATGCAGAACACTTGAGTACAGATATTTTTTCTTCACTAGGTGTTTTAGTCGGCTTAGTGTTAATAAAAATCACCGGCATTGCGGCTTTAGATCCGATTGTAGCATTGATAGTGGCTGTAATAATTCTAAAAACAGGATTTACGATTTCTAAAGAGACATTGAATAACTTGCTTGACGGCTCACTTCCGCAAGATGATATAAAAAAAATTGAAACAATTTTAAAAAGTAATAAAGTCATCAAAGGTTTTAAAAACATAAAAGGTAGAAAATCCGGTCAATACAAAGATATTGAATTAACCTTACTATTTAATCCTGATATGAAAATTAGTTGTGCACATAGTATTTGCGATCAAATCGAAGGTGAAATAAAAAAAGAATTAGGAAATGTTTCTACGATTATTCACGCAGAACCTGCATAAATTACTTTAAATCAAAAGTTGCAAAACTTAAAGATTTTTAACATTCCATGTTTTTTAAATTCCGATATTTGTGGTATGATAATATTACATTGCTGTGGAGTGGATAGTTGACTAAGTTGTCCGTTTTATATAAGAAAATTTTAATAACTTCATTAGTTTTAGGCGCAATTTTGACGCCAAACTTAGCCTACTCTAAAGGTGTAGACAAGGCTACAGCTGATGCTTACAAACAAGAAAATGCCGCTGAACAGCAAGAATTAGATTACATTGAAGAATCAACCTACGACAGCAACACAGCATATATTAACGACATTGAAATTTTAGGCTCAAATATTATTAAACCTGAATATATTTTGTCCAAAATGTCTTTGCAAAAAGGTGATTTGTATGACAAAGACCTTATGCAACAAGATTTAAAGACTATTTACAGATTAGGTTATTTTACAGAAAAAATGAAAGCAATTCCTGTAAAAAATCCTAACGGCACAATTTCTTTAAAAATTATCTTAGAAGAAAATATCCCCGTAACGGATTTTACAATTGAAGGTAATACAGTAGTTTCAGGCGACGAAATCATGCAATATTTGCTTCCGCTAAAAGGAAAACCCCAAAATATCACAGCAATTAACCAAGCAATGGAGCAAATTAACCAATGCTACTATTCTAAGGGGTACATACTATCAAAAATTGATTCTATCTACGATGATCCGGATGGAACGCTTAACTTGAGTATTACAGAAGGTAAAATCAACAAAATCATGATTACCGGTAACGAAAAAACAAAAGAATACGTTATCGAGCGTAATATCATGACTGAACCGGGAACTGTTTATAACGAAAACCAAGTTAAACAGGATTTGGTAAGGTTGTATTCAACTCAAGCATTTAAGGATGTAAACCGTACGATTGAAGTTTCGGAAGATGACCCTGATAAATTTGATGTAACAATTGAATTAAAAGAACAAAGAACAGCTTCTGTATCTATCGGTGGTGGTTTGGATTCTGCAACAGGTGCGTTCGGTTCTGTAGCGATTTCTGATAATAATTTCAGAGGAATGAATCAAAGAGTTTCGTTATCCGGCATGGTAGGTTCCGGTATCTTGATGAGCGACTCTTCAATTAAAAGCCACATGAACTATCAAGCTGAATTGAGCTTCTTTGAGCCACATTTCTTGAACGCAGATAACTCTCTTATGAGTAAAATATACTTCCGCGATTTGGGTAGTTATCAAGTTCCACTTGCAGTAGAACGCCGTATTGGCATCGAAAGTACAGTTGCACACCGTCTGCGCTACAACAGGAATTTGTCATCAACTTTTACAGCCGGTGTTGAATATATCCACTTAGATGAGGGTGATAAAAACAATATTGCAAATTTATACAGATTGCACAATTTGAATATTGCTGACCGTGCGAAAGAATTAGAAGGTGGCTTCTTCTTGAGATTGGCTCCGGGTTTGGCATACGATTCAAGAGACTCTGCTATAAATCCACGACATGGGGCTTTGGCATCTGTTAGATATGAAGAAGCATTTGGCTTAGACGGTTTTGCTAAAACAAACGGACGTTTAACGGGTATGGCAAAAAGATTCATTCCAATTGCGAAAAAATCTTCTTTAACATTTACAGGACGCGCAGGTGTGAAGATTCACGGTTCACAAATGCCTGAAGTTATGGCATATCGTTTAGGTGGTCCGTACACAATCAGAGGTTACAAAGTTAACGGTGTTGGTACTGGTACATCATTCATAATGGGTTCCGCTGAATTGGCAACACCAATTCCATTTGTAGACAGATTGAAAGTTAATTTCTTGCAAAACTTGAGATTAACATTCTGGGTTGACGCAGGTCGCGTATTTGACCCAACAATTGCAAGTGCATTGTATGATAGACCACTTCAAGCAATTACCGCCGGTATTGGTTTGAAGATAAATATGCCGGGTATCGGTCCACTATCAGTTGACTACGGTTTCCCTATTACCAACCCTGGACCAAACGGTTCTCCACACGGTTACTTCACGTTTGGTGTAGGCGATATGATGTACTAAATTTAAAAATTAAGAAAATAGTGTATAATATAGATACAAGGAGGTTTTGTATGAAAAAATTTAAGTTAGGTCTTGTAGCTTTGGCTATTATGGCATTTGCCGGCATTGCAAACGCAGGCGGAGTTGGATATATTGATTATGCGAAAGTAATTGATAACTATGATTATGCAAAACAAGTAACAAAAGAAGTTGATGCAAAAGGCTTGGAAATGCAACAATTCTTGGTTGATAAAGAAAAAGAATACAAAGCATTAGATACTCCATTAAAAAAACAAACTTTTGAAGAAAAAACAGCAGCTGAATTTAAAGCTAAAGAAAATGCTTATGTAACTCTTAAAAATAAAAGAGAACAAGAAGTATTTACAAAAATAAAAGAAGCTGCAAAAGCGGTAATGGTTGAACAAAAACTTGATGCCATAATGGATGTAAGAGGCGTTTTTGTAGGCGGTGTTGATATTTCTGATAGCGTAATTGCTAAATTAAAAGGTGCTAAAAAATAATGGATTTAATCGACCTAATCGAGAAAAAGAAGCGTGGTAAAGTGCATACGAAAGACGAAATTCGTTTTATCGTAAAGTCGCTTGATAGCGGAGTTGTACACGAGACCCAAATTGCGGCATGGCTTATGGCAGTTTATTTTAAAGGCTTAAATGAAGTTGAAACTGCGTATTTGACAGAAGCTTTAGCTGATTCAGGCAGTCGCGTGAATTTTGGCGAATTATCTAATTTGATAGTTGACAAACATTCTACAGGCGGAGTTGGCGATAAAGTTACAATTACTTTGATTCCGCTTCTTGCAGCAGCCGGAATTCCAATGGCAAAGCTTGCGGATAGAGGGTTAGGCTACGCAGCCGGAACTGTTGATAAGTTAGAAGCAATACCATACTTTAAAACCGATTTGAGTGTTGAAAATCTTGTAAATCAAGTTAAAGAAATCAACGGCGTTATAGCTTCTCAAGCTGAAGATTTAGCGCCTGCCGATAAAAAGTTGCAAGCACTAAGAAACTTGACAGGAACAGCTGATAGTGATGTTTTAATAGCATCTTCTATTATTTCTAAAAAGATAGCTTCGGGGGCTAACAACATAATTTTAGATGTAAAATACGGCGCCGGAGCATTCATGAAAACGCCGGAAGACGCTGTGCATTTGTCAAAATTAATGGTTAAAATCGGTAAAAACCTAAATAAATCTATTATTGCGGTAGTAACTTCAATGGAAGAACCTCTTGGACGTGCAATAGGCAATTCTTTAGAAGTAATTGAAGCAATAGAATTTTTGAAAGGTCGTATTGCAACCGGAGATTTGGCTGAACTTACATATTATTTTGCTTCTTCTGCGCTTGTATTTTTAGAAATGTACGCGACAAGACAAGAAGCTGAAAAATATTTACGCGAGTTGGTTAATTCAGGCAAGGCGCTTAATAAATTCCGCGAAATAATTATTGCTCAAGGCGGAGACACAGCCGTTTTAGAAAACTATGACAAGTTTGAGCTTCCTGCTTTTAAAATTGAATGTGAATCAAAAAAGAACGGTTATGTTCAAAATATCAATGCATTCAATATTGCGCAAGCGACAAAAGCTCTAGGTGCAAGCAGAGAAAACGGCTCAATTGATTTGAGTGTCGGGATTTATTTAAACAAAAAAAGCGGTGAATATGTTAAAAAAGGCGAAAACCTTTACACAATATATTCAAATGACGAAGAAAAAACAAAAATTGCACAAAGGTTTTGTGATGAGGCGTTTTCAATCAATGAAAGCAAGCCTTCGCATGTAAATCTTGTTTACGGTGTAATTGCTACAAATGACGAGGATAATGATGTTTAACAAAAAAATGCAATACGTTATTAAATCTGTACCTACTGACGACAAACAAGCATTAGAAGATTTGCTAAATGAAATGTCTGACGAGGGTTGGGATTTATACACAATGCACGAAGTTGAGACAGAAACTTCGTACGATTTTAATTGCATTTTTATGCGCGAAAAACAAGAAGAAGACACAACTGATTTAGACGATATTGTAAACATTACAAGTTTCAAATATCGCATGGAAAAAATGCTTGCTGCGCCATCAAGTCCTTACGCGTCCTGCAAAGAAATTCAATTAAAAATTTCGAATCAAAAAGAACGTATCAAGAAAATTAAATCACAATTAGAAAGTGATAATCTTTCTCCTGATGAAAAAAATCAGTTAAACAATCAAATGTCAGACGAACTTAAACAACTTGAAGCTTTGAAACAAGCGCTTGTAAATGAGATTTCTCCCGAAACAATGTATTCTGAAATTAAGGAGGAAAAATTTGTCATTAATCTTTCCGAAGAAATTTTAGACGTAATTTCAATGGAAGAAAACGATAATTTGCTTGCCGAAACAGTTAAAGTACGTCAAGAATTGACTGAAAACTTAGGTTATGTAATTCCACATATTCATTTTCATAATAGCGATGAACTTATGCAAAATGAATTTAATATTAAAATTCATGACATCGAAGTTTTCCGCTCTGTAGTTTTCCCTGAGTTTTTGGCTTTTTACAAAGACGATTTGAAAGGTTACAAACTTACGGATGATGATTATCAACTTATTGATGAAATTACAGGCAAAAAACTTGTTTGGATTCAAAAAGACAAAGTTAAAGATTTTTGGATAAAAGGAATGAGCCCAGCCGAATATATAGGTGAAGCAATTAAATATATTGCAGTGCGCGAAGTTTCGGATATTATGGACTATAACGATATAAACAAGTATGTTGAAAAAGTTATAGAAACTAATTCTTTCCTTGTTGATAATATTATTCCGGATTTTATTACGGCATCTGATTTGAAATACTTATTAACTTGTTTGATTAGAGAACGAGTTTCGGTTAAAAATATTGTTTATATTTTTGAAAAAATCAATGATTATGCTAATGAACCTACTAAAGAAGATTTGCTGGATAAAGTCAGATTAGCTTTGTCTAAACATATTGTAAAAGATTTAGCCGAAAATAACGAACTGAAAGTTATAGAATTTTCGGATGAAACTTTAGACAAGATTTATTCATTTTTTAAAGACGATGAAGATGAAGCGATTGTTCGTATTGAAGCTGATGAGGTTCAAGAAATCGTAGATAAGATTGCAAAATTTGCTAAAGCCAAAAAGATTACAAATCCGACATTGGTAGTTCCAATGGAAATAAGACACATGGTTTTTGTAATTTTAGCAGAATTTGTTAGAAATATAACAGTCTTAGCGCACGAAGAACTTGTAAGCGATTATAATATCAAGTTTGTAGGCAAGATTTAAATGTAGGTTGGGGTTTCACCCCAACAAAAAAGATTAAAGATACAAACAAAATTGCACCCTGCATTAATATTGTAAGGTGCAATTTTTGTATAGTTAACTTTATTTAATACAAAATACATGTAAAACTCCCAGAGATGGATTCGAACCACCGTTAAAAGAGCCAGAATCTTTCGTCCTGCCACTAGACGATCTGGGAACATTTACTATTTATTCCAAAAATATCTTTTCTTAACTTCTAAAGTAGAAGGTTTCTTTTCTACGCTCTTAATATTTGTTTCGCCATAAGTATATGGATTTGACGCATCCATTGCTCCCTTATCATAGGTAAATGAACCATTTGCTTTGCTTTCAGGTTGAACATTACTTACATTAGTTTCTCTATACCTATATCTTCTTTCGTAACCGGCATTAGGAGGTGTGTTAACGACATCGCTAGAAGCTCCTTTGAACACTTCACCATTTCTGAAAGTTGTATCATAAGGATTTGCAAAACCTGATTCTTGTTGAAGAGTTTTTCCACCGGGATCTTTACCCAAAAAGTGCATTCTTCCCAAATCATCAGTATATACAGTAGAATTAGCCATTGCACAGGTTACAGAAGCGCAAACAGCTAAGAATAAACCCAATGAAATTAAACTTTTTCTTACCATATCAAATTCTCCTTTTAGTCATTTCGTAACAGTATTATATTACAAAATAACTAAAAGGTGCATTTCTTTTGTTACATTATTTTACGTTAATTTCATTGGTAATATCTTTCCCACCGTACAATACAACACTCTTTGCAAATACATAATCATATTTATCATTCTGCGCTTTTTTAGTAATTTCTGCTTGAATATTCTTTTCTATATTACTAAGTTTTGTATTATAATCCTTTTCCAAAGCTTGCTTTTTAGCATTAAATTCTTTTGTATATTTTTCTTCTAATTGTAAAATCTTAGCACTATCCGTTTCATTTGCAATAGCACCACGAGCATTTACAATAATTTTATTAAGCTCATCCATTTTTTTAGAATGCTCTTGCTTAAGCTGTTTTACCTGTGAAGAATTACTTACAAGCTTTTGTAAGTCGACAACTGCTACAGAATTTTCTGCTGCAAAAATATAATTTTGAACCGCAAACATTGTAATAATTAAAAATAAAATCTGTTTTTTCATTTTGCTCTCCTTTTTTAGTATTTATAAATAAATTTAAAATGAGTGTCATTCTCCAATTGTGTAAATTAAAATTACTATTCTAAAAAAAATTAAAATTCAGCTTAACAAAACTTCACAAATCCTAACAAAAAAGGCAATTTTTTGAAACTTGTATACTTTATATATGTAAGAGATATTTAAATAGAGAGATAGAAATTATGACAGCTACATACGATGCAATTGAAAGAAATAAAAAACCGGCAGGCGCTTTAGAAATTCCTGAAGATTTCCATTTCTACTATTTAAATAAAAAAGACCGCCAAATGAGATTCAACAACGGCGGAGACCCAATTTACGCTATTTTCGACAAAATCGACGAAAGACCTCTTTCTAAAATCGCTAAAGATTTCGTTAGAGAATTGGCTGACGATTCTATCAGATTTATCTCTACTTTGATTAAATAATCACACTCTTTTTAAGTTAATGGTGCAAAAATTTGCACCCTACTTTTCTAAATGGAAAATGGATAATGGACAATTGAAAATTATGTAAAACAATTTTCCATTTTACACTTTCAATTTTCAATTGGCTAAGCTAAATCATCTGGAGTGTTGTCAACTATTAACTTTATTGCTATTATATACTTATTAAAATGAAACAATTGTTTAATAAATATATAATACTGATTTTAGGCGTTTATGCATTTTGGATAGGGGGAGTTCCTGTAATATTTTCTAAAGTGCTTCCTACTGTTTGCGAGAATATTAGTGTAAACAGCAATTATAACGTCGAAATTCTTAACCCCAAATTAAGGCTAAATGTCTTGCCAAAAGCTGTCTTTAGCGCAATGAAAATTACGGTTGAAGACAAAAGCACACGCGATACAACTACGTTAAACAACTTCAAAATTGATTTAAGATTACTTCCACTGCTTACAGGGCGAGTTCACATAAATTCAATTAGTGCAGATGATTTGCTTGTGAAAGCCAGCGTTAATAAAGACATAGAGCTTGATAAAGACTTCTTCAAAAACTTAGACAAAACAAAAATCAAATGTAACAGTTTCAAACTTGATGAATTCTCTATAATCCTTACACAAAAAGGTCTAAAGTCACCTATTATGTATACGGGCGAAAATATTTTCTTCAAGAAAAATCGCCGATACCTAAAAGCTAACGCAGAAACAAAATTCAACATAAACAATTCTATTTCTGATGCGACTGTAAAACTTTATCTTCCGCGTAACAATGATATCAAAAAAAGTGTTGTCGATATCAAAGTTTCAAACTTTGATTTAGCACCAATTAGCGATTATTTACGTCAATATTTGCCACAAGATTTAATAGAAACAAAGGGCGTAATCAATGTTTATGTCGACAAATATAAGCTAAATGCAGAATTGAAAAATTGCGCAGTTCTTATGAAAGATAATGCCAAATCAATGAAATTTCCAGAATTATTGAATGTGGATGCTGATTTTTCAATAACAAGTAAAATCATTAATTTTAATACCGTAAACATAAATTCAAAAAATATTCATGCGATTTTACGCGGTTCGTTTTCAAATTATTTAGATAAAACATTGTCTGCTATAAATTTAAATGTTCAACTCGATAAATCACGTGTTGAAGACATTGTAGACATGCTTCCGCCAATCGTAGTTGAAGAATTTAATGTTTACAAATTGAAAAAATATAAATTCTTTGGAGACGCAATCGGCAATTTCACTATCAAAGGCGATATTTATGAACCGGATGTTGTAGGTGATGTATTTATCAGTAATGGAATTTTAACGAAACCAATACCAAACGCTAAAGGTGCGACTGTGAAATTGGATTTTACCGGACGTTATATTAATTTTGACGTATTTGTTCCGGCTGGTGGTGCAGAAAAAGTTTGGGTAAAAGGCGGTGTTGAATTATATAATGTCAAATACGCTGATATGCATATTTGGAGTACAAAAAATGTTAATTTGGCGACAGCGGAAGAAAAAATTATACCTATTCATGAAATTTTAAATTTTGTAATTGGACCTGTTCCGATTATGGATGTTAAAGGTAATGGAAACATTGATATAATTGTAAAAGGTAATCGCAAAAATCCGCATGTCTGGGGTAGTTTGAATTTTAGAAATGTAAAAACTTTTTTTAATGAAATTCCTAACTTAGTTTTGACAGATGCTGAAGCTACACTTATTTTTGACGACCAGAATGCTGTATTTACTACAAAAAAAGGCTTGGTTAACGGTAAAAATATCTCAATTAACGGGACTTGCAATTTGTATGGCAAATTCGATTTTGACGTTAATACAAAGAACCAAGAAATTGCGTATTTGTTCAATGCAATTCAGACTGCGACAATGATTGATGACGTTAAATCTATGCTTCCAAAACTGGATTCCATGGGTGGTTTGATTGATTTGCAATTGAAAGTTTATGGTGCTGTAAAAGATATTGAAGATTTAGCGTTTAACCAAAATTTCTTTACAAAGGGAAAAATTAATCTTTTAGGCAATAAATTTGCTATGCAAGGTATAGAAGTTAAGAATACCAAAGGTGTTTTAGATTTTGATGGTCAAAACGCATCTGCTGATATTACATCATATATTGGAAATTCAGCTCTTAGTGCAAAAGCTTCTGTTAAGAATAATTTTGTGGATGCAAATATAAATATTCCGAAACTTAATTTGAACGATATCACACCTGATAAGAGCGATTTACAAAACGATATCGGCAATATTTTTGTTAATGTTGTTGCGAAATACAAAGGAAAACTAGACCCTGTTGAATTGGACAAAGTCAGTTTTGTTGCAAAAATTCTTGGCGTTGCTCCAAATAACAAACTTAAAATTTCAAACGGTGTAGTAACGCTAAATAACAACAAATTAAAGATTTCTAATATCAAAGGTAATCTTGCTGATAGTCAATTTGATGTTAATCTTGATGTCGGAAATGTAGTTGGAAAACCTCATGTTAACGGGTTTATTAGATTATCAACTTTTGATTTAGCGACAATAAACGCGCTTTCTAATTATTCGATTATTCCAAGAGATGTCAAAAAAGCTTTAAATACTCTTAGATTTGATGCCGGCAGAAAAATCAATCTAAATGCTAAAATCAACCACAACAAAATAAATGCATATACGGATTTGGGCGGATTGTCATTTGTTTATACCCCGCTAGAATTACCGGTAAAAATCATTAACGGTAGTTTTATTATGCGTAATAATGGTGCGAAACTTAACAAAATTAATTTGTTAGCTGATGATATGCCAATTCTTGTTGATGGTGAAGTTTACGACTTATTTAATAAACAGAATTTTAATCTGTATTTTAATTCAAAACCGCGTCAAGATTTTATCGATAAATACATTAACAAAAATCAGATTTATCCTCTGAAAATAAAAGGTGATATTGTCTATTCTGCGCGCGCAAAAGGTGTTTTGAACGACTTTAACCTTAAAACTGATGTTAATATGGCAAAAGATTCAAGCATTTATCACCTCGGAGCGACTATTGGCGATATCGAAAATGCGATTGTTTTGAATCTAGATACAAGGGTTTTAAACCAAAAAATCTTAAAAATTAGAGAATTTTCGTACGATAAAATTATTGCATCTCAAAGCGGACGTGAAACCAGATTAAACATGCTTAAATCTCGCGGTGAAATCGATATTCTGAAAGACGATTTGGGCTTTAAAGATTTGGTTATTAAAACTCATAATCCAACCGACGCAAGAATTTTCAACATAATTTTCAGAAAACCGAATATCAAACAAGGTCAATTCACTTCTGATTTGAAATTTAACGGCAAAGCGTCTGCACCAAAACTTTTAGGTAACTTTCATATTTTTGAAACCGATATTCCGTTCTTGGATACGACGATGAAAAATATTACGTTCTTATTCAAGGATAGAACGATTGATGTGTATTCTATTGGTGAAGTTTTGGGCAATGATGTTAAGATTCAAGCTGTATTAAGAAATAAACTTACTCCACCGTATTATGTTGAAAAGGCTAATCTTGATACAAAGCTTTTAGACTTAAATCATATTACGAATTTGTTAAAACTTTCTCAAGTTGATAATACAAAAACTTTTGATTCGCTTGAAGGTTTTGATTTAGAATCAATTGTAATTAAGAATATGAAGATGAATGCAGATAGTATTCACCTCAGAAATATTGTTGCGGAAAACTTTGAAGCTACTGCATCTTTGAATGAAAAACAAGTGTTTAATGTTCATGATTTCAAATTTAATATTGCAAACGGAACACTTGGCGGTAACTTTAATTATAATCTTAAAAATAATAATACAGGTTTGAAGCTCAAAGCGCGTGATATTGATGCAAATGACTTATCTATAGCTTTATTTGATTTACAAAACCAAATTTACGGCGATTTAACCGGTGATATCGTACTTTCTTGTAATGGTGTTGATTTTGATAAATGTATGCAAACGCTTAACGGAAATACAACGTTTAGTGTTGCAAACGGAAGAATGCCTAAACTAGGTTCATTAGAATATCTTTTGAAAGCCGGAAATCTTTTGAAAGGCGGTTTAACAGGTGTTTCAATTAACAGCGTGATTGATATAATTTCACCGTTAAAAACGGGTGATTTTTCTGACATTATTGGTGATATTACAATAAAAGACGGTGTTGCGGATGATATCGAAATCACTACGCGCGGTAAGGATTTGAGCTTGTTTATAAGCGGAAAATATAATTTCTCTAATTCTAATGCAGAAATGGAAGTTTTGGGACTTCTATCTAAAAAGATTTCAACTATGTTCGGGCCTTTAGGTAATGTTTCTTTAAACACACTATTTAACGTTATTCCGGGGGTTGATTTGAGTAAGGATACCAAGGTTTTAGAACATATTAATAAAATTCCGGGGATAGAATTATCAAATAAAGCTTACCGCAAATTTGTTGCTGAAATCAAAGGTAATATCAACGGCGAAAACTACGTAACAAGCTTTAAGTGGATAAATTAATACAAACCCGTTAGCTAAATATTAACATAGAGGAACATTTATTCAAATTGAAAAATGGCTAAAATTTGTTATATTGTTAATACAATGTATGAACAACAGTGAGGTAATTTATGTCTCAAGCAAATATAAGAATAAGAGTAAATAGCTCATTAAAGCAGGACTTTGACGATTTGTGTAATGAGTTGGGTGTAAATATGTCAACTGCAATTACTATGTTCATAAAAGCAGCGGTTAGAGAACAAGGAATTCCTTTTGCGCTTTCTATAAACGATTATAATAAAGAAACCAAAAAGGTTATTGAAGATGCAAATAACGGAATAGGTTTATCTAAGGCATACAGTTCTGTTGATGATATGATGAATGATATCTTAAAGGATGATTAATGTACAATTTAAGATATACACAGGCTGTAGAGAATGCCATATAGAGCCTGATTGGCTTCTTGTCTATGAAATTCTTAATAACGAGCTTGTAATATTGCTTCTTACAACCGGCAGTCATAGCGATTTGTTTTAAACTCGACTATGCACCGAATCTGCGATTTCTGCGTTTGTATTCAACTACGCATTCTGCCAATCTTTCTTTATCAAATTCCGGCCAGAATTCTTTTATTACGATAAATTCAGAATAAGCAATTTGCCATAAGAGATAGTTAGAAACTCGCATTTCTCCGCCGGTTCGGATTAACAAATCAGGATCAGGAATATTTGCTGTGTACAAATGCTTAGAAATAGTTTCCTCGGTTATATCAGTTTCTCCTGAGGCTACGATTTCTCTAACTGCATGTACAATTTCATCACGAGAACCATAATTAAATGCGATTTGTAAATTAACGCCGGTATTGTTTTTAGTTGTCTCAACGGAATTTTTTAAGATTTCTTGCAATTTAGGGCTTAATTTAGTCGTGTCGCCTATAAATGATATTACAACATTGTTTTCATGCATTTCTTTTAATTCGTTTTTTAATGTTTGCCCCAACAAATCCATTAAGAAATTCACTTCTTCCGGCTTTCTGTTCCAATTTTCAGTTGAAAACGCATAAACAGTCAAATATTTTATACCGAAATCATCACAAGCTCTCATTGTAGCTTTTAAAGCATCAACGCCTTTTTTATGTCCGAAAGCTGATGGCAAATTTCTTTCTTTTGCCCAGCGTCTGTTGCCATCCATAATTATAGCTACATGTTTTAAAGCACATTCTTTTACAATCTTTTTGATATCTTCCATTTTTATTTCCCAGTTTTTGTTGGGGGATAATCCCAACTTATATTTATCACGTTTTTCCTCTCCTCGGTGGAGGGTTAGGGTGGGGGCTTATTTCCCCATTTCCCATTAAAAATCTTCCAATATTTCAAATATCTTGAACATTGGCATTAGCAGTTTTTTCACATCAATTTCTTCGTCTAATTCGAGAGTAATCGTTGGAATACCTTTTTCAATTCCCGCCCAAGTTCCAAAACTTCCGGGAGTTGGATAACCAATTGAAGCTTCAATCGGATATCCGATAATTTTAGAAATCTTTTGAGCAACTTCTAGCGCATCTCCATCATAGTTAACAACTTTGAATGGAGCATGCAATGTTAAAATCAATTTTGGTTCATATTTTTCAATAAGATTAACCAAAAACTTTGTTTCAACTTCGCTTGCCGGAGATTCACCGCCAAAGAATTCGTTTTTTTCTGTTAATTCCCAGTTCTCAGTCGGAAAATTACGATTAATGTCAACTCCGCGTGAATTTACTCTTGTTTTAGCTCGTACTCCGTCAGGATTTACACAAGGTACAAACATCAATTTTGTATTCGGATTAATTTTAAGATATTCGTTAATCAAAAATTCGCCTTGAGGTTCATCACCGTGCATACAACCCAAAACAAGAACTGAATTATGATTTTCGTTCTGTATGAATTTTATAGAATTACCTTGCGCAGTCTCAACCATTTCAAATTCCTTATGGTTTTAGAACTGATAAAACATAATCATCTGTAAAGTATTTGTTAGCGTAGGCTTGTAATTGTTCGCTTGTAACAGCTCTAAGTTTTTCAATAACTTGTTTTTGGTAATCAAAAGGTTTACCCATAATTGAATAATAAGCCATCATATTCGCTTGTTGCGCGTTTGTTTCACTTATGAACTGTTGCTTTCCGATTAAATTATTTTTCGCATTATGTAATTCTTCTGCACTAACAGGAATATTTTTAATCTTTTCAATTTCTTCTTTAAAACCTTCAATTGAAGTTTGAATGTTGCTTGGTTCAGTTCCTATATAAATACTGAAAACTGCAGATTTTTTATGCGTTTCGTAAGCTGTTCTTACGGTATAAGCCAATCCTTTTTTCTCTCTAAGTTCAAGGAACAATCTTGAAGAAAGACCGCTTGCACCTAAAATTACGTTCAATAACATTATTGCAGGATAATCTTCTTCACCTATTGTTGCAACTCTCCAACCTTGAAGAATTTGCGCTTGGTTTGCATCCGGTTTTAAGATTTCTGTATAATCTTGTTTTAAAGCTTCAGGTGCCGGAATTTCTGATTCAACATCTTTGCTTTCCGGAATTTCGCCTAAATATTTTTCAACAAGATTTTCATCAATATCACCAACTACAGCAAGAGTTTTGCGACTGTTGCTTAAAATATAATTATAAGAATTTACAACATTTTCTTGAGTAACATTGTCGATTTCTTCAAGGACTTTTGTGTAGCTGTTTCCGTAAAAATGGTTTTTGTATATTGATTTTGTGAACAAGTCTGAAACTTTTACTTTGGCAGAATCTAATTCAGCCATAAGTTCACCTTTTAGCATTTGTCTTTCTTTTTCAAATTCTTGAAAAGTAGAATTTAGAATTATATCTTGAAGAATAGATAATGCTAGTTCAAAATCTTCATTTAAACAAACAAAACGAAATCTTAAATAATCTGATTTCATTTCTGAACTTAATTCTATTGCGTTTTCATCTAAAATTGATGAAAGTTCTTCAGATGAATATTTTTTTGTACCTTTCATCAGAAGTCTGTTCATAGTTGTATATTCGCCGGCATGTGCTTCCGGTTTTGTAATTGATAAATTAAGAGTTAATGCAACTCTTGGAGTATTTTCGTTTCTCTTGAAACAAGCTCTAATCTTATTTTTTAATTCAAATTCTTTCATACGACAATTTAAGCACAAAATTTGAGTTATGTAAATAAAAACTCGATTTTAGCGAAGTAAATGTTTGACAAATAATTTTTCTCTTGGTATATTAGTGATTGTGAAACCGCGGGCATGTGGTGGAATGGTAGACACGCTAGTCTTAGGAACTAGTGCGAAAGCGTGGGAGTTCGAGTCTCTTCATGCCCAATTATATAAAGACTTCTTTTTAAAGGAAGTCTTTTTTATTTGCAAAAAGCTACATTGTTAATGTTAACCAACTTATGCACAATTATTTATCAAACATTTTGTTATACCTTTTTATATAATTGATTTGCCTAGTCGCATGACTTACTGCGCGTAAATTACCTAGTTTTT
This sequence comes from uncultured Candidatus Melainabacteria bacterium, assembly GCA_934757245.1. Classification (GTDB taxonomy): domain Bacteria; phylum Cyanobacteriota; class Vampirovibrionia; order Gastranaerophilales; family Gastranaerophilaceae; genus CAG-196. Next base: position 120,540 of record CAKVLH010000004.1, read on the forward strand.
CATTGATTTCAAGAGATTTTTTATAAAGTGCAATTGCATCTTGTGGCTTTTTATAAAGAAGCATTTGCGCTAAATTAGAATAAGTAAACGCTAGTTGTGATTGGATACTTTCTTTCGTTGCCGGCTGTCTATGTATGCTTACGAAGTTTTTTGCACTTTCTTCATAATCGGCAAGAATCTTTTTACAACAATCTTTTTTCTGTTGCAACGCTCTAAATAATCCACGCCTATTTCCACTTTGCTGGCAAACTTCCTCCAAATCTACAATTCGCGCAAGTTCATGCAAGCTATCATTATTTTCTCTAAATCTTACAATCGTTCGTTCTAAAATACTTTCAGGCGTTTCGCGTAATTTAAAAGACATACAAAACTTACTGAGTTCATTGAGTAAAAGTGTGCAAATATTTGAATTTCCACAAGAATCTATTTGTTTTGACAGCTCTAAAGTTTTGTCATAGAATTGCTGAACTTGTCCGCTATTTACAAATAAATCTCGAACTTCTCTATAGTTTTCTTTTATTTCCGGCATTGAGATTCTAGTGCTATTACAATTTTTACTAAAATTTTTGTAAGCACTTTGAAAAATCTCATCAATGGAACCACGAATTACCTTCATAAATAATATAAGTATTTATGAAGGTAAAAATTGCTATATCCTGTAATATTTATTTACAAGCTAACTGATTAATTTTATTTTAAAGTTTATAACCTAACCTTCTTCAAAAGGTATAGTTATAATATATTTATTTCCTTTTCTCTCTTTAGAAATCTTATTAGTAATAAGTTCTTCATCCAAATAGAATGATTGAGAAAAATTCATGATTCTTTCTCCTCTCAATTCTTTTTGTTGCATATCACCAGAAATCGTAATTACATTATCTTTCAAGCTAACATCAACATTCTTTTCATCATCACCCAATGGTTTTAAATCAACAATAACTTTGTACTCACTAGCTTCTTTTACCAAATTAACAAGCATTGGCGACATTCTTGGAACAAAAGGGTTTTCCATCATTTTGTCATCAAATTTTTCTATCTTATGCATAGTTTTTTCAAGCTTTTTAATCTGATATTCAGGATTTAGCATTCTGTTTAAAGTCAAATCAACAGCCAGATAAAACGCTAAAAATGCACCTAAAAATGTTGCAATAATGACGCCAACAACTTTTAATAAATGATGTTTGTTTTCTTCCATAATAAAACTCCTTTCTTAAAAGCAACTTTTTGCTTCTTAATTTTCACTCTTTTCAAATGTTTTACATCATTGTATTAGTGAAAGCAATAACCTAATCGGGTACTCTGCTTATAATAATGTAAAAAGGAGTTATTTTATCTTCGTTATTTTTTCGCATATCGTTCATCAACAATAGACTCAAATTGTCTAAACACGTCATTGCCGACCAATTGCTCTAAGCGAGAGCGTTTCTCAAAGAAATTACCTCTTGCTTTAATTTGTTCATCCATTGCTTCTCGATAGAAAGTATCTGTAATCAAAATCACTTCTTTCGAAAGTTTTTGTGAATTTTGATAATTCTTGTAGCGCATTTGCACCATTTCTGTAGTCATGTCATAAAGTTGGCGCGCTGTCATATAATCATAATACATATCAACAACTTTTTGTTGAAGCTCGTCAACTTTTCTAACCAACAAAATCATATCTGCGTCATTAACTTGCGAATACTTATAATTAAGCGCCTTCGTATCTTGAGACATAATTCCTAATGTATTTCCGCCAATCAAAGCCGCACTTGCCAAAACTGGATTTCCCATGCCGGCACCTAAAAAAGTAGACATGCCTGCAATAGTTGTAAGAACTTTTTTAACTGCGCTTTGATCCGGCTTATCCTTATCCGGATTAGAAAGCTTGTAAATAGCAAACTTAATTGTATCACTCTTTGTAGCAGCGCCTTGCCACAATAAAGACAAATCTTCAAGCATTTCGTTATAATCAATTTCAACAGATTTTGAAACCTCGAGCGCCATTTTCTTGATACTTAAATCTGCATAAGTAAGTCCTTCGCTATAAAATTTATCCTCTTTGGCAATATTTGCTTTTATATCAATTTTTCCGTCAACATCAATCTTGTTTTCTGGAATATCTGTAGTTCCAAGTCTAAAAAAGGCATCCTTTGGAGTCGTTAAATCATCAATTTTAACTTCTGCTATTGTTGGCAGACAAAAACTCGTTAGCATAGAAATCAACAAGCAAGAGGTTAGAATTTTATTTTTTGCCATTCTTTTTGCCCCCTTCTGATTTACCCCCTTCTGATTTAGTGCTGTCCTGCTTTGTGTCTCCATTTTTGTACAAAACAGAATTAAAATCATACTGATATAATTCCAAACTATCTACAATTTTTTTACCTGCTAGTCTTTGCAATTGAATATGATATTTTTTTGCGGATTGCTCAAGATTGAATTCTTGAATTCTCATCGAATCATATAATGAAGACGAAATCGCAATTTCCAAGACATCTCCGCCTTCTAGTGCTTTAGAATAGTTACGGCTGTACAAAATCATTTTTGAGCGCGTATCTTTAAGCTGTGTCAGCGTACTTTTATAGTTATAATATGAGCTTATCAAAGAATCCTGCAAATCCTCTATCATGCTTGCCAATTCAATTAATTCAGTATCAGTAAGCGGAGTTTCTTGCGGAATATTTTTTCTGTTAATCAAACCTTGCGCGAGACGCCCTGCTGAAAAAGCCGAAGTTTGAAGTCCATAATTTGCACCCATAAGCGAAGGTACAAATGAAGCGCCGGTTACGACCGCAGAAAGAGTTTTTGCCATAAGTGATGAGTGAATGCGACGCTGAGATTCAGGAGTTGCAAGCTTTTTTAGTGCAAATTCTATGACTTGGTTGTTTTCAACCGTACCTTTCCAAAGTTTTTCTAAATCTTTGATATCGTGGTCTTTTTGCACCTCAATCATTTGCGCCAAATCTTCGGAATCTGTTATAAGAAGTGAACCTTGAAGCTGTTTTGAGCCTTTGTCAATTGCAATAGTTGGTTTTTCAAGTCCATTTCTGTCAAGCGTAACTACACCGTCTTCTGCACAAAAAGCAACTGACGGCATAATTAAAGCTAGTATTAAACTCACTCCCAAAAACTTCTTCATACTATATTTATACTCTAAAAATAACAATGGCGTCAACGAAATTGTTGCATTTTTCAACATTTGATACTACTTTATAAAAACTAATAATACGCCAACAATTGCTGAAATTAAAATATAATACAACGGATCACGTTTTGATTTCCAGCTTAAAAGGATTAGAACCGCAAGTAAAATCATAGCTTTTATATCTCTGATTTCCGGTTTTAACAAACCGATTGCTACAGAAGTTAAAAGCGCACAACTTACAGGTTTTAAAGTCTCGATTGTTGATTTAACATAAAAATTGTCGCTAAATTTTTTAAGAAGCTTTGATACAATAATTACTAAGAATAATGAAGGCAACATTTCGGCAGTTGTGGCAAGAGCTGAACCTAAAACTCCCGCAGTTTTTAAGCCTGCATATGTTGCAACATTTATTCCTACAGGTCCCGGGGTAATTGAAGCAACCGCAACCATTTGAGTTAATTCATCCAAAGAATACCAATTATAAATCTGTGAAATATGGTACAAAAACGGAATTGTCGCGTATCCGCCACCAAATGAGAACAGACCGATTTTAAAGAATTCTAAAAAAAGTTGAAGATAAATCATTTAATCTCCTCCTTCTTTAGAGTTAATCGCTTGTAAGCTACGCCAATTAAAGTAAAGATTACAATGCTTTGAATTGGAGTGATTTTTAATATTAAAAGTGCAAGCAAAGTTAAGACAAAAATCGTGTAGAAAAACGCATTTCTGTTCGATTTTTGCCACATTTCACGCACTGTTAAAACGATTAAAGCAATTACTGCAACTCCTACACCCCAAAGTGCACCTTGAACATAAGAATTATTAACTAAAGCGCCCAAAATTGAAGCCAACAGTACGATACTCCAAAACGGAATAAATGTTACGCCAATCATAGCTAAAATGGCACCCCATTTACCGCGCAACTTGTACCCGATAAACATAGACATGTTAGCTGCGATAATTCCCGGAAGCGATTGTGCGAGTGCAAAATAATCAATTATATCGTCATGGCTCACAAGGTTTCTTTTATCAACAAATTCGCTTGTCATAATTGGCAAAATTACATATCCGCCACCAAGCAAAATTGCACCAATTTTTACAAAAACTAAGAACAAATTAAAGAGCGACATCTTTTTCTGCCTATTTTTGCTATTAAATTTTCGTCATCTTTAGGCGTAAAACCTGTTGTTGTCAAATAGTTTCCGACAATAGTTGAATCTACGCAATATCTGAATGCTTTTTCTATTGTTTCTTCTGAAAGTCTTGCTTTTTTACCGCCAGCTATTCTGATTGAAGCGTTTGGACAAGCAATTTTAAATATTGCCAAAGTTCTTAAAACATTTTCTTCATCAATCTTATCGCCGTAATTTTCAAATGGAGTATTTTTAATCGGTGTCAAAATATTAACAGGAATGCTATCTGGATTAATTTCAGCAAGCTCCATTGCCATTTCAATTCTCTGTTCAACAGTTTCACCCATACCTAAAATTACACCGCAACAAAGTTCCATACCGTATTTTTTTACAAGTTTAGTTGTGTTTAATCTGTCCTCATAGGTATGTGTAGTGCAGATTTGAGGGTGATAAGATTTGCAAGTATTTATGTTGTGGTGAAATCGAACAAGTCCTGCTTCTGCAAGCTTTTTAGCTTGTTCGTCGTTTAAAATTCCAATACTTGCGCAACTTTTGATACCTTCTTTGTTCAAAGCTTTAATCATATCCAGCATTGTATCAAAGTCGCTTTCATCAGGAGTCTTGCCGGAAGTTACTATTGCAACTCTGTTTGCGCCGTTATTAACACTATCGTGCGCTGCTTTAACAACAGTTTCGACATCGATTAGCGGGAATGTTTCTATATCAGTATTGTAGTGAGAACTTTGTGCACAATAACGGCAGTTTTGTGAGCACTTGCCGGAACGAGCATTTATGATTGAACAAAATTCAACTTCTTCTTTTAAATATTTTTTTGACTCGTTTAACAGTTTATCTAAATCCATATTATATAAATCTAATAATTCTTGTTTTGATAACATTTTATTGTCCTTTCAGTATTTGTCGTGTTCAATGAAAATAGTTGAACACGACCTACTATTTATTATATGACAAAAACAAGATTGAATTATTATAAAAATCCGAATAAAAAAATGTGTGCGATTGAGCACACGAGTATCCCATAAGAACCAATTAATGGTTCTGGAATTAAGAGGGATACAAAGAAATTTTTGTTTCCAACTATAAGCTATGGTAAATATTGAATCTATACATACATTCGACGATATAACGTAAGATTAGAAATAAGTTTATACAAAATATATGATATTGTCAAGTGAAATGTAAGGTTAATATTTTATGACAGTTGATAGAAAATTGATGCGAAATGGAAATGGTTGGGCTTTAAGTATAAATTCAACAATACTTGGTTTATTAGACGTTAACCCCGAAGAAGACATGGTGCAATACACCGTAGAAAAAGACCGTTTGGTTATTACAAAAAGCAGTAAAAAGATTGAAAGAAATCCAAAAGCAGAAAAGTAAGGAGTAGGTTGGGCTTTCAGTCCAACAATAAATATACAAATTAATAATACCCTCTCCAGCCTTCAGCACCCTCTCCATGTAAAATTAAAAAAAGGAGAGGGGAGCAGGACTTGCTTGCTTGAATATCTATAGCGCATCCCCTCCCTCGGGGGAGTTTTCTGCCCCACTTCCAAACTAGTAGTTAAACTTACAAATTGGGAAGTGTGATGTAAAAGGGAGAGGGTACAACGGATACACAAAAAAATAGGCGCGGTTCATTCTGAACCGCGCCTACAAAAATCTCTACTTTGCTAACTATTTACCAAAATATCTAGCAAGCAATCCGTCAAAACCACGTCCATGACGAGCTTCGTCTTTAGCCATTTCGTGAACTGTATCGTGAACAGCATCAAGTCCTAATTCTTTTGCGCGTTTTGCAAGTTTCATTTTGCCGTCGCAAGCGCCAAATTCAGCTTCTGCTCTTAGCTCTAAATTCTTTTTAGTTGAAGACGTTACAACTTCGCCCAACAATTCTGCAAATCTTGATGCATGATCAGCTTCTTCAAATGCATATCTTTTGTAAGCTTCTGCAATTTCAGGATAACCTTCTCTATCAGCTTGTCTAGCCATTGCTAAATACATACCAACTTCTGTACATTCACCAACAAAGTTAGCTCTCAAACCTTCAAGAACTTCTGCATCGACATCTTTTGCAACACCGATTCTATGTTCGTCTGCATAGTTTTTGTTACCTTCTTCCATAGCAGTGAAAGCTGATTTAGCAGCACCGCAAACCGGGCATTTTTCCGGAGCTTCGCCTTCTGCAGTATAACCACATACTGAACATACAAATTTTGTCATGATTTTTATTCCTTTCTTTTATTGTCGTGTTCAATAAAAATAGTTGAACACGACCTACTTTTTTTCTTTCAACAAAGTTGATTATAACATGTTGCGATACCTAGTTCAATTGTAATTACAACATTTTTTTGAATAATATGATATAATTAAAAAAGAATAAGAAGCGAGGAATTTTTGCATGCTAAAAAAAGGTTTTACATTACAAGAATTATTGATAACAATGGGTATCGTGGGGATTATTTCTGCACTGGTAATTCCTGGGATTGTAAACATGATGCCGGATAAAAATAAAACAATGTACATGAAGGTGTACAATACATTAACAACATTAACTAACGAAATATTAGAAGACTCTAGCTTATATTATCCAACTTACAATGCAACAACAGGAGAACCTAATTGCACTGGAATGAAGTGTACGGCAATGCCTATTGATTCTAGAATTACTAGTGCATTTAGCTCTAGCGATTGGGATGAAGGGGACAAAAAATTTGGCGTATGTTTAGCTAGTAAGTTAAATATTAAAGAAAACTTTGGTAGCGAAATAATTTTTGGTACAACAGGAAACGATGGAACACGTTTTACTACTATGGATGGTATACAATGGACATATGAACCAAATAATTTAGATAGCGCCGTTTTAACAATCAACCTAGACCCTTCTGATAACAATGCTTCACACAATTGTCTATATAGTGCAACTTGCACTAAACCAAATCAATTTAAGTTTGAAATTGACAACGACGGCGGAGTTCGCGCAGCAGATGCTTTAGGCATTGCTTATTTACAAACACCGACTGACACGCATAATTCAAGTAAAGATAGAGAATTTGCTGAAAGCATTTATGCAGATACAGTTGACGCAATGTATACCAAATTAAATAAGAAATTAAACCCTAGCACTACAACAGAAACAACTACAGAGTCTTAGGGATTTGAACTAAAGACTCATATTCCCCTCTAAATTAAGTATTGTCGAAATAGGTAGTTTTCAGCTATAATTATTTCAGACAATAAGAGGTGTTTATGAAAAAATCATTAGTGAAATATCCATTTTTAACAAAAGAAGTTGAGATTTATGAACAAGAAAATGGACATAAAATTGTTTTAGCGCATAAAGAAGGCGGTATGGTTAACGTGTCATCTTGGGTTAAAACGGGTTCAATAAACGAAAACGACAAAAATAACGGAATTTCGCATTTCCTTGAGCACCTTATGTTCAAAGGTACACACAAACATAAAGCAGGCGAATTCGACAAGATTCTTGAAGCGAAAGGCGCAATCGTAAACGCTGCAACTTGGAAGGATTATACATTTTATTACGTAACTCTTCCGAAGGGGGAAAATAACGAAAATTTCTACACAGCAATCGATTTGCATGCTGATATGATGACAGACCCTGTTGTTCCTGATTATGAAATGGGTGCGCCGTTTGATGTTAATGATAAAACGGTTACAGATAAGCGCGAGCGCCATGTTGTAATTGAAGAAATCAGAATGCGTAAAGACCAACCTTGGACAAAGGTTTATAATGCAACAAACAAGGCGATGTACACAAACCACCCATACAAGCGTGATGTTATTGGCACTCCGGAAATTATTTCTCAAGTTAAGCAAGAAGAAATAATGGACTACTATCGCAGATTTTATTCTCCAAAAAATGTTACTACAATTGTAGTTGGCGAATTTGATTCAGAAGATATTTTGCCAAGACTTGTAAATGCGTTTAATTGGGGTGAAAGACCTGAACCTCCTGTTAGAGATATTGAGCCGGATGAACCTGTTAAAGAACAAGTTTACATAGAAAACGAAGCGCACATCAATTCTTCATTCCTAATGTTTGGTTTTTTAGGTGCAGTTGCAAAAGATTTGAAAAACGTAATATTGCTTGAAATGCTTGCAATTATTCTCGGTGAAGGTACAAGCTCAAGACTTTACGTTAACCTTGTAGAAAATATGCAAGAGCACATTTTCAATATGATTGATGCAGAATGTTATACATTTAGAGACGGCTGTAATTTCTTTGTTCAAGCAAATTTTAATCCACAATATAAAGAAAGAGCTGTTGAACTTGTTAAGTCTGAAATTTTGAAATTGCAAAACGGAATTACTGAGCGTGAACTTAATAAGGCGAAAAAGAAACTTAAATCTCGTTTTGCGTGTGAAGTTGAAACAGTTTCTGATATTGGAGAAACTATCGGTTACTACATGACTGTTTGCGATGATTTGGCAATCGCGGAAGATTATTTGCCAATCTGTGAAGAAATCACTTGCAAGGATTTGGAAGAAGCAGCTAAGAAATATCTTGATTTAGACCACGCAGTAATATCTTTGCTTGTTCCTCAAAAAGAAGAAAATAAATAATGTGGAAAAAACTTACTGAAAAAACTTTAATCCACGCAGTATTGATTGCAACATCTTTGCTCTCAATATTTCCGTTCATTTGGTTAACTTCAACCTCTCTAAAAGGACTTGGAGAAGATATTTTTGCGTATCCGCCAAAACTTATTCCTGCGGATTTTACTTGGGCAAACTATGTTGACGTGTGGGGAAAAGTCGATTTCATGGCTTATTTTTGGAACAGCGTAATTGTTGCTGTACTAACAGTTTTACTTAACCTTATACTTTCATCTCTAGCAGCTTATCCACTGGCAAGAATGAATTTTAGGGGTAAAAAAATTGTGTTTTTTTCGATTTTAGCGACGATTATGATTCCGTTTCAGGCCATTATGCTTCCTGTTTACATAATCACTTTAAAGTTGCATTTAATCGACAGCGTTAATAATGTTATGGGCTACATTGGGCTTGTAATGCCGTTTGCGGTGAGCGCGTTCGGTATATTCTTAATGCGACAAGCATTTTTAAAAGTCCCAAGGGAAGTTGAAGAAGCCGCAATTGTTGACGGTTGCAATGTCTTTCAAATGTTTGTAAAAGTCGTTATTCCGATGGTAAAACCGACTTTAGCTGTGCTTGCAGTATTCACTTTTATCGGTTCTTGGGGCGAATTTCTTTGGCCGAGTATTATGCTTACAAAAGACTCAATGTATACTTTGCCGGTTGGAATTAACAATTTACAAGGTATGTTTTCTTCAAACTGGAGATTTATTGCAGCAGGCTCAATTATATCAACCATTCCAATTATAATATTTTTCCTTGCTATGCAAAGATATTTTATCTCCGGCGAAAACGACGGTGCTGTTAAGGGATAAATTTATTTTTGTTGGGCTGAAAGCCCAACCTACTTTCTCCTTTCTTTTTGAGAGGAATAAAGTAATAGTTAATAAAATTTAAAACCTCTTATTCTCTTATTCCCTCATTACCTTATTCCCTTTAACATTTATTAAGAAATTCCCATTTTTCTAAACCCAACTTTACAAAACTTCATAAAACGCGTCAAAAAAGGCAATTTTTGAATAGATACATACTTTATATATACATAAGAGATAATCAAGGAGAGTAAACAAGATGTTATTCACAACAGAAACAATTTCAAACAAAGAAATCGAATCAATCAACAACTTCTTCGAACAATTTGATTCTGAAGTTGAAACTGTTTCAGTTGAAGAAAGCGAAAAAGAAACAACTGTTTCTAAGTACATCAACTCTCTTGTTACCTCTTGCTACACAAAATCTGTTAATGACATCGCTAACACACAAGTTGGTAACAGAGTTGTTAGAAAAAGAAACCTTCAACAAGTTATGAGAGAATCTTTCTTCTACGGCGCTAACAGATTTGGGAATAACTTTATTGCTTAAGGTAATAAGGCAATAAGGTAATAAGGTAATAAGAGATTTTAGACAATTTTTAAAGAAAATTGCGACTAATAAACAAATATAATATCTAAAAATATTAAAACCACTTATTCCCCTATTACCTTATTACCTTAATCCCTTCAAAAAAAACATAACACTCTCTTATAAATCTTACATCTTACAAAAATTTTCAGCCCCATTTGGGGCTTTTTTTTGTGCTACGCACGTAGACCTTTTGTCGGTTGACAATTGTTAGACTACTAAATTTAAGTAAAACGCCTTGTCAACCTCAATTGTCGAAACTACAAGCTTGACGTGTTCTCTAAAGGCTACGCACGTAAACATTTGGTCGGTTGACAATTCTTAGACTACTAAATTCAAGTAAAACGCCATGTCAACCTCATTCGTCAAAACTACAAGTTTGGCGTATTTTCTAAAAGCTACGCACGTAAACATTTAGTCGGTTGATAATTCTTAGACTACTAAATTCAAGTAGGTTGGGGTTTCACCCCAACAAAAACAATTCCTTACTTCGCGCAATTCATCATTCTTAATTTCAAAACTCTTGAATCAAATATTTGATTAAAATTCTCTGGCAGACCTAAGAATTTTTTATCTTCTGCACTCACATTTTTTAGAAAATTTTTCATCGCACCTATGTACTTATTTGTAAAATTAGTTTCTTCTTTAAAAAACATATGGCTTAAAGTTGGTGGCGTTACAGGTTCTTTTGGATTCAACAAATAATTCATTGTTACTGCTAAATCAGTTCTATGCAAGCCCAATAAACAAGCCATATAATATTTACCCCTATTCATTTTTTCAAAAAACTTTGGTAATTTTTCTATAAATTCATGGTTCTGTTTAGCTCGTTCTTCACTAGAAAGCTTGGTTGCAAGCGGAGCGTTAAATATTGGCATATTGAGCTTTAATTTAAAATTCATATACTCTAAGCCGGTTTCTACACAATCTTTTGCGTACTTTGAATCTTTACCGCCTTCCGCTCGTAAATCTATAATCGTATCAATTCCGCACTTTTTCAGCTCTTGCAAAATTGATGTTTTCTGTTTGGCTAAAGTAACTCCTCTAACAGAATTAGAATCTATCAGACGAAAATGAGAAATGCCAAGATCTTTTAGACGCGCAATATCCAATGAATCAGTGCTTCTTACAAATTCATCTTTTTGAATATTTTGGCTAACTTTATTCGAATTTACCGCCCTAAAGTTTAAAGCGTTGATTTTAAAATTATTATTTATAGGTAGGATTTTCATACTACTATTAAAACCCCTAAAAACATTTTTTGCTAGTAAAATTTTCGAAATACACATTTAAAAATTTACCTTAAAGAACGCGAATGACATATCGCAATCGCAATCGCATCAACAGTATCATCCAGCTTCGGTAAATTTTCTCTTTCGAGCGCAATTTTAACCATTTGTTCGACTTCCTTCTTCTCAGCACGCCCATAACCAGTCAAAACTTGTTTTACTACCATTGGCGTGTATCCAAAAGTCGGAATATTAAATTTTTCTAAAACGGTCAAAATAACTCCACGTGCCTCTGCTACAGGAATAATTGTCTTTTGGTTCTTAAAAAAGAAAAGTTCCTCTACAGACGCACAATCAGGTTGATATTTTGTTACTACTGTCGTTAAATCATTATAAATTTCTAAAAGTCTTTTAGAATCCGGCAAATTCTTATCAGTCTGAATTGAGCCTGATGTCAAAAGCTCTATATCCTCTCCATTTACCTCAATCAACCCATACCCGACAATTGCCATGCCGGGATCTATACCTAAAATCTTCATGCCAATAATTCTAACATACAAAAAATAAGAGCGCCATAAGATTTAGCGCTCTTAATCTTGATTTATAAAAAAACAATTAATCTTTCTTAACTGTGCTCTTAATGTGCAATTCTCTCAACTGTTGCAATGAAGCTTCACCCGGAGCATCACTCATCAAGCACTTAGCACTTGCATTCTTAGGGAATGCAATAACGTCGCGGATTGAGTCAGTTCTGCAAAGCAATGCAACCAATCTATCCAAACCGATAGCCAAGCCGGCATGTGGTGGAGTACCATATTGAAGAGCGTTAACCATAAATCCGAATTTTTCTGTTGCTTCTTCTTCAGTTAATCCTAATGCCTTAAAGATTTTCTTTTGAACTTCAGATGAGTGGATTCTTACAGAACCACCGCCTAATTCAGTTCCGTTATAAACGATATCATAAGCGATTGATTTAACATTACCCAAATCTCCGCTATCCAATTTATCCAAATCTTCCATGTTTGGAGAAGTGAATGGGTGGTGCATTGCCATAAATCTGCCTTCTTCGTCTGACCATTCAAACATTGGGAAATCAACAACCCACAACAAGTTGTGTTTGTTTTCGTCAATCAAGTTCAAAGATTTTCCGAAGTGCAATCTCAATCTGCCCATAATATCATAAACCAATTTTGGTTTATCAGCTACGAAGAAAATAATATCTCCGGCTTCAGCACCAGCTCTTTCTTGAATTTGTTTTGCTTGTTCTTCTGTAACGAATTTCAATACAGGAGATTTTGCAGAACCGTCTTCCAAGTATATAATATTAGCTAGAGCCTTAGCGCCATAAGATACTGCAAGTTTAGTAATATCATCGATATCTTTTCTTGAATATTTAGCACCGCCAGGGATTCTGATACCGCGAACAATACCACCGTTTTCAAGAGTCTTTTTAACGATATCAAAGTTAGATTGTAAAATAATATCACCAATATCAAATAATTCTAAACCAAATCTTGTATCAGGTTTATCAGAACCAAATCTATCCATTGCTTCTTGCCAAGTGATTTGAGTAAATGGAGGTTTAATTTCTACTCCGGCAGCTTTGAACGCATCAACTAACAAACCTTCAACCATTTTAATTACATCAGGTTGTTCAACAAATGACATTTCCATGTCGATTTGTGTAAATTCAGGTTGTCTGTCAGCTCTCAAGTCTTCATCTCTAAAGCATTTTGCAACTTGATAATATTTTTCAATACCACCAACCATTAATAATTGTTTGAATATCTGTGGTGATTGAGGAAGCGCGAAGAATTTACCTTCTTGAACACGAGAAGGTACTAAATAATCTCTTGCGCCTTCCGGAGTTGTTTTAATCAAGATAGGAGTTTCAACTTCCATAAAGTCTTGGTTGTTTAAATAATTTCTTACAGCTTGAACAATGTTGTGTCTTGTTTTCAAGTTGTGTAACATTTTTTCATTTCTGATATCCAAATATCTGTATTTAAGTCTGATATCTTCTGAAACACTTTCGTCGCCAAGAACGAATGGTAAAACTTTTGATTCAGCTAAAATCTCAACTGATTCAGGATACATTTCAACTTGGCCCGTAGGATATTTTTCGTTATAAGTTTCTTCAGGTCTTTTTGTAACTTTACCCTTAACCATGATTACATATTCGCTTCTAACTTTTTCAAAAACTTTATGTACATCTGGATTAACTTGTGGGTTAGCTACAAGTTGGAAAAATCCGCTTCTGTCTCTTAATTCAATAAACAAAATACCGCCTAAATCTCTAACTGTAGAAACCCAGCCGGATAATGTAACTTCTTCGTTCAAATTGCTTAGGTTTAATTCACCGCAATTGTTTGTTTTCATTCTGGTTTTCAATTTATTAATCTCCCTATAATTCTTTATAAGTATACCTAAATCCTAACAAAAAGGGGGATGATTGTAAAGCTTACTTTTTCTCTTACTTTTTCTGAAGAAAAAGTAAGCAAAAAGACTTTTCAAATATTGTCGGATGACATAAGTTTAACTACAAGACTAATTTAAACCTCCAAGTCATCCTCAATGGAGAAACTTTAAGCTTGGCGTATTCCCTCCTAGTGGGAGCTTTCTGCTTCACTTCCAAGCTGGTAGTTGTATTTAACAATTGGAAATGTGGTGTAAAAGGAGAGAGTTGTATTAAAAAGTAACAGAAAAAGTAAGCAAAAAGACTTTTCAAATATTGTCGGATGACATAAGTTTAACTACAAGACTAATTTAAACCTCCA
>CAKVLH010000005.1 GCA_934757245.1 uncultured Candidatus Melainabacteria bacterium
TCGCTTGCTTTACGTGCTTTTCGAGCTACTTCCGCACTATTTTCCTGCTCTTTTACCCATCTATCTGCTAGTCGCTTATCAGCAAGAACATCAAGTTCATTTAACCTATCTGTATTTTGAGAATAAAATTCATTCATTTCTTGTTCTTTTTGTCTATGTTGCTTTTCTACCCATTCTTGATTGCGGCGGTCGCTTGCTTTGCGTGCTTTTCGAGCTACTGAAGCATCTTCTTCAAGAATGCGTAAACCCTCTTGAGTTTCTTTTTCATGCAACTCTTTATTCCAAAAATCACTATATTCTTGTTCTTTTTGCCTATGTTGTTTTTCTACCCATTCTTGATTACGACGATCGCTTGCTTTACGTGCTTTTCGAGCTACTGATGCATCTTCTTCAAGAATGCGTAAACCTTCTTGAGTTTCTTTTTCATGCAACTCTTTATTCCAAAAATCACTATATTCTTGTTCTTTTTGTCTATGTTGCTTTTCTACCCATTCTTGATTACGGCGGTCGCTTGCTTTGCGTGCTTTTCGAGCTACTGATGCATCTTCTTCAAGAATGCGTAAACCTTCTTGAGTTGAATTTTCCTCTACTTGTTGAAAAGATTCTTGGCATTGTTTTTTATTATTTTGTGTATTTTGGGCTTCATTATTATGTATTTGTTGCGTGTTAACCTTTTTCTTATTTTTACTTTGTCTTATAACTTTATTACTAGTATTACTCGTTTGATTATTTGTAATAATTTCATTAACAACTTCTTTTGTATTTACACTAGGAATTTCTTTTTTTGTCTGATTTTTTAATTCATTTGCCGTCTTTTGTATTGTTTTTTCTGCTTCTGTTAATTTATTAGAAACCGTTTTCAATTCTTTTTTTAACACGTTATTATTATGTAAAGCAATCCCTGCAATTACAGTAGATGCAATTGCAGTAAGCCCCATCAATAAATCTACACCTTTATAAGAAGATTGTTTTTTTACAGGTTGACTAGGAACTGACATATCTTTAGATTTATTTTCCCTAAAAGCAATCTGTTGGACGTTTTTGTCAATACTTAATCCCATATCAATCCTTTCTTGCTGATATTCAGCCTTAATCATACTTTTATACCATGTAAAAGGATTTAAAAAAATAAAAATTGCGCACTCAAGATACAATTAGGTCCGTCCCGTCCCGTAGGGCATTATGACAGGGTTTGAGACGATTGTAAAGAATTTTATTTTTTCTTAACATTTGGCAACATTTTGTTACAAAATGTATTCGGGCGTGTTCAAAAATCACCCCTCGCCTTGGGAGAGGGCAGAATTTCAAGTTGAGAGTCAGCATTTTTTTAGGCTCGAAACTTAGAAATTCGGGTGAGGGTTCAAGCCGTAAGGCGATTTGATTTTTATAATCGGCTTTACTTTTGCTCTGTAAAACCCTCTCCTTTTACATCACACTTATCAATTTGTAAGTTTAACTACTAGCTTAGAAGTGAGGCAGAAAACTCCCCCGAGGGAGGGGATGACCAAGATGTATTAATTTTTAAGTAATGCGAATTTTAGATATTACACCTTTAAAAAAAGCTTTAACAAGCCTAGAATCAATTTATAAATTTTCTGCAAAGCTGAAGTTTTCGTCATTCACTTCTCTTAAAAAATTAGTCCAGCTATTATAGTATTCTGCTAAAGCTTGCGTATAGCCTATAATAATTGATTTATAAGACTGTTTCATTACGATTAGCGAAGTGATATCAGATTCTCCGGCTTCATAGCTCTTTTTTGAAGTTTCAATCAATTCTTCAGAACCGGTAACAATTTTGGACTCATAATGATTAAGATTATCTGCTGCTGTTAAAAATCTGTCATAAGCGGCTTTCACATCCTTTATTGCTTTATTTTGCACCGATTCATTTTTCAATTCGGCTTGTTTTAACTTTAATGTTGCATTTTGAATTTCTGGAGAGTAATTATAAAATAATGGAATATTCACCAAACTTCCACCGACATAAGCACCATTATTAAAATTACCGCTATCAGAATAAGCTCCGGGTTTATAGGCATAACCACCGGATATCTGAAAATCCGGAATTCTTTGGCGAGCAACTACTGTAAGATTCTTTTCTGCAATATCTATTTCTTGTTTGCTTATTTTTATATCATATCGATTTTCAAGAGCGCGTTGTTTTATTTCTGAGAAAGCCGGAAATTTATAATCAGGTGCCGGAGTCAACATCTCTTCAAAATTATTTTCTTCTGAAAAAATCTTATCCATACTGTCATAAACTATATTATTTGGATCATTGATTACTTTATTAAACTTAGCTAATGCATTTTTTACATTCACATTAGCTGTATTAACTTGTGTAATCATTTGATTAAGCGCAATTTCCGCTTGGATAACATCAATTTGCGGTGTTGAATGAGCTTTCACTCTCGTTTTTGCAATTTTCAGCAATTCTTCCTGTAATTCTTCTTGTTGTTCAAGTGTAAAAAGAATGGATTTTGTTGCGACTAAATTTATATATGCCTCACGCACATCCATTTTCAAATCAAATGTTGTATAATCAAATTCTTTTTCTGAAAGCTTGAAATTCGATTCAGCAAGTTTTTTTCTAGCATTACGTTTTGCAATTTCGATTTCTTGAGTTGCACCAAGTTGACGAGGTTCGGTTCTTCCGGATGCGCCCATAAAATAATACGCATCAAAAGACGGATTTTGAAGCCTGTTGGCAGATTTAATATTATTTTTAGCGATATTTAGTTCAATTTGTGCAACCTGTAAATCAATATTGTTCTTCAAAGCCGCATTAATAGCTTCATTCAAATAAACTTTTCTAACATCTTCTATCCCAAATGAAGTATTTATAAAACAGAATAATGCAATAATTGTGATAAAAAATCTCTTCAAACTCTTCATGATTATGATTATAACATGAAGCTATAAAAAATAAGGGCGCGACAGAATGTCGCGCCCTTACTGTATTTAAAAATAAAACTTATGCTCTATCTTTAATTTCTTTTTCTATATTAGCAATAAATTCATCAACTGAAACTGTACCAACTTGACCTACGCCACGTTTTCTTACAGCTACAGCATTTGCTTCAATTTCCTTATCTCCTATTACGCAAACGTAAGGAATTTTCTTGTCTTGCAATGATTCTCTGATTTTGTAATTCATTGATTCAGATCTGTCATCAAGTTTTACTCTTATACCTGCTTCACGCATTTTCTTGTAAACTTGTTCTGCAAAGTCTGCGTGTTTTTCGTTTGAAATAGGAACAATTGCAACTTGAGTTGGTGCTAACCAAGTTGGGAAAGCGCCTGCATAGTGTTCAATCAAAATACCGTGGAATCTTTCCATAGAACCGAAAATTACTCTGTGAAGCATTACAGGAGTTTTCATACTGCCGTCTTTATCTTGATACTTGATATCAAATCTTTCAGGAAGGTTGAAGTCAAGCTGAATTGTAGCACATTGCCAAGTTCTTCCAAGAGCATCTTTAACCTTAAAGTCGATTTTCGGACCGTAGAATGCGCCATCACCTTCGTTGATATCGTATTTCATTCCACGTTTATCCATAGCTTCTTTCAAACCTGCTTCAGCTAGTTCCCAGTTTTTCAAGTCACCAACATAGCTTTCAGGACGAGTTGAAAGTTCAACTTCAAAACCCATTTTAAAGATTTTCATTGTATCAGCAACAAAATCGATGATTTGGTTAATTTCGTCAACCAATTGTTCCGGTGTACAGAAAATGTGCGCATCGTCTTGAGTAAAGCCCTGAACACGAGTTAAACCTGACAAAGCACCTGATTTTTCTTTTCTGTAAACTGTACCCAATTCAGCCATTCTTAATGGTAATGAACGGTATGAATGTCTGTTTGCTTGATAAATCAAGATGTGGAATGGACAGTTCATTGGTTTTACTACATATTGTTCATCAGAATCTTCATCTTTTTGGATAAAGAACATGTTTTCTTTGTAGTGATCCATGTGTCCGGAAATTTCCCACAATTTAGATTTTGCAATTTGAGGAGTTTGAACAATCACATAACCACGTTTTCTGTGTTCTTCTCTCCAATAGTTTTCAATTTGTTCTCTTACTGTATAAAGATTTGGGTGCCATAAAACTAGACCACCGCCGATTTCTTCTCTAACTGAGAATAAATCTAATTGAGTTCCAAGTTTTCTGTGGTCGCGTTTTGCAGCTTCTTCCAAGAAAGTTAAATAAGCTTGCAAATCTTCTTTATTCCAATATGCAGTTGCATAAATTCTTTGAAGCATTTTATTTTTTTCATTGCCTCTCCAATAAGCACCTGCAACTTTAAGAAGTTTAATTGCGTTACCTTTTATATAAGATGTGTTAGGAATGTGAGGTCCTGCACATAAATCGTTAAATAATACATTTCCTTCTTTATCTTTTGTTAAATACAAAGTCGGATTATCATTTTTGTGTTCTTCTAATAATTCTGCTTTGTAAATTTCCCCTTCAGCTTTGAATTCAGCGATTTGTTTCTCTACATCAGGAATAACATATTTTTCAAACGTCAAATTTTGTTTGATAATATTTTTCATTTCTTCTTCAATTTTAGCCAAATCTTCTTCTGTAAAAGCATGACCATCAATCAAATCAAAGTCATAATAGAAACCGTCATCTGTTGCCGGTCCTATAGCTAACTTTGCCTGCGGGAACAGCTTTTGAACGGCTTGAGCCATGATGTGTGAGCAAGAGTGTCTTAAAACTCTTAGTGTTTCGTTGTTTTTTTCCATTTTTTATCCTTTCTGTTATGGGATAAATCTCACTTCAAGCTAGTAATGACGTTTACAGGCTTATTTTATTTACCCCCGGGGCGGATCCCCCTAACTATTACAAGAAACATTCTAACACAAAATGAAAATATGGGTTGTGCAATCAAAAAAAAGAGTTATACTAAATATAGAGGTTTGATATATGAGTTCAATTTCTTCAATTAATACATCCGACTATTCAATACTACTTGATAGCTTATCCGCTACTAGGAACTATTCTCAAACGAATTCCGGCGCAAAATCTGTTGCAACTGAAGATTTAAATAGCGGTATAGATTTAAGTAATTATTATCAAAACCTTGCTTCCGGCGACTTATTACAAACTGTAGCAGAAAATGTTGTTAAATCTTCGAATGACCTAAATAATGCAATGGTTAATGCGCTTGAAAATGGTTACACAGTTCAAGATGCTGTAAACATACAAGAAGCAAAAGCCGCTTATGAAGCTAATTGTCGCGTTGCAAAATCAACATTTGAAATTGCTGTTTAATTTTTCGAAGCAGACTCTTTTATTTTTAAAATTTTAGTTTTCATTTTCAATTTTTGTAGTAAAATATTGATGTAAATTTAAGGGGTAGGAAGAAGTAGGTAGTAAGCGTACTCCCGAAATGCCTTTATATTTAGAAAGGAAAACTATCATGTGGGAATATTCGGAGAAGGTTCTTGACCATTACAGACACCCAAGAAATGTCGGTAAAATTGATGACGCTGATTTAATCGGCGAAGCCGGCTCATTAGCTTGTGGTGATTCTTTGAAATTATATATAAAACTTGACGGAAATGTTATAAAAGACGCTAAGTTTCAAACCTTTGGATGTGGTTCAGCGGTCGCATCTTCAAGCGTTTTAACAGAAATGATTATTGGCAAAACAATAGAAGAAGCTGCAAAAATTACAAATAAAGATATTGCAGACGAGTTAGACGGACTTCCTCAAGAAAAAATGCATTGCTCTGTTATGGGACATGAAGCATTGGAAGATGCTCTGAAAAAATATTACGGAAAAGACGCTGTAGAGTGGGAAGACCCTGCAGGAAATACTCATACGGGCGATAAAATAGTTTGTACTTGTTTTAATGTTACTGAAAGTCAAATTTGGGAAGCAATTAAGATTAATGGGTTAAAAACCGTAGAAGAAGTTACAAATTATACAAAAGCCGGTGGCGCTTGCGGACGTTGTCGCGGTGTAATTAAGGATATGATTGACACTTACCTTAAAAAAGAAGGCAAAGCCCCTGTTTTAACTGCTACTCAAAAAATATTGAAGATTAGTAAGGTAATTGAACAACAAATTTCTCCTGAACTTCAGAAAGATGGCGGAGATATTGAGTTAATCGATATTGACGGAAATGTAGTTAAGGTAAAATTATCAGGCATGTGTAGCGGTTGCAAAAATGCAAGTATGACAATCAAAGGGTTTGTTGAATCAGTTTTGAGAGATAAGGTTGATTCAGCTATTGTAGTTGAACAAGTTTAGGTGAACAAATGTAGTAGGTTGGGCTTTCAGCCCAACAAAACTCTTAAAAAGGAACACACAATGATATATTTAGATAACAACGCAACAACTAAAGTAGATGAAAAAGTTTTAGAAGAGATGCTTCCTTATTTGCAAAATGAGTATGCAAATCCTTCCAGCATGTATGATTTTGCAAAAAAACCGGCTGCCGCAATAAAAGAAGCTCGTGCTAAAGTAAGAGAATTTTTGGGCGCAAACAATGAAAAAGAAGTTATTTTTACATCTTGCGGTTCAGAATCAGCCAATACAGCAATTAAAGGTGTTGTTAGTTGTAATAAAGAAAAAAGACATTTGATTACAACAAAAGTTGAACACCCTTGTGTATTGAATACATATAAGGCGTTGGAAAAACAAGGTTATGAAGTTGATTATATTGGAGTGAATTCTCAAGGCGAACTTGATATAGAAGAACTCAAATCCAAAATCAGAAAAGATACAGCTTTAGTTTCTGTAATGTATGCCAACAATGAAACAGGCGTAATTTATCCTGTAGAAGAAATTGCAGAAATTATTAAATCTAAATCACCTGAAACAAGATTTTATGTTGACGCAGTTCAAGCAGGCGGAAAAATTCCAATAAACGTAAAAGAAACAAAAATTGATTTATTAGGAGTTTCAGGACACAAATTTCACGCTCCAAAAGGAGTTGGCGCATTGTATGTAAAACCTGACGTTAGAATAACACCATTGATTAATGGCGGTCATCAAGAACGCGGAATGAGAGCAGGAACAGAAAATGTGCCTTATATTGTAGGTTTGGGGAAAGCTACCGAATTAGCAATGGATGCAATGAATTATGAATTAAAAGAAGTTAAGAGGTTGCGCGACAAACTTGAAACAGGAATTCTTAAAAATGTATTTAACGCAAGATTAAATACAGGTGTAAACGGCAGAGTTCCAAACACTTGCAATATCGGTTTTGAATATGTTGAAGGTGAGTTAATTCTTTTACATCTGAGCGATATCGGTGTTTGCGCTAGCTCAGGAAGTGCTTGTACATCAGGTTCACTAGAACCTAGCCACGTGTTGCGTGCAATGGGAATCCCATTTACTGCACTTCATGGTTCAATAAGATTTAGTTTATCAAGATTTACTACTGAAAAAGAAATTGATTACGTAATTGAACACATGCCGGCAATTATGGATAAATTAACTTCAATTTCGCCATTCCAAGATGAGTTAGCAGCATTAAGAAGCAGAAAGGGTATGTAAAATGGTAGATTTCATTATGAAACCTATATTTTCTTTTTTAGGAGTAAACGCTAAATTTTTAATAGGTGTTTTAGTAAACATTGTTTTAATTTGGGCTGTATGTAAATTAACAGACGCTTTTACGCACAGAATAGAACTAAAATTAAAAAGCAAAAATACAGATTCTCCGCTTTTAAATTTAATGCCTGTTTTAAATAAAATTATAAAAGCTGTAATTGTTTTTATGTTGTTGGCGGGATTTTTACAAAGCTTCGGTTATAATGTAACTTCTTTAGTTGCAGGTTTTGGTATTACAGGTTTAGCAGTAGGTTTTGCCGCAAAAGAAGCTATCGGAAATATTTTCGGATCATTCGGACTTTTGGCCGACAGAGTTTATAAAATTGGCGATTATATTAAATTCAATGGTTATGAAGGAACGGTAGAAAACATTAATTTGCGCTCAACTACAGTGAGAACTATAGATGGTTATGTCGTAAACGTGCCAAATAACGTGCTTTCTAACGAAGAAATTACAAATGTATCTCAAGCGTATAAAAGAAGAATTGATATTTCTGTTGATGTTGAATACGGTACTTCTAACGAAAAACTTGATGTGGCTTGCAAAATTTTGAAAGAAATTGCTGAAAAAGACACACGAATTCTTGAAGGAGCAGAAGCTTTTTTAGAAAATATGGCGCCAAGTTCAATTCAAGTAAGACTTGTAGCTTATACTAGCAAAACATCTTGGGTAGATTATGTACATACGAAAAGTGATGTAATTAGACAAATAATTCACCGCTACCGTGAGGAAGAAATCGAATTTGCATTCCCTTCTACGAGTGTTTATATGGCACAAAACTAGAAGTAACGCGCAATGTCATTGTGAGGAGCAAATTTCTTCTCTCCCTCCAATCCCTCTCCCACAAGTGGTGTGGGGAAGAATTTGGCAACGAAGCCATCCATTAAAATACTGGTAAGGGGTAAAAAATAAAAGAATAACAAAAAGGAGTATAAAATGTTAAAATCTATAATTCTTGCAGCAGGTAAAGGAACTCGAATGAAATCAGATATGCCGAAAGTTTTGCATACTATTTTTGATAAAACCTTGGTAGGATATGTGATTGAAGCAGTGAATAATACGGGACTTGCTGACGAAAATTATGTTATAGTTGGTCATCAGGCTGAAAGAGTTGAAGAATATATAAATGCAAATTATAAAAACGCAAAATGTGTTTTGCAATCACCACAGCTTGGAACAGGTCATGCTGTAAGTATGGCGATGCCTTATTTGAACGATTTTGACGGAGAAGTTGTAATTCTTTGCGGTGATACTCCGTTAATTACTTCTGAAACAATAAAAGAATTTGTTGAGTATCATAGAGAAATCAAATCTGATTTGACAGTAATGAGTGCTATTTTTGAAAATCCTACAAATTATGGTCGAATTATTCGTAATCAAGACGGTTCGTTGAATTCTATTGTTGAAGAAAAAGATGCGACTTTAGAGCAAAAAGCTGTTAAAGAAATAAATGCAGGTATTTATTGTATCAATTGGGCAAAAATTAAGCCTGCTTTTAATGAATTAACTAGTAATAATGCTCAAGGAGAATACTATTTAACAGATATTATTAAGTGGGGAAATGAAAAGAATTTATCTGTAAATGCGTACACACTTAAAAACAATGAAGAAATTTTTGGCATAAATTCTAAAGCACATTTGGCGGAAGCGTCAAAAATGCTTAATAACAGAATTATCCAAAAACATTTAGATAATGGGGTGCAAATCGTTGACCCTGCAACAACTTGGATTTCTCCGGAAACAGAAATTGGCGCGGATACAATTATTTATCCTTCTTGCTATATAAATGGAAAAAACAAAATCGGCAAACATTGTAAAATTGGGCCATTTGCACATTTGAGAGGAAATGTTGAACTGGAAGATTATGTTAAAATCGGTAACTTTGTAGAAGTTAAGAAGACTACAATTAAATCACATACAAACGCTTGCCACTTAACTTATCTTGGTGATAGCGAAATTGGTTCGAATGTTAATATTGGCGCAGGTACAATTACTGCAAATTATAATCCGCTAACAAAAGTTAAAAGCAAAACTGTAATCAAAGACAATGTTAAAATCGGTTCTAATTCGGTTCTTGTTGCACCTGTAACTGTTGAAGAAGGCGCAAACGTTGGTGCAGTTGGAGTTATAACAAAAAATATTCCGGCATGGGCGCTTGCAATAACACGCGCTCCACTTCGTGTTATTGAAGGCTGGGTAAGTAAACATAATTCAAATAAATAGTTTTTACTTACATTTTCTTCTTACATTTTAAATAAAAAGTTTTTTGAAATGTCCTTTTCTTTCTCTTTTATTGCGATATTAAGAGAAAGAAAAGAACGAAAAGAAAGAGAAAATACGCAATAGTTTACTACGCTCTTACGAGCGTGGTTCAAATGGATTTTGCAAGCAGAGCTTGCACTTTCGCGCTCGCTAAAAAACGCTCGCGGTATGAATGACGCTTATTTTACATCATTAAAAAAACAATTTGTTTCCAAATAACACAATTCCGACAAGCACGCTGATTAATGACGCGAACATTACAGCGCCTGCTGAAATATCTTTTGCCATGCCTACCATTCGAGAGTATTTGTTATGATAAATAGAATCAAGTGTAAATTCGATTGCGGTATTCAACATTTCTGCTACAATTACAAGTCCGATTACAAACAGAAGTAAACAAAATTCTATCGCAGAGAATTTAAGAAATAGTGCCATAAATACAACAAACGTGGCAATTGCGACATGAATTCTTATATTCATTTCACTTTTTAATACAAGGCTGAAACCTTTTCTTGCATTTTTGAACGTATTATTAAATCCTTGTGCTTTAAATTTTGTCATATTCAATACTCTCCAAAGCCCTTCGCTGTTCTTTTATAACAAAATTATATTCTTCTTCACTCTGATGGTCAAACCCCAAAAGATGCATGAGTCCATGACTTATTAAGAAAAATAATTCTTGCTCTTTATTCTTTGAATGACTTATATCGCGGTTAACACCTTCTATAACCTTGTCTAGAGCGATAACGATTTCTCCAAGATTAATTTCTCCATCAAAAATAAAGCTGTTTTCATCATCTGCAAAAATAGCAAAAGTAATAATATCCGCCGGATAATCTTTGTTTCTGTAATCTCTATTATATTCATGCGTTTTTTCTGAATCACATAAAACAATATCAAGAGTAATTGTAGAATATTCGCGCTCATTCAAACAACTTTGCTCTTTTAGCTCAGAAATATAGAATTCCAACAACTTGCGAGTTTTTTCAATTATATCTTTTTCATCAGGCTTCCAGCCTTCAAAAATATTTTCTGTAAAAATATTAATTGTTGTCATTCTTTTTCTTTTCCAGTTCTTGTAACTTTGCGTCCAAATCTTTATCTAATGCCGGATTCGCAGGTTTAATTATATCATGGCTAAGTTTATTGCTCTTATCCAATTCTTGAACCAAATCGTTATGATACTTAATTCTCTTGTGATGCATGCCTCTCAGCATTCTGGAAAAAGTTTCGGCAATAGTTTTCAAATCCTTTAGAGTAAGTGGGGAATCTGAAAGCTGACCATCATTAAGTCTTTCTTTTATAATTTTATCAATAATTGCGTCAATTTCTTCGTTAGAAGGATTTTTAGCGGCTCTAACAGCTGATTCTACAGCATCTGCAATCATCAAAATCGCAGTTTCTTTCATATTAGGTTTTGGCCCAGGATAACGGAATTGTTCTTCATTAACGTTTTCAGCACCTTCTTCCTTTAAAGCTTCATTATAAAAATAGCTAACAAGGCTTGTTCCATGGTGTTGTAAAATAAAATTACTAATAATTTGTGGAAGGTGAGCGTCTTTTGCTAACTCTACACCGTCTTTCGGGTGCGCTGTGATAAGCATTTTACTAAACCTTGGAGTACAAGATTTATGCGGATTTTCAATACCGTAGAAAGATTGGTTTTCTACGAAAAACATTGGTCTTAAAAGTTTTCCAATATCGTGATACATAGCACCAACTCTTGCCAAAACGGGATTTGCTCCTATTGCTTCAGCCGCACTTTCACACAAATGTGAAACTGTCAAACTATGGTTGAAAGTTCCGGGAGCATCATTCATAAGTTTTCTTAAAAGTGGTTGATTATGATCGGCAAGTTCTGCCAAACCATAAGGAGTCATAACTTTAAATGCATTTTCTATAATCGGTAATATACCCAATAAAATAATACCACTTATTACAAAACAGTTAATTACAATGTAGCCCAAATCTTCCAGTATCAACATGTTATCGATATCCATCATGTATTTTTCCAAGAAATAAATTCCGCCAACAATTAAAATACCTGCCAAAGAAATCTTCGCACTTGTAATCAACAAGTCTGAACGTTTAGAGAACTTTAATTTAGATACAGCAGTCATTACGACTGTATTTAAAAGCATAAATGCAACAACAACTTCTATATTCCAATGCATACCTATTGAAATCAACGCTAAAAGGATAGTTGAGGCAAAAAATGCGTTTCTTGGAGTTGTAAATATTGATAACAAAACAGTATAAGCCGGAATTGGAATTATGTATGGAGAAAAACCCGTCGGCAAAACTGCTGAAATAAATGCCGTAAAGAATGTAAAAGAAGACATTATAAGCATATATTTTGCATTAAAATATTGTTTTTCAAAATTCTTTTCGTATTGTAAAAACACGAAAGTAAAAAATGCTATAAGAATATAAAAACCGATAATTCCGCCATAATTAACTTCTAAAACATTATATCCTGCGGCTCTTAAAGCATCTCGTTTAAGTTTTGTTACAGGTTCGCCCTCAAATACGATTTTTTGACCTTTTTTAAAGACAACTTCATAAGGCTTAACCGCATTTTGTGCGTTCTTTTTAGCAATTTCTGTTGCGAACTCATCAACTACAAGATTTGGCACAATAATTTGGTTTAAAATACCTGCAATTAACGTTCCTTGGTATCTTGGAACATTGTTTGGCAAATTTCTTTTGATAATTGCCGTAACATTATTATTATCAAAATCTTTTGCAGAAATTCCAACATTCAAGACAGAAGTTAATGTAATTTTTGATTTATCGAAAACTGATTGTAAGTCGTCATCATTGGCTTTTAACAAGAAATCAATCAGACCTTTTTTGCCGGATTCATCAAAAAGAACATTCAATTCATCCATTTTGACATCTTCAGAAACATTTTTTTCTCGAATCTTTTTAACAGAGTTTTGCAAAGTCAAAAGACTTGTCGTAATAAACTCGTCCTCTGCTTGAGTCAAAATCGGCTCAACATTTTGCGCAACTTCTTTTTTGTGTTGTTCTGTTTTCTTTGTATCAATCACTTTGATGTCTTTTTGCGCAACAATATCGCGTTTGCTGATACCGTTTTCAATTACTTTTTGGAAAAAATAATTTTGAGAAGATATCGTTACAGTCATTAAAAATGTAAAAACAATAAAACAAACAACATTTCTAAATGTTTTTGATGATATAAAATCTAAAAATTTGGTCATATATTGATTTCCTTTTAGGTTATTATTAACCTCTTTTATTTCTCTTTTTTACTACAAACCCACATTTTGTACAAGCTAAAACAGTACCGGTACTATCGACCGGCATAAAATTATGATTGCAAGTCAAAGCTTCATCCTCGTCTTTGGCAACATCTTTAGCCGCATAAATATTATAAGGATTCGCCCCATCTCCCCGTTTATTTTTGTTAAGCCATTTTACAAAAAGTTCTAATATATACATGATAGCTTATGTTTTAAGCACCTTGAATTTTGAAACCATAAGGCAAAAAGTCGCTCATTTTTTTTATGTTCAAATTACCTTTTTCTTCGGTTATAATTTCAATTTCAGTATCGCCTTGAAATTCATACATCACTTGTCTGCAAGCACCACAAGGATAGCAATCATCTTCATTTGGTGAATAAATTGCAACTGCTAGAATTTCTCGTTCACCATCAGATACAGCTTTAAATATCGCACATCTTTCTGCGCATATAGTCATACCAAATGATGAGTTTTCAATATTACATCCCCCGTAAACTTTTCCGCTTGAGGTTAAAACGCCCGCACCGACTGCAAATTTAGAAAACGGTGAGTAAGATTTTTTTACAGCTTCTTTTGCTGTATCCATTAATAATTGATAATTTATTTCCATAGCAATATTTTAGCACATATTTGAAAGTGGTGCAATTTATAAATTTATCAAAATTCTATAATATCTTTGCAATGTTTCTTCGTTAGTATTTTCAAGTAAAGCCGTAATCTTTGATATTAATTCTTGCCTATTTATTATATGAGTGTAATTAAATAATTCTTTTACATCGACTTTTAAGGCGTTTGAAATATTTTCAAGACTTTCTTCTTTTGGGATTTGTATTCCTCTTTCTATTTTAGAAAGATTTGATGCCTCCATATCTAAAATTTCAGCAAGTTTAAGTTGCGTCAAACCCTGTTTTTCGCGCAACTCCTTTATTCTTAAACCTAATTTTCTAGCAATTTCACCCATCTCAACAATAGGATACTATCTTTTTTATAAAGGATAAAGATTTTAGTAAGATTGTATGGGTTGACAAAATGAGCTTAATATGACAATAATATAGTATAAAGCATTCTAATAGAATTTATTTACCATGAAAATAAATTACATTACTACATTTACCCAAAAAGAAAGGAGCTTATATGGCTGGAGTTTCAATGAACAAGTTTGATCAATTTGTGGAAAACGCTTACAAAGGCATTCCTGAAAGAACATCTACTGTTGAAGAAAAGGAAAGGGCAATTACTGCTAAGAAAAAGATTTTGCAACATCCAGATTGTCCAAAAGAAACTAAAACGGCATTGTTGCGTGAATATCGTTCAATTTAAGTTTTTATATTATTAACTTTTATTATGTAACAATTTCTTAACATTTCCTAAAGTTTTTACAAAACTTACCGTTAAACTATCTATAAGGAGTATTTTTTTATGACAGAAATCAATCAAATCTCAAATCTATTTAAAAATATTAGTGGAGTAAAATTTAGCGCAAAACAACAAGAAACTGAAAAATCTTTACTTACCTCAAATAGCGATTTAGACACGATTACTTTAAGTAGTGGTAAATCAGAAAAATTTGAAGAAGTTTTTGCAGAATTTGACAAAAATGTACCTGATAGCACTTCTACAATTACCGAAAAGGAATTAGCCATCTCGTATATTGATAGAATGCTTGCTTGTGATGATATTTCTGATGATATGAAAATCTATTGGCAAAACAAAAAATCTGTTATCAAAATGGAAATTCAAAGTATAAAAAACGAAGAAACTAAAAATTCTGGTGAAAAAGTTAATGATGTATGGAATGAATATGAGAAATTTGTAAATAAATACCAAGGCAAAGTTAATAATAAATTGTCAGCAGAAGATAAATATGAATACTTAATGACCTACAACAGAACAGCACAAAGCTACATTAAAAGACTAATACATTGTGCAGATGTAACAAACGAACAAACTCTTGAATATCAACAAATGTACCAAAATTTTGAAAATGATATGCAAAATTGCAGACACGATTTATTAAACATTAAAAAATAAATTACATTACTACATTTACCCAAAAAGAAAGGAGCTTATATGGCTGGAGTTTCAATGAACAAGTTTGATCAATTTGTGGAAAACGCTTACAAAGGCATTCCTGAAAGAACATCTACTGTTGAAGAAAAGGAAAGGGCGATTGCTGCTAAGAAAAAGATTTTGCAACATCCGGATTGCCCAAAAGAAACTAAAACGGCATTGTTGCGTGAAATTGCGACAATTGAAGGTGAAATCGCAGGAATTAAAAATGATGAGAGAACTGCGTCCATGAATAGCAGTATTTTTCCTAAGAGAAATAACTTAGGATAAAAGTTAATAATACCCTCTCCCTTTTACATCACACTTCCCAATTTGTAAGTTTAACTACTAGCTTGGAAGTGGGACAGAAAACTCCCCCAAGGGAGGGGACAAGTTTATAATACCTTATTCTACCCTCCATAAGTTTACTTAAAAAGGGGAGAATAAGATGGGATTATTTGAATTTCATAAACATACCCCCTCCCTTGGGGGAGGGTTAGGGAGAGGGTATTATTAACATCAAACCAATCCCATGTAACAATTTCTCAACACTTCCTAAAGTTTTTACAAAACTTGCCGTTAAATAATCTATAAGGAGTCATTATGAGTGAAATAAATTCTGTTGGAAATAATCATCAATATACCAAAGCTTTATCTAAAAAAGATTATAAAGATTTAGATAAAACTGATGATGCAAGCATTTGGGAAAAATTTGATACTGATAATAACGGAACAATTACTGATAAAGAATTGAATGCGGCAGGATATTTAAAACAAGCTTTTGCAGATATTAAAAATTACCTCATTCAGCGTTTTAGTAAAGATAAGATAACAAATGTAGAAAAAGGCGAAACATATTTTGATTATGGTATATATTATCAAGAGCCTGAAGTTGTAAAAAGTATTAAAGATATCCCTCTAGGAAGTCATAACAATATTCATGACGCCAGATTTTGTGATATTAGCAATTTAAACTTAACAGAAGATGAACTGCTGAACTTGTGTATTGACAAGACAACTGTTTTATCTCCAGAGCAAAAGAAAATTGTTGATTTTTATACTGAAAAATGTAAAGACCCCGGACTTGGAATTAGAAATTTACACGAACAAGGATTAACCGGCAAAGGTGTAAAAATGGCAATAATTGACCAACCTTTAGGCAAGCATAAAGAATATTCTAAAAATATAAAAAACCATACAGATATTAATTCGGAAAATTTTAATGGCGATTGGAGCGAGGCATCTATGCATGGAGCAGCTGTTACATCTATCGCAGTTGGTAAAACCGTAGGTGTTGCTCCAGATGCAGATGTTGATTATTATACAGCTATAAATGTAACAAATGACCCTATAGAAATAGAAAAGTACAAGCAAAGAATAAAAACAAAAATATTAGAATCAAAAGACAATCCCGAATACCAAGCATCCTTAAAACATCGTTTGCAACAGTTGAATGAGCGACCATTTGTTAGCGACAATCGTCCATATGTTGAAGCTATAAATAAAATTTTAGATAAAAATGCAACTTTACCTCCAGAAGAACGTACTTCTGTAATTTCAATAAGCTGGGGATTTGACCCATTAGCATCCGGATTTGATGATTACCAAAAAGCCTTAGCACGCGCAAAAGAGGAAGGCGTATTTATTGTATCTACAAGATTAGAAGATGATTATCAAATGAATACTTGTGGTTTAAATCGCAACCCCAAAGGGGATTTGGATTCTGCTAATAGCTATGAAGCCGGAGCGTTTTTTAAAGAATTTTCTGAAAATGCTTCACTGGAAGAAAAAGACAATCTAATCCTTATACCAATGGATCATAGGACGGTTGCCGATCAAACAGACGACAGTTCTTATAGATATGAAGGTAATGATGGTGGCATGAGCTGGTC
Source organism: uncultured Candidatus Melainabacteria bacterium (assembly GCA_934757245.1). Taxonomy (GTDB): domain Bacteria; phylum Cyanobacteriota; class Vampirovibrionia; order Gastranaerophilales; family Gastranaerophilaceae; genus CAG-196. The sequence goes on from CAKVLH010000005.1 coordinate 17,041, forward strand.
TACGCCTTGGCTTGCAGGAATGTATGCACTAGCTAAACAAGCAAAACCGGATGTTACACCAGAAGAGTTCTGGGATGCTGCAAAGAAAACATCAGACAAATGCTACAACAATGATAGCAATGTTTATGTTGGACGTGTTATTAATCCACAAAAATTAATCGAAGCACTAAGTAAATAATAAAAAAAATGAGAATAGCTAGACTATTCTCATTTTTCTTTTTTTATTACTAATACATTTTAATTATTCTATCTATACCGGCTTTTGCAGTATTAAACAGCTCAATCATTCTATCGAATTCATAAGGTTCGCCTTCTGACGTTGTTTGAAAATCAACAATTTTTCCGCTTTCAGTTAAAATAACATTGGAATCAACTTGTGCGTGCGAATCTTCTGCATAGTTTAAATCGAGTTTTATATCACCGTCAACAATTCCAATTGAAATCGCTGCAATTGGTTCAATAATAGGATTTTCTTTCAAATCACCGGATGCGATTAATTTTTCTACAGCATCTCTTAAAGCTAAAAAACCACCGCAAATACTTGCAGTTCTTGTTCCGCCATCAGCTTCAATAACATCTGCATCAATTGTAATTGTCATGTTTGGCACTTTTTCTAAATCAACACAAGCGCGCAAGCTTCTTCCAATTAGGCGTTGGATTTCTTGTGTTCTACCTGAAACCTTTTCGCGTTCACGTTTACAACGAGTATTGGTAGAAGCCGGAAGTAATGAATATTCTGCTGTAACCCAACCTCTATTGTCGTTTTCATCCATCCATTTCGGCTTTTTTAAATCAACAGAAGCCGTAACAATAACTCTTGTGTCGCCAAATTCAGTAAGCACAGAGCCTAATGCGTGTTTTGTAAATCCATGTGTAAATTTAATTGGTCTAAGTTCGTTATTTTCTCTTCCGTCAATTCTCATAATATTCTCCTATGTATGTTTTTCTCTAAAATAGCACTTAAAGCTTAAATTTCAAATTATTTTATTTCCTATTAATAATATTGAAATTGTATATAAAAGATGTTAAAATTAAAATATCACAATCAATATGAGGATATTAAAATGGATGTAAGTTCAGTAGGATACGGAAGTGCGTTAACTCCGGAAGTACAAACACAGTATGCAGCAAAGTGCATGAAAATGTCTCAACAGACAACTTTGATTGCAGGTTCACTTATTCAAGATACCGCAGAAATTTCAGCAGAAGCAATGGCAAAATATACGGCTGAAATGAACGCTAGTATTGAAAACCTGTTGCAATAGTAACATTTTTTAATGTTTAATAAAAAACGCGAATTTCCAATTGGAAATTCGCGTTTTTGGTTATAATTTATAAAAACTATGCTTTCATAGCGTTTTCAACAGCAACTGCTACAGCAACAGTAGCACCTACCATTGGGTTGTTACCCATACCGATTACACCCATCATTTCTACGTGAGCAGGAACTGAAGATGAACCAGCGAATTGAGCATCACCGTGCATTCTACCCATAGTATCTGTCATACCATAAGAAGCTGGACCAGCAGCAACGTTATCTGGGTGAAGAGTTCTACCAGTACCACCACCTGATGCTACTGAGAAGTATTTTCTACCGTTTTCCCAGCACCATTTTTTGTAAGTACCAGCTACAGGGTGTTGGAATCTGGTTGGGTTAGTTGAGTTACCTGTGATAGAAACATCAACGCCTTCTTTAACCATGATTGCAACGCCTTCGTTAACGTCATCAGCGCCATAGCATCTAACTTTTGCTCTTTCACCTTCTGAGTATGGAGTTTCTTTAACGATTTTCAATTCGCCTGTTTTGTAATCGTATTCAGTTTCAACTGATGTAAAACCGTTGATTCTAGCGATAATGTGAGCAGCGTCTTTACCAAGACCGTTTAAAATAACTCTTAAAGGATTTTTTCTAACTTTGTTAGCGTTTCTTGCAATACCGATAGCACCTTCTGCAGCTGCGAATGATTCGTGGCCAGCCAAGAAGCAGAAGCAGTTTGTTTCTTCTCTTAATAACATAGCAGCCAAGTTACCGTGTCCGATACCAACTTGTCTTCTATCACCAACTGAACCCGGAACTGCAAATGCTTGCAAGCCTAAGCCGATTGCTTCAGCAGCATCAGCAGCATTTGTAATACCTTTTTTGATTGCAATAGCACAACCAAGAGTGTAAGCCCAAGAAGCGTTATCAAACGCGATAGGCTGAATACCTTTAACAATAGCATCTACATCGATGCCTTTTGATAAGCATAATTCGCGAGCATCTTCTAAAGATTTGAAACCGTATTCAGGTAAAACTTTAGCTAGAGTAGCTTCACGTCTATCTTGTCCTTCAAATTTTACTGTCATATTTTTATTTCCTTATTTTTCTAGTAGTTTACAATTTGAGGTTGACCTGTTAGATTTAAAAACAGACTTGTAGTCTTACTAATGTCAACCGACCCAATATTTACGTGCGTAGCACTATTCTTCTCTAGGATCAATGTACTTAACTGCATCAGCAAATCTGCCGTAAGTACCAATATTCTTTTCGTAAGCTTCTTTAGGGTCAACACCTTTCTTAATAGCATCCATAACTTTACCAAGATTTACAAATTGATAACCAATAACTTCATCATTTTTATCAAGACCCATTTTTAAGATGTAGCCTTCTGTTAATGATAAATATCTAACACCTTTTTGAGCTGTTGAGTGGATTGTACCACACATAGAGCAAAGTCCTTTACCCAAATCTTCAAGACCAGCACCTACAGGAAGTCCGTTTTCAGAGAATGCAGATTGAGTTCTACCGTAAACGATTTGTAGGAATAATTCTCTCATTGCAACGTTGATAGCATCACAAACAAGGTCAGTATTTAATGCTTCAAGAAGAGTTTTTCCCGGAAGAATTTCACCAGCCATAGCAGCTGAGTGAGTCATACCTGAACAACCGATAGTTTCAACTAAAGCTTCTTGGATAATACCGTTTTTAACGTTTAAAGTTAATTTACAAGTACCTTGTTGAGGAGCACAGCATCCGCAACCGTGAGTAAGACCTGAAATATCAGTAATCTCTTTACATTTTGTCCATTCACCTTCTTGTGGAATAGGAGCCGGAGTTCCTTTTATACCACGATGTACACAACACTTTTCTTCGATTTCGTGTGTAATTTCAATTTTGCCCATTTGACCTCCTTATTAATCAAAAATAAAGCTATTTAAATTCCAATACAATTATTATAAAACAAACAAAATTCTTTTTTAATAAAGAGAATATTTTTTTTACATTTTGTTTTTAAATTTTGCCCATTTGTCCAATGGTTTTAATTAATAATTTTCAATATTCTTCTTTTATAAATAAGGAGTAAACAATGTGCGAAATTGATGATATTAAAGCCAGACAAATTTTAGATTCGAGAGGAAATCCTACATTAGAAGTTGATGTAAAACTTATTGATGGTTCGTTCGGTAGAGCATCAGTTCCTTCTGGAGCTTCAACGGGAATTTATGAAGCAAAAGAGTTGCGTGATAATATAAAAACCGAATTTTTTGGAAAAGGAGTGCAAAAAGCTATTGACAATATTAATTCAATAATTACTCCGAATCTATTAGGCGAAGATGCTACAAACCAACAATTGATTGATAGTCTTATGCTCGAAATGGACGGAAGTTTTAACAAATCTACACTAGGCGCAAATGCGACATTAGGCGTTTCTCTTGCTTGCGCAAGAGCTGCTGCGGATTTTTATGAGCTACCCCTATATAAATATCTCGGCGGAATTTCGGCAAGAGTTTTACCGGTTCCGATGATGAATATTTTAAATGGAGGCGCTCATGCGAATAATAATTTAGATTTTCAAGAATTTATGATTGCGCCTGTAGGTGTCGCCAGTTATTCTGATGCATTAAGAGCAGGAGCAGAAATATTCCATACTCTAAAAAAACTTCTTGCAGATAAAGGATTTTCTACGACAGTTGGTGATGAAGGCGGTTTTGCACCGAATTTAAATTCTTCAAGAGAAGCAATTGAATTAATTATTCATGCAATTGAGAAAGCAGGATATAATACAAATAAAGTAAAATTGTGTTTGGATATTGCGTCATCGGAATTATATCAAGAAGGTGAGTGCTCAAGCGGAGTTTGCTCTCTTAGCAGGTATGAATTAAAAGGCGAAAATATCCGATTGACGTCTGAAGAAATGGTTAAATATCTTTCGGATTTGGTAAGAGATTATCCTATCATTTCAATAGAAGACGGCATGGCACAAGACGATTGGCTCGGTTGGCAGAATTTAACAGAAGCTTTAGGAAACAAATGTCAATTGGTAGGCGATGATTTGTTTGTTACAAATACTTCACGCTTAAAACAAGGTATCGAAAAACAAATCGCAAATTCTATTTTAATTAAACCAAACCAAATTGGAACACTTACAGAAACATTAGATGCAATACAAATGGCACAAGAAAACGATTACAAAGCAGTTGTTTCACATCGTTCAGGAGAAACTGAAGACAGCTTTATCGCAGATTTAGCCGTTGCAACAAATTGCGGGTTGATTAAAACAGGCTCAATTTCAAGAAGCGATAGAATGGCAAAATACAATCAGCTATTACGTATTGAAGAAGAACTGGGCGCAAATGCCAAGTATTTGGGAGCAAATGCATTTGCTTAATTTTATTAAAAAACAAAACCCTCTTTTTAAAAAGAGGGTTTTGTTTATACATAATCAAATTTAGTACAACGGATATTTTTTGCAAAGTTTAGAAGCATCTAATCTTAATTCTTTCAAAACGTTTTCATCTTCTGAATTTTTAATTGCTTCTGCAATAATTCTAGCAACTTCTCTCATATCGTCTTCTTTGAATCCGCGAGTTGTCATAGCTGCAGCACCCAATCTGATACCGCTTGTTACAAAAGGACTTTGCGGGTCGTTAGGAACTGTATTTTTATTAGCTGTAATACCCACTCTTTCAAGAACATTTGCCATATCTTTACCTGTTTTACCGGTTTTTCTTAAATCCAAAGTCATTAAGTGGTTTTCAGTCATACCACCAACAATTTCCATACCGTTTTCAATAAGACCTTCAGCCATAGCCTTTGCATTTTTAACGATTTGTTGAGCGTATTCTTTAAAAGCAGGAGACATAGCTTCTTTTAAAGCAACAGCTTTTCCTGCAATAATGTGTTCTAAAGGTCCACCTTGGATTCCTGGAAATACAGCCTTATCAATTTGTTGAGCAAATTCCTCATCACACATAATAATACCGCCTCTAGGCCCGCGTAAAGTTTTATGAGTTGTTGTTGTAACGATTTGTGCATAACCGGCTGGAGATGGGTGAACTCCGCCTGCAACAAGCCCTGCAATGTGTGCAATATCTGCTAACAGAACTGCACCGACTTCATCTGCAATTTCTCTAAACTTTTTAAAATCAATTATTTTAGAATAATTACTTGCACCACAAATAATTAATTTTGGTTTATATTCATGAGCTTTTTTTCTAACATCTTCGTAATCAATGTTACCTTCAGCGTCTACTCCATAACTTTTAGCGTCAAAATATGTTCCTGAGAAGTTCACAGGACAGCCGTGGCTCAAATGTCCGCCATTAGATAAATCCATACCTAAAATTGTATCGCCATGTTTAAGCAATGCAAAAAATACTGCCATATTTGCTTGCGCGCCTGAATGCGGTTGAACATTCGCATGATCCATTTTAAATAATTCACATGCTCTTTTTTGTGCCAACTCTTCAACTTTATCAACTATTTCGCAACCGTTATAATAACGTTTGTGTGGTTTGCCTTCTGCATACTTATTAGTTAAAACACTTCCGCAAGCTTGCATTACAGCAGGAGAAGTAAAGTTTTCACTTGCAATAAGCTCAATAGTATTTTGTTGTCTGTGTAATTCTTCGTCTATAAATTGTGCTAATTCAGCATCTGTTTCTCTAACTTTATCTAAATTCATATACTCCTCCTTAAACATATATTACTTAAAAATCCCTCGATAGTTTAATCTTAACAAAAGGTTAACAAAAGGGCAAATTTTAAATTTACGTGTTTTTATATTTGTAAGGAGTAAAAAATGAAAATCAATAAAATCAATTTATATAACCCAAATTATAATTTTACAATTAAAAACAAACAAAATAACAAACAACAAAATGTTACAAATAGCATAGAAGGAATAAACTACGCATACCCTCCTATCTTCTTTAAAGGGAAGTCAATTTCTAAGCTTTATGAAGAGTACAACTGGTACATCAATCACGACAGAGTTCCTGCCTTACAAGCATTTTTAAAAATTGAAGAAACGCCGGAAGTTATGGATAAATTTTTGACAGAAATTTTGAATACAAAAGATAGAAGCATTCAATTTTTCGATAGCTTCTTGTATTCTCCAAGAGAAGCTGTAAGAGTTACGGAAAAATTGGGTGAAAAAGTCGGTACAAATTCTAAAAATTTAATGCCGTTTGCTTTTGATAGCCCATACAATAAATCTTACAACAACTATATAGAGAACAAATTTAATAACGCAAATTGCCTTATATCTCTTCTAAAACTCAGACCTGATTGGAAAGGAGATAAACTTATTGAAAAAGCAATGCAATTGGGTAATACAAAAGTTGAAATTGGTAATATTCCAAAAGAATTACCAAAACAAGATTTAGATAAAATAACAAATTATTTGCGCGGTCAAATGGAAGTTGGTTATAAAACAAAAAAGAAAATCCCTGAATTGAATATAGGCAATAGAAAGTATGAGTTTGCGTATTTTACAGAAGGCAAGTCTGATAAAAATGTATTTGGCGTCTTTACACCTGAAGGTAAAAAATATGTTATCAAAATGGGCAAACCGGAAGCTAGAAGCTTAGATGCACCATTTGCACTCGGCACTTTAGCAAAAATCGATTTTTATCTAACAACACACCGTTGCAGAAATTCTGCACCACTTTGTTATTACAACCATGATGGTAATTATTCAATCTATAAATACATTGAACATACGCCCGTAGGAGAATCTTCTAAGGATTTGAGAACAATCTCCAAACACTTAACAGATTTTAAAAAATTAGGATTATCATATAATGACACCGTCGGTGATAAGAATTTCTTTAAGCTTGATAATCATTCTACGGACGGTATTAATACAATGGAAGGCTTTGAAGAAGGCATGAAAAACAATGAATGGATTTCCGTAGATAATGACCACGTTACGTATTATAATCGTTTGCAACCGATAAATTGGGAATATAATGCAGAATTGCCAAATGCAATGCAAATGTTCTTTTAGTTAAGTTTAATTCAGATTACAAAACAAAAAACCGAGATAAACAAGTTATCTCGGTTTTTATCTTATAATTCTAAACCTTGCGTTTACGAGCTGCTTCAGATTTGCGTTTTCTCTTTACGCTTGGCTTTTCATATCTTTCGCGCTTTTTAACTTCTGATAAGATACCAGCTTTTTGAATTTTCTTTTTGAATCTTCTTAATGCGCTTTCGATACTTTCGTTTTCGCCAACTTTAACTTCTGCCATTTTATATTTTCACCACCTTTATAGCATATTGTGTTACATTTCAATGTTATAACAATGGATTTATAATTGCAAGAGTTTGTAACTGCTTCTTTACAACTCTTTAGACAAATGCAGGCGTCGGATGTTCAATAACAGCACGAACGTAATTGTAATAATCGTTCTTATTGCCATATTTTTCTATCTTTTTAAGCAATTCGTCTTTTGTTATAAAACCTTGATTGTAGGCAATTTCTTCTAAGCAAGAAATCTTGACACCTTTATTCAATTCCATAGTTTGAACAAACAAGCTTGCTTGAAGCATTGAATCGTGCGTTCCTGTATCAAGCCAAGCAAAACCACGACCAAGAATTTCAACATTCAATTCTCCACGTTCTAAATACATTTTATTCAAATCTGTAATTTCGAGTTCACCTCTAGCAGAAGGTTTTAGTTGTTTTGCAAAATCACAAACTCTGTTATCGTAGAAATACAAACCGGTTACTGCATAGTTTGATTTTGGATGCGTAGGTTTTTCTTCCAAAGAAATTGCTTTTTGATTTTTATCAAATTCAACAACACCGAATCTTTCCGGATCTTTTACGGTATAGCCGAAAACTGTTGCGCCGGCATGTTTTTTTAGTGCGTTTTTCATTATTGTAGAAAAACCATGTCCATGGAAAATATTATCACCAAGGACTAATGCAACATCGTCATTACCAACAAAATCTTCTGCAATTAAAAATGCATCTGCAATACCTCTTTGAACGTATTGTATTTTGTAATGTAAACTTAGACCGAATTGTGAACCGTCGCCTAATAATTTTATAAAATTATCATAATCTAATTCGTTAGTAATAATTAAGATATCACGAATTCCAGCCAACATGAGGGTTGACAATGGATAATAAATCATTGGCTTATCATAAATCGGCAACAGAATTTTTGAAATCGGTTGCGATGCCGGATATAATCTTGTTCCGGCTCCTCCTGCTAATACAATTCCCTTCATATACACTCCTTATTTTCTAAATAATTTCATTTCTTTTTCAATACAAACCATATCCGACAAACAATTCGGATGTATATTAACAGCTTTTTTATTATTTATAAGCAATACATAAGGAACATAATGTCCCCTGTATTTTACAAGTAAATCGTGTCCATATTGTGTTTCTACGTTATATTTATAAAAATTATATTGCCCGTCATACATTTTAGCAAGTTTATTGAACTTAGGTGCAAATAATTTACAATAACCGCATTGAGAAGAATACATATAGAGGAAAACATTATGCCCTTGATTGAGCGAATTTTCAACCTCTCCTGCAAAAATAGGCAAAACGGCCATAGATATCAATATTAACAAACACTTCTTAAACATGACTAAATGATATCATCTATAATTCGTATTTTCAATAGTACCATTAACTTAAGCAATAAATATGTTGACTTTTTTATCGCAATCATTAAATCTTTAGTATGACTAAAGATTATTATAAAATTTTAAATATTTCTGAAAATTCAACACAAGACGAAATTAAATCTGCATATCGTCGCCTTGCAAGAAAATGGCATCCTGATGTTGCAGGTAATTCTAATGAAGCAATAAACAAATTCAAAGATATAAATGAAGCTTACGAAACTTTATCAGATTCAATTCGCAAATCGAATTACGACAGAGCTAGAAAATTCTACTCATATTCAAGCGTAAATACTAAAGAAGAAACAAAGACAACAAAAAGCACTTCAACAAAAGAGAACAATTTTAAAAATACAAAACAAACTTATCACACAAAAGATAGTTTTAAATTTAGCTGGGAAGATTTCTTTTTCAAATCACAAAAACAAGAAACACCTGCGCCTAAAAAAGGCAAAGATGTATATTCCGATATAGAAATTTCTATTTTTGAAGCTTTAGGCGGAACAACAAAAGTTATCAACATGTTGCAAACCAACATTTGCCCAAAATGTGGTGGCAGAAAATTTGTTAATGGTTCAGAATGTTCATTCTGCAAGGGAAAAGGAGAAACTTCTACTTATAAAAGATTTAACGTTAAAATTCCTGCAGGTATTAGCGATAAATCTAAAATCAGATTGGCAGGGGAAGGTGAAAAAGGGATTTGTGGGGGAGCAAATGGGGATTTGTATTTGACAATTCATATAAAAGAACCTAAAGGCTACAAAACAGAAGGTTTGAATATATTAAAAACAATTCCTATTACTCCGTTTGAAGCTGTGTTGGGTGCTAACATTTCAGTTCCAACTTTGAAAGGTAATATTTCTTTAAAAATTGCGCCAAATACTAGAAATGGTCAAAAAATCAGATTATCCGGATGTGGAATAGAGCAAAATAAACAAGTTGGTGATATGATAGTAACTGTAGAAATTCAAATTCCAAAGAATTTGTCAGACGAAGAAATTAGTTTGTACAAAAGATTGGCAGAAATTTCTACGAATTCTGTAAGATGATGTTGGGGTAGAAACCTCAACCTACATTTTAATAATACCCTCTCCCGCCTTCGGCACCCTCTCCATGTAAAATGGATAGAAGGAGAGGGGAGTAGAACGCATTAGCTTAAACATCTTTAGCGTTTTCCCTCCCTCGGGGGAGCGGATTTTCGGTAGGGCGTAAGCCCGTAAGGTGGAGGTCGGACGTTACTCCGCCGACACCCCGAATAATCCAAGACAGGGTTAGGGAGAGGGTATTATTAACTCTAGAATTTATAAAACCCTCTCTAAAATTTCTAAATTCAAGGGCTAAAACAAATAACAAACGCCCTTTCATTAAGAAATTCTTTCTCCCCATAGGGGAGAGCTAGATACACAATTTTTTGTTTCTTACAAAGATGATAGTATAAAAAAGGATAACAAAATGTCATCAATAAAACTAAAAGAATTATTTGCATCAATTCAAGGCGAAGGCCCGTTTATGGGATATAAACAAATATTCATACGCCTTTGCGGATGTAATCTTAAATGCAAATACTGCGATACTGATTTTGATATTGAAAACGCTAAAGAATATTCTATAAAAGAATTAACAGATTTTGTAAATCAACATAAAGAATGCCACTCTGTTTCATTAACAGGTGGTGAACCATTGTTACATACAAAATTTATTAAGGATTTTGCTAAGATTTCGCAACTTCCTATATATTTAGAAACAAATGCAACTTTGTATGAACAATTGAAAGAAGTAATTGATTTCGTAGATTATGTTTCAGCAGATATAAAGCTTCCAAGTGCAACAGGGCTTGAACCGCAATGGGATAAGCACGACAAGTTTTTTGAAATAGCTTCTCAAAAATATCTTTATATAAAAGTTGTATTTGACAAAAACATTACGGATTCTGAAATAAATGAAATTTGTAAACTAGCAGGAAAATATGATGTTGAATTAGTTTTACAACCGATGATGTTAGGTAAGACTCCTTCAATTTCGTCTGATTTTATGGAAGAAGTTTTGGATAAGTGTTTGCAAAGATATCGAAAAACAAGATTGATTCCACAAGTGCATAAGTTTATTGATGTTATATAACAAACAAGTGGGCGAAGCCTAAAGGCTTCGCCCACTTGTTTTTAAAACTAATATTTATGTGCTTTTTGCGGACTGGCAATTTTTAGTACGCCATTAACTCTCGTACCGTTCTCTGTTTTTCGTATATCTGTATATGTATCAGTTGCACAACTGATTACAGTAATATCACTACCATATTTTTCTTCATACCCAGTACCTTTTAGAGAACAGAACGCATCTTTAAAAGAGCCATATATCGGTTTTTCGTATGTAAAGTTGGTTCTATCAACAACGTTATTTCTACCTACTTTACCGTCATCAATGTAAGCCGGTAACAAATCACGTCTTGTTTGCAAATCCGGTGCAGTAGAGCCTTCTTCCGGCGCAAGCGGAATTAAAGTATTGCTATCGTATGAATAATACAATCTTACTTCTTGAAAACCGCCATTTGTTCTTGTTTTCGCAGCTGGAACTCTCATGGTAATAAATACATTCTTATACATAGTATTTTCTGTCGAACTATTTTCTACATTCAATGGAATATTATAAGAGTATGTTATTCCATTTGCACATTCTGCTGTTGTTACAGCATCATTTAAAGTTGGATTTTCCGGATTTGTAGGTATTTCTGGAGTTTCTGGAGTTTCTGGGATTGGAATTTTGGGTAATGTAGGTCTTGTAGGCTGAGGTGTTGGATTTCCTGGAACACCTGGACGAGGATCAATTTGCATAGTACCAGTTCCAAGATTATCCTTCATATGATAAATATCGTCATTTGCATAACTAACAGCCTTAAAAGTCAACAAGTTTAAATCACAATTTGAAGCAACATTAATTCCTGCAGATGCGGAAGTTGTATTATCAACTTTCAAAAGATCCATTGCTTTACTCATGGTCTCAGTTGCATTTGTTGCACCTTGTAGTTTGGCTTCTGCTATCGCATTATATAAGTTAATATACCCTGTATAATAATAAAGTTGATAGGCTTTATCTGTTGTATGTTTTGTAATCACCATACCCATAGCTGAAACTATACCGATAATTCCTATACATAATAGCAATTCGGCAAGGGTAAATGCTCTCTTAAAATTTTTCATACCTAAATTATCTCCATTAGCTCAGTATACTTTTCTATTATAAAGCATGTTCTAAGGAAATTCAACGGTGTTACGTCTAAAACGGTTTGATTTTCTTTGACTGCATAAACAGGAATTTTGCGTTTTACAGCTTCCAAAATCGGTATACCACCAATCGAATTATAAGGTACGACTAAGAAATCCAAATCATCTATTTTATATCCGACACCTTCAAGTTTTGGCGCTTGATTTAGTCCTAAAAGAATGCAAGGTAAAAATGTTGGCGTGATATATTCTGCCGAACATCTTTTATCTACAATTTCCGTAGATATTGAAACATCATCAAACGCCGGAGCGTGCGCACAAGGAATTGAAAACTCTTTTGAAATGTAATGCGAAATAATGGCTTCCACCCCACCAACAGGGTCAACTCCAATCCCGTTAGCATAATCATCGCCCTGTTCGTCAGGGAAGCGACAAACAATCGCAATTGCTTCTGCGCCTTTCGTAATAAGTTTTTGCGCAGCGCGCTTTAATGTCTCAAGATTTTTAACATTTCCCATTGAAACGCCTGAATTATCAACAAAAAATTCAACGCCAACTTCTTCGTCTGTTATTTCATAACCTAAAATATTTAGTCCGTAGACTGTTTCTACTGCGTTAACAGTATTTATGTGCACATTCAAAACATCTTGCTTTATAGCCTTATCAAAAATAATTCCGATTTTATTATCTAAAGATGGATTTAGGCAAACTTCTCCTTTAAAAAATCTATCAAGCGAATAGCCTTCCACATAAAGCATATTTTCCGTAATGCCGGAAAAACACGCTGCATTTACTACATTTGGATTCACTATAAGATTACATTTTTTTGCTAATTTTCTAGCCCAGCCGGAAGCATCTCCTGCAAATCCGCCAATTGAAGCTCCAACTCCTGTTGGAACAATAAAAGCACCTAATTTTTTCATAACTTTATATTAGCATGAAAACAAGTTTTGTTTTTGATATAATAAAACCAAAATAGGAGATATATTATGCTAGAACTATTGAAAAAGAGCGCTATGGATCAATCCAGAGCAATCCAAAATAAAGAAGTTTCAGCTGTTGAACTAACAAAAGCGTCATTGGATAGAATTAAATCTATTGATGAAAAGTTAGGTGCTTTCAATTCTTTAACAGAAGAAACTGCACTAGAAACAGCAAAAAAAGTTGATGAAAAAGTTGCAAAAGGTGAAGAATTACCGCTTTTAGCAGGTGTTCCTCTTGCTTTGAAAGATAACATGAACTTAGTTGGTTCAAAGACAACTGCTTCAAGCAAAATCTTAGAAAACTTTGTTTCACCTTACAACGCAACTGCAACACAGAAATTGTTAGAAAATTTAGTTCCAATCGTTGGTAAAGCTAACTTAGACGAATTCGCAATGGGTTCTTCAAACGAAAACTCTGCGTTCAAAAAAGTTCACAACCCTTGGAATTTAAATAAAGTTCCGGGTGGTTCTTCAGGCGGTTCAGCAGCATCTGTAGCGTCTTGCGAAGCCGCATTGGCTCTAGGTTCAGATACAGGCGGAAGTATTCGTCTTCCGGCAAGTTTCTGCGGTATCGTTGGTATGAAACCTACTTACGGTAAAGTTTCAAGATATGGCTTAATTGCGTTCGCGTCATCCCTAGATCAAATCGGACCATTTGCAAGAACAGTAGAAGATGCAGCAGCATTATTAGAAGTTATTTCAGGTTACGATTACCACGATTCAACATCTTTAAAATTGCCTGTTGAAAACTACAGAAACAGTCTAAACAATGATATTAAAGGTATGAAAATCGGTGTGGTTAAAGAACTTATGTCAGAAGGTTTAGCACCTGACGTTAAAAAAGCTCTTGAATCAGCAATCGAAACTTATAAATCATTGGGAGCAGAAGTTGTTGAAATTTCACTTCCAAACTTAAAGCATTCAATCGGTATTTATTATATTTTAGCGACCGCAGAATGCAGTTCAAACTTAGCTAGATTTGATGGCGTAAGATATGGTCATAGAACTGCTGATGCTAAAAATCTTCTTGAAATGTACTGCAAATCAAGAGCGGAAGGTTTTGGTCCGGAAGTTAAACGTCGTATAATGCTTGGTACTTACGCATTGTCTTCCGGTTATTATGATGCTTATTATAAAAAAGCATTACAAATGAGAAGAGTTGTAACAGAAGACTTTTTGAAAGCATTTAGTCAAGTTGATGCATTGATTTCTCCAACTTGCCCTACAACCGCATTCGATTTAGGCGCAAGAACAGAAGATCCGCTTGCGATGTATCTAACAGATATTGCGACTATCTCTGCAAACTTAGCCGGTATTCCTGCGATTTCTGTTCCAGCCGGATTTGATACTGACGGAATGCCAATCGGTTTACAAATCATGACACCACAACTTACAGAAGCTAAGTTATTCAATTTAGCTTACAAGTTTGAACAATCTCACGATTATTTCAAAAAGCTGGCTAATATTTAAGGCTTAATACATAGAAAAAAATATGGTGCGTAACTTGCGCACCATATTTTTTTTTACAATTATTTTGCATACCTTTTGTAAAAACACATCAACAACATAAAACCAACAAAAGCGAAAACTGCCCCCGGAACAGCTGTGAATTTATATCCAAGTCCCATTTCTATAGGAATTCCGCCAATAAATGCTCCGAGCGCATTGCCCATATTGAAAGAGATTTGCGAAAATGATGCGCCTAACATCTCGCCACCTTTAGCATTATCTATTAATAATACCTGCTGAGGAGCAGAGACCCCAAATAAACACCCGGTACAAATTATCATACAAAGTATTGAAATAATTGGATTTTGTGCTCCGAAAAAGATTACAATTAGAGCAACACAAGCCAACAATTGCGTTAGACCTGCTACTACAGAAGGGCTAAATTTGTCTGACAATTTTCCTCCAAGAAAATTACCAACACACATGCCGGCGCCTGCAAGAATCATAATCAGCGATACAAATTGTGGCATTATGCCGGATACATTTACCAAAAGTGGATTAATATAACTATACCAACAGAAAATTCCGCCATTACCCATAATTACGGCGAAAATCAATAACCAAGGCGCCAGACTTTTTAGGAATTTGAATTGACCTCGGAATCCTGTATCCGGTAGCGGTTTTAGATTTGGCACAAGACATTTTATCGAATATAAAATTATTAAACCCACTAAGCCTATAAACAAAAATATCAATCGCCAGCTTAAGCTGTGGCTTACCATTGTCCCTAAAGGAATTCCAATCAAGTTTGCAAAAGTCATGCCTGAACACATAAATGCTACAGATTGGTTTTCCTTACCTTTTTCGCATAATTTTCCTGCTGAAATCGCACCAACACTGAAGAAGCATCCGTGCGGAAGCCCTGCAACAAATCGAATTAAATAAAAAATATGATAATTAGTAACAAATGCAGTTAAGAAATTCGCAATAGTAAAGATTGTCATCAACCATAGTAGAATAGTTTTTAGCGGTTTAGTTCTTGCAACAATTACAAGTAAAATTGCACCAAACACAACACCCAGTGCATAAAAGGATATAAAATTTCCTGCTTCTGGAATTGTACATTGCATGGATTTTGCTGTATCCGGCAAAATTCCCATCATTACATATTCAGTTAAACCAAGCCCTAACGTTCCAAGAGCCAACGGCAAAAGACAAAGACTCTTTCTCATATATTCCTTTGCTATTTTTATAGTGTAAATTTTCTGTAAATATATTATCACAATGAAATATAAAACTCTAAATTTTTTATTGTATAATATTATTATGAAAAACATTATTTTTATATTTGGAACACGTCCGGAAATTATTAAGCTTGCACCTGTGATACTCGAAATGAAAAAGTATCCGCAAGATTATAACGTGATTATTTGTAATACAGAACAGCAAAAACAACTTTCGAACCAAACTCTTGCTTATTTCGGTTTGAAGGCTGATATAAACCTTGATTGTATGAGAGAAAATCAATCGCTTTCATCTGTTCAAGCTAGAATTCTTACATCTTTGGATAAAGTATTCTCCGAGCACGAAATTGATGCGACAATTGTTCAAGGCGATACAATGACCGTTTTGTGCGGAGCTTTAACAAGTTTTTATCACAAGATTCCAGTATTCCACGTAGAAGCAGGACTTCGTTCGTATGACATTTACGAGCCATTTCCGGAAGAAGTTATGCGCCAGATGACTTCACGCGTTGCTGCTTTACACTTTGCACCAACTGATGTCAACAAAAAAGCTTTATTAAAAGAAGATATTGCAGAAAATAAAATTCATGTTGTTGGTAATACCGTAATTGACGCTCTTTTCTGCTTATCTAAAGAAGTTATCGAAAACTCTGAAAAATTCTATGAAGAAAAAGGAATTAGAATTGATGATAAATTAGTTTTGATAACTGCACACAGACGTGAAAATCATGGAGAAAGAATCGATAGAATTATAGAGGCAATAAGCTTTTTGGCTAAAAAATACACAGACCACACTTTTGTAATTCCGGTTCACCCAAATCCAAATGTTAAAAATAAAATCCACGAGCGCTTAGGTAATTTTTCAAATATTCACCTTTTAACTCCGCTTGATTATCCATATTTGGTTTATTTAATGAAGCATGCAAAGCTTATCTTGACTGATTCCGGCGGAATTCAAGAAGAAGCACCTTCATTTGCTTGCCCAACTCTTGTAATGCGTTATGAAACAGAAAGAAAAGAAGGCGTTGAAGCCGGAGTTTCTAAATTGGTTGGCGCTGATTATGACAAGATTTTGGCAGAAAGCGAAAAAGTATTGTCTTCAACAAAAGAAAATACCCGCTTGAAGGCTCAAAATCCGTATGGCGACGGTACAGCTTCTATTCAGATTGAAAAAATTGTTAGAGAGTATTTTGCGTAATTGCAATTTTATTGTTGGGGTGAAACCCCAACCTACAGTTTTTGAATAATTTTTTCGTGCTAAAATTGTGGCATGAAAAAGCGTGGAAAAATATTTTTATTAGGGATATTTTTAATAGTTCTGATTATTGCATCATTGATTTCACTTGCGAAAGTTCAGTTGGAACAGTTTAACAAAGCCTATATACAAGAAGAAGTCGAAGAAATTGAAGGTTTGTCTAAACAAGTTGTTTGGGCAGTTAGACCAATTCTTAGAGAGAATAATCTGAAAGAACTTAGTGAATATTGTAATTTATTCAAAAATACTGATTCCTCAATTACCATTTATAATAAGAACAATAAATTATTAATCGGAAATCCGGTTGAACATAATATTACTGGTGAAACTACAGTTGTTGATACACAAACAATTTATCATATTACTCCATTAGATATTGATAATCAGAAATACATGCTTATAATATCCACAGCAACAAAACACATGGAAAATACACTGACCAGATACCAAAAATATATTCTTATAAGTGTTTTAATTGGAACCTTAATTGTATTTATTTTTGCATTTTACTTATTGAATACTTATTGGGCGTTCAATCAACTTCAAAGTAGCGCAATCAAAATTTCCGCAGGCAACTTAGAAACTAATATTTTCATCCCTAAAGGCGGATTATTGCACGAACTTGCTTGCGCTTTAGATAAAATGTCAAAGCGTTTAAAATCGCAAATAAATGAAATGCAAAAGCTCGAGGATTTTAGGAGTGAATTTATTGCAAATATTTCGCATGAGGTTAAAACTCCGCTAACAGGAATCTTGTCTGCAGTTGAAATATTAGAAGAAGAAAATTCTCACAAAAATCCGATTGTAGAGAAATGTTTAAATATCTTGTCAAAACAGGCAAAAAGACTTAATTCTCTTGTACAAGATATTCTAAGTCTATCAGAAATTGAGCGTAGACAATTTGCACCAAAACAAGATTTCAAAGAATTTAACCTTACAAAAATCGTAAAGAATTGCATTTCAATGTGTGATACAGATATAAAAATTAATACGCAACTTGATGATATTGAAATGCTTGGCGATAGCATTCTAATGGAACAAGCTATTCTAAACATTTTAAATAACGCGATAAAGTATTCTAAAACAGATAAAATTGATATCACAACTAAAAATGAAAATGATAAAATAAAAATTAGTATTCGAGATTACGGAGTTGGAATTCCGCAAGAATATTTACCGCGACTTTTTGAACACTTCTATCGTGTAGACAAAGCTCGTAGCAGAGATTTAGGTGGAACCGGTTTGGGACTTGCTATTGTAAAAAATATCGTAAAATTACATGGCGGAGAAGTTGTTGTTAAATCTGAAAACGGTTGCGAATTTATAATGATGTTTTGATTTAGTATCTTCGTGATGACAGTTCTAAATAAATTTCTCATTAAATGAACAACAATCGCGTCGCGAGCGTTTTTTAGCGGGCGTTAGAGTGCAAGCTCTGCTTGCAACATCCATTCAGACCACAACCGTAAGGTTGTAGAAAACTGTAAAAGTTTCTTCTTTTTGCTTACTTTTTCTTCTTGCTTTTTCAAAGAAGAAAAAGTAAGAATTGTTTTTTAATAAAAAGTTTTTTTGAAATGTTCTTTTCTTTCTCTTTTGTTGCGAGGTAAAGAGAGAGAAAAGAACGAAAAGAAAGAGAAAACACGCTACCGCTTCCTACGCTCTTACGAGCGTAAATAAAATGGATGTTGCAAGCAGAGCTTGCACTCTAACGCTCTCTATCGCAGCTAATCGCTGCACGTTCGCGGCGCGATAGGCGTTTAGTTCATCAAAAATTTTATCATGTACAGCAGTAAATCGGCTTCTGAATGACGTTACGTTGGAAAGTCTGAGATAAAGTCATTACATTTCCTCATTCCTAACAAAAATCTAACAATCTTTTATTAACATAATATTATGAAAAAGATTATGCTAACTATAAGCGTTTTAGCGCTTGGATTTATATTTTTGTACCATTTGGGAGTGCCGGCATTACTGGATTCTGACGAAACTAGATACGCAGATATGGCTCGCGGAATGTTTTTAAGTAAAGATTTTATTACTCCATATCTTGATGGCAGAATATTTTGGGATAAACCACCATTATTCTTTTGGTTGCTTTGTTTATCATATAAATGTCTTGGAATTTCAGAATTTTCGGTTAGAATTCCGTCTGTTTTGAGTGCTCTAGTAGCAATTGTTGCCCTGTTTTTTGCTGTAAAAAAGACTATTACAACAAAAGTAGCGATAGTTTCAGCCATGGTTTTAGCAACAAGTGTTGAATTTGTAATTTTTGCAAAAGTGTCAATTCTAGATATGGTATTGACTTCAAATATAACACTTTCGCTTCTTTGCGGATTGATGACATATTTTGTGAAAGAAGAAAACAAAAAATATTTTTGGTGGATGTTTTATCTGTTCTCTGCTTTTGGAACTTTAGCTAAAGGAATTCCAGCTGTAGTCGTTCCTTTTGGCGTTATGTTTTTTGTCGGAATTTGGAAAAAGAACTTAAAAGAATTTTTCAAACCTCAGTATTTTTGTGCAGGTTTTGCGTTATTTCTTTTAGTTGCACTTCCATGGCACGTTATTATGTACAAAATACATGGCGCTGAATTCATCAAAGAATATATCATAAAACATCATTTTCAACGTTTTATCGGCTCTAGTGAAATCGGGCGCGAACATACGATAATTTATTACATTCCGACTTTTATTGTTGGTTTCTTACCTTGGACTTTGCCGTTCTTGTTCGGTTTGAAGCGTCTAATGACTGATAGAAAAAACGAATTTGTTGTAATGAATTTAATCGGCTTTGCGTTTACGTTTCTATTCTTTTCAAGCGCCGGTACAAAACTGATTACATATATTCTACCGCTTTATCCAATGACTGCGGTACTTTGCGGTTATATGTGGTTCAATCCTGAATATATAAAAGAAATTAAGTGGTCTATTATTGCCACGAATTCTATTTTTATAATTTTCGCAATTTTAGTTGCATTTGCAGGTTTATACTTACCACAAGATATTTATACAACTATAAAACCTGTTCAATTGCCGATTGTAATTGCATTTATCGTTTGCGGTTTGTTTAGAAGAAGAATAACTGCATTTATCGCTTATGTCGTTCTTATAATGTTTCTTTCCGGAATTATGATTCCGAAATTATTTAATATTTGGTATGGCTTTGGACAAAATGAACTTGTTGAATACGCAAAATACGCAAAACAAAACGACCTAAAATTGGGCGCTTATAATTTGTGGGAAAGATTCAGCCTTCAATTTTATTATGACGGAGATGTTGAGTATTTCCAAAAAGGTTATGCTTATGGTGCTCAATATGTTCAAACAACTGAATTTAAAGACAGTTTTAACAAAGATATCGTAGCAATTGAAAATAAACAATTACCGAACGTAACTATAAAATACCATGTTATTAAAAAAGGCAAACGTTACAGTTTAATAGAGGAAAATCATGAATAAATTAGAAATAGTCATACCTTGCTACAACGAAGAGGAAATTTTAGACTACACCATAAATGAAATCCAATTATTGTTAGAGATTATGGTTGAAGACAAGCTTATAAGCCCGTCTAGCGGAGTTTGCTTTGTAAACGACGGAAGTAAAGACGGAACGCAAAACATCATTGATGATATCTGCGCTAAAGACAAACGCTTTTCTTGCGTAAAACTTGCAGGAAATTTTGGTCATCAAAAAGCTTTACTTGCCGGAATGTATTCGGTTGACGCAGATATGGTAGTTACAATTGACGCGGATTTGCAGGATGATATTAATGCGATTCCGGAAATGGTTAAAAAGTTTAAAGAAGGTAATGAAATCGTTTACGGTGTACGCTATAAACGTACAACTGATACTTTGTTTAAAAAGTATACAGCGCTTGGGTTTTACAAACTTATGCAAGCTTTAGGCGTAAATATTGTCTACAACCATGCAGATTTCAGATTGATGAGCAAAAAGGCAATTGAAAGATTAAAAGCTTATAAAGAAAAGACTTTGTTTCTTAGAGCTTTAATTCCGCTTTTAGGCTTAAAATCTGCAAATGTTTATTATGACCGATGTGAAAGATTGGCAGGAGAATCCAAGTATCCGTTTTTCAAAATGCTTTCTTTTGCGTGGTGCGGAATTACAAGTTTTTCAATCTTTCCGCTCAGAATGATTACTGCAACAGGTGTTACGATTTTTAGTGTAAGTTTACTTCTGCTAATTTATACACTTATCAGTTATTTCTCAGGACATACTATAAAAGGTTGGGCATCATTGATGTTCGTAGGAGCGTTTTTTAATGGCATAATTATACTTTCTCTTGGTATAATAGGAGAGTATTTAAGTAAAGTGTTTACAGAAGTTAAAGCAAGACCACTTTATCAAATCGAAGAAGTAATAAATTTATGAAACACAAAATCTTAGTTGTAGACGACGAAATCGACATTTGCGAATTAATAGAACTCAATCTGCGTTCTAACGGATTTGAAGATATTAAACTTGCAAATGACGGTAAAACCGCACTTCAAATCGCACAAAATTGGCATCCTGATTTAATCTTGCTTGATTTAATGTTGCCGGAAATCGACGGCATGGAAGTTTGCAGAATTCTAAAATCTCAAGATGACACAAAAGAAATTCCTATTATTATGCTTACTGCAAAGGGAAGCGAATTTGATATTGTGAACGGTTTTGAATGCGGAGCGGATGATTATGTTACCAAACCTTACAGTAACAAAGTGCTTATCGCAAGAATTAAGGCGCAATTAAGAAACTCAGTAAATCAAGAAAATCTATCTTATAAAGATTTAATTCTTAATCTTATTTCGCACACAGTAAAGCTTGGCTCAGATGAAATTGATTTAACGTATAGCGAATTTGAGATTTTACAGGCATTTATTAAACATGTCGGACGTGTTTATACAAGGTCTGAATTAATTTCTATGCTAAGAGGCGATGACGGATTTGATATAACTGAACGCGCAATTGATGTTCAGATTGTAAACTTGAGAAAAAAACTCGGAGAATTTGGAGATAATATCGAAACTGTTAGAGGTGTTGGGTATAAATTAAAAGAAGCATAGATTTTTTTATTGATTCCAACTTTGGTTATAGTTTTTTTATAATTTCGGATAATTCTTATAAATCAAATAAAAACTTATAATACTAATATGGAAATCAAAGTTTCTGATAAATATTGCATAATTACCCCATTTAGTCCAAATTTGAATGAATATGAGGCTAACAAAATTGCATCTGAAATCAACCCAAATCTAAGAGTTGGACTTGATTTAAGCTATGTTAGCGATTGTACGATAGAATTTATTGATAAAATAAGTAACTTTAAAAATATTTCACTTTTCAACATTTCATCAGACATTTTCACGCTGTTAAACGTTATGAATTTAGATAAAAAAATAAATCTGTTTGTCAGCGAATTAGATTTTTTAGATGACCAACATAGAATCATAAATCGTAGATTTAGTATTGTATAAAACAATTCAAACACTTTCGCAATGACTTGACGGTAAACTATTAACTTGGCACAATTGGGAGTGGACAACTATTAAACACGACAATTTTTCAAGTATTATCAACTTCTTAGGCTCATCCGAGCACTAAATTGTAAATTTTTGTAAAGATTTATCCACGAATCCTAAAGTTTTTTCTTAATATGCCGATAACACTATTATAGAACTCATGTGTAAAGGAGATTATTTATGTCAGCAAATTTTAAAGTTACGGTTGGAAACGAAACTATAACAATCAAAGTCGGAGATAAGATTGAGGATGTAAAACAAAAGTTTGGTGATGATGCAGACTCGATTTTTAATGATGTTGATACAAATTCCAACGGAACAATTGATGCCAGCGAAATTGAAGGCTTGAAAGCTAAAATTGAAGATGCAGATTATGAAATCGATAATTCTGAAGATGAAGCCGACAACACTCCGGCACATGGTAATGCCTCAGCAAAAGCTTATAATAGTGCTATTCAAAATCTAAAAAACAAATACGAAAATGAAACGCTTAAAGAATATTTTAAAGGTGATGATACAGAGTTACACACAGTTGCAAAAGGGGATACACTTTATACAATCGCCAAAAGAACTCTTGAGTCAGAAGGATTGCCGACTGATTACAAATCTATCAACAATAGAATTGCAGAAATCGCGAATGTTAATAACTTGCGCGATGTAAATAATATTAGTGTTGGTACAAAATTAAAAGTAAAATTAACAGAAGGAGCTTTGCAAAAAGTTAAAGAAAATGACAATGACTCCGTAAAAGCCTTTACCGGTGATTCTAGAGTAGATGAAGCAGGTGAAAATTGGACTGAAGGCGGAGCAAAAAGACGTTCTTCTGCTAATCCTCAAGGAGAAGTAGAAGGCGATAATTCGAAAGTAAAAAAAGCACCAACATCTGATAAAACGTCTACAATTACTCCAACTAAAAACGGTTTGAATATGGGTGCCGGTGTACCTGTGGATAAAGACGGCAAGGAACTAACAGATGAAAATGGTAATCCCGACTTCAAAAACGCAAAATTTAAAGAGGGCGGAAATATCATGAAGTATACTCAAGGCGATAAAACCATGTTTCAAACAACTTTCGCTGCTAAAGCCGGTAATATAACAAATGCAGTAGCACTATCAGCTCCTACAATACAAGAATTAAATAACCTTAAAAAGAAGTTTATGGATGCTCAAAAGAAGCTAAAACCTCTTGAAGATAGTGATAATGACGCTACTAAGAAAACTAAATCAGATGCAAACTTGGCTGTATTCAAAGAGTTAATTGAAATAACCGGTGGCAACACACAGGTTATCAAAAACATTGCAGAATTCTTAAAAGGCGGTAACCATCAATGGGTTAATAAGGATGCTAACAACACAAAAGCATTTGTTCAAGATTTGATTTTGACAAGAAATGCGGATATTGTTAAGTCTTTGACTACAGATAAAGACGGTAATGCGGACTTGTCTATCGTAGCAAAAGATAAGGCAGGCTTTAAAACTCTTGCCGGCTTGTATCAAGAAATCCGTAACAAAGAAAAAGCCGGAGTAAAATTGACTGATGAAGAAGTCGATTTAAAGGATGTATTGGCTAACACCAAATGGAAAGATGGCTTCGTTATAACAGAAGCTAATGAAGAAAAACATGTCGATGCAAAAACTTTGTGGATAAATAATGACGGTAAATTGATATACAAAACAAGTGTTAAAGTTGGCGATGACAATTATTTGAACTTCTGGGCAAGTGATGAAGGTGTACTTGATAGCTTCGTAAAAGATTTCAAGACAGCTGATACTGACGATAAGAAAAAAGCATTGTTTAAAAAGTATGCAAATACAGGAGATGTCGAACTTGCAAACTGCTTAATGATACAAGCTCAAGACTTGCATGCGTCAGATGAAGATATAAAAACCGTTATCAAGAATAATGGTGTATATGTTCTGGAAGGCTTACAATTAACAGATTCTGACGATAAAAACATCGCATACTCAAAAGACGTAATCGACGCTATGGTTGCGCGCTATAAAGAAATCTATACCGGTAAAGACAAAGGTAATCTTGAAAAAGCAGCATTTTTAAAGAGTACGGCAAATTGGATTGATAGATCCGATATGTCTGATAAAGACAAAGCAAAAGCAAAAGCAGAACTTGCTGAGACTTATTTTGACAAGACAACAAATGCAGATAACAAAGTAGAATATACATTCAAACCTTCCAGACGCCCAACAAAAGAAGAAATGGCAGGATTGGCATATATTGCGAATGACGCTATGAGAATAGCATTAGTAAACTATGAAAAATACGAAGATATGGGCAAAGGTCAATATAGTGAAGCAATTGGCGATAATATTGATTCAAAAGAATTAATTGCACATAGAGCAGCCATGGTCGAAAATATGTCGTCAGCGGATGATGTTATAGACTTTATCAATAATAAGGTTACTGTTGATAAACCTTATGATATTCCGTTTGATAAGATAATGGAAAAATTTGGCAATGACAAAAAGGTGCTTGATGCATTATTAAAAGCAACAAATTATCGAGATTACGGTGGTGTAAGTGATGATGCTATCAATAACGATAATCGTATAAAATTACTCAATACTTACATAAAAAATGGAAAGGTCGATAAATCAGCATTACCTCAAGGGTATAATGCTAGAGAATTAAAACGTGTATTACCAGCTGATTGCAAACAAGATCCGGCGAAATCAATGCTTGCTGTGGTGTTGAAAGAACATGGACACAATGATGTTGAAGCATTATCGAATTTGGCAAACAAAAATCCTGATGCGGTAAAAGCTCGACTTGGAGAATTGGTAAAAACTGCATATAACAAGCAAAATAACAGCGCAAAACTTGATTTCATAAATGCAGTATGTGCACTACCTGCAGAAATTCGTCCAAATGATGAATTGAAACAGCTATTAAAAGACATGCCAAAACTGGGACCAAATACAAAAGCAAATGTATTTAAGGCAGTAAATGGGTATACAGAAGACGGCATAGAAGAAGGTAATAAATTTATAAATGATTTTGAAAATAGAGCAAAATTCTTACGAGACGGCGGTGTTACGCCAGATAACGTAGTCGGTATAATAAAATCTTTGGACGAAGTAACTTCAGATAACAAAACTGGTGTACACAAATCTTTGAGTATAGATACGAACAATTTATTATTTCTTATTACCGGACCAACATTAGCAGTAGGCAAACGACCTAGTATGGCACTATGTAATAGAATTCCTAAGGCTTTAATGCGAAAAGCAATCGCTATGGAATTAACTAATACCACTGCTTATAAAAAGCTTGAAGATTTCTATGGTTCAAAATATGATGCAGGGAATGATACATTAACTTTTACAAAAAATGATGATGCAAACAAAGTTTATACCAATGATAAAACTACACAAGAAGCCAGCAAGTTAATCCGAGCTTTGGCGGAAGAAATTATCAAGAATTCGTAAAGGTTGATAATACCCTCTCCCTAACCCTCCCCCGAGGGAGGGGATGCGCTAAAGACATCCAAGCAAACAAGTCTCGCTCCCCTCTCCTTTTTTCCATTCTACATTGAGAGGGTGCCGAAGGCAGGAGAGGGTATTATTAACTTATCCCTCTTCTGCTTCCATAATTATGTTATAAAACAAATGTTTGATTTAGCCGAGTGAAATAAAAATTTTCTATTAAATTTGCTTAATTACACGTTTTTTTCTGTTCTAATTCTATCTTGTATCTTTTGTATTGGTTGTTTAGCTCTGTTAAATTTATCGCTTTATCGATAGCATCCAGTGCATGTTCATAATCGCCTGCGATTTCGTATGCATGTGCCAGATAAAAATATGAAAATGGTGATTGTTCCATTTCTGCAATCAATTTGCAGGTATTAATACGCTTCAAGTCATAGCGCTCTTTCAATCGTTTAGCTTCTGCCGAATCTTCTTTTGCCCCTTTATAATCTCCGAGTGCTTGGCGAATTTTGCATCTTTTTTCGTATAAAAAATATGATTCTGCATCTCCACTAACTTCATCAATCGCTTTATTTATGTAGTTTAAGGCTGTTTCATTGTTGACATTGTAATATTTGTCCGCGTTGTCCATACATTCGCGCATTGTGTCTGTTTTTACGATAGAGGTATGAAAATTATATTTTATTGTAAGTGAGTTTTGTGAAGTGTTTGCCGGAAACTTATCAAAAGGTTCGGCTTTCCTAAGTGCATCCAGCGCAGATTCATTGAAAACAGGATTATTAGAGCTTTTTACAAAATCCACATTTACAATTTTACCCCAGCGCGTAACTTTGAAAATTACTGTTGCATCACCGTCTTCTACAAAATCCGGCGGATTCCAACAGCGTTGAATTTTTGCTTGTAGATTGTTCATATAAGACGAAAAATCGTTTTGCAACTCAGCATTTCCTCTGTACTGGTTATAGTCAAATTCTGACGCGTACACAGGAATTGAAAGCATTAAAAATATGCTAAATAAAATGAGATACCTTACTCCCATAAATCAATTTTATATAAAAAGCAAAAACGTGTAAACTTTTTCTAACACAGCTTTTACAAATTCTTCCTTCATTGTTACACGCTCTATATTAGAATCTAATAAAATCTTAAAAGTTTCGGATTTCTTTGGAGTGTAAATTGTAGAATACATTAAGCCAACTGGCTTTTCAGGGCTTCCTCCGGTTGGGCCTGCAATTCCTGTTGTTGAAATACAAATATCAGCGCCTGTTGTAGAATGTAAACCACGTGCCATTTCAAAAGAGCATTCTGCACTAACTGCACCAAAATTATTGAGAGTTTCTGAAGAAACTCCTAAAATACGATGTTTTGCTTCGTTAGAATAAGTAATGAAGTTTAGGTGGACGAATGCTGAGCTTCCGCTAATATCAGTGAATTTTGAACTTAAAAGTCCACCGGTACAAGATTCTGTTGTGGCAATTGTTAAATTTTTATCAATTAAGATTTTTGCAATTTTTTCTATCATAATCTTACTCCTATTGAAATTATTTTAGCGCAATTGATTCATAAAAAAAACAACCACCTTGTATTTCAAAATGGTTGTTTGTATGTACACATTAGGTTTGCATTATTTTTATACTTTATTGTTTTGTTGTTCTTGCGCCAATCTTCTTTTTTCCGCAAGTCTAGCATTATACTTATCGCCGATTTTGTTTGCAATTGGAGTAATAAGAACTGGAACAACATATCTATAGATTAATGTAAATGTTACAAGGTCCGCCAAAATTCTTACACCATTTTTCTTTACGCCTAAAGATTTTTCAATTTCTTTTGCTTTAGCTAGATTGCCTTCTAGTTTCGCAATATCTATATTATGCTGTTGTCTACCAGTAAATCTGTATTCACGTTTCTTTATCCAGCCATCCAATTTCGCATTAGCGAAATAAGCAGCTAATGTTGGGATAATAAAACCAAGAGTTTGGTTAACAGCCAATGTTCTACGCTTATCTGGATCAAGTTCTTTTTTGTTTAATGTTTGTTGAACATACATACCACTTGTGATTAAAGAACCTAATACAGTCATGTGCTGTGTTGCTCTACCTGGAAGTCTATTTATATTATTTGTAAGTTTTGCAAGCCATTCTTGTTCCATTAAAGGTTTGCCGTAGTATTGACCTAATTTTTTAATAAACCAATTTGGTTCTTTTTTGCCACCTTTAAAAGAAACATTTTCACCTTCTTTGTTTTCTATATTTTTATTATCATTTTGAACTGGAGCTTTTTGAACTTCATGTTTTGGCTCTACTGCCTTTTTCTTTTCTATACCTAAGCAGTTTTTCAAGAACCATGGAATTAAAGCTACAGTTGTCATTGCGATAGGAACTCTAAATGCTAAGTCAGGGAAATAAGTCAAGAATTTGAACAATACATTGTTGTTCTCATCCTGCTCATGCATTTTATCAGTAATCATTGTTCCTAATTTATCATTTTCGCCATTTTTTTGATATGTTCGGAATTTATAGACTTTTTCTTTCGGATCAAATCTTTTTGCGCCGGAAATTCGAGGACGATAATCTGCAAATGTTTCATATGGAGAAGCAACAAATGTTTCATCCAAATCCAGTTTCCATTGTTTACCGTCAACATCTTTCCATTTTCTAAAATCTACAACTTCACCCTTTTCATTGTAAACAGATTTAATATCTAATTTACCCCAGTTAGAGTCTTTAGAATCCTTGATTAAATCTGCAAAATATGATTTATCCATGTCTTTGAATAAGATTTGAGCGTCATTGAATTCGCCTTCTTTTACAACCAAACCTAATCTTGACATATCAATTTTGTCATACAGTTTAGAACCGTCTTTTAAAACAACATCATTAAAAGATTTGCCTTTTTGGGATGCCCAATCAGCATCTACTTTCAAAATATTTTTAAATGTTTGTTCTGAAACATCACCAATTTGTTTAAATTCCGGAAGGTAAGAACAGTTTTTAATTTCTTGACTGAACTTTCTACCATCAAGGTTTTTCCACATATCAATATCTAATCTCTTACCGTTAGCACTAATGGACTTGATGTCTAGTTGTGGATGGAAACGTTTTAGAGTTTTTTCACTCATGTTCTTCCACAGATTTCTTCTCACATAGTCAGCACCACCTTTGAAAGGTGCAGTTAATGCAAACGCTGTTATAAAGCCAACTGTACCTGATGCTAAGGTATGACCCATTGCATATTTATTATTAATTTTTGTGTTTTCGTCTTTTGCTGGCAGTGCTCCAATAGTAGCTGCACGCAACATACAAGCCAATGCTGCAATTGTTGCTGTCGCTAAAATTTCGTTATTAGCAAAGTCTAATATTTTATTAAAAAAAGGACTGTCATTTAAACTGTCCCCCTTTTTCATCTTAGGTTGACTTTTTTTTGGAATATCGCCAACCACTTTTTTACTTACTTTAAAAATTTTCTTCGCGTTTTCTATAGTAGGTCCTTTTTTGCCCTTAAATGACACTCCACCCTCAAACGAGTCTGGCTGGTCATAAAGATTTAGCTTTCGCATTTGCTCTGAATAATTTGATCTAATCTCAGGGATAGTAACATTGTCGGTTGATTGTTTTCTCACTTTGGAGATTAGATTTTGCGTTGTATGAATGTTCATCATAGTTTCCAATCTAAATTTACTGTCTACACATCTATCTTAAAACAAATCAAATTTATTTTTGCTAGTTTGTAAATAATTTGTTACAATTATTGTTTTAAGATTATAGACCTATTCGTTCCCCTTACAGGACACAACTGCCCAAGATTAATTTTGATAAAATGTAAATAGTTATTAAAAGGCTTGATTCTTCAGTTCTAATCGAACTTCAGAATGACGCCAAGTTGGCATTTTGACGCCACGTCTTTCTAAAAACGATTTAACACCACACTTTCCTACTTATATGCATAACTACAAGCTTGGAAGTGTATTGCTAAACAATGAATTCAGCGTTTTATAAACTTTTATTCTACAACAAAAAATCGGTGCGACATTCGTCGCACCGATTGATAAAAGCATGCCTAAAATAAAACATGTTAAAAATATTATATTAATAACTGTGTGCCGAGCATGATTCTATGTGAATCTTTTGTTGCATCATTTTGACAGAACACATAGTTAAGAATGAATTTCAGCCCTTGTCCTTTTACATAGTAGTTTAAGCCTACAGAATATTCTCGCTTGTTGTTATTTGCGATTGCTCTATTTGGATCAAACTCATCGTATCTTGCTAAAATCTGAAGCTTTTTCGTTAGCATGTATGCAACTGTTGCATAAAAACCGCTGGCATGTTTATCTGTTGAATAACCTGCAGTACCATTGTAACCGTTTGCTTGCGCCCATTCAAAATTTGCCATAAATCTTTTGTATTCATACTGGACATGTGCACCAACTACGCAGAAATTATTATCTCTATGACCTGCGTCCATGCTACCGCCAACAAGCAATTTACCGTACTTGCCGTCAGTTTTACCTAGTGGTTTCAAATCAACTCTACCAATAAATTCTGCTCCGGGGAAAAATTCTTGGAAATAAGTATCAGAACTATAAACACCAAAGTCATAATCCATTAAACTGTAGTTTCCCGCAACTTTTGCCCCAAGTTTACGAACTGTACCGAAGTTTCTTGATATTTGTGAACGAGCCAAGAATGGCAATACAAACGGACCATAAGCACCTTCTAAACCAACCGGAGGTCGAGAATTACCAATTAAAATTCTGTGATGAGGTATTTTATTTGTTGCAATATACATATCTGCGAACAAGTTTTCTACCCAGTTTCTTTCTGATAATGGTGAAAAGTTGAACATTATTCTAAAATCACCATTATTATTCTTTAAGAAGCCGTCATAACCAACATTAATTGTATTAATGTCGTAGTGGTTCGTTGTGTGTGTATGGTGCATGCTTCCTTCATTAAATTGAAGTCCGATATCACCGTTATAACCTGCCCAAAACTGGGTTCTATCCCAAGCTGAATTTTCATCAAATTTATGAGTCAAAACATCTTGTAAAAGATATGTTGGTTTATCATATTTATAAACTTCCAAATGATATACATCTTGAAGTTTTTCTTTCAAACTCTTATCTTCCGGAGCACTTTCTTCTGTAACCGAAACTGCTTGAGGAACTTCCACATTCATTTCTTCTTGCGGAACATCAAGTACAACTTCTTCTAATTTTTGCTCCTTAACTTTTGCCCACGCCGGTGTGGTCAAAATAATTGCTATTAATACTAGTAAAATCTTTTTCTTCATAATTACATTCTTATATATTATACAAAAAAAGACCAATTCTCGTTTAACGAGAACCGGTCTTTTTATTAACTAAACTAATGTTGATGTCTGTGTTCTTCTCTTAAGTAAGCTGTCCAGAACAATAGAACAACAAATACAAAAGCACCTACAATGTTACCACAAGTAACAGGTAATAAGTTGTGTAAGAAGAAACCTTTCCAAGTCATAGTTGCCAATTGGTCTGGAGTCATACCAGAAGCAGCAACGATTGATGGGAAGTGTTTCATCAATAATCCGTTTGGAATAAAGAACATGTTTGCAACACTGTGTTCATAACCTGAAGCAACGAATGTCATGATTGGGAAGAAAATTGCGAAAATCTTACCAATAACACGTTTAGAAGTTGAAGCCATGAAGATTGCTAAACAAACTAACCAGTTACAAAGAATACCTCTGAAGAATGCTTCACCAAACGATAAGTTAATTTTTGAGAAAGCTGTTTGCATAGCTGTAACACCAACTGCGTCGCCACCATTATGTCCCATGCCTGCTCCAAATATCAAACCTGCAACAAGGATTGATCCTAAGAAGTTTGCAATATAAACGATTGTCCAGCTTCTTAACAATTTAAGAAGGCTAACTTTCTTTTCTAAAACTGCGAAAGTCATCATTACGTTACCTGTGAATAATTCAGCACCTGTTAATGCAACAATCATCAAACCTGTAGCGAATGTCATAGCACCGATAAGTTTTGTGAAGCCCCAACCCAT
The DNA here is from genome assembly GCA_934757245.1 of uncultured Candidatus Melainabacteria bacterium. Lineage (GTDB taxonomy): Bacteria > Cyanobacteriota > Vampirovibrionia > Gastranaerophilales > Gastranaerophilaceae > CAG-196. The sequence continues at coordinate 49,106 of CAKVLH010000005.1, forward strand.
CATTGAGTCGCCTGTCATAACTGTTAATGATACTTGAGCACCAAATGCGATAAATGCACCGGCTGCTATTGCTAATGTAAACATTTTAGTTTTACTAAAATCAGCTTTTCCTGTCATTACACTGTCGCTTAATTCGTGAACAGTGGCACTAGGAGTTAAGCTGTCTTGTGTGGAAATAACTTTTTCTTCTTCCATTTTTCCTTTTCTCCTATTTTTCTCTCTTTTTTTTGAACACTAAATTTCCATAATTTTCTGTTTGAAATTATGTCGGCTAAATGTGTTTGACTATCTATATCCTAAAATTTTAATGTTCTTAAAAACTCTGCTTAAATCAATAAATTTAAGTCCTTATTGATAATAGCACTTGAAAAAATGATTGCAAGAAGAAATTTTTTAAAAAATATCCTCTCTTAAAACCTTGATTTCACAAATGAATCCATTAAAATAAAAGTATGATAAAAAGAAGATTGTTGGTATTAGCTTTATTATTATGTATTCCGACTTTTGCGTTTGCGGATGGAATTTACGTAGGAACTCCAAAAGGTTTTTATGAAGATATCGATCCGAACAGCTTGGACGAAGATGAAGATATAGTGCAACCAGAAGTACCTGAAGTAGCTTCTCCAACGCAGAACGAAAATGAAATTATTATACCACCAACCCGAACAAAAGCGACTAAAGATTACGCCCAAATTTATAATGATTTAGAAGTGCCGAGTTTTTCGTATTTGCATGACATTGACCCTGATCAATATTATGATATGAAAGATACTTCATGGTCTGTTTATCCTTTATTGAGGTTAAATTCACCATTATATTTTAAAAATATTACAATAGAACCCGGTTATTATTTATTAACTCCAAGAGAGCATAATGGAGATTGGTTTATGTTGTTTAAGCAAAATGGAGTTGTAAAACACATAGTTCCGATAATAGAAAGAGATTATACGCCGGAAACGTTTTATGATGAGCACATTCCAAAGCCAAAATATACAACAGCGCAAAAAATACACATGGGCTTTTTGGATTTTATCGGTAATTTTAAAAGCACAAAAAGAAAAACTCCTGTGCAATCATACTTGGAAGTAAATGATTTAGAAAACTATTTTGTCTCTATTGTTATATATTATGGTTCACATAAATATTCAACAATTTTTAGAACTATAAAACTTTAGCTTAATAAGACTCGGGCTATCCTAATCCCAAAAGTAGAAGTGTAAATGTTTATAAAACTTTATTCAAAACCCTACGGGACAACACCTCATCCTAACCTTCTCCTGTAATGAGAAGGAATGACCGAGACTTGTTAAATTAAATAGACGCTAAAACGAGCATCGTTAGCGCCTTCCCTCGCCTTACAGGAGAGGGTTAGGGTGAGGTCTTTATCATAAAATTACTTATGATAAGTCTCATTCTTTAAAATCTTGAACGCACGATAAATTTGCTCAACTAGTAAAAGTCTTGCGAATTGGTGCAAAAATGTCATCTTAGAAAAACTCAATTTGAAATTTGCTCTCGCAGAAACGATAGGCGAAAGTCCACAAGATGAGCCGATTACAAAAACAAGTTCGCTAATTCCGCTCATTGAAATCTCATTAATTTTCTCAGCAAAATCTTCTGATGAAAGCTGTTTCCCAAGTATCTCCATAGTAATTACATAAGAATCATTTTTGACATTTGCTAAAATCTTCTCTCCCTCTTGCTCTAAAGCTTTTTGGGTAAGATTTTCATCTCTTATTTCGACAGGTGAAAGTTCAATGATTTCAACAGATGCATAAGGAGTAAGACGTTTTAGAAATTCATCTATTCCGTCTTTTAAAAATTTTTCTTTAATTTTACCTAATGCAATAATTTTAATTTTCATTCTAATTAATAATCTGATTGTTGATAATCGTCTTCGTCTTGCAATGAAGATAAATCTGAAGAATATTTAGAATCGAAATCTTCCGGCAAGTATTCGTTATCAGGCCAAACCGTTTCTTCATCAAATCTGCATGCGCTTAAATTTTCTGACATAGATAAATCAGAATTTGTTAAATCAGCACCTTGGAAAATTGCACCGGCTAAATCTGCATCAGAAAAATTGCAATAATCAACTTTTGCATAACTAAAATCAGTACCGTTTAAAACTGATTCAGAAAAAGAGCATTCAACAACATTTGCTCTTGTAAAATCAACAGACGTTAAATCACAAGCATCAAACTTCACTTCTGTTAAATGAGAATCCGCAAAAGAAGATGATGTTAAATCAACATTAAAAAACTCTGCACCTTCAAGTTCTATATTGGAAAAATCTGTTTCGCTTAAATCAATACCACCTTTTGTACTTCTTACTTCTTTGTTAAATTCTTCAACATCAGTTGAAACCAAGTTAATCAATTCTTCTTTTGATAACATTTTTTATGCCCTTTCAAATATTTCTAGCTAATTAAATTCATTTGCATTGCAAGCAAAACCGCTTGCGTTCTATTCGTAACTTTTAATTTCTTAAAAATACTGTTTAAATGTGTTTTTACCGTAACATCTCTAACAAAAAGCTTATCCGCGATTTCTTGGTTACTTGCACCTTGTGCAACCAGCGCCAAAACTTCTTTTTCTTTCGGAGTTAAAGCATCAATGCTTACATCTTTATTTAAAGTTTTTTCTTGTTTAGGTTGCGCTTCCTGTTGCCACTTAGAACGTCTTAAAACAGCTTCGATTCTTGCAAGCAAGTTCGGTAAAATAAACGGTTTTACGATATAATCATCAGCGCCGATTTTTAATCCCGAAACAACCTTTTGATCTTCACTAACAGCCGTAATCATAATTACAGGAATATATTGAGTGTTCTTATTCTTGCGAATAGCTTTCAATGTATCCCAGCCATCCATATTCGGCATCATAACGTCCAAAAGAATCAGGTCAAAAGTTTTGTTCATAAGAATTTTTAAAGCTTCCAAGCCGTCATTTGCTACAGTAACTTCATAACCGTACATTGGCAAAGCATCTGCCAAAAATTTAGGATTATCGTCAACTACTAAAATTGATGCAACACCGTTCATTAAACCAATTTCTCCTTTAATGCTTTTAGTGCAGCTTGCAATCTGTCATCAACTTCCAATTTTTGCAGAATACTTGCAACATGTGCTTTTGTAGTATTAATACTTACAAATAACTCTTTTGCAATCTCGATATTGCTATAGCCTTCTGTTATAAGTTTTAAAATCTGAGTTTCGCGACTGGTTAAACCGTAATTTCTTTCCGGTTTTGGTGCAATTGTTTCTTGAACTTTAGTAGCTGCTTCCAATACAATATGTGAAATTGAGGGATCAAACCAGGCTGCACCATCCAAAACGGATTGCACAACTTGAATCAAGCGTTTTGGATTAATTTCCTTTGAACAATAAGCATTGGCACCCGCTTTCAAGCTGTTTAAAACTTCTTGTTCATCATTGTGAGAAGTCAAAACAACAATCTTAATATCTTTGTTTAACGCTTTAACCTTTTTGGTAGCTTCAATTCCGTCCATGCCGGGTAAACCCAAATCCATAATGATAAGATTTATTTCGTTATTTGAAGCAATTTCTAAACCGGTTTCCGCTGATTCTGCTTCAAAAATTTGGTCAATAAAATCGCAACTTTCGAAAGCGGTCTTCAAACCGAATCTTGTAAGTTCATGATCTTCTACGATTAAAATATTACTCTTCATAAATACTGTGTCCCGGATTTATATCTGCCGCGTAATCTGAGTTTAGTCTTGAGCATCTGATTAGTGATTGTTGAGCAAGTTCATTATCCCCTTTTGCTCTAAGTACAAGACTAAGATAATAATAATATTTAAAATTATTTGCGTCAATATAATAAGAATTGTTTAGATAAGTTGTAGCCATATTAAAATTCTTATCTCTAATTGCCATATTAGCTAAACCTAACCAAATATCATTGTTTGAGATATCAATTGATGCAACTCTAGGCATATAATAATCAGATTTTTGAGGGAAAACTTGTAAAGAATTTACAAGCAAATCTTCATCAAAATGGTTCTTTTTGAGTAATTTTTCGTAAATCTTTTTAGATTTCTTGTCTTTTTCCAGTGCTAAATAAGTTTTTGCCATACCTACGGACGGTTCAATGTCATTTGTAAGTTTTTTAGCATGTTTGTAATACTTTAAAGAATCCTCGTATTTTCTGTTGTCGTAACTTACATTAGCAAGAGTCAGAGAAGCTAAATAGTTATTTTTATCTTCTCTAAATGCGCGTGAAGCGAATTCTTGAGCTTTTAAAGGTTCGTCGTTATCATAATAAATCTTACCTAAAAGTGAAAATACTAGCGGGCTGTATTGTTTAGCGTGCAAAACAGTTGATTGAAGAACTTTTGTTGCAAGCAAGCTTTTATCTTGCAAATGATAATAATAAGCCAAATGATAATCCTTCAATGCTTCTGCTTTTGCGGTTCTATAAAGCACATATTCTTCAATAGCTTTAACTTTTCTTTGGAAGTCTACTGTTTTAAAATCTGCTTTTTTAATTTTTGCCAAAACTTTTAACGCTTGTGCGGATTTATTAGAATCAGCTAAGATTTTAGCTTTCAATGCCAAATAATTTATGTTTACATCGTTTTCAACAAGTGCATTATTAATATATTTTAATGCTAATGGTAAATTATTGGACTTATAATAACCGAGTGCAATTAGATAATTCTTGTAATCACTTTCTTCTGCTTGGTTTGAATTCAACAATTCCGAAGTTGTTTCAATTGCCATATTGTTGTACATGATATTTGAATAAGCGTCTGCCAAGTATACAACATCTTTAGGATTAACCATTGCAGAAGGATAATAATATTTTTTGATATCGCTTACATAAGATGAAGTAAAACCGTTATCATCAAGTTTTGCAATTAACGCGTCCGAAAGGTCGAAGAAACCGTATTCAGCCATTTTCATTCCATAAACAAGAAAAACGTAATCATCATGTGAAGCTCTTTGTATTAAGTCGTTAAAATCGTCATAAGAAGCTTTTACGTTACTTTGCGCAAAGCGATTTTCGGCAGATGCGTATTTTGCTTTTACAAAGTTATCTTTAATTACCATATCCATATTGGCAACTGTCGTTTCTGCCTTGATTTTCAAAGGCTTAACAGTTTCCGCCTGCGCAACAATCGGCGTTGACAATATTAATGCTGTAACTAAAAACTCTTTTAATATCTTATTCATGCTCTGTATCTACACCTACATAGTATTTATTAAACACTTCTAACAACTTGTTACTACAATTATTTACTATTGAGTAATATAAATCAAGTAGGTTGTACTTATCTAAAGTTTCCATGTCTTCATCTGATATCGTCAAATGATTTTCAGTACAAAATACCTTTACAATTTTACTCAATTTTATAGCTAAAAACTTTTCAACAACAAGCGGGTCAAAATGTGAGCCTGCACCGTTTTTAATAATATCAATAACTTTTTCAATCGGCATTTTATCACGATAATGTCTTTTAGAGGTTATCGCATCAAACACGTCTGATACTGCCAAAATTCTTCCGCCAAATGGAATTTCTTCACCTTTTAAATGTCTGTAATAGCCTGTTCCGTCAAATTTTTCATGGTGAGAACAAGCAATTTCAGTAATTTGTTGAAAATCTTTTGACATGTGAATTTTTTCTAAAATGTGATGCGTAATTTCAACGTGCTGTTGAATGTGCTTGTATTCTTCCGGGGTAAGTTTTCCTTCTTTTTGCAAAACTGAATCTCTGATACCGATTTTGCCGATATCATGCAAAGCTGCAGCTTTTTCTAAGATATACAAATCATTCTTTTCCATGCCAAACTCTTGTGCAATTAAAGATGCAAACATTTTAACTCTAGAAGAATGGCCTGAAGTAATCTTGTCGCGTGCATCAATAGATGTTGCAAGTGTTTCAATAAAGCTATCCAATACAACTTTTTGTTCTTCAAGCAGTTTTCTTTGTTTTTCGAAAAGCTGAGCGTTTTCTAATGAAATACCGGCGCTTGAAGCAATAGCTACAAGCAAATCTTCATCGTCCGGCGTGAAATATTCATCAAACTTATTAATAACTTGAAAAACACCAATGATTTCTTGGTTAAAGTTTTTTATCGGAATACAAAGAATTGTTTTTGTTCTATAGCCTGTTTTCTTGTCAACTTCAGGATTAAAGCGCTTGTCATTGTACGCATCCTTAATGTTAATTGTTTCACCTGTTTGAACAACATGACCTGCAATACCTTTATCAGCCGAAATTCTTAATTCTTTTGTATCTAAACCTGTTGCTACCTTTGAATAGAGTTCGTTATTTTCTTTATCATAAAGGAAAATTGTACATCTATCAGCATTCATTGCAGTTTTTGTTTCTTCTGCAATTGTTTTGATTAGTAAATCAATATTTTTTTCTGCCGCAACTGCTTGACCAATATTTACAAGAGCAATTAGAGGGTCTTTTGTTTGGTTGTGGTTTGTGTAATGGCTTACAGCAGGGCATTTTAAAAGTGAATTCAATTTTTCAAAAAAATCTGTTTTTTGATTTTTAATAGAAAGTTTACGTGCTTTGTTATAATTTATCGCATATAAAGCTGTGCTTTTTTCTGAAAAATTGATATATCCTAGAATCATTTCATGCAAAATTTTTGTAATAGGGTCGCTGGATTGTTCAACAAGAAAAGCTGTATCGTTCATGAATTGATAAAAACTATCATAGTCTTTTTTTAAGAATGCGCCTAAAGCTAAAAGACTGAAACAAATTGCCGTGTCGTCGTGGTAGATGTCTTTGTGCTTCTCAATTCGTTCTTTTACTTCGTCATACTTGTTGTTTAGTATTTCAGAAACTGACTCATAAATAAAATTTTCTAAAGTCATTCCAACCCTCTCTTGTTTATTTTATAATACTATAAAATGGCGTTATATGACAAGAGGGATGATTAATCTAAGCTATATTGCGCCAAGTTATTGCGAGGAACGAACGCAACTTCCCCTCACCCCTTGAGGGAGAGGGTAGAATTTCAAGTTGAGCTTTGCGAAACTTAGAAATTCTGGTGAGGGGTTAAATAATCTTACAAAGAGGATTTTATGAATAAAATTTCAATTCTAATACCTGTATACAATGAAAGAAATACACTTCTGGAAATTTTAAAACAAGTAGAAGCAGTAGATTTTGGTTTGGAAAAAGAAATTATCCTAATTGATGATTATTCTACAGATGGTACCAAAGATATATATAAAGATTTGCCGTATAAAATTCTTTATCATGAAAAAAATATGGGAAAAGGCGCAGCTTTGCGCACTGGCTTTAATGCTGCAACCGGTGATATTATAATAATTCAGGATGCGGATTTAGAATACAATCCTGCAGATTATAAACCGCTGGTAGATTTGATAAAAAATAACGAGGCGGACGTTGTTTACGGTTCACGCTTAGCAGACACAAGAAATCAAGGTAAATTTTTGTTATTAAGTTATCTGGCAAATGTAACGCTTTCTTTTATGACAAGGATTCTTTACGGCACATTTTTAACTGATATGGAAACCTGTTACAAGGCTTTTCGCGCCGATTTTATAAAAGGTATAACAATAGAATCAAATCGTTTTGATTTTGAGCCTGAAATAACAGCAAAGATTTTGAAAAAGAATGCACGTTTTAGAGAAATTCCGATTTCTTATAATGCACGCCAAGAAAGTGAAGGTAAAAAAATCACTTGGAAGGATGGCGTGCAAGCAATTTTTACTCTTTTAAAGTATAGATTTAAATAGTTCAATTCGTGGAGAGAAATTTTGATTTCAAGCGAGAAAAAAAGAAGAATTGGTTTATCTTATGGTGCATTTGCAGCTGCAAGCTACGGCACAAATCCGCTTTTTGCACTGCCTCTGTACACAGCAGGAATAGGAGTAAACTCTGTTTTATTTTATAGATACGCAATCGCTCTTATTTTGTATGGCTTGTGGTTAAAATTCGTCAAAAAAATCAATTTTAAAATTTCGCTTCCAGAAGGTTTTGTATTGCTGATTCTAGGACTATTTTTTTCACTATCGTCGTATACACTTTTTGACGCGTTTAAATACATTGAAGCCGGAATTGCGTGTACTATTTTATTTATATATCCTGTTTTAGTCGCAATAATCATGGCAATATTTTTTAATGAAAAAATTACCAAAACAGTTATTGCTTCAATTTCTTTGATTTCAGTAGGTATAACTCTTTTGTATCATGGAAAAGAAGGTGCAACGCTTAATTTACATGGAGTTTTAATTGTGCTTTTATCAGCACTTTTATATTCGCTATATATTGTCGGAGTTAAGAATATTAAACTAATAAGACACATGAATAGCGCAAAAATGACATTCTATGTAATGCTATTTGGTTTAATTGTTTATATCACTAATTTGAATTTCTGTACACAATTGCAACCACTTACCTCTCCGCACTTGTGGCTTTATGCGTTAGGATTGGCATTATTCCCAACTATTATCTCTATCGAAACAATTAATATAGCAATAAAACTAATCGGCTCAACAACGACAGCCATTTTAGGCTCATTAGAACCTTTGACTGCATTATTCTTTGGAGTTGTGATTTTTCACGAACAATTGACTGTAAGAATAATGATTGGTATTGTGGCTATTTTATGTGGCGTTATTTTAATTATTAAACGAAAAAGAGAATGTCGTTAAAGATTAACTTGTATATTGCCTACAACTTGTCCGTGCAAAGTTTTAATTGTTTTATCAAAATCTATAGTTGCCCAGTTTAAATTATTAATTAATTCTAAAACTGTAATACGTCTAGCTTCCATTGAACAATCGTTTATTTTTACTACAAATCCTTCTTTTGTTTTAATATTAAAAACAATACAAAGTCCGCCGGCACCAACTTTTGCAATCAAATTATCAGTTTTTTCAATAATTTCTGTATCTAAACGATTTTCTCCGCCAAAAAAGTATGGATTATTTCTTATTGCTTGAATTATCGGAGTATAATTCAGAAGATTTTTATATCCTATTAACATATTTTTTAACGGCATGCTTAAAATTGGAACACCACAACCATCAGTTGTTATAGGATAAGATTGTTCGACTTCACACATTTGATTAATTTTATCTCTAATTGCAATTTGTAATGGATGATTTGGCTTATCGTAAGTTGTCATATCCCAACCTTTTTTCTTACAAATCACAAGAAAACCAATATGTTTGCCTGAACAATTGTTATGAATTGCAGTTGGTTTTTCGCCTCTAAGCAGCATTTTATCCTGCATACTTCTAGCAAGCGGAGCGTGCACTCCACATTTTAAAAGACTTTCATCAATATCAAACTTTTCAAGAATTTGACGTGCAATTCTTATATGACATTCTTCGCCGGCATGCGAACCGCAACATAAAGCAAGTTCTTCAGAAGTTAAATCAATTCCATAATCAATGAGTAAAGTTGCTTGCAAAGGTTTGGCACAAGAGCGTAAATAATACGGAGAGGTTTCATATAGTTCTGAAGATAACATATAAAGCCCTTCATGGAATTCTTCAACCAAGCCGTCTCGAATATAATCTACGCGAAATTTGTTCACTTAATTTTCTTCCTTGTGGTCTTTTATAAACGTAAGAAGAGCATCCATTTTTTGTTTCAAAATTTCATTTTCTTCTTTCAAACGAGTATTTTCAACCCTAATATCGTAGCTTTCTTTTTCAAGAGAAATTGAAGGAATATCGTCCGGATTAAGCGAAAATCGTTTTCCGGCTTCTTCTTTCATAAAAATAATACTCTTAACATCTTTTTCACGAACAAAGCCCATTTGAACCATAAGCTCTGCGATAAATACGTGTTTACCGGATTCATTCATTTCTTTTTGTTTATCAAGAACTTCGTCCAACTGCTCTATTGTCATTTTGCCTGCGCGGATAAAATATTCACCAGTTCTATATTTACCGGCAATAAATCCCGCAATTGCACTAACTAAATTAGGTACTTCATTAGAAAAGAAGCCTGAAGTTTTGCAAAAAGTAAACGCTTTTGCGACTTCTTCCATTGTAAAATTGTTTTCGATTGCAATCTCAATCAAAGACATGCCTTTTGAACAACAATTCATAAAAGCATAAATACTTTCATCAAATTTAGACTCTTTTGTTAAAAGTTCATTTTGACCTAAATCAGACAAAGCCGGCTTGTATATATGAAACAACTCACCTTCCGGCAAATCTAAGAACTCATTACTCAAATACGTATTTAAATCATTTGATAAATTAAGAAAAATTGTCTGTTTAATCCAAAGAGGAAAAGCAAGCATTTTTTCCATAAAATCTATAAATAAGCTCTTACTCATGAAATATATCCTTCTTTTATATGATAACCTCAAACAAATTATATCATAAGATAATAGTAAGTACATAGGAATAAATGCATTAAGGAATTTTATATATGGGCATGGACGGTTTGTCTATCGCGAATACCGGCGCGGTTAAAGAATCCACTTCCGCAGAAATAGCCAGCAAAACAGAGCAGGCTATGCAGGCTGAGCAAGCCAACTCTAATCGACAAGTCAATGGACTTAGCGTAAATCAACGCGTGCGTGAAAAAGATGAAAGTGATGAACAAAACAAAAAACAAGGTAAAAATCCAACACAAGAAACTTTTGACGATGGATTAGTTGAACCAAAAGAACTTGAGGAAGATGATTCTTCCGATATAGAAAATATTGAAAATCCTAATAAAGATTTTTATGTTAAATTAAATGTAAAAGATGATATAATAGAATTATACGATAGCACTTCAAACAGATTAATTGAGACAATATCCGGTAATGAACTTGGAGAGTTAGTGCAAAAGCTCAATATGGCATCTGGAATATTCATAAATAAGAAGGTATAAATGCCACCAGTAAATCCTTATAACAAATACATAAAACAATACCAAGCAAGCAATGTAAACACAGCAACGCCTGAAAAATTGATGATTATGCTTTTTGATGGTGCGTTACAATTTTTGCAAAAAGCCAAAACGGCAATTGCTGAGAAGAATTTAGTAGAGCGTTCTCAAAATATTGACGGTGCACGTAAAATCATAAGAGAGCTTATGCGAACAATTGATTTAGAAAATGGAAACGACGTTTCTAAACGGTTATTCAAGCTTTATAACAAAATGGCAATGAATCTTATTAAAGCAAATGTTCAGCGTAATGCAAATTTAATAGATGAAGTTATTGAAGACATCTCAAATATTCGTTGGGGATTTCAAAAAGCTATAGAAATTCAAAATGGTACTACAACGGTTGAAGATGCGATGAATGAACAAAATGCTCAAAATCAAAAGGAAGGTGGAGCATAATGCAAGACGAACAACAATTTGAACAATTAATGCTTCAATATAACCAACTTAAAAACGGCTCGGAAGATATTGCCAGAATGATAGCAAAAGAAGATTTTGACAGCGCAATTACTATGATTAAAAACCGTGAGCAACTATTTTTGAGCTGTAAATGCATGCGCAACTATCTAGAACTTACTCCTGTCCAACAAAAACAAGCAGATGAAATTCTTGAAGAAATTAGAAATTTAGAAATGCAAAACATTAAAACACTTCAAAAAAACATGGATGAAGTTCAAACAGAACTCAAGAAAACTCAACAATCACAGAAATTTCAACAAGCTTATGAAAATACTGATGAGCTTTCCGGAAGTATTGTAAACATTCAAGAATAAATTAGATTTTCGCCGGATAATAGGATGTAGGTTGGGCTTTCAGCCCAACAAAAAACTGAAATTCACCCGAAACAGGCTTATCATAAATCTTGTAGGCTTAATCCAAAAAGTCGTTGATTTTTTATACTTTTTGTGCTGTTGGTCTAAAAGCTAGATATATAAAGTATTTTGAAGAAAAAAAGACTTGCATTATAGTCTGGAGTTTGTATAATAGAATTTGTAAATAGAAGAAAGGAGTTTTAACAATGAACAAAGAAGAATTAGTACAAGAAATTTCAAAGAAATCTAAAGTTACTCAAAAAGAAGCTAACGAAGTATTATCAGCTTTAATCGAAACAGTACAAAAAACAGTTTCTAAAGGTAAAAAAGTTACTCTAGTTGGTTTTGGTACTTTCGAACCTCGCAAGAGAGCTGCTAGAAACGGCAGAAACCCACAAACTGGTAAGGAAATCAAAATTCCTGCTAAAACAGTTCCTGTATTCTCAGCTGGTAAGAAATTCAAAGAAGTTGTTAACGGTAAGTAATTAACGACTTTTGAGAAAATTTTGAAATAGACGTCTTTTCAAGACGTCTATTTTTTACTTAAAAACGGGCAAAGTGCAAAGCACTTTGCCCGTTCTAAAAAATTTAAAATATTTAAAACTATTTTTCTGTTGATTCAGAAAGTGTTTTTAAAATTGTGTAAGAAGCATCCCAACCGCTAATTCCGCCGGTAGTCTTAAATTGAGCAATATCTTTTGCTCTAAGAGCTTTATTTTTAGCTTGTTCTTTATTGAATTTTGCTAATTTTTTCTTGTTAGAATTTCTTTCTGTAACAATTGGAGTTGCATAAGCTAAGAAACTTCTATATTCTTGGCAACCATAGCCTGCTTTTACTCTTGAAGGATAATTGTACGTCATGTAATCATAAACATTCATAGCTCTTTCTGTGTTAGAAGGTTTACCTTGTAAAGCTTCTAATGTAGAACCCGGTCTTTTTGTGATAACAACAATCATTGCAAGAGGGTTGTAATTAGTTTTTGCTAATAAGTCAACGCCTGTAATATCAGCAGCTTTTTCGTCGCTTAGATTTGTTTTGTTAGCTAAAAATTCACTGTTAGCAGCTGTTGTGATTATGTTTTCAGAACTTAATTTGCTTGTAATTGCATTTTTTGCGGCATTTCTCATTTGATTTTTAGAATAAGTGCCATTAATAATATGTCCCATTTCGTTAGCAATAACAGCTGCAACTTCGCTGTCGTTTCCGGCATAAGTTAAATCTGTGCTTGAAATTTGGATAACGTTTGTCAATGATGTGCCGGAATTATCAGCTGTACCATTTACAACTTTAAATGTAGTTTTAGCAGGTAAAGCATTTTTTGTAATGATAGCTTTACCAACAGTAGAAACTCTGTCTACCGCATTCCATTTTGCTGCAAATGCAGGTGAAACCATTAATGCTAGAGTAAACATAGATACTATAAGTTTTTTCATAAACCCTCCTTTTTTCAAACATGATTGTAACATAAATAATAATTGATTACTTTGTCGTTCTTTTGATGAAAATTATCATGTACAGTAGGAAAGCTTTTTTGGAATAAATACAGGCATTAACTATTTAAACAAGCTAAGTATAAAAAATGTAAATCCGACAAACAAAGTAACAAAGATTATTGTCAAGATGATTGGATTAACCGGCGAGTACATATAAGTTTTCAATGTTTTTCTGTAATTGTTTCGTATGTAATCGTCAATTACCTTTTTCAAGATTTCTTTCGTTTGTTCTCCATTGCCGGTAAATTTATACGAAAAACTTTTCATGAATTGTGAATAGTAAATAACCTTGTATAATTTACCCAAATCTACAGGCGCGTGATGAATTGAGCAAAGGTAAGAACCTGCTTTAATATTTATGTTTAATCCTTGTGTAGCAGAATATGGACCATATTTATTGTATCCAATACAGGTATCAATTACTAGTTCAATTGAATCAATATCTTTGTAATAAATATCTTTATACCCTTTTTCAGCTTTTAGATATGTTAATCGAACTTTGTCGTTCATAAAATCTACGTATTTTATAAAGTAATCTAAGCTATAAGCTTTAATATCATCATATCTACGAACATTTAATTGGGTTATCAATAAGATTAGCCAGACAAAAGTTAATAAATAAAGAGCAATCCAAGCTACTTGGTATCCAGAATCATTTTCTCCAAACCCTGAAAGCATCCAACAAAGAGTTTCCCAGACGGTCATACCAGCATTAAGTCCAATTGCGAATATCGAAATGTCTATAGTTGCAAAAAGTAAAAATAATGCTGATAACGCAATAATTGTTTGGTTGCACGCGTTTGAAGTAAGATTTTTTATTCTCATTTATGACTTCCTAAAAATTGATATTATAATTTTTTACAAAAATAGTCTTCTACAACTCCGCAAATAATATGTCCGGCTACGATGTGTAATTCTTGAATATTGTTTGTGATATTTGAAGGAACTTTTAATACTATATCTGCAATATTTGCTATTTCTCCGCCATTTTTGCCGGTAAATGCAATGGTTTTTATGCCTTTACCTTTAGCGACCTTAATCGCTTCAATAACATTTTTAGAATTACCTGATGTAGAAAGTCCTACTACAACATCACCCTTCGCGCCAATAGCTTCTAATTGTCTTGAAAAAATGAAATCATGTCCGTAGTCATTTCCAATTGCGGTAAGCGACGAAGAATTACAAGTTAAGCTAAGTGCCGGTAATGGTTTTCTATCAAGTTTGTATTTTCCCATTAGCTCTGCAGCCAAGTGTTGAGAATCCGCAGCAGAACCACCGTTCCCACAGAAAATAACTTTGTGTCCTGATTTAATCGTATCAATCCAAATTTTCGCAATTACTTCTATAATATCAGCTTGCTTTTTTAGTTTCAAAAAGTTACCGATAATAACATCTATCTCTGAATTAATACGTTGTTGCACAATTAACTCCTTCTAAAAATTATAAAAAGGCACACTTATACAATTTTAGTGTGCCTTTTTCAAAACTATTTATTACATTCTTCTTTTGAATCTTCTTCTGAAGTAGAATTTGAACTCATTTCTTCCGGAGTTGAAACTACATTGGTTTCATTCTCAGAAGTTTCTGCTTCTTCTTCTTCTGAATCTTCAGTTTCTTCAGCTTCATCTTCAGAATTTTCTTCAGAAGCTTCTTTAATTTCTTCTGCTTTTGCTTCTAATTTTTCAGCTTCAGCCTTTAAAGTCGCTTCAATTTCTTCTTCGTCTTTTGCCCTAATAACAGGAATTGAAAGCATTAAAGCAACTTGGTCTCCTTCGTGTTCAAAATTAAGTTCAAGAAGCTCTTTATCTAATTCAACGTAGCGAGAAAGCAAATCTATTAATTCTCCGCGCATTTGTTCCAAAATCTTAGGAGTCAAATTAGTTCTATCTTGCATCAAAACAAGCTTTAGGCGGTTGGTCGCTACTGATTTTGAAGCGTCGCCCTGTTCTTCTTGCGGGCGGAAGAACTTAGCCACGGTATTATAAATATCTGTGAAAAGTCCCATTCTACACCTTCGCTTTCAATTTTGCAAAAACATTTTTAATCTTAGCAACAATTCCTTTTGGCTCATCTAAATCCAAGAACGGAACTTCTTCTCCCAAAATTCTTTGTGCTACGTTTCTGTAAGCTTTACCGGCAAGAGCGTTTTCGTCATTAACGATTGGCTCACCCTTGTTTGTAGAAGTGATAATACCTGTATCTTCCGGAATTATACCAATAAGCGGACAAGAAAGAATTTCTACTACGTCGTCAACACTCATCATTTCGTTATTCTTGATAAGGCTTGGACGAACTCTGTTTAAAAGAAGTTTGTAGCTTGTGATTTCTTCTTTTGATTCCAAAAGTCCGATAATTCTGTCAGCATCACGAATTGCAGACATTTCCGGAGTTGTAACAACGATTGCTTCGCTTGCGCCTGCTACTGCGTTTTGGAAACCTTGTTCAATACCAGCAGGGCAATCAACCAGAACGAAGTCGTTTTCTTCTTTCAAAGTGTCGCAAATTCCTTTTAATTGTTCAGCGTTAACAGCTGTTTTATCTCTTGTTTGAGCAGCTGCAAGCAATGAAAGATTAGGATTCTTTTTATCTTTTACAAGCGCTTGTTTAAGTTTGCAACGTTCTTCGATTACGTCAACAATTGTGTAAACAATTCTATTTTCAAGACCAAGTAACAGGTCCAAATTTCTAAGTCCCAAGTCTGTATCTATAAGAACAGTCTTATAACCGGCTTTTGCAAGCGCTGTACCAATATTTGCACTTGTTGTAGTTTTTCCTACTCCGCCTTTTCCTGATGTAATTACTATAACTCGACCAGTCATTAATCTCTCCTTAATTTTTTATAAATTACTATTTTTCCTTCTTCAATCTGAGCTTCTTCCGGCGTAAACTCATTTGTTTTTTGAACGTAAGGTACGTTCAATGTGTCATTTCTTCTAGCGTATAATCCTGCAATTCTTAATTGAATTGCGTTCAATTTTAATGCTCTAACTTTAGCTGTAACATTGCCTAAAGAGCCGGCATGAGCGATTCCGCCTAATATACCCCAAACTGTAATGTCGCCTGTTGCAACGATTTCACTACCTGGGTGAGCGTCGCCGATAATCAAAATGTTACCTTCATAACTAACAGTTTGACCAGAACGCAAAGTTTGGTTTATATAAAGAGTCGGTAAACTTTCTGTGTTAACTGTATTTTCTTCTGCACCTTGAGGTAAAACATCACCTGTATCAAGAAGAATATATTTGCTTGTGTCTTCGTTTTTAATTAAACCTTCATTAGCCGCAAGTGTTTCGAAATCTGTTCCAAATGTATCAGCGTGGATTACTTCTGACAATTCTTGCATTGTTTCTTCTTCATATGTATCTTCAATGCCTTCCGTTGTTTCAATCGGGCTTGAAGATGTTGGAATATCTGCATGAACTTCAACAGTTTTATTTTCAACGATTTCTTCTTGAGGAGCTTCGGTTTCTGTTTTTACAACAACTTCTTCTTCCTTAAGATTTTCATCTGGTTCACAAGTTACAGCCGGTTCCACATTGTCTGAAACTTCTGAAACAATGATACCTAAACTTACAGCAGACGCTTCTGTTTGTTCTGAATCTGTGTCAATAAAAGCAATTGACGCGTCCATTGATTCTATCAAAGCTTTAATGCTCAAAAGTTGAGATTGTTTTAAATCCAAACTTCCTAATTTTAAACAAATATTTTTCCCTTTAACATCAGGATGCTCCATTATTGAACTTAGCTCAAATACAAGTTGAGTTGTGTTTTTAGCATTGCTTAAATCAATAATAAAGCCATTCTCTACAAAACCTTTTTCCATTTGTTTTTCCCAAATAATCTACAACACAATCAAGAATATCCTAAATATTTTTCGAATTCAATAAAGTATGACGCAATGTAAATTTTTATAATCAAAGATTAAATAAAGTTTGTAAATAATTATTTCATTTTTATACAAATTTAGATTTACATGATATATAATATTGGTATATGTATATCGTCAAAAACTTGAAGGACTATAATCTGTCCCACAAGCAGCGTATTTTTGCGGGCTACTTGAAGGACAATGTTGATTCGTATGTTTGTTATGAAAAGATAACAAACCGTTCTGCTATGCGTAAATATTTTGCACCGGATAATGAATTTATTGAATACTCAACTGCGATTGCAGAACCAGCAGAACTAATTTCGCGTGCGTTTGCAAGAGCTTAGATTTTTAGAACTTATAGTTGTAGTGCTCAAAATTAGATAGCACACTCTCTATTTTTTTATTTTAATTGCAAGATAAAGGCAAACTTGTCATTACTCGTTTTTTGTATTAATATAATGTAAGAGAGGTGGAGATGGAATTTTTTAGGCAACATAAAAAAGCTATAATAGGTTTAATAACAGTATCATTTATTTTGTGGACAGCCGGCATGGGTTTGTTAATGTTACTTCCGGTGCTTGGTAAATAGTTTGGGGGCTTTTTTGAAGAAAATATTAAGTACATTAATATTTTTTGCAATAATGTTCAACACATTCGCGTGTTGTTCTTCTTTTGCCAGCCAAGATATTGAAACAAAAAAACGCCAAACAAGAGCTAAAATTAACCACCTAAAATGGCTGGAAAGTATTGAAACAAATAAACTTTATAAGAACCAACAAAGACTAGAAAGTGCAAATACGAATTTGCAACAATCAAAAACGCAAATTGTTTCTGCAGAACGAGAATTGTATGGTATGCAGACACAGTTAGATAGAGCTGCAAGTGAATACAATAATTTAAACTATGTACTGGCAGGACACATAAGAAAAGTGTTTAAATCTCAGAGAAAAGCATTTTTTGAACTGCTTATTTCTTCTGAAGATATTAATATGCTTGTAGATAGGGTTTATTTTCAAAAAATCTTATTGAAAGATGATTACAGAAGAATGGCACAAGCAAAGCAAAAAGCTCAAGAAATTGCAATGTTGAAATATAACATTGAGGCTAGAAAGAGAAATCTTGAACGTTCTGTTGCTTCAATTAATTCTCAAAAAGCTTATATAGACAGAGCCATTGCTAAAAATGAAAGCATGATTAACAAACTCAGAACAGACAGAGTTGCTTATCAAAGAGCCGAAAAAGAATTGGCAAAACAATCTGCAAGTTTAGGCTCGTATATCAATAAACAAACTAAAGGTTCTGATGTTCACGTAGCATCAGGTTTTGTGAAACCAATACAAGGTCGAATAACTTCACCATTTGGGTGGAGGACTCATCCGATATTTAATAGTAAATCTTTCCATTCCGGAGTCGATATTGGTGGTCCAAATTTAGGCGCAATAAGAGCATCTAACTCTGGTAAAGTTATTTATTCCGGCTGGTATGGCGGTTATGGTAAAGTTGTTATTGTTGAGCATGGTGTTATAAATGGTAAGCCGATAACAACATTGTATGCTCACATGAATTCGACAGCGGTATCAAACGGTCAAAGAGTTCAAAAAGGACAAGTGCTTGGATATGAAGGAACAACCGGTTATTCAACAGGCCCTCATTGCCACTTTGAAGTAAGGGTTAACGGTCAACCTAACAATCCGTTAAATTATATATAGGAATTATGAATTTTGAATAAAAGAATAGTTGCAATTTTAATATCATCTCTTGTAGCGGCAAACGCAGCGTTTGCGGACTATTCGTTTGTTGATCCGGAAGATTTTACCGGTGATGCTTTCTTTGTTCCGCCTGCTGTTAGAGCAAAGGAAGAACAAGCTTCTAAAAATCCTGTTCGCAAAGCGTCTATGCCTCCTGTGAAAAAAGCCAGATTAATTTTGAAAAAAAAGCTTAGAGAGCATGAAAACAAGAAGTTTGAATATGCACCAATGGCGCCTCAAGATGACATTTATTCAGCAAAAACCGAAACTTCAGAATTTGTTTCAAAGGATTTGAAAGAAGAATTTGATGAAGATATGATGCCGGATGGATTTGAGGCTGACGAACAATCACTTGAAGAACAAAAACATCACTTCTGGAATAAAAAGAAAAAGGCTGAAAACGCACAAGAGCAAGAAGATACCGAAAATATAATTCTTGATTGCGACAATATGGATTATGATACTGAAACATATTGTATGGTTGCAACAGGACATGTTAATGTCGAGTTTGTAAAACAGCAAACAGTCATCAAGGCTGATACTATTACTTATGATAGAATGAACAATACTATTAAAGCCGAGGGTGATGTTAAAATCTTGAAGAACGGACAAACGATTACCGGTGATTATATTTTCGTTGATATGAACGAAGAAAATGCACTGATTGAAAATCCGGTTACTCGTACAGCTACGATAGAGATTAAGTCTAAAAAAGGTTACGTTTACGGCGATAGAATAGTTCAAGAAAATGGTTCTATTGTTGTTGACGAGTCTTTCCCTGTAAATTTCCGTTCCGGTGTACGTGGTCCTCAAATGTCTCAGATGATTGTGCCAAAAGATCAAACACTTTCTGCTGATATGGAAAAGGGCATCGTAAAACTTAAAGCCAAAGAATTGAAAATTACACAAAAAGGAAATCTCGAAATAATTGCGTTGCGTCATGGTACTCTTTTCAAAAGCGGACGTAAAATTATAAGAGTTCCGGCATTAAAAGTTTATACAAATAAAAATAATGATTTTGCGGAAACAAACTCCTTTGAATTAGGTTCTATCAGAGGACTTGGTATGTACATTGGTCCAGGTTTTGTAATTCCTTTATCATATGGAGCAGTATTAAAAGCCATTCCTATTTTAAATTATAACCATGGTATCGGCGTTGGTGGTATTGGTCGTTATCAAAGTGCAACTAACAAAACACAGGTAGCTTATGGTACTGCCAAGAGCAAATTCTTAATTAGAGGTAAGCAAAAATTAGACGATAATTTATACCTGCAATATGGTATGAATGATTATATGAACGAATGGTTTTTAGGTCGTAGACGTCCAAAATACGGCTTGGATTTAGTTTATGAAAATTCATATAGCAGTAAGGACTTTTTGATAAAAAATCGTGCATCTACATTTTCTCACCGATTAGATTTTGGTTATTATCATGACCAAGATGAGGATGCTAATTTTAGAAAATTATCTGGAAATCAAATCGGTACTTTGCGTGTAAGATATATGGCGCAAGCAGATCAAAATTTGTACAATTACAGAAATGAAGATAAACAGACTGCTTTGAGCTTTGATATATCTTCTCAATTATCAGCAGCTTTGTATGGTACAGGTGATACTCAGGTAATTGGTAGAATCGGTCCTAGAATGCACTCTCAATACAGACGTTGGATGCAAGATATCGGTTATTTCCAATCTGTCTATGATGATAATTCACCATTGCCGGTATTTGATGCTTACAGATATGGTAAATCTAATGTTTATTTAAGAGAATACTTCAGAGTGTGTCGTTATTTGACAGTTTCTTGGTTTGGTTCTATTAACCTTTCTGGTGATTCTCCTAACGGTAAATCTTTCCAAGAAAATTCGTTCTACGTATCTATTGGCCCTGATGATGTGAAAGTTAACTTAGGTTATGACTTTGTCCGTGAAAATACTTTCTTTACCGTAGAAGTTATGATGGATGCTAAAGGTACAAAAGTCGATTATGATAAATTAGAAATTAAACAGGACAAAAAAGCTCAAAAGAAAGAAGAAGTTAAAGACGTTGACGAAAATGAATTTAAAAATACAGAGAAAGCTCCTGTGTTGCAGCACGCTGTAGTAGAAGATGTGAAAACGGTGGAAGATGTTATCTAAGATTGAAAAAATAATTGAATATGGAAAAAAATGCGGTGAAAAGAACTATACTCCTGGGTATTCAGGTAATATTTCAGCGCGTCATGAAAATGGAATGTTAATAACAACTTCCGGTTCTTCTAACGGATATTTAACTGAAAAAGATGTTGTTTTTACTGACTTTGAGGGTAAATCTTTAGAGGAAGGGAAAAAGCCTTCAAGTGAGAAGTTTTTACATATCGAAATTTATAAAAAACGTCCGGAAATAAATTATATAATCCATGTTCATGCGCCATATTTGAGTAGTTTCGCGTCAGCCGGTAAAGATTTAATGGCTCCGATTATGGCAGAAAATGTTTTTTATTTCGGCGGAATTCCACTTGCGGATTATGCACTGCCATCTACGATGCAATTGGTAGAAAATACGGTGAAGTATTTTGATAAATATGATGCAGTTTTAATGGCGAATCATGGTTTTGTTGTAGCATCTAAAACCATTGAAGATGCGTACATGAAGCTTGAACTTGCAGAATCTTATGCTCAAGTTGTTTTAAACACTTATGTTTTAGGTGGTGCTAAAATTTTGACAGAAAATGAAGCCGACGAAATTTTAAAGTTGAGATAAAGTATTGGTTGGGGTAGAAACCCCAACCTACAATATTGTAATTTAATTCTAATCAGCTACTCTAATAATGCTATTTACAGTGCAATCGCTTAACTCTGCAACAACTTCTCTAATCAATCTTTCTTGTGCGCGTTCTGTAATAACAGTTATGTCAGCTGTATTGTCGCTTGATACACCTTTTTGAAGTATGCTTGATAAGCTGATATTTTTATTTGCACAAATTGTACCGATTTTTGCGATTATACCGATCGCATTTGGCGCAGTAATTGAAATATAATATTTGTTAAAAGTATCTTCAATTTTAACAGGATTTGCTTTTACGTGATGATTACATCTCATCATCGGAAGCATGTAATCAGTTTTACCGAATTCAGCTGCGATAGCTAAAATATCACCAACTACAGAACTTGCTGTTGGAAATTCGCCTGCCCCAGGGCCTGAAAGTACAATATCTCCGATTGGATGACCACTAATTGCAATGGCATTTTTTACATAATCTATATGCGCAAGCATAGAATCTTTTGAAACAAGCATTGGATGAACTCTTACGTCTGCATTGTCATTTTCGTCAATTGTAGCTGTTGCAATAAGTTTGATTTTGTAACCGAATTCATTGGCTTTAGCCATATCTTCTTTACGAACTTTTGTAATACCTTCTCTATATACATTTTCGATTTTTATGCGCTTTTTGAATGCAATAGTTGCAAGTGTTGTAATTTTATAAGCTGCATCAAAGCCTTCAACATCACCTGTTGGGTCTGTTTCAGCATAACCCAATTGTTGAGCTTCTTTTAAAACGTCTTCATAAGATGCGCCGTCTGTGTCCATTTTTGTCAAAATATAGTTTGTCGTTCCGTTTAAAATGGCATGGATTTTTCTTATTTTATTACCTGCCAATATAGTTTTAATAGGCATAATAATTGGAATACCGCCAGCAATTGCGGCTTCATACAAAACAACTCTATTGTGTTCTTCTGCCAAATTAAACAACTCTTCGCCTTTTTTAGCAAGAAGTTCTTTATTGGCTGTAACAATGTGTTTGCCATTTTTAATCGCAGTAGAAATAAAATCCCATGCCGGATTTACACCGCCAATTAATTCCACAACTACATCAATAGAAGAATCGTTTACAACATCATAAGGATTGTCAGTTAGCATGGTTGAAGGAACTTCTACAGAGCGAGGTTTGTTAATATTTTTTACTGCAATTTTAACAACCTCAATATTGTCCATGTCTTGCAATGTTTTATAAACTCCAGAACCTACTGTTCCTAAACCAATAATACCGATTCTTAATTTGTTCATTTGTTTCTCCTATGTAATTTTACACTATAAAGTATATTATAGCAGAAATATGTGTTAATATAGAAAAATGATTAGAACACGTTTAAAAATATTAGCAGGTGATACATTAGGCAGTTTGAATTCTGCTATTGTAACTTTGCCTCAAGCATTGGCTTTCGGTGTTGCAACAGGTTTTGGTGCAAGCGCCGGTATATGGGGTACAATTATTCTATGTGTAATAGCAGGTGTTTTAGGAAGTAGAATTCCTCTTCTTTCCGGAATTACAGGCCCTGCAACTATTGTTATCGCGTCTATTATGCACGCACTTAATGCTGACATTTCGTCAGTTATACTTGTAATATTTATGGCAGGAATTTTGCAAACAATTCTTGCAATAACATCACTTCCGGCTATCGTCAAATACGTTCCTTATCCTGTAATCTCGGGTTTTATGAACGGTATCGGGGTAATTATTATAATTATGCAGCTTAATCCACTAATTGGCTGTCCTGTTATGTCAAATACGATTAATAGTATCGGCGCTTTTGTCCAGAATTTGCATAACATAAATCCGGACGCTATTCTAATCGGAGGCTTAACTCTTGCAATTGTTTTTGCTGTACCTAAACGATTTAATAAAATAATCCCGTCCCAAGCAATAGCATTAGTTATTTGTACATTAATTTCAATAAAATTGGGGTTAAATGTCGATAAGATTTCTGAAATTTCATTATCCATGCCTGTTTTAACTTTGCCAAAAGCAGGTTTGCATGAAGTTATTACCTATTTCCACTATGCTGTAACTCTTGCAATTGTGCTTTCTGCAGAAAGTTTACTAACTGTATTGGTTGCAGATTCTTTAGTAAAAACAAAAACACCTTCAAAAAATATGCTTTTAGGACAAGGTTTGGGAAATATGGTTTGTGCATTAACCGGTTCTTTACCGGGGTCTGCTGCTACAATGAGAACTGTTGCTGCAATTAATACTGGTTCGACAACCAGATTAACAGCAATTATAAACCCATTAATTCTCTTGTTTTTAATATTCCATCTCTCAAATTTTGTTGCAGAAATACCATTAGCTGTATTGGCAGGAATTCTTATAAAAATCGGATATGACATAATTGATGTTAAACTGTTAAAAGTGCTTAAGTATGCTCCAAAAGACGATTTGTATGTACTAGCTCTCGTGTTTTTATTAACTGTATTCTACAACTTAATTGTGGCCGTAGGTGCAGGAATAACTTGTGCGGCTTTACTTTATGCAAAAAGAACTGCTGATAGCGCAAAATTAGTTCATAAAACTGTTTATGATAAAGATATTGCTAAGTTGGAAAAAGTTTTGGATAAAGATTATAAACACAAAATCAGAGTTGTGCATATTGACGGGCAATTCTTCTTTGGCTCGGCAACTCAATTGGTTTCTCAATTTGAAGATATTTGGGGTACAAAATATTTGATTTTGGATTATTCTTCGGATGCAAAACTAGATATTTCGGCAATTTTTGCATTAGAAGATATAGTAATAAGATTAAAGGCACAAGGGGTGAAAATCTTGTTGGTATTGAGTGCAGAAGAGATTTATAAACAACTTGCGGAACATCAAATTGTTGCACAAATTGGTGAAAAGCATGTTTTTTATAAAGAAGTTGATGCGATTAATTACGCTAAACGTTGCTTGAAGAAAAAGAAATAAGTATTAAGATTTGTAAACTAAAAAGTCAATTTTTTCTGAATTTGCGACTTTATATAAATAGTAACCTAGGATATTTATGAGCGCAAATAATTTTTGGAACAGTTTAAAAAATGGATTGACATTCGGAATGTTGGCTAACACTCCGATGTTTAGCTGTTTCAATAATTTTTCTGGTTTTGGTAGCTGGTTTGGTGGAATGAGTGTTTTTGGCGGATTTAACAACTGTTGTTTCAACAATTTCTTTGATAACACATCGTTATTTATGGTACCGAATGCATTTACATCAAACTTTTATCAAGTTATGCCAGATGTTACGCCACCTAGTATGAACTTTAATTTTGACGCATCAAAAATGTTTGATAATTCGCATATTTGGGATAATGTTCAGAATACAAATTGGCAGATGCCTGCTATAAATAACAATTCATTTAATATGAATTTTAGCGATTTTAATTGGGGAGATGTTTTTTCTAAAACAACCTCAAATGCTTCTTTGACAACGGAATCTACAAGTCGTTATTCACAAACTCCTTCAAGTGCAAGTAATAAAAAATTGACAGATAAATTTCAAGGTTCAGCTGAACAATTAAATAAACAATTAAACAGAAAGAATGGTGTCTTAAAAAATAAAGGTGAAGTATTTTTAGCTGCACAAGAAAAGTATGGTATTAATGCTGCAATTTTGGCTGCAATAGCAATAAATGAAAGTGCGTATGGAACTAGCAAAAAAGCAAGAAATTTAAATAATGTTGGTGGCATAAGAAGTGGAGCAAAAGGATTTAAGAAATTTAATTCAGTTGATGAGTGTATTATGGAAATGGCAAGACTTCTTAAAAACAGTTATATAAACAAAGGTTTAACAACAATTGCTCAAGTTGGTGCAAAATACTGTCCTCCAAGTGATCCAGAAGATAAAAACGGCCTAAATTCCAGTTGGCCTAAATTGGTTAGTTCAATAACAAAACAAATTGAAAATATGGCATAAAAAAAAGCCGTTTCTTCAAGAGAACGGCTACCAGACTTGGGGAGGAGGTATGAAAAACCATTTGGTTTTCCATACTATTAATATCGTCAAAATTCTTATAAACTTTAGTTGTTGAATTAAAAACTCGTCTAAATGGATGAGTAAGTATCATGTTTGTGTTACAATTCCATTTGTAATCGTTAATTAAGGATATATCAATGTTTGACTCATTATCAGATAAATTACAAGATATTATTGCAAAAACCGCAGGGCAGAAAGAACTTACACAAGAAAATATGCAAGAGGCTTTGCGTGAAATCAGACGTGCTTTGTTAGAAGCCGATGTAAATTTGCGCGTTGTAAAAGCTTTTATTTCTAATATCAAAGATAGAGCTGAAGGTGAAAATGTTTTAACCGGCGTAAATCCATCTCAACAGCTTGTAAAAATTGTTCACGATGAATTAATTGAATTATTAGGTAAAGAAGTAAAACCGTTGGATTTTTCAGGTCATCCAAATTTAATAATGATGTTAGGACTTCAAGGTAGTGGTAAAACAACTTCTTCAGCTAAGCTTGCCGTTAAACTAAAAAAAGAAGGTCGCAATCCGCTTCTTGTTGCATGCGACGTATATAGACCGGCTGCGATTACTCAATTAAAAGCTTTAGGCGAACAAATAGGAGTTGAAGTTTATTCTGAAAATGAATCTAAGGATGTTCAAACAATTATCCAAAACGCGATAAATCGCGCGAAAGAAAAAGGTTTCAATACTCTAATTATAGATACCGCAGGACGTTTGCAAATTGATACAGACATGATGGCTGAATTAATGCTGATAGAACGTGTTTTTCATCCGGCTGAAAAATTACTTGTAATTGATTCGATGACGGGTCAAGAAGCTGTAAATGTTGCGGAAAACTTTGACGCACAACTTGGCATAACCGGTTTGGTTTTAACAAAATTAGACGGTGATTCTCGTGGTGGTGCAGCTTTAAGTGTAGTTTATTGCACACACAAACCAATTAAATTAACAGGTACTGGTGAAAAGCTTAATGCGCTTGAGGATTTCTATCCAGAGAGAATGGCAACAAGAATTTTAGGAATGGGCGACATTGTTTCTCTTGTAGAGCGCGCTCAAGAAGTTTTTGATGAAAAAACTGCTAAAGAAATGGAAAAGAAAATGGCGAAAGCAGAATTTTCTTTCAATGATTTTCTTAAAATGCAGTCTCAAATGAAAATGTTCGGTTCTATGGATCAACTTTTGGGTATGATTCCGGGACTTAAAATTTCAAAAGACGACAGACAAAAATTGTCTCACGAAAGCGAAAAACAATTTAAGAAAATTGAAGTATTTATTCAAAGCATGACACCTGAAGAACGCGAACATCCCGAATTAATGAATTCATCGCGCAAAAAGAGAATTGCAGAAGGTTCAGGATTACCATTACATGATGTGAATGTTTTTATTAATCAATTTGAGCAAATGCGCAAAATGATGAAAGGTTTTTCTGACGTTAAGAAAAATATGGGTTCAATGATGGGTAAAATGGGCGCTGCCGGCGCAAAATTAAGCGCACATCAGATGATGAAAAACATGCGAAGATTTAAATAAATTTATTTATCCCAACACTCTTTGATAATGTTCGTTAAAGAACTCATCAAATCTATCTTCCAAAATTGCTTGACGTGATTTTTTCGCAAAATCAATCAAAAATTTGATATTATGAATAGACATCAATGCTTGACCAGTTCCTTCATTGCATTTATACAAATGTCTCAAATATGCTCTAGAGTGGTTTTTGCAAGCATAGCAATCACAATTTTCATCCAAAGGTCTTGGATCTTCTTGATATTGAGCATTCTTAATCTGTTTTTTGCCATCCCAAGTAAAGAATGAACCATGGCGCGCGTTTCTTGTAGGAAGTACGCAGTCAAACATATCAACACCGCGTTTAATTCCATCCAGCAAATCTTCAGGTGTACCAACTCCCATTAAATAACGAGGTTTGTTATGCGGAAGAAGTGGTGCAGTTAATTCTACAAAATGGTTCATTGTTTCTTTATCTTCACCAACGCTTAAACCGCCAATAGCGTATCCTACTGCATCAATAGATGATACAAATGCAGCACTTTCTTTTCTCAAATCGTCATAAAATGCACCTTGGCAAATTGGGAACAAAGCTTGATTAGTTGAAGTTTTAGCTTTAATACATCTTTCAAGCCATCTATGAGTTCTCTCCATAGCTTCTTTTGCAGTTTTATAATCACAAGGGAACGGTGCACACCAATCAAATGCCATAATAATATCAGCGCCGATTGCTTGCTGAATTTCCATAGAAACTTCAGGACTTATGAAGTGTTTTTTGCCGTCTTTAGGATCTCTGAATTCAACGCCTTCTTCCGAAATTTTTCTTAAATGTGCTAAAGAAAACACTTGAAATCCGCCTGAGTCAGTAAGAACAGGTTTATTCCAATTCATCCAGCCATGGATTCCGCCGAATTTTTCAATTAGCTTGTGTCCAGCTCTTAAATATAAGTGATACGAATTTCCTAAAATAATTTGTGCACCTGTATCATATAAATTGTTATTTGTAACCAATTTAACCGTTGAATTTGTACCAACAGGCATAAATATAGGCGTTTCGATATCACCATGCGGAGTATGCAAAATTCCCGCTCTTGCGCCGGTGTTTTTATCAACGTGAATTAATTCGTAACTAAAATTGTCGAATACTGATACCATTTTTCTTTTGCCTTATGTTTTTTGTGCAAAAAATTGCACCCTACTATTCTGGAATTCTCCAATGTTTTTTATAAAAAAGTAGGTCAGGCATTGCCTGACAATAACATTTTTGTCAGGCAATGCCTGACCTACTTCTATAATTATACAAATATGTACGTAGCACTAGCCTTGAAAACGTTCTTCTTCGTATGTAATCATCTCAAGCATAGATTGCCAGTTATCAAAGATTTCTTCCGGCTTGAAATAAATGCCGATTTCTCTTTGAGCACTTTCTATAGAATCAGAAGCGTGTACAACATTATATTCCATAACTTGTGCAAAATCTGCTCTGATTGTACCCATATCAGCTTTTAGAGGGCTTGTAGCGCCTACCATGTGGCGTACACTTTCAACAGCTTCATACCCTTCAATAACCATTGCTACAATCGGACCACTTGTAATATAGTGTACAAGTCTGTTGTAGAATGATTTGCCTTGGTGTTCTTCGTAATGTTTTGCTGCAATTTCCGGTGTTACTTGAAGTAATTTCATTGCAACAATCTTGAATCCCTTGTTTTCAAATCTTTCAAGAATTTTACCGATTAATCCTCTTTTCACACCATCAGGTTTGATGGCAACAAATGTTCTTTCTTCTGTTTTCATAATCTCTCCTATCAGCTTCAATTAGACCATGAACAGGGGAGAAAGTAAAGGGAAGGGAAGAAAGGGAATGAGGTAATAGGGCAATAAGGGAATAAGAGATTTTAAATAAAATATAAATAGTGCTTTATAAATTTAACGCAAAAATAAATTAAAAAATTTAATACCACTTATTACCCTATTGCCTTATTCCCTGATTCCCTTATAATTTAAACCACCGTCGCAAAGACCTTAATAAACAAATAAATAGAAACAAGTATTAACAATGCTCCACTTATTTTCATCAAGCCGTTTGTGTAACCGGAAAGTTTTTTTAGATTTTTGATGCTGGAAGTAAATAATCCTGCAATAATTAGGATTAAACCTTGTCCTAATGCAAATAAAAATAGCATTAAAACGGCGGCAATTAGATTTTTACCAATTGCAGCAAACGCCATAATTCCCGCAAGAATTGGTGTTGAGCATGGAGTTCCTGCTAACGCAAAAACGATACCTAATAATACAGGATACAAAAATAGTGAGTTTGTTGAATTCACAGGCATGGTTTTGATAATAATCGGCAAATCAAAATCTAAAATACCTGTAATTTTCAAACCCATAACCATCAATAAGGATGCCATAATTAGCGTAAAATATCCGCCAAAAGCAGATGCAAAAACACTTCCTGTAACCGCGCAAATTATACCAATTACTGAAAATACGATTGCTGTTCCGAATATAAAGAAACAAAGCTGAATAAAAGTTCTTAGTGGTGTTTCTTTAGAATATCCGCCAACATAGCCTATAATTAACGGTAACATTGCTAATGAACAAGGCGAAATTGAAGCGATTAAACCACCTGCAAATGAAGCAAAAAACATTAGCATCCAAACTTGCGGACTTGAAGTTCCTGCTGAAAAAATTTGTACTAAATTATCCATTGATTAACTCTTTCAAATAATTTTCTAAAATTTGAGGTTGCATAGAACCTTCTATGCGTCTTTTGATATTGCCGTCTGCATCTTTAAACACGGTAGTCGGTACAAGTTTTACGTTATGTTGTTTTATCATATCACGCGTTGTGTTATCTTTTTGTGTAACATCAATTTTTCTAAGTGTAATATCACGATTATATGCAGGAAAAACTTCTTCAAAAACTTTTTCCAACTCTTGACATTCATAACACATCGGCGATGAGAATTTAATAACTTCTGCGCCATTGTTGGCAACAGCCGGCGGAGTTGTTAATTTATCTCTTGTAAGTCCCCAATAAACGGCTAGAGGAACTAAAAAAATAGCTAAAATAATAAAAATATTCTTGTTCATATTTTCTCCTTTTTTTACTCTATCACAGAATAACGCGTTATGAAAAATATAAAATTGCAGAAGTGGGTAATAAAAAGTATCTCAAATTTACAGATAAAATTTGATATTCTTTAATTAATTGTGTAGTATAATATAAAGAGCGCTTTTTGACTTATGAGGAGTGTAAAGCTTATGAAAAGATTTATAAAATCAGTTATATTATTATCAGCGGTTGTAATGGCTATCGGACAAGCATACTCTGCAACTCCGAGTGAGATGTACGACGATGTTTGGAGAATTGTTAATAAAAAATATTATGACCCGTCTAATAATGCTCAAGATTGGACAAAATGGCGTTATCGCTACGAAAACAAACTTAAAACAAAAGAAGATGCTTATGTAGCAATAGAAACCATGCTAGCAAGTTTAAATGATCCGTACACACGTTTCTTAGACCCAAAAGAATTTTCTGAAGAAACGCAATCAATTAAGGGTTCGCTTAAAGGTATCGGTACGCAAATCGGTTTAAGAGATGGAGAATTGGTTATTATTGCACCTCTTGAAGATTCTCCGGCAGAAAGAGCAGGTTTGATGGCAGACGATAAAATCCTTGAGATTAACGGCGAAAGCACAAAAGGTATTAACATTGATGCCGCTGCCGATAAAATCAGAGGTGAAAAAGGCACAACAGTTACTTTATTAATTCAAAGAAAAGGTGTTCCAAACAAAACTTACAGCGTTGTAAGAGATGAAATTGAAGTTAAGTCTGTTTCTTGCAAACCGCCTTTTGAAACAACAAACATTCCAAATGATATTCAATACATCAGATTAAGTTCATTTATCAGCAAAAACGCTGCAACAGAAATCGAAAACATTTTGAATAATTCAAGCAACGTAAAAGGTTATATTTTGGACCTTCGTTCAAATCCGGGCGGACTTTTGACTAACGCGATTTATATTTCGGATATGCTATTGCGTGGCGGTGTAATTGTTAGCACAGTTGACAGAGATTCATATAAAAGCACAACTCGCGCCAGATACCAACAAGTTACTGATAAGCCGATTGTAGTTTTAATTAACAAAGGTTCGGCTTCTGCAAGTGAAATTTTAAGTGGAGCTTTAAAAGATAATCATAGGGCTACAATTGTAGGAGAGCAATCTTTCGGAAAAGGTTTAGTGCAAGAAATTAACCGTTTGCCTGATGAAGCCGGCATGAATATTACAATTCAAAGATATTTGACTCCATCCGGAAGTGATATTCATAAAAAAGGCATAACTCCTGATGTTGTGGTAGAATTAACTAAGGAAAACGTTGACGCAAAAAACGACGTTCAGTTAAAGAAAGCTATTGAAATATTGGAAAAAATGACATGTCTTGTACAAAAGAATGGATAGTTCGCGGGGGAAAAGGTAAAACCGAACGAGCAAATTTAATAGATAGATTATTAGAAGTTAGGGGCATTACAACAGCAGAGGCAAAAAAAGATTTCTTAAACCCTCTTGAGATAACGTTGATGCACCCTAACGCTTTTTGCGATATGCAAAAGGCAGTTGATAGAATTGTTAAAGCTATAGATGAAAAAGAAAATATTTTAATTTATGGCGATTTTGACGCAGACGGTGTAACTTCAACATCTGTTTTAATGAAAACTTTTGGCTACTTGGGTGCAAATGTAGATTATTACATCCCTGAACGTGAAAATGAAGGTCATGGCTTGCATACAAAAGCTTTAGTGCAATTACTTTCACAAAAGAAACCTAAGTTGATAATAACAGTTGATAATGGTATAAGTAGCGTTGAGGAAGTTAAGTTTATAAACAGCTTTGGACGCGATGTAATTATTACCGATCACCACGAAGCACCTGAAGTTTTACCGGAGGCATACGCTATAATTAACCCGAAAGCGATGAATGCGCTAGATGAAAAACTTACTCCTCAACAAATAGAGTCGTTAACTTCATTAGCCGGAGTTGGTGTTGCGTTTAAGCTTGCACAAGCTGTTTTAGAAAGATATGACAAACTGGCTTTCAGCATGGAAATTTTACCTTTTGTAACTGTTGGTACGATTGCGGATATTGTTCCGCTTATCGGAGAAAACAGATATTATGTTACAAAAGGTTTAGAACTTATTGCATCAGGCAAGCACTATGGTTTAAAAAGAATGCTTGATGTCGCAGGAGTTGGAACAGATAACGGTTTAACAGCCGAGCAAATCGCGTTTACAATTGCACCAAGAATTAACGCGTCAGGTAGAATCGACACAGTTGATAACGCTATAAAAGTTATGATTTCTGAAAACAAACAAGAAATTGAAATGGCTATTATTTCGCTTGAAAACTTTAATAAATTGCGTCAGGAAATGTGTTCTAATACTTTTGCAGAAGCTGATGAAATGTGGCGCGCGTCAAAAAGTCGAGATAATGCGATTGTTTTATTTTCTAAAGATTGGCATGTCGGAATTGTCGGCATTGTTGCGTCAAAATTTGTTGAAAAATATTATAAACCGACTTTTATAATGAACTATTCGGAAGAAACAAAAATGTTCCGCTGTTCAGCGCGTGGCGTAAAAGAATTGAACTTGTACGATATTATATCAAATATTTCTGAACATTTAGAAGGATTTGGCGGACACCAATTGGCAGCAGGTTTTGCGTTTAGTGAAGAGAAAGCAAGTTTTGAAACTGTTAAAAAAGCGTTAAATAAAACTATTGATGAAATGCTGAACGGACAAAAATTAAATCCATCTCTTGAAGTTGATTTAGAGCTTTCAATAGATGAGGTTGATATAGGTTTAGTAGAAGAAATATCTAAACTTGAACCTTTTGGCGCATCAAACCCTTCTCCAACATTTGTTGTCAATAATTTGAGTTTAAAAGAAAAGAAATTGATGGGTTCTACTAAAGACCATTTAAAACTTATTGTTGATACTCCAACCGGTACAATGGATTGTGTTTGGTGGTCAAGAGGCGATATTCCTCTTATTCAAGGTGATAAATTGGATATTGCGTTTGCACCGCAACTGAATACTTTTAACGGTGTAACTTCTGTTCAGTTAATCTTGAAAGACGTTCACTCAGACGCCTTAGTTCAAGAGGAAGAAGTTAAAACAAAAATTTACGACCACAGAAAGAAAACGAATATTTTAGCACAGGTTAATGACTACATCAAAAATTCAAAGCTTTCTATTTGCGCTTTTGTAGAAGACAGGGCAATTATGGAAGGACTTAAACCGTTTAAGGATATTTGTGAACATATTGTAAACAGAAACAGTGCGCAAAAAAGCGATGTTTTGATGTTCTTTGATTATCCTGCGGATGAGGATGTTATGCAAAATCTTATGACAACAGTTGCACCTGATGCAATTCATTACATGAGATACCAAAATAACAAATATAATGAAGAACAAATTTTAAAAATGTTTTCCGGCATGATTAGATATACCTGCAATACGCTTGATGGAAATTTCGATTTAGAAAGAGCTTCAACAGCTCTTGGTGTAAATAATCCTGTAATTGAAACAATGCTTGAGATGTTTGAAGATACCGGCATGATTAAAATTAAAGAACGTAATGAAGATGCGTTTAAGATTGAATTTTTGCAAGCGGTTGAGTTATCAAAAACTTTGCATACAATGAAATATGCAGAGTTTGTAGAACTTATGAATACGATTAATGATTATAAGAATAAGTTTATGACCGCGGAGATTGGGTAATTTATTTGAATACAAGATTGCAGATATTTTATAATATATAACACCCTCTCCCGCCTTCGGCACCCTCTCCATGTAGAATTGGTTAAAGGAGAGGGGAGCAAGACTCGTTAGATTGAGTGCCGTTGGAATGTTTAACTAGTAGTCTCCTAAGAGGGAGGTAATTTAGTCTTGTGCTTCATCTAATGTCTCCCGACCAAGTGTTCTTTTCTTTTTGCTTACTTTTTGCAAGTAGTTTCAATTAGAAGGAGACTTGGAATGTTTATTTAGACTTGTAGTTTAGCTTTTGTCTCCTGATAATGTCTGAAAAGTCTTTTTGCCTTCTTTTTCTTCCAGAAAAAGAAGGTTAATGAAAAATTAATATTTCAAATATTGATTAAGATTTTTGTTTGCATTAACATAATCATGTTAAGAGAAAGTTACTACAAAGTAAGAAGGAGTAAAACTTATGGTAAAAGTAGCAATTAACGGATTCGGTAGAATCGGACGTAACACATTAAGAGCAGCTATCAGAGAAGGAATCTTCAATGAAATCGATTACGTTGCAATCAATGACCCAGGTCTTAAACCTGAAGATGCTGCACGTATTTTTAAATATGACTCTGTAATGGGTAAATTTGATGGTACAGTAGAAGCTTACGAAGAAGGTATCATCGTAAACGGTAAAAAAATTAAATTCTTCGCAGAAAAAGATCCTGCACAATTACCTTGGAAAGATCTTGGTGTAGAAGTTGTTGTTGAATCAACAGGTTTCTTCACAGATGCAGAAAAAGCTAAAGCTCACATCGCAGCTGGTGCTAAGAAAGTTATCATTTCTGCTCCTGCAACTAACGAAGACAAAACTATCGTTTTAGGTGTTAACGATCACGAATATGATCCTGCTAAACACAACGTTATTTCAATGGCATCTTGCACAACTAACTGCTTAGCTCCAGTAGCTAAAGTTATCGATGAAAAATTCGGTATCGTTAAAGGTTTGATGACAACTGTTCACTCATACACTGGCGACCAAAGAATTCTAGATGCTGGTCACAAAGACCCTCGTAGAGCTAGAGCTGGTGCTATAAACATCGTTCCTACAAAAACTGGTGCAGCTAAAGCTGTTGCTCTAGTATTACCTCAATTAAAAGGTAAATTGGACGGTTTCGCTATGAGAGTTCCTACTCCAGACGTTTCATTAGTTGACGTTGTATTTGAACTTAAAAAAGACGTAACAGTAGAAGAAGTTAACGCAGCTCTTAAAGAAGGTGCTGACGGACACGTTCTTTGCTACACTGAAGAACCATTGGTATCTTCTGACTACGTTGGTACTTCACAATCTTCAACAGTTGACGCTTTATTAACAAGAGTTATGGGTGGCAACCAAGTTAAGATTATTTCTTGGTATGATAATGAAATGGGTTATTCAACTCGTTTAGCTGAAACTACTAAGATGGTTGCTTCTAAATTATAATTTTAAATTGTAATTGGAATGTTTTAGAGGTCGGTTTTCTATGAAAACCGACCTCTTTTAATGCTTATAAATATTTTAGAAACGTAGGGTAGAAACCACTCTACTTTTCCAACCCTATGTTCTACGTCTTGCTTTTTTTATATATTTCTCCCATTCTAGAAAATCGTCGATATTTTCCATTTCTTTTTCTTTTATATCGTTATCGGTTAATTTTGTAATTTTATCTTTTAAAAATTTGACATTATCATTTGCAGTCCAACCATCTCTTGAGGATATTTTGAAATGCCAAATATTGTTACTTAATGCAACGGTTCTTTCAATATCTTTATCTGTTTTTGGTAGTTCTATATCGTTAGAACCTTTTTTTGCCTGAAATGGGTTGTAATATATATTTAATTCTGCAGCACTATCAGAGGTTTGAATACCATAATAATATTGTTTATTATGTACATCAAAAGATACAAAACCGTTGTATTCTTCAAAAAATCTTTTCAAGGGTTTTGACTCTTGGAATGTTTGCAAAAGTTCTGCATGCTCATGGTATTCTTTGGGATTAAACAAGTTTTTATGATAGATTTTTTTCAATGCTGTGAAATTGGGTTTGTTATTATTTTGTTTAACGCTTTTGTATGTGTTGTAATTGTTATTTAAACCGTAAACTTTCATTTTTAATCCTTTTCTGTAATATCTTGTATTATTTTACAATGAGAGAAAAGATTTTGCTATAGGAGAAAAGAAAAGTAGGGTGGGAAAAGCGTGAGCGGTTCCCACCTCTTGATTTTATAAAATATTATTTCATTGCCTTTGGCTGGCATTTTTGCTTATTTTTAAGAAGCAAGATAATTAGAATTGCGCTTAAAGAAAGTAACGCCATTAATGTAAAAATATCAAAAAATGCGCCAAATCGAGCTTGTGCTAAAAGTTGTTTATACAGTAAGCCGTTTGCTTTTTTTGATGCTACAACTGCCGGATAATAAGTCATCATTTTGTGTTTAAATGCTGTGAATTTTATCAAAAACAAAGGATTATGCGGCGTAAGGTTTGCAACATAATAATTTTGATACACCTGTGAAACTCTTGCGATAAACGTTGATGAAGCGGATGTTGAAACTGCGGTCAAAATATTCTTAAATAAAGCGTGCAAGGACGCAGCATCCGCGTTTTTACTTGCAGGCAGAGTTTGAAATGACAAAGCAGTAATAGGCACAAACGCAATAGGAACACCAATACAAAGTAAAATATTGGGTAAAACGATGCTTTCCATTGAAGAAGTCGGATTCATTTGCGTAAGCATCAAAAGTGCGCAAGCCATTACGATAAACCCAATGGAAGACAATAGTTTTTGATTTACATATTTTGAAACTTCTCCAACCACGATTAAACCTATCAAACAAACAACTGCTCTAGGAAACATAGTTAAACCTGACATTGATGGGCTGTAACCGATTAAACTTTGTACAAACATTGGAACAAGTAACAATGTTGAATACAAAATTATGTTAATAAACGAACTTGTAATCGTTCCAAATAAGAAATTTCGGTCTTTGAATACTCGAATATCAATTACAGGATACTTATATTCAAGTTCCCAAACGTAAAAGAATACAAATGAGAATATACAAACTCCGGTTGTCCAGCAAATCCAAGTTTCGTCAAACCAATTGTATTGTTGACCTTTATCTAAAACTACCTGCATACATCCCATTGCTATTACAATTGAAGTATACCCGACGATATCAAATTTTTTGTTATATTTTTGTTTAACAGGAGTTTCATCCGCTACAAAAAGTTTTATTAAAAGTAAAGATAATAAAGAAAGCGGAATATTGATTATAAAAATCCATTGCCAAGAATAATTATCCGTTAAATAACCTCCGACAAACGGGCCTGCAAGCGGTGAAAACATAGCGGCAACTCCAAATAATGCCATTGCGACACCTCTCTGTTCAGGAGGGAAAACCTCCAGTAAAACAGCTTGGCAAAGTGGTAGAATTGCACCACTTCCTATACCTTGAACAATTCTTGCTAAGATTAAGGCTTGCAAGTTTGGTGCTAAAATACACAACAAACAGCCCAGTGCAAAAATTATAATACTGTAATAGAAAAGTAATTTTTTCCCGATTAACCGAACCAAATACCCTGTTACAGGCAACATCAAACCGCCGGAGATGATATAGCAAGTAATAACGGTATTTGCTTCATATTGCGTTGCTCCGAAAAAACCGGCAATGTGCGGTTGACTTACATTTGTTCCTGATGAAGCTGCCAAAGCTAAAAATGATGGTAACAATACCGCGAATGCAACTATAAAAGGATTAATTGTCTTTTTGCTTTCCATCTTTTATTCTAACCTTCGGAACTACTGACATGCCCGGAACAATATTATAGTGAGAGATATCCTCGTCAAACACAATTTTTACTGGTACTCTTTGAACGATTTTAACGTAACTGCCAACTGCGTTTTCAGGAGGGAACAAGCTGGATTTTGCGCCTGTCGCTCTTTGAATACTGTCAACATGCGCTTTAAACCTTTTATTCGGATAAGTATCAACCTTTACCTTTACAGGTTGCCCTGCGTGCATGTGTGTAATTTGCATTTCTTTAAAATTTGCAACAACCCAAACTTGTTCAGGAACAATGTTCATAAGCGGTTGACCAACATTTACATAATTACCTTTTTCAACGCTTCTTGCAGCAACCATACCGTCTTGAGGAGCATAAATTTTTGTATATTTTAAATTCAATTCAGCTTGCTCAACTTCGGCCTCTAATTTTTCTATAGTCGCTTCATCAGCTTTAGCCTTAGCTTTTCCTGATTCCAATGCGTGTTTTGCAGCGTCAGCCTGTTCCTGAGCTGAATTATAATCAGCTTTTGCGACATCTAACGCTGTTTTAGCTCTTTCATAAGCTTGTTTAGAAACAATTCCGTCTTTGTATAAATCTTTGTATCTTGCAAAATCTTTTTGAGCAAAATCCAACTTTGATTCTGCAGAAGAAATATCTTCAAAAGATTTGTTTACCTTAGAGGCACTTTCATCAACTTTTTTAGTAGACATATTGAAAGCTGCTTTTGCTTCTTCAAGTTTTGCATTTGCTTGATTTAAAGCGACTTCAAAATCCTTCGGGTCAAGTTCAACAAGCAAAGTACCTGCTTTAACATTTTGGTTATCATCAACTAATAAATTTACAACAGGCGCTGCAACACGTGGCGCAACAGAAACAAGACGACCTTCAACAAACGCATCGTCCGTTGATTGATAAAAAGTTGCGTGTATAGCCGCTGTTATTCCAAGTATGATAAGAATCGCAGCTGTTATACTCGGTACAATCACGCGTTTTTTCTTATACTCAGGACGCCTTTTTTTTAGACGTTTTTTCGCTTCTTTTACAAATTCCGGTGGATTTTTATCTTCATGTTGTTTTTTTGCCATAATATCACCTAAACAAGTGTCTTCAATTTCATATTTTCTTCTATTTTATCCAAAATTTCTAAGAAATTATCAATTTCTTCTTGTGCAAGTCCTTTTATAGAATCTTGCCAAACATTTAAAACTACGGGAAGCGTACTATCACAAACTTCTCTACCTTTTTGAGTTATATACAACTTTTTGACTTGTCTGCCTTCCGTTTCGATTTCAGAAGTTAAATAACCTTTATCTTCCAAAATCGCACAAATTCTTGTCATATTCGGACGATCTTTGTACGTGATATCTCCTAACTGCCTCAAATACATTCCATTGTGCTCTTTAAGTGCATACAAGACCGTAAACTGTTCCGGCCTTAAATCATGCTCGCTTTTTTTGAACGTATGAGTTGCGAATAATTTAGACAAATGTCCTGCCCTTGAGAGCCTTAATCCGATTTTTTGTTTTAGTAAAATATCTTTTTTCATATCATCCCTTTGTGTTATCATCATAACACAAGAATGATAAGTGTAAATATGACAATTTATTTTTTTCTTAAATAGAATAAAATCAACTTAATCAAGTTACAAACATTGAGTCAAGACTAAATTTGAACGACATTCGCGCCGCGAGCGTTTTTTAGCGAGCGCTAGAGTGCAGGCTCTGCCTGCTACATCCATTCATACCACAACCGTAAGGTTGTAGAAAACTGTAAAAGTTTCTTCTTTTTGCTTACTTTTTCTTCTTGCTTTTTCAAAGAAGAAAAAGTAAGAAGAAGTTTGAAATAAAAAGCTTTTTTGAAATGTCCTTTTCTTTCTCTTTTGTTGCGAAATAAAGAGAAAGAAAAGAACCAAAAGAAAGAGAAAACACGCAATAATTTCCTACGCTCTTACGAGCGTGGTTCAAATGGATGTAGCGGGTAAACCCGCACTTTCACGCTCGCTAAAAAACGCTCGCGGCGTGGTATTCGTTTAGTTTGTCAATATTTATCTTGGACAGTAGTGCTCTTGAAGAGGGGACATGTCTGAAATTTGTCGTTTGTAAATTTATAT
Organism: uncultured Candidatus Melainabacteria bacterium; assembly: GCA_934757245.1. GTDB lineage: Bacteria > Cyanobacteriota > Vampirovibrionia > Gastranaerophilales > Gastranaerophilaceae > CAG-196. Next base: position 88,907 of record CAKVLH010000005.1, read on the forward strand.
TAATCACTATCAAAAAGATATTTTATTATATAATTGCATAAACACAAATTTGCAATTATATTGCATAAGTATTTTTCAATTTGAATTCATCATGCAATATACCAAATGTTTATGCCAGATTAGGTCATTTTTATTTTAATAATAATTCCATAAAATTATACTATGGATGTAAAAAAGGAACTCGGATTAAAAATCAAAAGGTTAAGACAAAAAGAAGGGCTTACTCAAGAACAATTCGCAGAGAAGTTGAATATTGCAACTCGTACATTAGCCGGTATTGAAATAGGCGAAAGCTTTGTTTCAGCACAAACAATTGAGAATATTCTTCGTTTTTCCGATATTTCTTTTGAAGATTTTTTTATTTCCAGCCATTTAAGACCAACAGAAGACTTACTTAATGATATCTATACCTATTTAGATAAAGTAAAAGATGATAGAGAAAAAATTGAAAGTATATATAAAGTTGTAAAAGCCTTGGCCAATGAATGATTATTAAGAAATATTAAGCTTTATAATGCAATCATCATGCATATTGTAAAGTTTTTATGAATTTTGAATTCATAAAATAAGCAATTTTTAAATCTAAAAATACTTTATATTTATACAGAGCAAACACGAGTATAAATAAGGAGATTTAAAAATGACAAATTACACAGTTCAAGCAGGCGACACTTTATCTAAAATCGCAAAAGCACATGGTACAACAGTTTCAGAATTAGCGAAGCAAAATGGTATCACAGATATTAACAAAATTGAAATTGGTCAAGAATTAAGTTTTGGTAAAACGACAGCCTCAGCTCCTCAAACCGCAGAACAAGAAAAAATTGGTTTGGATAGTTTTGAAAAGAAATCTACACAAAAATCAAATGAACTTTCACCATTAGCTTACGCAACCGGTGGAGCTGTAGCATATGGAGTAGGGTCAAAAGTTTTGCCAAAAGCAGCAAGCGAAACAAGAACATTATATGCAAGTGCAAAAACGGGTACTAAAAAAGCATATGCAAAAATGAAAGCTACTGCCAAACACAATGCAAAAGCTGTAAGAACTTTTGTAGCACAAAAAGCTAAACACGCTGCAAAATCCGCAGAATTACACTATGCTTTTGGTAAGGATGCTGTTCAAAAAGGTGTAAAAAGAAGTGGAAATGCAGTAAAAAATGTTGCTCATAATGTTGCACAAAAAGCTAAGCATGCTGCAAAATCCGCAGAATTACACTATGCTTTTGGTAAGGATGCTGTTCAAAAAGGTGTAAAAAGTGCTGTAAAAAAAGCAAAAGTTGGTGGACGTTACACCAGATTTATTGCAAATACAAAAGTAGCACCGAAATTGATTAAAGGTGCTTCAAGATACGCAGGCCCTCTTGCAGCTGTGTATGGAATGTATGAAGTAAAAACTGCATACGACAAAGGTGGTGAAAGAGCTGCAGTAAGACAAGCTGTAAAAACTGGTGGCGGACTTGCCGGTGGTTGGGCAGGTGCAAAAGTAGGAGCGGCAATTGGTAGTATTGCAGGCCCAATCGGCACTGTTATTGGTGGTATTGCCGGTGGTATCCTTGGATATTGTTTGGGTGAAAAATTATGTTCATAAGTATATAATGCTTACTAGAAAGGATGACTTAAATGTCATCCTTTCTAGTAATTAAAGTTTTACACACTCCAGATTTTGTTTTGCAGTTTAAATCCTCACCCGAATTTCTAAGTTTCGAGCAATTATTAATGAAGCTCTCAACTTGAAATTCTACCCTCTCCAAGAGCACTACTGTCCGAGATAAATTTATCTACGTTTTATAAAATGTAGTCATTTCAAGAGTGTTTAGTAGAATATATATTGTCCAGACTAAAAATAATAGTTAATAAAAGGCTAGATTGCTTCATTTTACAATAAACTTCCCCGCTTGTAGGTATCACTACTAATAAGGAAGTGAAGTGTAAAATCGCCTTCGCAATGACATAGCGTGAAACTACTTGTTGGACGTCATTGTGAGGTTCGTTAGAACCGAAACAATCCAGCTTTTTAATAACTATTTTTATTTTATGAAAATTATCATAGACAGTAGTGTCTTACAAGGAGATGAGTGTGCCTGAAATTTGTCGTTTGTAAAGTTATATTAAATTACTAGCAAAAAAATATATTTATAAGGCTTGTTAATAACAAGATATCTTAAAAAGAAAGGCGAAAAAATGATTGATAAAATCCAAATTCGTAATAAATATATGAGTTCAATTTCGTTTAAAAGTAGAACTAAAATAACTCAAAAACTTGTTGAAAATCCGAAAACGTCAACTGTTTTATTAAGTGGAATTACAGGATTAGCAGCAAGTGCTGTGATTGGATTAAATAAAAAGAATATTTGTGATGATTTGGATATAAATGAAGTAAAAAAAGATTTAGAAGCAGGCTTTTCTATAAGCCAATTGGCAAAAAAATATAATATGTCATCTACAAGTGTACGTAATTATCTTAAAGAGAATAATTTATCGACAAATGCTGGTGAAATCTTAAAAACAATAACAAAAGAAGATTTGGAAAGATTAATTCAAGAAGGCAAAAGTTCTAAAGAAATTGCGCAAATATATGGTTTAAAACATGCCGGAACTTTAACACCTTTGTTTAGAATTTTTAATTTAAAACCAGCAACTGCTAATAAAGTTGAACATATTTCAGAAGATGAATTTGTCGAATACAAAAAGAAAGGTTTGTCAGATTCTGAAATTTCTAAACAGTTAAATGTTACTCCGCGATATATCGCAGAACGCCGTAAGCTTTTGGAAGTTGAAAATGCCTATGCATTAAAAGAATATCCTGAAGAAGAAGTTAAAAGATTAGTTGAAGATGAAGGTCTTTTACCAAAAGAAGTTGCTCAAAAACTCAATATTCCACTCGGACGAGTTGCAAAAATTATTGGTGGAACTACTCCTGGATCTATCTTCAAACAAAAAAAAGAAAAATTAATAAAATTCGTTGAAAATTTGGATGAAAATGATTTTAAAGAAAAAGAAAAATGGTTGATGCAACAAGAAAAGGGAAATAGTGGTCCTTATAAGCTTAGCAAAGAGAATCTGGAATTATCAACACTAATTTTAAAAAACGAACGCTTAAGAAAGAATAATAAAAGTTGGGAAGGTACTTTTTATATGATTACAAAACACTCCAAAAAAAAACCTTCTAATTTTGATGATACAATTACGTTTTTAAAAATGATATTAGAAGACGATAAACTCAATATTCTGAATGGTCCAATAAGAGATATTGGTGATATTTTAGGTCATTGTCTAAGTTCAACAGAAGTTTTAGAACTTTATAAGAAAATAATTTCTGATGCTAATTTAGTTGAAGCGGTAAAATTATCAAGAGGCGGATTCTACAGACTTTGTTCTATATATTATAGAGGTGCATCAGATTTAATAAATAAGATAGACGAATACAAAGATTTAATCAGTGAAAAACCGCTAAATTTTTATATTAAGCCTGAAAGTTATAACATGAGTATATTGGAAAATTTAGGAAACGAATGATTATTTAAAAAGCTCTCTAATTAATAACTTGAAAGTTGTGTTACAGCGTGTTACAATGTAATACAAAGGAGTACGATATGGCATCAGAACATTTATCACTAAGAATTCCAGCTATAACAAAACAACGACTTGAAGAACTTGCAAATGCAACAGGACGAACAAAGGCTTTTTTAGCACTAGACGCTATTGAGAAGTATTTAGAAATTGAAGCTTGGCAAATTTCTGCAATTAAAGATGGACTTAATGATATTCAAAATAAAGATACTGTTTCTTTAGAAGACGTTAAAACTCGTTGGGGCATTAAATAATGAGTTATAAAATCGAGTTTTCTAAAAAAGCTTTTGAGGATTTAGAATCAATCAAAAAATATATTTATGAAAATGATGAATTAGCGGCACAAAAAGTTATATCGTATATAGTAGAAAGAATTGAAACTATTATAGCTAACAATCCCGGCGTAGGACGAGCCGGTCGAGTTTTGGGAACTCGAGAACTTGTTTTAACGAAATATCCTTATATAATTCCTTATTTTGTAAAAGACGATATTGTCTATATTATTAGAATTTTGCATACATCTAGAAAATGGCTTGAATAAATTTATTTACGATTAATAAAAAATAGCAGTAATAAAGATGGGAATCGCTAACGCTTTTTCCATCCTACATAACTTTTTAATTTATAAAATTTTTCTTAAATTTTCCACCATTCTATTTGCAGTTAAAACACGTTTTTCAACATTTCCTATAGCTAATGTATTTACATCTTTTTCAAAATTTTCAGGTAAAATTTTACAATTTTTTAATGCAAAAGAAACAAGCTTTTTTTCTCCAGGATTTAATAATTTATTTTTTGCAAAAATTATATCAAAATAACTCGTTAAAAATGCTGCACATCTATGATTTACGCTTACCAAATCGTTTCTTTCTACTGCTGAAACTATTTGGTCATAAAAAGAAAACATTGCATCTTTTAAAAATGAAAAATTCTTTTTTATAATATTTTGAGCTAATTGTTCCGGATATGGAGTATCTACACGTTTTTTGACGCTTTTTAACCAACCATTTTTATCATATAAAATTTGTGTATTTTTTATATTATTTACAAAACAAGTTGTATAACCCAAAGATGCATTATAGTTTTCCCAAACCCACTTAATATTTCTTTCAATAAAATCTGGAGTTCTATACATTATATCAATCGGCTTTCCAGTTTCTCTTAATCGAAAAGTATCTCCTGTTTCAAAATAATGATTATCTATTTCAGGTTTTTCTGCATAAATTTCTGCAATTTCACGTCTTTTATAAACTGAAGGTTCCGATTCTCCATAAACATAAATATCATAATCCGACTTTTTATCATCTGCATTTGCAGTTGATGACCCACCTAAACCAATGGCATTAACTTCTTTTAATTTTTTATAATGTTCAACCATTTCCATTAGAATTTCTTGATTTCGATTTATTTGCATACACACCTCGAAAGTTAATTATAACAAATTTTTCTTTTTAACTGATTTTATAAAAATTAAAATATCTTTTTTTATAACATCCTTTTGTGTTATTATGATAACACAAAAAGGATAAATGTTAGTATGACAATTAAAAAGATTTTGATATTATTACTTTTGTTTTTATCATTGCCTGTTAGCGCAAAACAAACAGTAGACCGCTTTAGCTACATTAATTTAGACTGGTGGAAGAACTACAACGACGAAATTTTGATTGAACATTTGCAAACTCTCTATAACAACAACCACGATTTGAAAATTGCAGAACTCAAAACCAAGCAATCAGAAGAAAATGTTAGATTAGTCGGTGCAAACCAATTACCACAAGTTGGTTTTGACGGTAGTTTTTCCAGAGTATTGAGCGGACCTCAAACCGAATTCGGTAATATTATCATTTCCGAATATTCGCAAAATGAGCTATTTATGCCACTAAGTGCTTCTTACGAAATCGATATTTGGGGTCAAAATTACCTAAATAGAAAAAGTGCAAAAAAACAAAAAGAAATTGCGGAACAACAAGAACGCGCGACATACATTTACATGACATCAATTTTTGCTTCAAATTATTACAACTTGATTAAGACGGATGAATTAGAAAAAACTCTGAAAGAGATAATCGCAATTCAAACCGATGTTGTAAAAATGACAGAAAAGAAATACAACGCAGGACTTGCACCTATTAATGAATTATTGAACGAGCGCCAAGCATTGGTTAGATTTGAACAAGATTTGAATAAGGTTAGTGAAAATAAAAAAGTATTAAATAACGAACTTATTACGCTATTAGCCTTAAAAACAGATAAAGAAATTGAACACTCTTCTTTTGACAAGGTTTCTAATCCAAAAACGCCTGATTCTTTATCTACTACTATTATTCAATATCGTCCTGATTTAATTTGTGCAGAAGATTATGTCAAAAAAACAGGAATAGATGTTAAAGTAGCAAGAAGAGAATTTTTGCCTAAGTTCTTCTTATACGGCACAATGGGATTTAACGCATACCGTTGGAACAGAATGTTTTCTCCTGAAACATTTTTAGCAAATATCGGTATTGCTCCAAGTTGGGATATTTTTACTGGCGGAGCAAAACTTGCAAGATATAGAATTAATAAATATGAATACAAAAAGTCTATCGAAAAATATGAAAAAACAGTTTTGACATCTATTCAAGAAGTTAACGATGCGATGGTTTCCGTTAAAACAACAAAAGCAAATTTGATTAAAGCGGATGAAGCGTATTCAATTGAGCAAGAAAAACACAAATTAGCAGAAAAACAATTTACAATCGGCGATTCTTCTAAATTGGATGAAATGAAATCTAATGTTAATTTGCTAATCGTTAAACAACACGAAATATCTTCAAAAATTGATAGCGTAATTTCTACAATTTCGCTATACAACGCCGTTGGTGGAATTGATTACACAAAAGCTGAAAATTTGTAATTAATATATACTTCGTATCCATTTACAATTATTTGCTTCATGCTAATATTATAAAGAAGGAAATATAAATATGGCATTTTTTAGCACAAAACTTCATCATCATATTCATTTCAACCCGAAAGGGCTTGGAGTTTTGTCGCTTCTCTAAAAACTCCGCAAATCGGCTCTTTCGGGATATTTAAGAGAGAAATGAGTACGATAACAAAGGAGTTTTAATTAAAATGACACTAGTAAATATAATTTCAGCAATCGGCAATAATTCGAGCGTTTATCCGCTTATCGTTAGAGATTGCGGTATTGAAGTGCCTTCAAAAGTTGCGATGACTTATAAGCAAAATCTTAAAGATTCTAAACAAATGGCTTATAATGCAACGCGCGAAAGGTTAATCGACGAATACGGAACTTCTATTGTTTGGTTGGGCGGAATTCCGGCAGTTGGTGCGATTTGTGATTGGGGCATAAAAAAACTCGGCTATAACCCAAAGGTCAATCCAAATCTTTTGAAAGAAGAATCTAAACAAGGTTTGAAATATAATATCGAAAGATTTAAACAACTTGCGCCGAATGAAGTTAAAGACTTGGAAAAGGTTTTGAAAAACAAATCTACATACCAAAAACTTTTAGCAGGGAAATTCATTTTGTCTACCGCAATTCCGGTTGCTTTAATGGGATATTTTTTGCCAAAAGCGAATTTTGCATTGACTGATAAAATCAAAAAACGCCAAGAAGCAATAAAGCCTTTATATAAAGAGTTTAAAGAACTAGAACCTGTAGAAGATAGAAAAACAGCACCTTCATTTAAAGGTATTGCAGCAACATTAGCAAATATGCCGACAGTTCACAAAATGGCTCTGACAGACGGAGGTTTAACTGTTGGCAGAGTCGGAACTGCGCGCAACAAGTATGAAGCAATGGAAAATGGTTTTAAAATGTCAATGATGATGTTTTTAAATTTTGTTGCACCGATTTGGATAGCAAAAGGTTTGGATTCACTTTCTAATAAAATATTCAAGACCAATGTTAATCTCGACCCGAATTTATTGAATGACAAAGAGTTTTTAGCAAATATAAAAGATAATAAATTGAAACTTCCAAATGAAGATATTATAGAGTTTTTAGACAAAAATCCTGACACGAAATTTGCAAAACTTGCGGAAAGATATTGTGGAGTTAAGTATTTAAAAAACAGAGTTCGAGACCCAAGAGCTTTTGTAGATGAAAAGAAAATTAAAACATTCCAAAAAGAACTTGAAAAATTTGCAAAACAAGCAAGGGAAAACGGCGATATCAATAAATTTGCAAAAAAAGCGTTGGTTGCAAAATCTGCGAACATTCTTGCAAATGTAGGAATAAGTAGCGTCTTGTTAGCTGTTGCACTTCCAAAACTCACATTTGTATTAAGAAAAAAAGTTACAGGCTCTGACGCCGAACCTGGGTTGATGAAATAAAAGGCTTTCCTTGAGTACTGTCAGCTGATTCTAGTTTTATAATACCCTCTTCCGCCTCAGCCCCCCTCTCCATGTAAATATAAGAAAGGAGAGGGAGCAAAATACATTAGATTGAGTGCCGTAAGCGCATTCGCTCGCCTTGCAGGAGAGGGCTAGGGTGAGGTGAAAATTTACTTTTCACTTTCAACAACCAATTCGTTTATTAGCGTTCACAAACTAATTCATTGAAAAAACTAAACCCAAAACTAATAAGATCGTATAATATATTGCCAAATTTCTAGATTGAAACATTCTAGTCATAAAACTTGGCGCGCCACGCATATTTTCCATTGGAAAATGAAACCATTTGTGTTTAGGTATAGATTCTGAATTTGTCGTATATTCAATCATTGATTGGTACAAATCTATAGCAAGCGGTATTGTAAACCAAGTAAGCAAAACTTGCCAATCTGCAATATCTAGCAAGCATAAGAGAATTGGTGCTAAATATGCTACAATAAGCAAATATTTTAAAACAACTAACGAATCAAGTGGAGAATCAAATGAGTTTGCAATTGTATTATGTCCTTCATTTACGTCAAATTGATAATCCATTACTGTATGAATATAAAGCAAAATTACTGTTACAATTGCAGTCGGGATTGATAAAACAAAAACTTCCCAAGAATATGTTTTTGTCATAACATAATAAATTCCGCCAAAAAGTGCCGGCCCGTAAGTAGTAGCAATTGCAATTTCAGAAAGTTTGATTTTTGATAAGAATGAATATGAAATTGCGATTAAACCACCAATTAAAGCATAATAAAAAACTCCAATTCCACATTTGAAGTAAAAAAATACTCCGATTGTCAATGCTATTAAAAGATATATTAAAGAAAGGATTAAAATATCTCTTTCTTTTACTCTACCGGAAACTAAATATCTACATTTCGTTTTTTGTGAGTTTTTGAGATATTCTTTTTTATCAAAATCAACTTGTTTGATTAAAGTTTTATAATCGAAATAATCGTCCAGAATATTTGCCGCCAAATGAACCAATGACACTGCTATAAGTGCGACTATTCCATATTTAACGTTTCCGGCTGCTAGAGTAGAATATGTAAATATGACAAGCCAAGACATAATTGTCATTGGGAGTGCAAAAATTCTGGAACATTCAAATATTGTTGATAATTTATTAAGCATAAAATGATTCTAACATAAATCTTATCAATGGAAAACCGCTAATAGAATAATGATTTGTAAACAAATTTGAAGCTTTAAACTTGACAGTATTATTGCAATTATGCTTAAATATAAACATAAATAGTATTAGATAGGTTAATCGTATCTAAACGGGTGCCAAGGGACACGATGACAGGCGGAAGTAAAATTAGAATAATCTTGCGCTATGAAAATTGTCAAAATGCACTCTACGATTCCTCAAAAAGAAAGGAAATGCAATGTACGCAATAGTCGAAACAGGTGGTAAACAATACCAAGTTGAAGAAGGACGTTATGTAGACGTTGAATTATTAGGCGAAGAAAAAGACGCTAAAGTAGTTTTTGATAAAGTTGTTATGATTGTTAACGGCAAAAAATCAAAAGTTGGTCAACCATACGTAGCTAACGCTAAGGTTGAAGGTACAATCGTAAAAAATGACAAAGCTAAAAAAGTTATCGTATACAAACAAAGACCTAAAAAAGGTTATAGAAAAAAACAAGGTCATAGACAAGGCTTTGCAAGAGTAATGATTAGCAAAATCAGAACAACAGCTTCTAAAGCAAAATCAGAAGCAACTTCTGAAGAATAATCGGACTCGCACCCTTTCAAAATGGGTGTTTCAATAGAGGTTGATAAATAATTACAAACGTCAACCAATAAAAATAATATAATAAAAGGAGAATAAAAATGGCACATAAGAAAGGTATGGGTTCCACCCGTAACGGTCGTGATTCCGAAGCGAAGCGATTAGGCGTTAAAAAATTTGGTGGAGAAATTGTTAAAGCCGGTAATATCCTTGTTCGCCAAAGAGGAACAAAAGTTCACCCTGGTAACAATGTAGGTATCGGTTCAGATGATACTTTGTTCGCTTTAATTGACGGACAAGTTAAATTTGAAGCTCACAGACGCGATAGAAAACAAGTTAGTGTTTACGCTGTGTAGTTAAAATTAAATTTAAAAATGGAGCTTTTCATGCATGAAAAGCTCCATTTTTTTTATAAAAAACTAGCAAAAAAAATTTTTACCGGTTTTATAAAAACAACAGAGTTAAAACAAAGTTAAGCAAAAAAGGAGATTCTCATGAATGTAAACAATGTTTCACCAATTTCTTGCAAAGCAAATGCTTCTAAATTTGCTAAACAATTTAATATTCCAATGAAAGACGGTTCTGAAACTATTATGAAATTAACGGACAATTCTATAGATTGCTTGATGCATAAAGAAAGACGAGTTTTGGGCGGATATGGTCATAAAGCTCCAAATGGAATTGTTGTAGATGAAGTTTTAGATGTTTATAAAAATTCATTGGCTAACAATATTAAAGAAGGTTTTGATTTCTTAAAAGAATTGTTGAATGCACTTTCCAAGTAATTGCCCTAAAATGCAAATTATAGTATAATTTTCTGGTACGGTTACAAGGAAGATTATATGAGTGAGATTTGCAAAAATTGGACGCAATGGCTTAAACAAAATCGTTTTGCCGGCTTAACTCCTGAGATGCAAGAGCAAACTATGCGTTGGCTTGAAGCTGTTAGGGATGTTATTATGGTTTATGCAGAAATTAAACCTTATGACGTTGTGCTAGATATAGGAACCGGCACCGGACTCTTGGCGTTCAAAGCTTTAGAACTGCAAAACTGCGCAGGTAAGGTTATTTTTTCAGATTTATTCCAAGATTGTTTGGATGATTGCAAGCAGATTCTTGATGATGCCGGAATTACGACCGGTTACGAATTCTTGCAATGTCCGGTTGAGCATATTGCACTTCCGGAAAGTACCGTACACAAAGCACTTATGCGTTCTGTGCTTGTTCACGTTGTAAATAAGCAACCTGCAATAAGTGAAGTATACAGAGTTTTAAAACCGGGTGGAAAATTGTGTGCGTTTGAACCTATAATTCGTTCAAACACTCGTTATTGGGAAATTCTAGACCCAATGTATATAGAAAAATATGAAGATTTCAAGAGGGTGGAAAATGAAATTATGGACAATCCGCTTGATTCACTTTGTAATTTTGATGAAGATACTTTAAAAATGAATTTGGAAATTGCAGGATTTTCAATTCCGGAAGTTAAGTTACAAGAAGTTCGTTCAAAATACGTAGTTCAGCCGAATATGGTTAAAGAGTGGTTTGTAAATCCGCCATCACCTAACCAACCTTCGACAAAAGAAAGGTACTTAAAGTATTTTGACGAAAAAACCGTAGATAAATTTATGCAAGATGTTCAAAACTACTTGACAGGACGTGAGATTAGTTTGAAAACAAATGCAGTGTTTATTAATGCAACGAAATAGAAAGGATGGGAATAAGGTAATAGGGTAATAAGGGAATAAGTGATTTTAAAAGATATTTTTAATAAAAATACATTTATTTTGCGCATACATAGATAATAAATTTAAAACCTCTTATTCCCTCATTGCCTTATTCCCCTATTCCCTTAAGAAACAACAATGACAACACAAAACGAAACAGCAATAATAATTCCGGCACGTTACGGCTCATCCAGACTTGAAGGCAAACCGTTACTAAAGGCAAACAATAAACCTATCATTCAATGGGTTTGGGAAAAAGCAAAATCTTGCCCGATGGTTGATAGAGTAATTGTAGCAACCGATGATGATAGAATTTATAACGCTTGTAAAGAATTCAGAGCAGAAGTCGAAATGACTTCAACCGAACATAAAAGCGGAAGTGATAGAATTGCAGAAGTTGCAGAGCGCCATCCTGAAATTGGCTACATTATTAATTTACAAGGCGATGAACCATTAATAGAACAAGCAAACATAGAACTTGTCATTAAAGGTGTAAAAGAAGATGCTAATGCAGACATTTCAACGCTGGTAAGAGAAATTAAAGACGCTGACGAAGTTAATAATCCAAACCTTGTAAAATGCGTTTTCGACTTTAACAATTATGCAATGTATTTTTCTCGCTCAAAAATACCTTATGAAAGAGCTGAAAACAACGGTAGTTGGAAATTTTACGGTCATTTAGGAATTTACGGTTATAAACGTGAAGCATTATTTAAGATGACAAAATTACCTCAAGCACCTTATGAAATGGCAGAAAAACTTGAGCAATTAAGGGCTTTACAAAACGGTATGAAAATCAAAGTTGCAGTCGTTGACAATGTTCCTGTCGGAATTGATACCGCTGAAGATTTTGAAAAGTTTAGGAAAATGGTAGAAAAAGGATGTGAATAGACTAGTAGTTGGATAAGATTATTAGTTGACAGTTGAAAGTGGAAAGTTGACAGTTGTATTAAACTTTTCAAATATTACATAAGTTCAATATTAAACATATTTAAATTTAAAAATTGTAGGGTGCAATTTTTTGCACCATATAAATAACTTTCCACTTTCCACTTTCAACTGTCAACTCAAAACATTTTATATAACATTCACCTATTCACTTTAAAATGAATGAACATCAAAACACAAATAACAAAACTACATTACACAAAAGACGCACGTGGTGCGTTGTTTAACTTGCTTAAATTCTGCTCTATTTTTTACGGAATAGGAAGCGGATTTAAGAATTATTTATACGACAAAAATATTCTTAAACCTAAAAGAGTTGACGCATTTGTAATTTCTATCGGGAATTTTACAACCGGCGGGGTTGGAAAAACTCCTGTTGTTGCAGAAATCGCAAAATATTTTGTCGAAAAAGGTGAAAGAGTTGCAATAGTTTCTCGCGGATATGGTGGAAAACTCGATAACAAAAAGGTTAACGTGATTTCTGACGGAATAAATCTTTATTACAAAGCTGATATGGCGGGCGATGAACCGTATTGGCTTGCCGTAAATCTTAATATGTGTGCAGTTTTAACTTGTTCTAACAGAGTGAAAGCTGCTGAATATGCAATAAAAGAACTCGGCGTTACTAAAATAATTCTTGATGACGGTTTTCAACATAGAAAAATGGCAAGAGATTTAAACGTTGTCCTTGTCGATTCAGAAAAAATGTTTGGTAACGAAAATTTGCTTCCGGCAGGACCTCTAAGAGAAGGAATGGAAGGATTTAACCGAGTTAATAAACTTATAGTTGTAAGTAAAAACATTGACCACACAAGAGCTGAAAAAATCGCAAGAATTTTGGATAAAAAGTTTATGAAGGGAAAGACCCCACCCCCTAACCCCCTCCCTCAAGGGGCGGGGGCAACCACGCTTCTTTGCAAAGTCGAACCTGATTATTGTTACAATATAATTTCCGGTGTGCATTTACCTAAAGGAGAGAAAGTCACTGCGCTTTCTGCAATTGGACAGCCTGAACAATTTTATAAATTCTTAGAAAAAGATTATAATATTAAAAACAAAATAACTTTTGACGATCATCACCAATATATGTCAGAAGATATTGAAAATATTGAAGGCACGATTGTAACAACAGAAAAAGATGCTGTGAAACTTGCACTTTTAGGTAAAGATAATATTTTTGCATTGAAACTGAAAACTGTGCTTGATGTGGATAAACTTTTATCATAAAAATTAAAAGCATAAAAAAAACCACTCGGTGTGTGTCGAGTGGGTTTTGTTTTCTGCATCCTAATGGTCTTTTTTAGTGTTTATTATCTAGGAGTTTATATGATTTTTGGGGTTTATATATTTTCTATTCTTTTGCTATTTAGTGTTTCGGCTACACTTAAAGTGTGTATTTATATTATGGCACATAAGAATTTAATGTCAAGCAAGTTCTTTAATTAATTTTATTAAATTAATATAAAGAGTTAAAAGCCTTGCGATTACATAGTTTACGTAAGTTTACAAAACTTAATATAATTAAAAAAGTGTGCCTCTAAAATATTAATTGTACTTTGTACGCTTATTTTAAAATTTCTTGATAAGCCGATAGGCATTTTAGCGCAGTAGATTTTGGAATGCAGTTAACTTCTAGGTTATCTGCGATGTGGCGAATGTTATATGCTGCTGAAATCATTACAATTTTCGTAGAGTTGTATCGGTTGAATGTTTTAATTTGTTCAACAAGCCATTCTCCAGCGTATTTTGGCGAATAACTATCTTCCATTTGCAAATCCGTTAGAATTATATCATAAGGTTTTGCTTGCAAAAGAAAATCGTATGCCATTGTTGCGCTTTCAGCTGTATCAATGTTAACATCATTTCCAAAAAGTTCGTACATGACGTTAGTGTTAAAATCACGCCAGCCTTTTACATCATCAACAATCAAAATGTTTTTCATTTTCTTAAAACTTCAGCTCCATCTAAATAAACAAATTCAGGTGTAAATGTATCGCCACAATTAACGACAATTAAAACTCTTAAACATTTTTGTAATGAATTTGGAACATCAAGTTCATGAAAACACATCATTGGAACATCTTTCCATTTCAAATTGATTCGTGCATATTTAGCCGGAAAATCCGCGTTTAAATCATTTGTAAGCGTAAAAATAACGTGTGAAATCATATCTGTTTCAATTTTGTTTTTACACATCATTTCTTGTAATAATTTTATTGTAGCTGCGCCAATTGCTTCTGAACTGTTTTCTGCAACTGTAATTGCGCCTCTTATACCTTTTGATATCATAATTAATTCTCCTCATTCAAATAAAATAAAGCTGCAAGAGTTGAAGCGGTAAGTGCAATACCATTTTCTTCCAGCTCTCTAAGCCATTTATAAACATTTTTTCTATCAACTAAAATTCTATCAACAATCACTCCGCCATCGCTTACCGGTTGTGCAGAAAGCTTGTATTCGTTAATGTAGGCAATTGCGATTGTTACAGTTTCTGAAACACATCCAGGAGAACTTGCAACTTTGCGTGATTTAATATCGATTCTATCTGCAATTAAACCTGCTTCTTCCAATAATTCGGCTTTTATTGCGTCTTCTACAGTTTCTCCAACTCTTTCATCACCTACAAGACCTGCCGGAAGTGCAATAGAATATTCTGCAATGCCTTCTGCTACAAGTGGCGGACGTTGTTCTTTAAGAAACAAAATTTTGTTATTAGCGATTATTGGTAGAATCACAACAACATCTTTTGCATTAGGTCTGTGTGCGTAAACCCAATCTTTGCCAGATTTAGACGGTGTACTTTTTAATTGTAAAAATTTTGTATCATATAATATCATAATTATTCACCATAATGTAAATTTGTATTAATTACAGCCGGAAGTTTTATTGTAAACTCTGTATACTCGCCTTCTTCGCTTTCTACAGATAAATCTCCACCATGCGATTTAACTATCTGTAGTGCCAAATATAAGCCAAGTCCGGTACCGATTTTGCGGAATTTTTTTGCCGCAGAAAAATATTTGTTGAAAATCTTATCAATGTCAGTTTTGGAAATTCCTGCGCCAAAATCTTTAACTTTTATTACTATGAATTTTGGTATTTCACCTATTGTAATGTCAATTGGCGAATGAGCTTCACCGTATGATATGGCATTTTGAATAAGATTTTTAATAACTCTTTTTAATTGCATTTTGTCTGCAATTACGCAAATATCACGATTTGTGTCAAAATTAAGCGGATTGCCGGTTTTATTTGCTATTGGACGCATTTCTTCAATAATTTCTTCAATAAACGGTTTAAGCTTAACATTTTCTTTGTACAAGCGAACATTGCCATCTTTTACCTTGTATGTTTCAAGTACAATTTGCACTAAATCAAGAAGTTCTTTATTTGAAGCTTGCATATTTTTTAGTGCAAATTCCTGTTTATCAGAAATAGGACCGAAATTCTGATTTAAAAACAGTTCAAGCATGTTTGTTTCAGCAATAATCGGAACTTTCAAATCATGAGTTAAAGTTGCTACAAAGTCTTCTTTAAGGCTTTCTAATTCTCTTTGATTGGTAACATTTTTTATAATTACAATAAACCTGCGTTTTTTATCTTCCAGTTTTAATTCCATAGAACTTGCGATAAAATTTGATGCTCTGTCATTTTCGATTGATATATCATCTTCATTAAGAGTTTGTAAATTTTTGTTTTTTTCAACTTGTACAAAATCTGCTAAAGAAGCTCCAATTAAGTCTTTACCTTGAACATTAAACCATTCGCAGATTTTAGGTGTAGCTCTTAATATATTGTAATCTTCGTCAATTACGATTAATCCATCTGAAAGCGAATTGATAACTGCTTCTAAGAATTTATTTTGCCTATGTAGCTCTGTTTGATATTCTGTAATCATTTTTTCTCTGTCATAAAGCGTTTCAATCATTCGGTTAATACTTTCAGCAAGCGGTTCTGTACTTGGCAAATCCATTTTTTCCACTTTTTTAGATAAATCACCGTAACGAACAGAGTTAACTGTTTTGGTAATAACTCCGAAATAGTCATTGATTTTTGACCATTTTTTTCTTGCTTGTCTTGCAAAAATGAATAAAAAAATCAGTGTCCCAAGAACAAAAATATTCAATACATGAATACAAAAAGCACTTTTGTCTGCAAGGTAAAAATTCAATATTTCCATTAGCATGCCATACTTGTCCTATTTTTATATTTTATGATACAATTATAGCAGAAAAGGAGTATAAGGGAGAAGGATATTTTAAACGGGGTTTTCTTGTTTGATTTGAGCCTAAAACCTTAAGAAAAGTCGGATTTATTGATGAATAAGATTTATAGATTACTTTTGGGAGTATTTTGCTTAATAAGCGCATCTTGCGTTTATGCGGCTGATAGATTTGATATTTTACCGGATTTGCCGGAACCTTTGGCTAACGCTGCGCAAGCATCTTCTGTATCTACTACCAATGATGCTACTAATACGTTAACAACGCAATCAATCGGACAAGAACCAAATCTTGTATCTATAGTATTTTCGCTGATTTTTGTTGTTTTGTTGATTTATGCAACAGGAATTATTTACGCAAAATTAAATAAATTAGGTTTGGTAACCTTAAAAAAACAAATGGGTGAGAATGCAAATTCGCATGTTTCAGTTGTTTCAACAACTCCTTTAGGTAATAATAAATCTTTACATGTCGTTGAACTTGACGGAAAAAGAATGTTAATTGGAGCATCAACAAATTCAATTCATCTAATTAAAGATTTGGGAAGTTTTCCGCCCGAAGAATTTGAAGAAGGGGAATATTCAAAGATTGAAATTCCTAATATCAGAATTCCAAAAATTGAAATTCCAAAAATAGAAATTCCCGGATTCACAAAAGTTGTAAGCAAAAAAGTTGCAGAGGACGAAGAAAGCGCACAGACAAATGAAAAAGAGTCTGACAATTTTGAAATCTCGGATATTTATGTTGAAGATGAAGAAAATTCTGATGGAATTATAGATAAATTGTTCCATACTGCGACAGAAGAAACAAATCATGTTGTTGAAGAAAAAGAGAACGAGCATAAAGTTGATCCTGACGAATTTGCTTTGTATAAGAAATATTTGAGCTAAATGTTTTAAGAGGAGTGCTAATGACTAAGTGTGTGAAAATTGCAAATAAGGTAATTGGCGATGGTTATCCTTGTTTTATAATTGCTGAAATAGGAATTAATCATAATGGTTCTGTTAGTTTAGCAAAAAAGATGATAGATATAGCAGTAACAACTGGATGTGATGCTGTTAAATTCCAAAAACGAACAATTGATGTCGTTTATACGAAAGAAGAACTGGCAAAAGAAAGAAAAAGTGTATTTGGAAATACTAATGGCGATTTAAAACGTGGTTTGGAATTCGGTGAAGCTGAATATAAAGAAATTGATGAATATTGTAAGAAAAAGGGGATAATTTGGTTTGCATCTTGTTGGGATGAAGCTTCTGTTGATTTTATTGAGAAATTTAATGTTCCTTGTTATAAAATAGCTTCAGCTTCATTAACTGATGATAATTTGCTTAAATATACAAAATCAAAAGGCAAACCTATATTGCTTTCGACGGGCATGAGTACAATGGAAGAAATTAGACATGCTGTATCAATTTTAGGCGAAGATAATCTTGTTATTTATCATTGTACATCGACTTATCCTTCTGATACCGGAGAAATGAATTTGCGCGTTATTCCTGAATTTAAAAAAGAATTTTCTTGCCCAATCGGTTATTCAGGTCATGAAAGAGGGATAACTCCTTCTGTTATAGCTGTTGTCATGGGTGCAAATTCGGTAGAACGTCATATTACGAATGATAGGACTAACTGGGGGTCAGACCAAGCAGCAAGCCTTGAAACTGCTGGACTTTATCACATGGTAAGAGATATAAGACAAGTTCCGATTCTTTTAGGTGATGGAGTAAAAGTTGTTTACGACAGAGAGCTTCCTATTATTGAAAAGTTAAGAAGGGTGCGCTAGTATGACTTTGAATTTACCCGATAGTATAAAATTTGTTATTACAGATTTTGACGGAATTGTTACAGACAATTGCGTTTATATTGATTCTAAAGGCGAAATGACACGAAAACTTAATTTTAAAGATGTAATGGCGTTTTCAATTCTTAGAAAAAACGGGTATCATATTGGAATAATTTCCGGCGAAAAAAATTCAGCAATTGAGATTCTTGCTAAAAAATTTAATATTGAAGAAGTGCATCAAGGAATTCGAATCAAGATTGATGTTATCAAATCTATAGTTGAACGCTACAATTTAAAAGAAGACGAGTTTGTTTATATAGGTGATGATATTAATGATGTAGAAGCGCTAAGTTTTGCAAAATATGCGATTACAGTTCCTGATGCAGTTGCAAAAGTAAAAGCAATAAAAGGAATTCTGACTACAACTGCCAGAGGTGGAGAAGGCGCGTTTAGAGAAGTTGTTGACAGTATTGTGCGCTAAAGAGTCTTGTAGTTGTATGTCTAAACAGACGAGGTAAAAATGAATTTATACGAACTATCCGAAATAGCAGATAAAAGGTTTTCTCATGGAGAAGAAATCCCGCAAAATATTGTTGAAGGGGTTAAAAACATTGTTTCAAACGGTGGTTTTATCGGTATGGCACAAATAAATCCGATTGCAGGAAATATAGAATACAACGCCAAAAAAATTGCTAAGTATATTAAATATTCTTGCAAAATTGGCTTAGATTTAGTTGTGTTTCCGGAACTTGCACTCATGGGTTATCCGATTGAAGATACAATTGATCGACATCCTATTATTGTTGAAGAAAATATTAAATGGCTAAAAGGATTAGCAAAAATAACTGTCGGAACAACTGCTCTTGTAGGATTTGTTGAACCTCGAAAAAAAGACGCGGAAGGTAAAAAATATTTTAATTCTGTTGCAATTTTAAAAGATGGAAAAATCGCCGGAATTATTAGAAAATCGCTCCTTCCGAATTACTCAGAATTTAATGACTACAGATATATTGAACCTTCACCGGTAGTAGGAGTTCAACCGACAGAAACTTTGGGTATTTTTGATAAAGATGCGATAAAAGATTGCAGTAAAATTTTTGAGAAATATGGAATTTCAATTTGTGAAGATTGTTGGAACAATAAAGAATTTTTTGATAAAAACTTGTACGAAAAAGATCCGATTGACGAACTAGCACAAGAAAATCCCGAAATATTTATTAATTGTTCAGCTTCACCAACAAGAGCCAAAAAAGAGCAATTGAAACACAATATGCTATCATTCATTGCGAAAAAATATGGAACTCCAATTGTTTATGTTAACCAAGTTGGTGCAATTGATAACAGCTCTTTTGACGGTTCAAGTAGAGTGTTTGATGCGGACGGGAAATTATTAGCAAGAGCAAAATCTTTCGAAGAACAGTTTTTGATTGTTAATCCGAAAGAAAAAATCGGCAAAATCTATCCGCTTACTAAAGGATTGGATAAATCATTGAATGAACAAAAAGTTTTCACGCTGGAATACGAATCCGATTTAGAGAGAACATATAAAACTATTGTTCAGGGAATTCGTGATTACTTTAAAAAATGTGGTTTTAAACGTGCAGTTTTAGGATTATCCGGAGGCTTGGATTCTACTGTTTGTGCTGTTCTTTTAGCTGACGCTATTGGTAAAGAAAATGTATTTGGGGTTTCTATGCCATCTCACATCACAAGTAAAGAAAGCAAATCTGATGCGGAACAATTAGCGCACAATTTGGGTATCAATTTTACAGAGGCGACAATTCGTCCAATGATTGACACCACAACGGAGTGTTTGAATGAACTGTTTAAGACCGTTGAAAGTAAGTGGGACGGACGTTACAAGACTTCATTTACGCCTGATAATATTCAAGCGCGTTCTAGGGCGATGTTCTTGTGGGGTATTAGTAATGAATTTGCTTCTTGTATTCCGATTGCAACTTCTGACAAATCAGAATTGTATATGGGTTATGCAACTATAAATGGCGATATGTCCGGTGGTTTTGCTCCGATTGCGGATGTTCCTAAGACAAAACTCTTTGCATTTGCGCGTTGGATGAATGCTAACCGCGAGGACAAGAATGCTATTCCGGAGGCAATTATTCTTAAAAAACCGGGGGCAGAACTTGCAATTGACCCTAAAACAGGAAAACCGCTTATTGCAGAAGATGCACTTATGCCTTACGAATTCTTGGATGAAATTATTTGGCGTGTTGAAAACAAAAACGAAGGTTATCATGACCTTTTAGAGACAGAGTTTGTTTATGAAAAGCATAATCAAGTTTCTAAAGAACAAAAGATTGAATGGCTTGATAAATTCTTCAGACGAATGTCTACAGCGCTTTATAAATGGTCGATTTTACCACCTTCTGTTATTGTAGAATCTCGTTCTATCAATAAATATGATTACAGACAACCGATTACATCTTCACGAATTAATTATAAAGGTGTTGAAGATGATTATATTGAAACCAGCTTGCAATAATCAACTGCTTATTGATTGTTGAATCCCGGTGAAGTTAATGGTAAATTTTTGTAACCTTCATTGGCGAAAACGGTTTTCTTAATATACTTATTTGTATGATTACCTTTTTCTAAAAGTTGTTTTAAAACATTTTCTCTTGTAACAAGAGTAGATTCCAAGTTGTTTGATTCCGGATAACGTTTAAGAATTTCTGTCCAAACAATTGCTTCCATTGTCCAAGCATAAGTTTCTTCACTTAGAGAATTATATTCATCTTGGTGTAAAGCTTCGTGCGCAAGTAGTGCTGCTAAAGCTCCCGGAGGTGCATATTCATGTTTAGGGTTGATATAAACGTACAAACGTCCTCTTTTTTTCCAACCAACAGCATCAAATGTTGCATAGGCTTCATTTATTTCGGATAAATCTTTAAACATAACTTTGACAGGCATTTGAGTAACGTTGTATCCTAATAAAGCTTTGCGTGAGAATTCTCCTGATGTATCTTTTAACATGTCTAAAGCCACATGAAAAATTTGTTCGTTTGAAATATCTTTATATTCATCAGAAATGCTATTTATGTATTCTTGGGTGTATTTAGCCGGTAATTTTACGTTAGAAGGAACCGGCTCATAGGATTTTGCAAAAACTGGTGTAATTGCAAGACTAAGAAAAATTGCTAAACTAATAAGTCGTCTTTTCATAAAACCATCCTCTACTTTTATATTATTATATACTTTCAGTTTAGCAAAAGTCAAAAAGTGTTTGATTTTTTTTACTATCTGGGGTGGTTTATATTTATAACACCCTCTCCCGCCTTCAGCACCCTCTCCATGTAGAATTGATAAAAGGATAGGGGAGCTGGACATTTAAACAGAAATTAGATTAGCACGAATAAATATTAATTAAATCCTTCATAATTCCAAAATCTAAATCTTCAGTAAATTTTGTTTTTTCTCCATCAATATGAGCCAAACTATAATTATTTTTAATCTTAAAACCTTTAGCCTTAATGTATTCTGCAATTCGTGAATTTGTTTTTAAGTTCAACAATATCTTTAAAAATTCAAAGAAAAACAATATCGGATTTTGAGTTTTTAGTATAAAAATATCAAACAAACCGTCATCTAATTTTGAATTCTTTGCAATCGAAAACAAACTCTTATACATATTTCCTGCATTTGCAACAATAATACAAGAAGCCTTAATTGTTCGCATTTCATTATTTATAATTACTGAATACTCTTTATTTTTAAGTCTTAGTGCAAAAATTATTCCGGCAATAAAGTAGGCAAAATATCCAAATTTATTCTTTAATGATTGAGGAGTTTTTCCGATTATATCAGCGTCATACCCTAGCCCACAACGAAGAACAGAAAGTTTGTTATTAACTGTCATAACATCAATTTTAGTGGTATTTTCTATATCAATAACTTTCAAAGCCTTTGACACATTATTTATCCCAAGATTTGCCACTAACAAGTTTGCTGTACCTGTAGGAATGATTCCTAAAGTTTTATTTGTATTAACTAAATATGGCAAAACCTTGTTAACTGTTCCATCTCCGCCTACAACTAGAATTGTGTCAAAGGTTTCCATATCAACGTCTTGCAATTCATCAATAGTTATAAATTGAAAACGTGTTTGTTTTTTCAAAAGCAATGTTTGAATCTTTCGCCTGTATTTTATGGCTCGTTTTCTTCCGGCACTAAAATTTGATACAACAAGAACGTTATTCATTATCTACTCCTTTTGAAAAAAGTTTTGTGTAAATAGATAACAAAAATAACCCCAATATATACGCCCCGATTACATCTGTCGGATTGTGGACTCCAAGCCAAATTCTTGAAATCCCGACAAACAAAATCCAAATTATGGATAGAATAATGCCAACAAATAGCCAAACTTTGTTTTTGCAATACTTATGAATAAAATAAATCACCATTCCCCATAGGCACATTGTAACCAAACTATGGCTTGAAACATAACTAAAACTATGCGGGTGAATTACAAGTTGAATTTCAAATGGCGGTCTTGGTCGATGTACAAGTGGTTTAATTATACAGTTCAATAGAAACGTAACAAGCGGAATTGAGCATAAAAAGACGATTGATTTATACTCTCTTTTCTTGAAAAACAAAATACTTCCAACAATCAAAGGCAGAGCAATCATTATTGAATACAATTTGCAATCAGGAAGTAACGGAATCCACAAAGGCAGATTTTTCAAAACACATTGCAAATGCAAAATGAAAGCCTTGTCCCATAAATTTATTATGGGACAAGATTTCACTATTATTGAAAAAATTATAAATATTGCAAGTAGCAACAATGATTTTTTCATATTATTTTCCACAACCTGCACAATGTCCTGAACATTTGTGTATAGGCTTTTCTTTTGAGCAGAAATTATCTCTATCAACGTAATATTCGCCTTCTAGAGGGAAAATCGTCATCCAAAGATTATTTCTCCAGTCTTCGTCAAGAATCTCCTTAACTTCTTCTGAATACTTGTCGATTTCAGAAGTAATTTTAGGGTCAGTCAAATACGCAGCCGCATTTTCGTGAGTTTCGTAAGGTTTGAATTCTTGATAATATTTTCTCAAAACGTCAGGTCTATCTACTATCATACAAGGTCTAAGCATATTTCCGTCTTCGTAAGGAATACCATCTCTAATAGCTTTCATAAACGGAGCAGCAAGAGCTTCTGTAAGAGTGCAATTTTTAACATTATGTGTTGCCAAGTGAACAAAAGTACAAGGTTCAACATCTCCATTTGGATTAACGTGAACATATTGTCTTCCGCCTGCAATACAACCCATCATTTCAGGACCGTCCCCCCAGAAATCTACAGTCATCATAGGAAGCGTATTTCTTGCGTTGTAAACTGCTTTCAAAATTTGTTGTCTTTGCTTTGCATTAGGAACTAAACTTACGTCCGGACTATCACCAACCGGCACATAGTGGAAGAACCAAGACCACAAACAGCCTTTGTCTGATAACATTTTCATGAATTCATCTGATGTTACTTCATCACAGCTTTTTGATGTTGCCGTAATACTTGCACCAAAGAATACACCTGCTTCTCGCAACATATCCATTTTTTGCATTACCATATCAAAACAACCTTCACCACGAACGGCATCGTTATCTTCTTTTAATCCCCAGAGAGAAAACATTGGGTGAACGTTTCCTAATTTTTGGAGTTTTTTCACAACTTTTTCAGTAATTAAAGAGCCGTTTGTGAATGTAATAAACGCACAATCGTTAAATTCTTCCGCAAGTTCCAAGAATTCTTTTCTTGCAAAAGGTTCGCCACCAACAACAGGAATAATGTGAATTCCCATAACATCTCGAGCTTCTGTAAAGATTTCTCTCCATTTTTCTTTTGAAATGTCATCATTTACACTGTACTCATGAGCCCAACAACCTTTACAATGGAAGTTACATCTTTTTGTGATTGAAGATAACAAAACTGTTGGTGGGAAAAATCCGTTCTTTTCGTTGAACTCAGAGCGTTTTCTCAAATTATCACCATAATATCCGTTAACAAAAAAGTTTTTAATCCATTTGTTACGGCAGTTTGGGTGTAATTCTGTCAAAATCTTTTTCCACCACAAAAGATGCGGATGTTCTGATTCAAATAACCATTGCATTCTTCTTGCGTGGTTTATTCCGCCTTTAGAACCGGCGATTTTTTCAAAGATTTTTGCAAGGTTGATAAGCTTTTGCTTGCTGTAATGTTTGCCCAAATAATTTAACGTTTGGTCAATCACAAAATTATTGAATTTCAGTTTTAATCCGTCAAAACAGCCCATTGAATTTGACTGCCAAACAGTTGATTGTTTTTCTACTCTCATTTCCTATCCTTTCCTCATAATTTATAAAGCATTTTAATTATCTCATAAATATTAAAGATTATACAATATCTAGCCATATGGCTAATATTATTAAATACACATAATTTTTTATTAAAAGAAATTATATTTGAGATATTATAATTAAAAAAGAGGAGTAATTTATGCAACAAAACATGTATTACATGCAACCCGATGAACTTGATGAAGACTTAAATATAGATATAATTAGACAGGCTATTGTTTAACCCAAGTAATCTTTAACAACCTGCCTCAATTGTAAATATAACACGGAAACTTCAGCTTTCCTCAAACTGATTTAAATTTCAAAGTACCGTCAAGGTTTTAATAATCTCCAAGTATTCTATAAAGAACATAAAAAATATATTCCTAAAGAATGTGATATTGATCTGTTAGAAGATATTATTTAAATCGCTAGAATTCGTAAAACTCCCATATTAACTTTTTTGTTTAAGTTTCTAGTCATCTATATTTTTAACAGCTGTTATTAAGAATTATAAGTTTGTGATATAATTAAATAGTCTTTTATCATGTGTTCATAAATAGGAGAATTTATGTCAAAGCAAGCGGTAATACTGTCAGGAGGTTTTGGTACAAGGTTATCACATGTTATTTCTGATGTTCCAAAACCAATGGCTCCTATACAGAATATTCCTTTTTTAGAATATATAGTCCAGACTCTTAAACAACAAGGTTTTGATCATTTTATTTTTTTAACAGGTTATAAATCTGAATGTATTGAGAATTATTTTAAAGATTTGAAAAATGCAATTTTTGTTAAAGAAGAAAAAGCACTAGGAACTGGCGGAGCAATTCTTAATGCTTTCAATAATTTACAAGACGAATTTTTTCTAATTAATGGTGATACATTTTTTGACATCGACTACTCATTACTTGAAGATTTTGGGAAGAATAAACCTATTACTATTGCTTTAAGATATACAAATGATGTGAATCGGTATGGTTTTGTTGAAACTGATGATGATTTTTTAGTTAAATCGTTTATAGAGAAAGGACAGTTATCACAAAATAAGATTGATGGATACATAAATGGTGGGATTTATTATATTCATAAATCCGCGTTGGAAGGATATACAAAAGATTTTTATTACGAATTTCTTTCTTTAGAAACTCAAATATTTCCTAAATTATTAAAAGATAATAATTTGTATGGTTTACCATTGGGAGGTTGTTTTATTGACATAGGAATTCCGGATGATTATTATAAAGCGCAAGATTTAATTCCTAATAAGCTTTCTCAGGAAATTAAGCCGGCATTATTTATCGATAAAGACGGCACACTAATCGAAAATACGGAATATCCACATGGTAAAGATTTTATAATCATAGAAAATACTATTGATATTGTTAAACAATATAAAAATCAAAATTTTTATATTGTAATGATAACTAATCAAGCAGGAATTGGTAAAAGCAAATTCACGCTCGAACAAATGCAAGAAGGGTTTGATGGAATCAAGGACTTTTATAATACTAATTATGGGATTAAATTTGATGATATTGAATTCTGTCCGTACCACAAAGATGCAACAATTGATAAGTATGCATACGAAACTTTATTAAGAAAACCAAACCCCGGAATGATATTAAAGGCTTGTGAACATTTAAGAATTGATTTGAAAAAATCAATAATGATAGGCGACAACAAAGATATCGATAACATTAAGTTACCATATTTGAAAAGTAGAATTCTATAGGAGTTTCCAATGAATATTAAAAATTATATTAAAGATTCAATAGAGACAAAAACCAAAATTTTAAATAATGAAACTATATTAAATACAATTCAAAACATTGCTAATGAAATTGTAAAAAGTTATGAAAATGGAAAGAAGGTTTTAACAGCCGGCAATGGTGGTTCTGCAGGAGATGCTCAACATATCGTAGGAGAACTTGTTTCAAAATTTTTCTTTGATAGACCGGGGTTAAGTGCATTTTCACTGGCTACTGATACTTCAATATTAACTGCAATCGGAAACGATTATGGTTATGAAAAATCCTTTTCTAGACAAGTGCAAGCCAATGGTTGTAAGGGTGATATATTTATTGGAATCTCAACCTCTGGCAATTCTAAAAATATTATTTTAGCAATTGAAGAAGCAAAAAGAAAAGGTATGATTACTGTGGGATTAGTTGGCTCAAAACCTTGTGACATGGATAGCTTATGTGACTATATAATAAAAGTACCATCTACTAGTACACCAACAATCCAAGAATCACATATTATGATTGGGCACATTATTTGTGCATTAGTAGAAGAAGCTATTTTCAGCAAGGTTATGACAAAATAAAGGGAGTTTAATAATGATAATTAGAGCAAAAGCACCTTTAAGAATTGGTTTAGCAGGTGGTGGAACAGATGTAAGTCCTTATTGTGATTTATATGGAGGTTCTGTGCTCAATGCTTGTATTACCATGTATGCGTATGCAACAATAGAACCCCGCAATGATGGTAAAATTGAATTTTGTTGCGCGGACCGTAATGAACAATGTATTCTTGATTCTTCTTTGTCATTGTCAATTGATGGAAAGTTTGATTTATTAAAAGGAGTTTATAATCGATTAGTAAAAGATTATATTAAAAAACCCTTAAGTTTTACTCTTACTACTTATGTTGATGCTCCAGCAGGAAGTGGTTTGGGTTCGTCATCGACCCTTGTAGTTGCAATAGTAAAAGCATTTCAAGAGTGGCAAAAGTTACCACTCGGAGAATACGACCTTGCACATATCGCTTGGAGCATTGAAAGAGAAGACCTGAATATGGCTGGCGGAAGACAAGACCAATATGCAGCAGCGTTTGGTGGCTTTAATTTTATGGAATTTAATAAAGAAAAAGTGCTTGTAAATCCATTACGTATAAGACAAGAATACCTAAATGAATTAGAATTCAATTTGTTATTATATTACACAGGAACGAGTCGTTTATCAGCCAAAATCATTGAAAGTCAAGCTGAAAATGCGAAAAATAAGAATGAAAAAGCCATAGACGCGATGCACAAATTAAAACAATATTCTTACGATATGAAAGAAGCCCTATTAACCGGACATCTTTATCAAATGGGACAGTTATTAAATGATGGTTGGGAATATAAAAAACAAATGTCATCTGCAATTTCTAATCCAATAATTGATAACATTTATAATACCGCTATGAATGCTGGTGCATCTGGAGGAAAAATTTCCGGAGCCGGTGGTGGAGGCTTCTTTATGTTTTATTGTCCAAATAATACTAGATATAATGTAATAGAAGAATTGCAAAAGTTGGGTGGAGAATTTAGAAGATTCAGATTTACAAATTTAGGAGCCGAAAGTTGGATTATCAACAATTAGTTTGTTATTATCCAAGTTTTCAATAGCTGTTATTGAATCCATTTCTATATTGTATTTTTTGCCATTTTCATCAACGCAGGTTGCAAATGGGATTTCTCCATCTGCATAAACATTTGTCCAAGTGTAAAGTACAATTCCCAACTTTTTGGTTTCTAGATTTAAAACCATTGTTCCAAATAATGTTCTGTCAAAATCTTTTAAATTAATCACTCTGAATCAATGGCATATTAACTCTTTTAAACTATTTTGTATCATGTGGACACATTAAAAAAAGTGGACGAGTTTTATTCCCCACAATTTTGCGTAACCAATACCATTGAATTTTATTTCTCAAAATAATCACCAACCCTTTGTTCTATAATATTCAACTTGCCATCGCAATAAAAAAGCCGAGCATCACTCGGCTTTTTATTACTTATACTAAAACTTCTTCTAGAATTGGTTTGTTTTTCTTTTTAATAATTTCTTTTATATTTTTGTATAATGTAGCATCTGTTTTACCAACCTTAGCAAAAAGAATAGTTGCATCTGCCTTAGCTACGCTATCTACTAATTCTTCAGAAATATCAGCTTTTATTAAATCTAAATTCTTAAATTTGCTAAACAAGTTTATTATTTGTTGTTCCGGATTATTAAAAATAATACAACTGATATTTTGTTCTTTATTTTCTAATAACATTTTCTGAATATTAAAGAAATTGTTATTATCATTGTAAATAATATTTTCATCTAACTTTGAGAAAGAAAGTTTTTTATCCAATATTTCTGCTAAAATAATTGCAAATAAAGATGCAATTGCTCCAAATACGATTCCTAAAATAATATTTATTAATAATTTAGGAGAAGAATTTTCAAAATCTCTCAATTGAACAGGTTCTTTTAGTACAAGAACTTTTGATGAGTCAGACATCTCTTGCACCATTTGTGCCCATTGTAGCTTAGTTGCAATTTGCGTTAACTTTGCTTCTTCTTCAGCCACAGCAACTTGGGATTTAGCACCGGATGAGTATTGACCTTGTATTGCAGATAGTGCTTGGCGAGCTGATTTTGAAACACCACTTAATGCCGCTAAATTTCCAGTTCCTGTTATAGCAGTCTGTGGTAAACCACTTGTTGCATTCATTTGCTTATTCAAACCTGCTTTAACCTTGTTATACTCTTTTTGCAAAACTTGAGTATCATTTTTTGCCTTGTCAGTGTGTAAGTCACGATTTACTTCTATGTAATTTGATATAATTGAACAAACAACATTATATGCAACATCAGGTTTTTTTGATTTGTATTCAATAGTTACAACATTTGTACCTTTTTTGTTTTCAATTGAAATATTCTTTTTAAGAAAAGTCTTTGTGGATATATATTCACCTTCTTTTCGATTTGGAATAATGCCCCATTTTTTCTTTACAACTAAATTATTTTCTCTAATGACTTTGTCAATTACAAGTGGAGATTGCATTATTTCTAATTCATTAGATAACCCTCCAGAAGCTCCAGACATAAGAGCTGCCATTCCACCGCCGGCACCAAGTTCTTCAATTGCATAAGGGTTTATGTCAACAAGGTTTGTATTATTGGATTTATTAATATATAAATCAGCATCTACTTTGTATTTTTTAGGCATTATAAATGTAAGCAAAATAAAAAATGCTAGTACAGAGCAGAATACTTTTAATATTAGAGTTTTACGACTCCAAAATATCATAAAGATTTTTTTTAAATCTATATTTAAGTCTTCATCTAGTTCATCAGGTTGCATGTAATACATGTTTTGTTGCATAAATTACTCCTCTTTTTTAATTATTATATCTCAAATATAAGATTATTTTATAAAAGTTTGCAAAAATAACTTGCAATTGCAAGTTGAGACGAATACAAAGGGTATTCTATACTTCAAAAAGAAAACTAAGCATTTCCCCCTTAAGAAAGGTTTAAAATTTATGAAATATTTTGAAGTATTTAAAGCCGGAAATTATCCGCAAGGTAAATTTACAAAAGAAGAGGTACAAGAATTTGCAAATAATTATTGAGGTTGGAAGAAATATAAACATTTTAGGTAAAGAACAATCTCAAAGATGCTTATCCTATTAAGGAACTTCATAATGTCAGATGAGCCGATAGAAATTAAAATTGATAACAAAGAAGTTGAAAAAGCATTATTAGAAATTGCTCAAAAAACTTCTAATTTACGACCTTTGATGAAAAATATTGCAGGGATAATGGCAGATTCTACAGAAGAAAATTTTAAAGTTGAAGGCAGACCAAAGTGGAAAGATTTATCAGAGAAAACAAAAACTACAAGAAAAAAGACTGGTCATTATCCCGGACAAATTCTGCAAGTTTCAGGACAATTGGCTTTATCTGTTACAACTCAATATGATGATACATCTGCCATTATTGGTTCTAATAAGATTTACGCAGCAATTCACCAACTCGGAGGTCAAGCAAGTAAAAACAAGAAAACAACAATTCCTGCAAGACCCTATCTTATAATTGATGAAAGTGAAGTAGTTCTTAATATAAAAAAATATTTAAGTTGAATATAGATATTATATCATCGCATTAAGCAAAATTATGTTTTTTGCGGTTTTATTAGCAATTTAGTTTGATAATTTATTTTCATAAACAATAGTATGCTTTTGTCCTAATAATTTTACACTTTCTGTTGCAATAGTAAAATTAAATATACAAAGTTTTTGTTAGAAAATTAAGTTTTATATCTTTTCCCAATTCTTTTAGTTCTTCAGACATAATTTCATTACGCTCATCAAACTCATTTTCTCGTGCGTTATTAATTAAATCACTCGTTACGTAGTTTTCCGTCTGAACATTACTAAACCCGTCAAGCCCAGCAATATTAACTTCTTTTATACCTATATTGATTAATAATTTTAAACACATCAATGCTGCGTTATCGTACATTTTTGAATTATTCAGGTATGATGAATAATTCAGCAGATTTGCTTTTTCTGGGATTTTTTCAATATTTGAAGTTACAAACATTGGTTTATCATAATCATCAAGTGATGAAAAACGTTTCATGTTAGAAATAAATGCAAAATCTATATCATAATCTTGAGGAATAAAGTTCAAAGATAAAACATAAGGTTTTTTAGAATTAATAAATTCGGAAATTTTATCTTTCTCTTTTGATAATGATTTTCCCGGAGCCATTATTAAAATATTTCTGTCTTTGAGTTTTTGTTTAAGTTTTTTAACAACATAAGAGTCATCAATATTTTTAGAAAAGTTGTCAAGGTAAATTTGTTTGATTAAATTAACGTCATATCCTGCTTTTTTATTCTTTGGTATAGATTTTAAAAGTTTGTTAATTATTTCAACAGGAACAGTCTGTTTATCGACCAGATATTTTGCGTAATTCGGATGACAATGATTTGTTGCAGCAAGATAATAAGGAACAGAATATCCCCATGGAGTTTTAGCAAAAATTGGATTAATTTGTTCATCAACAATCTTTAAAATTGGAACAATATCATAATGTCCACTATAATTATCATTTATGTATTGTGTGATAAGCTCTGTGCAAAGGTTTCCTGCTCCTCTACCCATACCAAATACCGTAGAATCAATTATTAATTCTCTGTCATTACATACCTTCATTAAACATTGAGCATTTGAAAAAGATAACTGCAAATTGTTATGAGAATGAAAACAAAGTGCTATATCGTTCGTCAAATTGTTATCAATTATGTAATATAGTCGAAGCAGGTCTTTTTCCTTCATTACACCCATTGAATCAACAATAGAAACACCATAAGGATGAATATTTTGGATTTCCTTGAGTAAAGCAAGTAGTTCTTCATCTGTATATTGATCTGTAAAAGTAGGATTGATAAATAATTTATACCCTTTTTTTATCATTTTTTGGCAATATTCAAGTGCTTCTTTTCTTTTTGATTTTTTAAAGATAACTCTTATTCCTTGCACAGCAGAATCTTTAACCTCTGGCACTTGCTCTATCGGGAATTCTCCATATGTAATCATTCCGAACAATCTATTTTTATCATATTTTTCGGGTAAAAAAGTCTTGATTTTATTAAAAGAATCTAATAAAGTTTGGTCTTTTGTTGAATTTTTTGTTGTTAAAAATCCGACTTCAATGTAATCAAGATTAGCTTTTTGGAGCAGATTTACAATAATTTGGGCTTTTTCTTTTCCAAAATTCCAATCATTTATGTACCCGCCATCACGTAGCGTACAATCAAGAACTTTTATATTTGACATAAATCATTCATCCTATATTTTTTATACATAAATTCTGCAAATTCAAAATCTATTTCATTATCAATATCAACAGATTCTTCCAGGGATATTGGCACAAGTAATGGTTTAAATCCGACAATATCTTTAGCTTTAATCATTGTTTTCCGATTCATTATTCCCACAGCATGATTTAAAGATAGAATTTCTGGCAAATCTTGACTACGAGGTTTTTTCCTTGGGTCATAATTTAAAGCTTTTCCGTTTTTCCATAAAAACTCTTTAACAGGAGTTGCGGTTGTTACAGAATCATATTCACCGCCACAGTTTTCAAATTTACTTATCACATCAATAATTGTTTCATCTTTTATCATTGGACTTGTTACATTTGATAATAATAAGACGTCTGCATCAAAGTTTTCTGCAATATTTTGGTAGAAGTCATTTGCACTAACTTCACTTGTTGCATAGTAGTTATCTCTTCTTACAATTTGTGTTCCAAGGCTTTGTGCAAGACTTAACATTTCCTCACTATCTGAATTAACTATTACTCCATCTATTTCTTTTATTCTTTGCATTTGTTTTATTTTAATTTCCAACAGAGAGCTTCCTGCAAAGGGTTTTATATTTTTATTTTTAACTCTTTGTGAACCGGCCCTTACCGGAATTAACGCCTTAATTACTTTTCCCATATTATAACTCCTTTATTATTTTTAAAATTTCTACCTCGTTTAATCCGTCAGATTTATCTGCAACATAACCCCAAT
Source organism: uncultured Candidatus Melainabacteria bacterium (assembly GCA_934757245.1). Classification (GTDB taxonomy): domain Bacteria; phylum Cyanobacteriota; class Vampirovibrionia; order Gastranaerophilales; family Gastranaerophilaceae; genus CAG-196. Next base: position 121,982 of record CAKVLH010000005.1, read on the forward strand.
TTGCACAATAAACATTCAGGTTTTGTATGTTCGAGCAATTTATTATGGTAGAGATTGCATCATCTATAAATATTGATTTGTCTATTTTATTTTCTCTTATATAATACTCCAAAAATTCTTTCTTTGAACCATATTGTTTAAGTTTGGTTTTTCCGATAACATTCTTTTCTTCAATATTTAAACCATAATCTTTACAATGTCTTAAAATAGCTTCTTCGTTTTTTGTTGAAACGATTATAATGTTCAATTTTTCTGCAAGTGGTTTGATTTTATCAAAAAACGGATAAGGTTTGTCTAATTTATTCCAAAAATCAAAATGATTCTCTATTAGATCTTTTCTTTTTACCTGAAATTTTTTGTCAAATTCGCTATCTGTTTTTTCGTTTCTATGTGATACGGTATTCCTGTATTCTTGCGGAAAATCTTCAATATTTACCCCATCTCCGATTAGCTTCATAATGTAATAGTAATGCCAAGAATGTGTAATCAAATATCTTACGGAATGAAATAATTCGTATTCTTTTTCATTAATTTTTTCAAAAGGTTCGATATCAAAATAAGCATATCTTGCAAGCAAATATGACTCCAAAACAGTATCGAACAAAACTCCGTCAAAATCTAAAAAAAGAATTTTCAATATAATTCCTCCTTTATTAATAATTTGTATTTAAGCACATAATACAATCTATGCAAAAACATTATTAAATATGTAGATGACACTAATACTGCAACACTATAAATAGTAAAATGATTTACTAAATATAGTATAATTAGACCCAAAACGTTATAAATTCCACCCCAAATATAACCTTGATTGGTTTCCTTAACATATCCAAATGTGCCAAGCAAAGGAAAACCTAATGTATCAACAAAAATGTAAAAAGCAAAAGAAATGCTAAAAATTTGCAAAATTTTTATAGATACTAAGTACTTAGAAGAATAAAATATTAATATTAAGTATTTAGATGCTATTAATAAAAATGCAGAAGCTCCTATTGATAGAATTATTAAATATTTTAACATTTTTTTGAAAAATATAATATCTTTGTTTTTTGACATATATGGAAAAAGGGCAGAAACAAAAGTGTAATACAACGAAAAAACTGCCCAAAAAATTCTATCTGCAGCTACATAATAAGCTACTGCAGAAGATGTAACAACAAATCCTAAGACAAAAGCATTTGTTGAACGATAAAGAGCTATGCAAACTTTTGTTAAAAAAAACTGACTGCTATACTTTAAAGTTCCTAAGATTGATTTAATTTTGGGTATATAAAACTCAATATTGAAATATTTTTTTACAAAAAAGATGCTTATAAAGCCTGCGCTTAACATTGCCAAAGAGTTAATTAATGGATACCAAATATAATCATCTGATTTTTTTATACAATTAAAAATTAATATTAATGAAATTGTACGAGTAATTATGTTCAATATCGTTATAAATTTCATTCTTGCTATACCTTGATAAAACCAATTAAAAGTAAATACAGCTCCAACTAAACTTAAATAAGTAAAATAATAAATTAACCAATATTGAGTGATTTTGGGAATACAAAATATAAAAACATTTAATAATAAAAAACCAAAAATCAAAAATATTATTTGTACAGATAATACTGAATTGAAAATTTGATTTATTACTTTTTTATTATTAGAATGGATTGCAATTTGTCTAACTGCCGAAAAATCAAATCCAAACATAACTAATCTTAAAAAATAATCTGTTAATAATTGTGCAAATAATATAACACCATAGTCTTCAACTCTGAATATACGAGCCACATAAGGCAAAGTAATGAATGGTAATACATAATTTAAAATTTGTATTATCATTAACGCAATAGTGTTATGTTTAAGTGCTTTTTTTTCAGTATTTTCTTGTTTAATATTTATTTGCATATTCTCTAATTTTTTTATTTTCTGATAACAAAGGTTTAGTTTTTAAAAAAGTAATATAAAAATCTCGCAATTGTTGTTTTAATTCGTTTTTTGATAAATTTTTAACATCAAATTTAAGTAATTCCTGATAATTGGGAGAGTATTCTTTTATTATTCTTCTTATTAAAGAAATTTTTTCTGCTTTATCATCATTCTCTAATGATTCATTTATGATATTAGAGAAACAAGGTATATTCCAATAATGTGCAGGTGTTAAAGAAGTTGTTGAAGATATAGAAGTGATAGCAACAACATCAAGATTATATAATTCTATCGGGAATTTAGAATCAATAAATATAACATTGGAATTTTTATCAAAGCCAAAAAAATCATTATCTCTAGGATGAGGTTTATATAAAATTTTATACCCTGTATTTAATAAATCATTAAGCATAGTTGCTTGAACTTCTATGAACTTTTCTCTACTCAAACCTGTAACTTCCCAATAAATTCCACAGTATAAAACAGCTTTATCTTCTGGTTTTATTTTGTATTTTAGCGGATATTTTTCAGAAAGTTTGTTGGAAATATTTCGGAATTCATTTATTTCTATATTTTCAAATTTTATTTTAGATAAATTATTTAATCCTATGAAATCTAATTTCTTTAAGTACTTATGAGTTTTGAATTTTTGTAAATTTTGTATTTTATCAGAATTATAATTGATTAAAGAACCGGCACCTTCATCAATTAAAACAACTTTTGCATTAGGATATAATGGTAATAATTTTTCTATAAACATTGGATGATTTACTGCATAAATTTCATCAAATGCAAATTGATTATGAAGTACAGCTTGAACTCCACAGGCAAAACCTACTTCTTTTATAATATTGAAATTATGCAAATTCGCAATCTCTTTTTGGTTTTCAAAAAAGGTTGTTCGACCTTTTCCAGTATCAATCATCAATGTATCTTTATATTTATTAAAGTCTCCGATTTCTTCAATTATCGAAAGGGAATTAATTAATGAAATATTTCCTGTTGTTGCAAAAAGTCTACGTATTTTTTTTAATTTAAAAATACTTTTTAATTTGTTATATGCTTGATGTTCAAGTATGATAAAAGGTCGAAAAATATAATAAATTCCCCATTTTACTAACCTTACTATTTTATAATCGTTAATTATTTTCATAAATAAAATCTCCATTTTTTAAATATTTAATTTTCAATATTATTGATATACATAACAATGAATATACCATCCAAAATAATGGTTGAAAAAATTCTACTTGAGATGTAAATGTTAAAAATACTAACAGAAATTCTGATAAAAACATTGAATTAATAAAATTATCCAAAAATTTAGTAGTTTTTTTCTTATATAATTTAATTTTTATATTATATAATGCTGGAAAAATTAATAAAATACAATAAATTAAAAAACCCAATATACCAGAATCAACAAGGATTTTTAAATTATTATTTAAAACAATACCTTTGTCTGGTAACCAGCCAGTTGCGAAACTTCCATAACGAGGATAATAAAAACCGTCATTTCCTGGTCCAATGCCTAAAAGCTTATTATTGTTTAAGAAAATACAAGTCCCAATATAATTTCTATTTGATCTTGCTCCACCTTGAATATTTGTATCATATTTATAATTTAATATTGCTATTTTTTCTATAGTTGTTTTTATAAACATATTAGAACTGTTTTCTATTAAAGAAAAAATATTTGGCAAAATCAGTACAATTCCCAAAAATAAAAAAAGTATTGTTTTTTTTAGTTTTTTAGAAATAGAATTCCATTTTAAGAAAATTAGAAAAATCAGTGATAAAAATGGTGTTAAAATTCCAATTGGAGACCAGGTAATAAACATTGAAAATGTTATTAAAATGATTAATAGCCACCAAATTTGTGTTTTAGCAAAAAATGCAGATTTTTTTTGACAAAAAAGAATTGCAAAAATTACTGATAAAAATGTCGCATGAGGACCCGGTTCATAAAAAAGACCTTCACAACGCCTTATCCCTGAAAAAGTTATTAAATCACCATCATGACCAGAACATATTGATGAATAAGGCAGTCCCAACTTAAATGCTATAAGTTGATAAATCGAATATATGCTTGAAATAAGAGCTATTAATAATAGATATTTTACAAGTTTTTTTATGTCATTTTCAGATTTTATTATAAAATTAATTATTATAAAAAAATAAAAATAAACAAAAGGACGTATAATACCCGCAAAAATGGAAGACATAACATTGCCATCCCAAAAAAAAGAATATTTTTTTACATAATATTGAAAAGGAATGTGAGTATCAATTACATTTTGCAATCCAAATAAAACTGATATGACCATTTCACAATAAAAAATTATTAATATTATTAAGATATACTTAAATAAATATTTATTAATTCTTATTTTCTTTCTATTTATTATTAAATAAATTGTTGCTAAAATGATAAAAGGATATATTAATAACAAAAAAACGGGTAAATTAAAAATCATTCTCAATGTTACTTGTAAAGGTAACAGAGCCAAAATTAATAATAATATTTTTTTCATATTTAATTTTAACATTTTAATATAGAGCCTTTTTTAATTGCTTTGTAATGCTGCACATTGAATATTTATTTAAGTTTTTTTGTCCTTCTTCTATATAAGGGGTCATGTCATTTGTGATAGCAAATTCAATTGTATTAGCAAAGTCTTCCTTTGTTACTTTACTGAATAAAGCCCCTTTACCAGCAACTTCCTTAAAAACAGGAATATCAGAACAAATTAACGGTATTTTATATTTTTGGGCATCTAAACAAGGTGTACCAAAACCTTCATACAAAGAAGGAAAAACAAATATTAAGGCATTTTGATATAAAAAACTTAAATCTTCATTTGAAATAAAACCTGTAAAAATAATATTTTGATTATTTGTGAGTAATTTATTATTTCCGTTAGCTCCAACCAAAATTAATTTTATATCGGAATTTTTTTGATTGTACATTTCAAATGCATCTATTAACAATTGTAAATTTTTATGCTTATGAATTGTAGCAACTGATAAAATATAATGTTTTGGTTTTGTATTAAAATTATTCAATATTAATGTATTTTTAATTGAATCAAATTCTAAATTTGTAGACCAAGAAGAATTAACAATAAAAATTTTATCATCATTTACTTTAAAATGTTTCTTAATTTCATTTTTTGAAAATTCAGAAACTGTAATTATTTTATCGGCAATATGTGTTGCACAAAATGTGGAAAAATCTGCATGAACATTTTGAATTTTTGTCCTGCATTCAGGATGAATCGTTGATAAAATATCGTGTAATACTGAAATATATTCAATATTTTTTATTTTTATAATCGGAACAATTGTAGATGTAAAAATTACCTTTGTTATATTTTTAGTAAATAAAAGTTTTAATAAAAAAAATGTATTTAACCAAATTAAATATAGTATACGACGTATTATATTATTTTTAATATTTTCTAGTTTATTTTTTCGTTGCATTTCATAGTTAATACCCAATTCTTGCAACATGTTTGCAATTCCTTGTGTGTATTGTCCAACTCCTCTATTTTGTACGAGACTTAAACCGTCTTCTATTATGATTTTATCCATTTAATACCTCTAAAATTACAAATTGCCATTCTTCACCTATTTGTTCCCAAGAAAAATTGTTTACTATAAATTCTCTCGATTTTACTGATACTTCTTTTTGTATTTGTTTATTTTGCATTAACTCAATAACTTTTTGTGCATATTCTTCATTTGTCTTAGCTACAGCTAAAATATTTTCGTTTGCTCCAATTCCTTCTGCGCCTTCAGGCGTTGTAACAACAGGAATTCCCATTGACATTGCTTCAAGAATTTTATTCTGTATTCCACCAGCAATCCGCACTGGACAAACAGAAACAGAGCAGTCTTTCATATAATCTCTTACATCTTCTACTCTTCCTGTAATCTCAATACCTTCAATATCCTTTGTCGCATCATAGAGTTCCTGTCTCGGATTAGCTCCAATGATTTTGAATTTAGCATCAGGGATTTCTTCTTTTATAATAGGAAAAACTTCTGTAGCAAAGTACATTGCAGCTTCAGAATTTGGAATATATTGCATGGAACCTACAAAACAGATATTATTTCTCTTTTCACACGCCATAGGTTTGTAAAACTCTGTGTCCGTAGCCAGACCGATAACCTTCATTTTGTCTGTTGTTGTAAATTTGTTCAGATAATCAAAATCAGCGTCTGATATCATTACTTGAACATCTGAGTTTTTACAACATAAATCTTCGTAGTGTCTAACTTTTAAGTATTCTATTCCAATCTTAAATTTGTCCCAGAAACTCTTTTTCTCTTTAATTCTGCGTTCATACATCATGGACATTGAGTCACAGATATGAACGATACGCTTGATGTTTTTATGTTTTTTAATATATGGTAATGAACGTATTATATAACCGATAATAACATCATAATTGCTGGCTTTAATTTCATTGTCAATAGCTTTTTGCATAGCTTTGGAATAGAAATATTCAACAATAAAAGGTTTATCGTTGAACGCAGCTTTAACTGCATTTAAATATGCAAGTTTTTTATTAAATTTAACAGGAATAAGTTTAGTATAAAAACTGTTGTCTTTTAATGCACCATCTAAATCATCATCTTCCGATACTAGAGTTACTAGCGTAATTTCATGTCCTCTTTTTTTTAGTTCAGAAAGATAATGATAAATATGTAATCTATCGCCACCAATCAGAGGATATGGAAGTCTTGTTGTTACATATAAAATTTTCTTACTCATGTCTGCCTCCTAGTGCCAAGAATACGGCTTTTACAAGTATTCCGATTTCCCAGAATAAATTGCGATGTTTTAGGTAGTACAAATCGTATTGCAATTTTTCAGTTACATCATCTTCATTCACGCAATGCCCTTGATTAATTTGCGCCCAACCTGTCCAGCCGGTTCTTGTCCACATTCTAGCCGCATAACCATTGATATCTTTGGAATACAATTTAACCAAATCATCCCACTCGGCTCTTGGTCCAACAATAGACATTTCACCCTTCAAAATATTTATCATTTGTGGAATCTCATCAAATCTCGCTTTTCTCACGAATTTACAGAACGGAATCACTCTATCGTCCTCATCTTGATTTTCTGCATAACCGCCTTTTTTCACATTCTTTGGCACATAATCATTTGCAAACATTGTTCTGAGTTTATAACACTTGAAAACTTTTCCACCCTTACCAACTCGATTCTGAGTGTAAAGAGGATTCTTACCGTCTGTTAGCTTTACTCTGATTGCGATATACAAAAGTATCGGCAAGGTTACTGTCAAAATAATCGTTGCGGCGATTATGTCGTAGATACGTTTGCAGATGTCGTAAGTAAGTGAGCGGTTTTTCATGAAGTTGAAAAACAAGCCATTGATTGACATTCTGTCAATAAAATATTTCCCAGTTACCATTTCATAAAATTCAGGCATTGTATAAAGTTTCACTCTGCGAGGAATAGAATTAACCATTTCCGTCAGCAAAGCTTCTTCCATTCTTCTATGAATTGCTACAATCACGATATCAACAGACTTCTCCGCAATAATCTTCGCCAAGCCGTCTTGCATTATATAAATTTGAGTCGAATCAGAAACACAAACCGCATCATAAGTCATATCTTGGACAAAGCCGACAACATTCATCCTCAAAGCTTTTTTCGCCATAATCTCGTCAGCAATGAGTTTTGCATTTTTATTTGTACCCATTATTAAAATGTTTTTTACTCGTTTGAAATTGAACAAATAATAATGAAAAATTATTCTATAAACTTTCAACAATGCAAAAATCGTAATTGTATTAAGAATCAAGAATTTTGCAAAGCTAAGATTAAGATTGAAAAATGCAAGCAAAATTGCTACAGGAATTTGCGAGAAAATCACACCTTCAAAAAGCAAATAGCAATTCTTAAGCGTATTATTGAATTCTCTGATTTTGTAATTAGCTTTCAAAAACAGAGTAAACAAGCCTGTTGCAACGATTAGCAAAACCGCCGGAATCAGCATTTTGGAAGCCAAATTGAATTTGGCATACCAAAAGTAGCTTGATAATCCGAGAATTAAAGCGTCATACAAAAACATTATTATTACTGATTTTGATAAAGTTTTCATTTATCTCCTACCATCTTGTTACTACAAACGCTGTTGCCACAATTGACGCTAAGCCTTTAAGTGTATCGCAAAGCGGAGTTAACCAATCGTTGCCGGCAATTTTTCTAGGAACAACAATTGTGTCGCCTTGTGCAATCTTTGTCCAGCCATGAGCCTTAACTGCTCTACCGTTTACACCAACCTTGTAAACGCGGAATCTTGCAGCATTTGGTGTATAACCACCAACTTCTTTGATATAGCCTTTTACAGTCATACCATGTCTGTAAACAAAAGATTGTTCGTTATAAACTTCACCCAAAACGCTTACGTGGTTTGACATTCTTGGAATATAAATCTCGTCGCCGTCTTGAACTTCGATATTATCAATATCTCTAACTTTGCCCAAATTATTGCTCTTGATATTCAAGGCTATTTGACCTGTGTATTTGCTTCTGTAATCATTTTTTTCTTCTTTAAGCATTGAAATCATATTAGCCTTAGCTTCCATAGAAGAATCCGTTTGTTTGTATCCGCTTGCAAGACGACCTTCCAACAAGCTGATATCGCGTTCGTTATTCTTGCGCGCCAAATAAACTTGCTTAGCTTGAAGATTCTTTCTTACAAATACAGTTCCTCTTAAATCAGCATCTTTTGTAAGTCCGTCCGCCATTGTAATCATATCAACAAGTCTTTTACCTTCTACAAATCTAAATACTCCCGGGTGAGTAACGAAACCTGAAACCTTAACGTTCTTAATCGTTTCATTGCTTCTTAAGGTTCTGAAGAAAATCTTATCCCCCGGCATTAAGGAAATAGACTTAATTGTATTTCCGTTAATCATAATGTCGTATAAATAATAAACTTGAGTAGAACCGTCTTCACCTAAGATTTCTACAGCAACATTTTCTGCGGAAATAACACGAGCTTTGCTTGTAGTTCCACCAACCAAAGCAGAAGAACCTTCTTCTTGAAAAGACACGTTAACATTGTTATCATCGTCAGGGTCGAGATTGGAATCTACAAATTGAATATCTGTTAAAACATCATCCAAGCGCATATCGTCGGTATAAGTAAGGTGTTTAGGCATGCTAATACAACCGAAAACATCAACAAATTCAGTATTCGTATTTTTGTAAATATTAATTACGTCTCGAGGTTGTAATAATGGGTCATTTGCGCCTGCAAAAAATTCTTTCAAAAATACCGGAATTGTTTCAATTGTATTGTCTTTGCCTGAAACACGACGAATTACTGCTTGAGTAATAAATGTTTCTTCCAAAAGTTCGTTTTCACTTTTCAAGATATCAGACAATCTCATGTTAGGTTTGTAAGCGAAAGTTGCAGGATGTTTTACGTTACCTTGAAGAGTTACTGTGTTTTCTGCTGTATTGTATAATTCTCTGAATTCAACAATATCACCGCTAGTAAGTTTTGTATTTTTAGCTTCTGTCCAAGAAACATTCTTCGCAGTTCTTTGAAGTGTATCTTTATCCAAGCTTGTCATTGTAACTTCGCTTGTTTGAGTTCCCGGAAGCAATCCGCCGGCGAAGCTAACAAGTTTTTGCAAAGATTCACCGTCTTTTGTTTCATAAATACCTGTAACAGAAACCCCATTTTTCAAAGCTACAACACTACCAATTCCGCCAACAAAGATTTTGTCGTTCGGGCGTAAAATGATATCATCGTCTTGTCCGCTAAAAATAGTTTTATATAAATCGACTGTCCTTGTCTTTTTATTGCTTGTGTAAGAGATGTTTCTCAAAGTACCTGTTTTCTTAACACCGCCTGCAGCTCCTAATGCATCAATAATTGAAGAATTATTATTAATTACAACTTTACCCGGTTTATTTACCTGACCGTAAACAAATACTGAAAAATCACGACCTGAAGCAATATTCAAGCGAACTTTCAAGTTATTGTATTTAGAAGATGCTAATCTGTTAATCGCAGATTCTACATCTTTAATGCTCTTATTTTCAGCTGGCACAATACCGATACCAGAAATGAAAATATTACCCTTTGAATCAACTTCTGTTTGAACAACAGGAGAAAGAAGATTTGAGCCGGAAATAGCAACAACATCAACAGAATCACCATATAAATAAGCACTTACTTTTTCACCGATACTCAATTTATAACTATCGTCAAATTTTCCGGTAGAATTCATGCCGGCACTTGGTGCAGTAAATATATTATAGCCAACTTGAAATAATGGATTTGTAACTTTCTCAATATCGTTTCCATTAAATAATTTTTCTACTTGGCTGAATTCTTTTTGTTTCGCATTTTGAGTTAAACTCTGGTAATTATTGGCAAAAGCATCTTGTTCCTTTGTTTTAATATATTGTTTATATTCGTTAGCAGAATTTTCATCCCAATAATTCGGAGAAACAACTTTTGAATTATTGTTTTTTCTAAAAACGCTTCTACTGCTCTCTGCAAAAGCTGAATTCATAGAAAAACAAGTTGAACTTATTAATAGTGTTAATAATGATAATATCGCTATTTTCTTCATATTTACTCTTTTATTCCTTAATTTATATTTCTCTACACATATTCCTTAATTGCTATGTAATAGCAATCTCCATTAATGACTTAATTGCAGGCCATTCAAGTTTCCACAAGCCTGATGCGTCTAGTGCATAGTTACCAACGCAAGAAAGTTTACAGTCTTTACATTTATTTACTGTTTCGATAAATACAGGGTCTTTAATTACATCTTTTAAAGCTCTGCCTTTTACTGAAATAAATGG